>NZ_JBQQBO010000001.1:0-1016726 GCF_052246905.1 Saccharopolyspora antiqui
CTAAAACCGCCACCAACCGGATTCCGCAATCACGACCACGATCAGCGGCGCGGCAACAGCAGCAGGGCGTCGCCGACAGCGCGTTCGCCGGTCGCGTCGGAGGGCGCGGTCACCAGGCGGTCGTTGACGACCATCGCGGCCGAGCCGCCGCCGTCGAGCGCCATCGCGTCGACGGCCCCCATCGAGCGGATGAACTCGGCGGCCTCCGGCAGGCCCCAGCCGTCGCTGAAACCGGGCTGGCGGCCGTCGGTGGTGACCAGGATGATCCGGCCCCGAGCGTCCACGCCGATGATGCTCCGCGGGTTGCGCTTGAGCCCCCACGTGTAAGCGAAGGATCGGTCGCCGTCGTGGACAACCCCGTCCTGCTGAAGGTTGATCCGGATCTGCCCGTCCCGAACCAATTCCGGGCCACCGTTGACGACGTCGTCGCTGGATCCGAGGCGCACCGGAACGCCCCGTTCGTCGCGGACCCGCTGGTCGACCAGCAGCGGTTCACCGGGCCGCGCGTTCGCGGTCAGCCAGCTGGCCGCTTCACCGACACCCTGCACGACGGTGCCTCCAGCCGGGACCGGGCCACCAGCCGGTCGGACCTCGACGACCCGGCCGGTGGCGTCGCGAACGGCCTCCACACCACCGCCAGCCGGTGTCGAAGCACCGAGCTCGTCGGTGAACAGCACCAGCTCGTCCGGGTCGGTGCAGGTCACGTCGTGCTGCGGACGTTCGGTCGGGCTGTCGCCGCCGACCCCGCCGCAGTTGCGGATCTTGCCGGGAATCCGGTTGATCCCGTCGACGATCCGCTGCTGCCCGCGGGCCGACGCGACGACGTCCGTGGACAACTTCGCGATCCTGGGGCGCATGCCGTTCCCGTCGAGGACCAGCGCGACGCGGCCGTTGGTCGCCGCGCTCTGCAACTGCCCGTCGTAGGCGCCGATGCCAGCGGGGGCTCCCGGAAGGCCGTCCTCGTCATTCACCACGAAGAACCCCGCGTTGATGCCCAGCACTGCGTGCCGCTGCGCGGACATGTCGGTCACCTTCTCCCGACCCGCGACGGAGTTCCCGTAGCTGGCGGTCAGCTCGCCGTCGAACCGGCTGGGGTCGATGATCGCGACGGTGGTCCGGGCGATGCCGGTGCCCGGTACGGCGTCCGCGCCGGTCCACTCGGTGCCGGAAGCGAAACCAGCCGCATTCACCTCCCGCACCAGCGCATCGGCCTGGTCTCGGCTGGCGAACCGGCCGGTTCGGACGAGCCATCCGACGGTGCCCGGGGCGGCATCGACACCGGCGGGCCAATCGATCCGCTCGACCCGGGACTCGAATCCACTGGCACCCAGCCGCCCCGCCATCGCCTCGGCATCGGCCTCGGAGCCCAGTACCTGGAAGCCGTTGGGGGTGGGAAATGCCACGGTCACGGTCCAGAAATCCGCGCCGGGCTTACCGTGCACCACCCCTTGGTACAGCGTGACGCCGGGCGACACGTCGGTGCGCTGCCAATCCCGGACCGCCTCCGGCGCGGCAGCACCGGCGGTGCTGGTCCCCGAACAGATCCCCACCAGGGCGATCGCAAGCAGGCTCGCGGCCGCGGATTTTCCGGGTCTGATCATCACTTCTCCATTCGTTCCTCGGTCGGTGCAGCTCAGCACCCGGCGCGGACGCGGATGTGTCGAGAGCTGAACCACCGGAGAACGAGGCAGCTAACGCGCGAAGAACATGGCAGGCGCGCACCTGCGGAAACTGCTGCGCAGACTAGGGCTTTCGCGCCACGCCGCCGGTCATGAAGCGGGCCGCGGTGGACGTGGCATCGGTGACGGGCGTGTCCGGGCGCCACAGCGGCAGCGGGACGACCCCCGGGGTGAGCAGTTCCAGGCCGGTGAAGAACCGAGCGAGCTCCGCTGGGGTGCGGACCCGTCCGGTGCCCAGCTGGGACAGCAGCACTCGCTCCAGCTCGACCGATTCCGGAGCGTCGCCGAGCCTGGTGAAGTTGGTGATGAAGAAGAAGGAACCCGGCGCGACCGCCTCGCGCAGCGTGTCGACGATGCCCTGCGGGTCCTCCTCGTCGAGGAGGTGGTGCAGGATGCCGCACAGCATCACGCACACCGGCTGGTCGAAATCGATCAGGCCGCGGGCGTCGGGATGGTCCAGCACCTCGCGCGGCTGGCGGATGTCGGCGGTGGCCACCCGGGTGTTGGCGTCGTTGGCGAGGATCGCGCGGCCGTGGGCGAGCACGATGGGATCGACGTCGACGTAGACGACGCGGGCCTGGGGGTTGGCCTGCTGCGCGACCTCGTGGGTGTTCATCGCCGTCGGCAGCCCCGACCCGAGATCGAGGAACTGGGTGATGCCCTCGTCGGCGGCGAGGTATCGCACCACGCGGTGCAGGATCGCCCGGTTGTGCAGTGCGATTTCCTTCAGCTCCGGCATCACCGCCAGGCTCGCTTCGGCGACCGCCCGGTCCGCGGCGTAGTTGTCCTTGCCGCCGAGCATCACGTCGTAGACGCGGGCCGCGGTCGGCACCCCGGTGTCCAACTCCGCTGAGGGACCAAGACTTCCTTCGCGATCACGTGCCCAGCTCAGGTGGTCAGCGGACATCAGAACTCCCTCAACGCGGACATTTCGCCAGGCATCGTAACGTTCCGGGCACGTGTCGTCACCAACTGCATCGACTGGAACCGTGCAGCACGGGAGATTCCCGTTGCGGGCTCGGCGGGCGCGGATCGTCGCTGGGCAGTTCGTGGTCGTGGGTGAAATCCCGGTTCGCACCGGAACAACCACCCACGCGAACCTCAGCGCCTGTCTTCGAAGTGGCGGTGTCGGGCCGACCGGACCGGGTGAGGTGGGCGATTTCGCGCGAAATCGCCAGGTTCCGCTACTCGCACCGCCATGCGAAACGAGCTCGAAGACAGGCTCTCTCAGATGCTGTACCCGCCGTCGACGTCGAGTTGTTGGCCGGTGATGAAGTTGGCGCGATCCGAGGCGAGAAAGGCCACGGCCTGGGCGATGTCGCCCGCGTTGCCGAACCGGCGCAGCGGGATGTTGCGGCGGGTGACGGCGAGAGCCGCCTCGTCGAGTTCACCGGATTCGATCAGTCGCGCGGCCATCCCATCGGTCAACATGCCCGGGCCGACGCAGTTGACGCGCACTCCGAAGCGGCCTTCTTCGGCGGCCAGTGCGCGGGCGACCGCCTCGACCGCACCTTTGGCGCCGGAGGACAGGCCATCGCGGACCGGGAAGCGCCGAGTCGCGGCGGTGGTGACCGCGACGATGCTGCCCTGGCTGGCGCGCAGCAGCGGCAGCGCGAAATGCGCCAGGTTGAAGAAGGCGACCGCGTCGGCTTCGAGTTGGGCGCGGTACTGGGCCGGTGCGACCTTGCTCAGGTGGACCATCGGCACATGCGGTCCGGCCGCGTACACCACGGTGTGGACGCCGCCGAACTCCTCGCGCACCCGATCGACCACAGCGGCGGTCGCCGCCTCGTCACCGAGATCGAGTTCCAACGCCAGTGCGGCGCAATGCCGTTGCACCGCACCAACCAGCTCGGCCGCCTTGCGCTCGTTCGAGCGGTAGGTGAAGGCGACTTCGCTACCCCGTTCGGCCAACAACTGGACGACCGCCGCACCGATCCCGCCAGTCCCCCCAGCGACCAACGCCACCCCAACCCGCCCCGCGAAGTCCACCATCCCACCACCCCAACCACGAATCCCGAACCGTTCCGATCATTGTGCCCGCACCCGATCAACATAACCAAGCACTCGCTTGGTCGCCAATAGTGCCGACGCGTCGGACGCGAAGTTCTCGCAGCGATCAACGAAATCCGACACCAGTGCCCTCGGCAAAAATTCATCGCGACATCCGGCCAAGCTGCCACCAGCGGCGAGCCGCCAGGACACAGTGGACCATCGCACACTGGTCATCGGGCAGCACCATGATGGGAAACATGGCAGACAGGCGGGGGCGCATGTCATTGGAATCGGTGCTTCGCTGGGCAACTTGCCGGTTTCATGCGGTTTGCCCTGAATGGCGGTGTCTGGTGTACCAGCGCTGCTGGGACATTGTTTTTTCGGATTTCTTGATTGGGGGGTGGTTTCCGCCACTCCATTCAGTGAAGTGTGCCTATTGGTGATCATGCGCCGCCGGTCGACGGTGATAGGAAGTGGCATGCTCTTTCGGCGTCCTGCGGTAGCTGTGACATGGAGCGCAGTCTCGGAGATCTGCCTTGCTGGCGCACTTCTCGTCGCATCCGGTGCGGGAGTGGTGACTACGCGGCCTTTTGGGTTGAACAGCGCTGCGGTAGTGGTTGTTGCCATGGCCGAAATCGCCGGGGCCGTCTGTTTGGTGTTGCTGGTCAGAAAGCCACGGGTGGTGGGGTTGGTGGCGTCGCTGCTCGTCTCCATTACCGCCGGAGTAGTGGCGGTTTGGGCGTTGCGATGTCTGGTCACTGCCACCGGACTGGCGCAGGTGGGAACCGGGGCGCTGCTCGCGGTCGGCGTGATCGGGATGGTCATGATCGCCGCACAGTTGGCGCGGCCAGTCGGTCCGAGGCCCGCGATGTGAGGCAGGCCCGCGATGTAAGGCAGGCCCGCGATGTAAGGCAGGGGAGTGTCATGGGGGATGCTGACGTAGCAGCGAGGCTTGAGCGGCTCAGCCGACGACTGCGGAGTACGCAGGCGGTTTTGGCGAACGCGGCGCATCGCAGCTCACCCGACGTTGAGGGTATTGATCGCACGGGCGTCGTTCGTGTCCGGTTGGACTCGGACGGGATTCCGATTGCGATCCGGGTGCGCCCGCGTTGGCGCGACAGTCTTCCTTCCGAGAGGTTGGCGGCGGCGGTGGGCGAAGCCGCCGACGCGGCCGCTGAGCAGCGGACGACAAGCTGGGCAGCCATGTTGGCTGAGGGACGTCGTGAAGAACATGACGACGAGAGGTGTTCGAGCAAGCCGCCGGAATTGCCATTTCCCGAAAGGGCGTCCCGAAAGCCTCGTGATTTGGACGCGCTCGCCGAACAGATGCTGGCGGCGTTGTCCGCTGCGCAAGAGTTGGCGCAGCATCCGCCACCCGTCGCTCAGGGAGTTGGTGCTGCCGCTGGTGGAAAGCTGACCCTGACGGTCTCCTCGGTCGGCCAACTGTCCTGCGTGGTCGATCGAGAGTGGATTGGGACAAGGGGAGGTGCGCGGTTGACCCATGCTCTGAGCGAAGCGTTGGCGCAAGCGCGATCCAAGTTGCGGAAGGCCGTGGCGACGCAGTTGCGCAGTGCGCGCAAATGGGATTCGGCGGTGGATGAAGCTCTCTCGATCATGCGTGAGCTGGACAAGAACCACCCGCTGTGAGTGGAGGTGAGAATCATGCCGCCGCCGGACAAGAACAAAGTCGAGGTCGCTACGGGGGCGCTGCGAGTAGAAGCGGACATCTGGGACGAGCAGGCCGACGTGCTGGCGCTGATTGTGTCGCAGGCCCAGCAGCTCCGCGTGGGGTATCTGGAATCGGGACTGTTCTTCCCGATGACTTCTGCCTACGACGAGGTCGTTGACCAGGTCCACGGTCGGTGCGCGGAAGGCGTCGAGCGGACGCGTGAAGTGGCCGACATCTTGCGGCAGGTTGCAGATACCTACGAACAAGAAGACGAGGCGGGAACGCACCTCTTCCGCAACCTGTACTGACACCGGGCAGGTGATTTTCGTGTTCAGCGAAGCACAGTTCGGCACTGTCATAGATCAGCTCACCGCCGGTACGGAGGAGCTGAACCGCCAGATCGCCAGGATCGGGCCAGCGGCTGCGTCCGCGATCGAGTCAGGCTGGGTCTCCCAGCCGGTCAAGGATGCGATCGAATGGTGCGCGCAAGAGCTGGAAGAGGCGGCATCCGAGTTCTACAGGGTGATCGTGGATCTGCTGAAGGCCGCCATCGCGCCGGTCCTGATGTACCAGAGAGCTTGGGAATGGCAAAATCTGCGAGGGCAGGCCAGCGGTGTCGCCGATTGTCTCACCCCAGAGGCACTGAACGTCGACAACAAGTGGCATGGCGAGGCAGCCACGGCCTACGCTAAGACGATCAAGCGGCACTCGAAGGCGGCTGCTCGCATAGCGGCGATCGCCAGCAGGATCGTAGGATCCCTGGTGTTCTGCGCGAGCGCCGGGCTCGCGTTCTACGTGGCGCTTGGGTTCGTCGTCGCCAAATACATCCAGACGATAGTCGTGGCCATCGCGGCAATTGAGTCAGGAGTCTTCTCGTTGGGCGGCGCTGTACTTTTCGTCGCAGAAACAGCAGTCGACTCAGCGCTCACCGGTGCCCTTGTCGTTGGTTTGGTCACGTTGATTGGTATCCAGGTTGAAGAGATGATCGCGCTTCACGGTGAAGCCGTCGATCCCGCCGGTTTTCCGGACGGTTGGCCCAAGCCGGGCACCACCCCTTTCAACGACGCAACCGTCACCGACGGCGATGCGGACTGGTCCCTCGCATGAACGGGCCCGCGTGATCGTTGTCCTGTTCGAGGTGGCGGACTGCTGGTTGATCGGGTCGGTCCCCGATGACGTTGGGCGAGCGGTTCTCCCGTAACGATCCCGGCTGTGGCGTTTCGTTCAGTGGGACGTTTTGCTTGGCTTGGGTGTCGGGGTGGTGTCAGAGTCCGGCGGCTCCACCGGTGGAAGGGAGTTCAGCGTTGAACGATCCCGAATTGGTGCTTTGCCGCGAGTTCCGGTCCGGTGACGATGCGACCAGGTGCCTCGCCGAAGGGGTGCACCACGTCCGCGCTGCCGGGCTCGGCCCGGTGCGGGGCGGTCGGTGGTGAGCGGGCTGGCGCGACGGGACTTCCTGGCCGCGGTGGGATCCGGGGTGCTCGCCGCCGGGCTCAGCGGCTGCGCTCCGGTGCGGGCCGGTGCGAAGCAGCCCATCGCGGCCACCTACCTGACGAAGTCCTACGACGACCTGTTCCCCGGCATCGAGATGTTCCTCGACACGGCCCGCGACGTCGGCGGATTCTCCTTCGACGTCTACAACTCCGGCACGCTGCTCGGCGCCGAGGAACTGGTGCCGGGTCTGCTGGGCGGCGTCGTCGACGTCGTCTTCCAGACCAGCTCGTACGTGTCGTCGAGCTTCCCGGTCCTGGGTTGCCTGGAACTGCCCTTCACGACCGAGGATTTCCGCAAGCACCGCAGGGCCGCTGATCCCGACGGTCCGGTGTCGGCGGTGATCAACGAACGGTTGGCCCGGCAGAACATGCGGGTGCTGGGCGGGATGCCGACCGGGTTCGAATACCTGTGGACGATCAACCGCCCGATCCTGCGCCCGGCGGACGTGCGGGGGCTGCGGCTGCGGGTCGCCGGTGAGATCGAGGGCGAGACGGTCAAGGCGCTCGGCGGGGCACCGGTGTTCATGGGGTCGGCGGAGGTCTACCAGGCCCTGGAGCGCGGCACTATCGACGGGATGATGAGCTACCTGGGCACCGTCGTCTCCCGCGACCTGCAGGAGATCATCCGGTACGGCACCGCGGCGCAGTTCGGAACGTACACAGTGGACGCCTACTGCCGCGTCGACTGGTACGCCGGGCTCGGCGAGCAGCAGCGGGCCGCGCTGGACGAGGCCGGGCGGACCATGTTCCGCGCGGGCACCGACCGCATGCTGGCCGTGCACGAGCAGGACTACCTCCCGGCGGTCCGCGCGGCCGGGGTGGAGTTGGTCGAACTCGACGAGGCGCAGCAGCGCCCGTTTCGCGCCGCGGCGGCCGAGGTGCACGAACGGTGGCGGCGGATGCTCGGTGACCCCGTCGCCGCACAACAGGTCCTCGATCTCGTCCGGAGTGCATGAGGAGGTTGCGATGCTTTCCACCGCACGCCGGATCGTGCTGGCGGGCACGCTCGCGATGGCGGTCCTCGCGATGGCGATGGTCGGACTGATGATGCTGACGATCAGCTACGACGTGCTGGTCCGGTACGCCTTCGCCGCGCCGACCGACTGGGCCTACCCGCTGAATTCGGGCGCGGTGCTGGCGGTGACCGTGCTGGCGATGCCGCACCTGTACGCCACCGGGCACCACATCTCGATGGACCTGGTGCACCGCGCGCTGCCGCCGCGCTGGCGGCGGATCGCGGACCTGGTGACCGCGGTGGCGGCGGCGCTGCTCGGGCTGGTGCTCGCGGTGACCGGGTTCCAGTCCATGGCGCTGTCCTATTCGCACGGCCTGACCGGGGCGGGCACGTTCAGCGTGCCGCTGTGGATTCCGGACGCCGTGCTGGCCGTGTCCGGCGCCTTCCTGGTGCTGGTGGCGTTGTTGTTCCCGCCGGGCGGGACGGCTGCCCCGGTCACAAGCGGTACCGGCGTGGCGGACGGAGCGAACCCGTGATCTTCTCCGACGGCCTCATCGTGGTGCTGGCGGTGCTGTTGCTGCTGGTGCTGATCGCGTTGCGCACACCGATCTTCATCGCCCTGGCGGTCTCCGGCGTCGCCGGACTGCTCGGGTTGGCCGGAACCGGCGGGCTGAAACTCGTGCCGCTGGCGATGGTCGCGCAACTGCAGGAGTACGCGCTGGTGGCCGCGCCGCTGTACATCCTGCTCGGCGAAGCGCTGGCGGTCAGCGGGCTGGGCCGGGACCTGTTCACGGCCGCGCACCGCTGGTTCAACCGGGTGCCGGGCGGGCTGGGCGCGTCGGCCATCGCTTCCTCGACGCTGTTCGGCGCGATGTCCGGTGTGAGCATCTCCTCGGTGGCGCTGATCGGGCGGATGGCGGTGCCCGAAATGCTGGCCCGCGGCTACAAACCCGCATTCGCCAGCGGTTCGGTGGCCGCCTCCGGTGCGCTGGCGATGCTCATCCCGCCGAGCCTCATGTTCATCCTCTACGCGTCGGTGACCGGGGAGAGCGTGGCCGCGCTGTTCGCCGGTGGCATCCTGCCGGGTCTGCTGCTGGCCGCGCTGATGATCGGCTACGTGGTGGTGCGCGCCAAGGTGGCGCCGAGCAATGCGCCGATGGAGCGGGAGCGGTTCAGCTGGGGGGAGCGGCTGCGCTCCATCGGCAAGATCGCCCCCGCCCTGGTGCTGATCGTGCTGGTGCTCGGTTCCATCTACACCGGGATCGCCACGCCGACCGAGGCGGCGGCCTTGGGCGCGCTCGCCGCGTTCGCGGTCACCGGCCTGGTCTACCGCAAGCTGGGCTGGCAGAACCTGAAGCTGATCTTCGCCGCGACCGCCCGGGTGTCCGCGGCGATGCTGGCGATCGTCGGGGCGGCCTTCGTGTTCACCCAGATGCTGGTGGTCGCCCGGGTGCCCGATGCGGTGACGGACTTCGTGGTGGGGCTCGACGTCCACCCGTACCTGGTGCTGGTCGCCATCATGCTGGTGCTGGTGCTGTTGGGCTGCCTGGTCGACGCCGCCTCGCTGCTGCTGGTGGTGACGCCGATCCTGGTGCCTGCGGTGGAGGGGCTGGGCTTCGACCCGTTGTGGTTCGGGGTGCTGCTGGTGGTGAACCTGGAGATGGCGGTGATCACGCCGCCGGTCGGGCTCAACCTCTACACCATGAAATCCGTGGTGCCGCAGCTGGATCTGGGCGACATCTTCCGAGGCATCGCGCCGTACCTGGCCATCGAGTTCGCGCTGATCCTGGTGATGATCGCGGTGCCGGAGATCGCCACCTACCTGCCCAGCGTGCTGACCTAGTCTTCGCCAACGAACGCGTATTGCGGTTCCGCGTCCTGGAAGACCCCGAGATTCGGGCCCCGTACCGCGAGTACGGTTACCATCTGGACAAGCGTCTCTGCACGAGGTGGTCGAGCTGTTCGGCGAGGACTGCGAGTCTTTTTCGCTGGTGGCTTCTACCACACGGAGGGATCTGCGATGACCGAGCTCAGCACCGGCGGTGGGATCGGCTACCGGCGAGTCGCCACCGAAGAGGCCTTCGCTCCGGCCGAGATGCTGGAGCACTACGTGAAACTGCTGCGCAACGGCAGCGGCGACAAGGGCTTCGACAGCCTGTGGGGCTTCTACCTGGAAAGCCAGGCACAACGCCCGCGCGACGTCCGGCGTCGGCTCGCCGACCTCGGCGACGAGCGGCTGTCCGATATGGACGCCACCGGCATCGACCACCAGGTGCTCGCCCTGACCTCGCCGGGCACGCAGATCCTCGACACCGCGACGGCCCGGTCGATCGCGGCGCTGGCCAACGATGCGGCGGCGCAGGCCGTCCGCGATCACCCGACCCGGTTCTCGGCGCTGGCCGCCGTGGCGTTGCAGGACCCGGAGTCGGCGGTCGCCGAGCTCGAACGAGCCGTCACGAAGCTGGGGCTGCGCGGGCTGATCGTCAACTCGCACGTGCACGGCGAATACCTGGACGATCCGAAGTTCTGGCCGGTGCTGGAGGCCGCCGAACGCCTCGACGTGCCCGTCTACCTGCATCCCAACACGCCGACCAACCGGATGATCGAACCGCTGCTGGAAGCGGGCCTGGACGGTGCGGTCTTCGGCTTCGCCGTGGAGACCAGCACGCACCTGCTGCGGCTGATCACCGCCGGTGTCTTCGACAGGTTCCCCCGGCTGAAGCTGGTCGTCGGCCACCTGGGGGAGGCCCTGCCGTTCTGGCTCTACCGGCTGGACTACATGCACACCGCGACGGTGCGCGCGCAGCGCTACGAGGTGCTCAAACCCCTGCAACGCAAGATCAGCGACTACTTCCGCAGCAACATCTGGGTCACCACCAGCGGCATGGCGTGGGAACCGGCGATCCTGTTCTGCCGCGACGTCCTCGGCGCCGACCGGGTGCTGTACGCGATGGACTACCCGTACCAGTACGCCCCGGACGAGGTGCGGGCGCAGGACGGCCTGTCGATCAGCCTCGACGAGCGTCGGCAGTTCTTCGAGACCACCGCGACGGAACTCTTCGGCATCAGCCTGTGAGCCGCCCGGCTCCTCGGCGCGCGGTGCTCCGGCCGGGGTTGAGTTGCGGTGTGAGCAGCCGGATTTCGGGCGAGCTGGTGCCGTCGAGTTGGCTCATCACCATCTCGACGGCGATCCGGCCGACATCGTTGGACGGCAGCGGAACCGTGGTCAGTGGCACCGACCAGTTCGTGGCCATGTCGTCTGGGCCGACGGCGACCACCGAGATGTCTTCTGGAATCCGCTTGTTCCGGCTCCGCAGCCCGGACAGGATGGTGCCGAGCGCGGCTTCGTTGTGCACGACCAGGCCGGTGAGTTCCGGGCGGTCGGCGAAGAGCTTGTCGAGGCAGTCGCCCACCGCGTCGTAAGTCGGTGCGCACGGCTGGTTGGTGGCGTGCAGGCCGCGTTCGCGCGCGGCGGCGCGGAAGCCGCGGAGGAACCGGCCGACGAAGTTGGTGCCGCGCTGGTGCACGGCCGGGGAGGGCCCGATCAGCGCGACGTGCTCGTGCCCGAGGTCGGCGAGGTGGTTGACGCAGCGGCGGGCCGCGGCGGCGAAGTCGAGGTCGACGCAGGACAGACCGGCCGGATCGTCGGGCACGCCGATCAGCACGGCTGGGCGCGACAGCGCCTGCACCACCGGTATCCGGGGGTCGTCGGCCTCGATGTCCATCACCAGGAGGGCGTCGGCCATCGCCGAGTTCACCACCCGGCGCAGCCCCTCGGGCCCCTCGTCGTTGGTCAGCAGCAGCACGTCGTAGTCGTACTTGCGCGCGCAGGTGACCACCGACGCGACGAATCGCATCATGACCGGCACGTGCACGTCGGTGCGCAGCGGTGTGGCCAGCGCCAGCACGTTGGTGCGGCTGCTGGCCAGCGCGCGGGCCCCCGCGTGCGGGTGGTAGCCGAGCTTGCGGATGCTCGCCTCCACGCGGCGCCGCGTCTCCGCGGAGATCGACCGCTTCCCGGACAGCGCGTAGGAAACGGTGCTCGACGACACGCCCGCGTCGCGCGCGACGTCGGAGATGGACACCATCTTCACCTCTCCAGCATAGGTGCGTCGAAGCGAATCGACGAAATCGACGCCGGACCGGAGGCTGCGGCCGGGCTGCGAAGAACAGCGAGTTACTAGCCGATTTCCCGGTAATTTCCGGTTGAGTATTGACCGCCGCGCGGCGGCGGCAGCAGAATCCGAACCCATCGCACGATCTCGCACCGGTGTTCTCGACGATAGTTGTCGAAGCGCTTCGACAGTGCTTCGAAGTCTTCGGAGGTGATACCAACCGGACATCCCGCGGCTCAGGCCCTATCGCCGCGGCTGATCGCAGAGCCCTCTAGTGCAACGGAGCAGGAGGAGAAGCCCTTGAAACGCAGGTCCCCCCGTCGCAGACGGCTCCGAAGTAGGACGGTGCTCGCCGCCTCGCTGTGCGCGCTGAGCCTGACCAGCTGCGCCAGCGGCCCCGACCCGAACGTCCTGACGTTCATGGACTACCACGGCGACGAACCGATGAAATCCGCGATGGGCCAACAACTCGCCGCCTGCGGCCGCGACATCGGCATGCCGGTCCGGCACTACAGCGTGGCCGGGGACCAGCTCGTCGCCAAAGCGCTGCGGATGGCCTCGTCGCGATCGCTGCCGGACGTGCTGATGCTGGACAACCCCGACCTGCCGCAGTTCGCCGCGACGCAGGCGCTCAACCCGCTGGCGGAGCTCGGGGTCACCGGCGAGGGCATGGCGCCGAACATCCTCGCCACCGGGCAGTACCAAGGCCAGCTCTACGGTGTCGCACCCACCGTGAACACCCTGGCGCTGTACTACAACGAGGACATCCTCGAACGAGCCGGGGTGCGGCCGCCGCGCACCTGGCAGGAACTCCGGGACACCGCGCGGCAGCTGACCGACGAGCGGCACCGCGGCGTGGCGTTCAGCGCCTACGCGTCGTTCGAGGGCGCGTACCAGTTCCTGGCGTTCCTGTGGCCGGGCGGCGGCGACGAACGGCGCCTGGACTCGCCGGAAGTGGTGGGCGCACTGCAACTCTGGGTCGATCTGGTGCGCTCGGGCTCGGCCTCGCAGTCGGTGGTCAACTGGGAGCAGGGCGACGTCAAGAACCAGTTCACCGCGGGCCGGGTCGCCATGATGGTCAACGGCAGCTGGCAGGCCGCCGAACTGCGCAAGACCCCTGGACTGCGCTGGGGCGTGGTGCCGGTCCCGGTGCCGCATCCCGGTGCCGCACCGGCCACCGCGCTGGGCGGCGAGGTCATGACGATCCCCAAGACGAGCCCGCAGCGGCAGCGCAAGGCCGCCGAGCTGGTTCGGTGCATGAACTCCGAACAGGCCCAGATCGCGGTGGCGCGCGCCGCGGACCGCGTTCCGACGCGACCCGCCGCTGCCGAGCAGCTGCGTCCCGAAGTCCCGGACCTCCAGGTCTTCTACGACACCGTGCCAGCCGCCCGGGCCAGAACCGCGCAGCTGGGCACCCGGTGGCCGACCACCGCGCGGGCGCTGTGGACCGCGTTCCAGTCGGCGCTGTCCGGCACCGCGACCCCGGAGCAGGCCCTGCGCCGGGCGCAGCAGCAGGCGAACTCGGGGTCGTGAGGAGGAGATGTCCATGACCACAACGGATTTCGCGGTCCGCCGCGCGCCCAGTGCCGCGCCTGCCGACCAGCACCGGTCTCGCCAGACGCTGGCCAAGTGGGCGTTCCTGGTCCCGGCGATCGTCTACATCGCCGCGTTCTTCGGCTATCCGCTGGTGAACAACGTGGTGATGAGCTTCCAGCACTACACCGCCAGCACGTTCTGGACCGGCGAGTCGCCGTTCATCGGCTGGGCGAACTGGCGGGCGGTGTTCGGCGACGAGGTGTTCCGCCGGGCATTGATCAACACCGCGCTGTTCACCGCGGGATCGCTGCTGGGCCAGTTCACCATCGGTCTCGCGCTGGCGCTGTTCTTCCGGCGCCGGTTCCCGCTGGGCGGCCCGCTGCGGTCGTTGCTGCTGCTGCCGTGGCTGGTTCCGCTGGTCGCGGCGGGCACCGTGTGGCGGCAGCTGCTCGACCAGGAAGGCGGCGCCGTCAACGAGTTCCTGCACGGCGTGGGGGTGATCTCGCAGAACGTGCCGTGGCTGAGCAGTCCGCAGATCGCGCTGCTGTCGATCATCCTGGTCAACATCTGGATCGGCATCCCGTTCAACATGGTCATCCTCTACGGCGGCCTGCAGGAAATACCCGCCGACCTCTACGAGGCCGCGTCGATCGACGGCGCGGGGCGGTGGCGCACCTTCACCGCCATCACCTGGCCGATGCTGCGGCCCGTGGTCGCGGTGGTGCTGCTGCTCGGGTTCATCGCCACGGTCAAGGTCCTCGACATCATCCTGGTCCTCACCGGCGGCGGCCCGGCGAACTCGACCGAGTCGCTGAGCACCCAGGTGTACGTGAATTCCTTCCTCCAACTGGACTTCGGCCGCGGCGCGGTCATCGGCAACGTCCTGATGGGCGCCTGCCTGGTGTTCGCGGTGATCTACCTGCGGGCCAACCGGAACGCGGACGTGAGGTGACCCCCATGCGTTCCTCATCACTGGGACATACCGCGCTGGCGTTGGGCATTCTCGCGGTGCTGCTGTTCCCGCTGTACTGGATGCTCAACATCGCGCTGCAACCCGGCAAGAGCCTGACGGCGATCAGCCCGGTGCCGCTGGACGCCGGTCTCGGCGGATTCGCCGAAGCGCTGGGCACCCAGGGCGGGGCGATGCTCACCAGCTTCGCGGTCGCGATCGGCGCGACGGTGCTGTGCCTGGCGATCGCCGCGCCCGCCGCGTTCGCCCTCGCCCGGTTCCGGCTCCCCGGCGCCCGGGTAGTGCTGTTCGCGGCACTGGTGGCGCAGATGGTGCCGGACATCGTCATCGCCAACGCCGTCTACAACGCCTACGTCGACCTGCGCCTGGTCAACTCCTACCTGGGCCTGGTGCTGGCCGATGCGGCGCTGGGCATCCCGTTCGTCATGGTGCTGCTGCGGGCGTTCATGACGGGGCTGCCCGGCGAGGTGTTCGAGGCGGCGATGGTCGACGGCGCCAACCGCTTCCGCGTCTTCGTCTCGATAGCGCTGCCGATGAGCCGCAACGCCCTGATCACCGGCGGGTTGTTCGCGTTCCTGTTCGCCTGGAGCGACTTCCTGTTCGCGCTCACCCTCAACACCACCGACGACATCAAACCGATCACCTTGGGCATCTACGACTTCCTCGGCGTGGACCTGACGGACTGGAGCGCGGTGATGGCCACGTCCGTACTGGCGTCGGTTCCAGCGGCAGTACTGCTGGTCTTCGCCCAGCGCTACATAGCCGCCGGAATCAGCGGAGGATCTATCAAGTGACAGAACCTGTCTTTGAACTCGTTTTGCGTGGCGGTGCGGGTGGCGGAACCTCAGAGGTCTTCTCGTCTCCGGGATCCCCGACTCATGTATGTCCGACGCAGCGTCGTGGCTGTCCTCGCGAGAAGACCTCTGAGAACCCGCGGCGGTGCGAGTGCCGTAGGTGGGCTAAGCGGCTGACGCCGCTTGAAAAAACAGATCAAATTATGGAAGGAAATCACGGATGGGCGAGCAAGTGCTGCGGGTCACGGTGTGGAACGAGAACGTCCACGAGACAACCGAACCCGAGGTCGCCGAACGCTACCCGGAAGGCATCCACGGCGCGATCGCGCAGGGCCTCCTCGACGACCACGGCGACGGGATCCGGGTGCGCACCGCGACGCTCGCCGACCCGGAGCACGGCCTGACCGAGGACGTGTTGGCCAGTACCGATGTGCTGACCTGGTGGGGGCACAAAGCGCACCAGCAGGTCAGCGACGAGGTGGTCGACCGGGTGCAGCAGCACGTGCTGGCCGGGATGGGGCTGGTGGTCCTGCACTCCGGGCACCTGTCGAAGATCTTCCGCCGCCTGCTTGGCACCACCTGCAACCTGAACTGGCGCAGCGAGCAGGACCGCGAACTGGTGTGGACCGTCGACCCGACGCACCCGATCGCCCGCGGCGTGCCGCACCCGATCGTCATCGACCGCCAGGAGATGTACGGCGAGTTCTTCGACATCCCCGCACCGGACGAACTGATCTTCATCAGCTCGTTCACCGGTGGCGAGGTCTTCCGCTCCGGCTGCACGTTCCGGCGCGGGAACGGCAAGATCTTCTACTTCAGCCCCGGCGACCAGGCCTTCCCGGTCTACCACCACCCCGACGTCCGGCGCGTCATCGCCAACGGCGTCGCCTGGGCCGCGCCAGCCGGGCAACGCACCGTGCCGACGCTGCGGAACAGGCCCGTGGGGTGGTTCGAGTGACGGTGTTCCGCACCATCCCCGGCGCGGACCCGCTGCGCCTGGTCGTGGTCGGCGCCGGGCAGATGGGCCGGGCCTGGTTGCGGGCGATCGACCGCAGCCCGCTGGTCGAAACCGTCGGCGTGGTCGATCTCGACCTCGCCGCCGCCGAGGCTGCCGCGCCCCCGGGCGCGGTCGCGGGCACCTCGCTGTCCGAGGTGGTCGGTCGTTGCGCGGCCGACGCGGTCGTCAACGTCACCGTTCCGGCCGCGCACCTGCCCGTCACGCGGGAGGCCTTCGGATTGGGTCTGCCGGTGCTCGGCGAGAAACCGCTGGCTGCCGCGCTCCCGGAGGCGGTGGTGCTGGTGCGCGCCGCCGAAGCCGCTGGTGAGTTGTTCATGGTCAGCCAGAACCGCCGCCTGCACCCCGGGCTGTGGGAGCTCAAGCGGCAGGTGGCTGGCCTCGGCCGCGTCGGCGTGCTCACCCACGAGTTCTTCAAAGCGCCCCGGTTCGGTGGGTTCCGGGACGCGATGGATCACCCGCTGCTGCTGGACATGGCCATCCACAACTTCGACGCGGCCCGGTTCCTGCTCGACGCCGACCCGATCGCGGTCTACTGCGAGGAGTACAACCCCACCTGGAGCTGGTACGCGGGCGATGCCGCCACCACGGCGATCTTCGAGATGACCGGTGGGGTGCGGTTCATCTACACCGGCAGCTGGTGCAGTCCGGGGCTGGAAACCTCGTGGAACAGCGAGTGGCGGGTCAGCGCGGAGCACGGCGCGGCCCGCTGGGATGGCGCCGGGACCCCACAGGTCGAGAGCATCGACGGCCAGCCGACCGCGGGCACCACCGACTATCCGGGTGACGACCTGCTGGGGTCGTTGACGTTGTTCGTCCAGGCGTTGCGCACCGGGCAGCCGCCGATGACCGACTGCCGCGACAACCTGCGCAGCCTCGCGATGGTGCACGCGGCCATCGCCTCCGCCGCAAAGGGAAGCCGGGTGCAGGTCGCGGACGTCCTGAACGCGGCCGAAGCCGAAGCCGAAACCCTGAGCTGAGTGTCTGTTTTGGTCTTCGGCACTAATGTGGCGCTGGGCAGGAAGGGAGGAACGAGGTGTCCGAGGACAGGAAACCGGCGTTGAGCGTGGGGATGATCGGCTACGCCTTCATGGGCCGGGTGCATTCCCACGCGTGGCGCAGTGCGGGGCGGTTCTTCGACCTGCCGCTGGACGTGCGGATGTCCGTGCTGTGCGGGCGGGACGCGCAGGCGGCTGAAGCGGCGGCGCGGACCTTGGGCTGGTCGTCGGCGGAGACCGACTGGCGGCGCGTGGTGGACTCCGACGAGGTGCAGTTGGTCGACATCTGCACACCCGGCTCCAGCCATGCCGAGATCGCGATCGCCGCGCTGGCCGCCGGAAAGCACGTGCTCTGCGAGAAACCGCTGGCCAACACCGTCGAGGAGGCGCGCGAAATGGTGCGCGCCGCCCGCCAGGCGGCCGAGGCGGGAGCGCTTGCGATGGTCGGGTTCAACTACCGGCGGCTACCCGCCGCGACGCTGGCGCACCGACTGGTCGAGCAGGGGCGCATCGGGACCGTCCGGCACGTGCGCGCCCAGTACCTCCAGGACTTCATCACCGACCCGCGGTTCCCGCTGGTGTGGCGGTTGCGCCGGGATGAGGCCGGGTCCGGTGCGCTGGGCGACATCGGCGCGCACATCGTGGATCTCGCGCAGTTCATCACCGGTGAGACCATCAGTTCGGTGTCCGGGACGACCGAGACGTTCGTGCGGCAGCGTCCCCTGCCCGACGGCTCCGGCGAGGGCGAGGTGACCGTTGACGACGCAGCTGTCTTCCTGGCCCGGATGTCCGGCGGTGGCCTGGCGACGTTCGAGGCGACCAGGTTCGCCAGCGGCCGCAAGAACGCGTTGCGGATCGAGATCAACGGCTCCCGAGGCAGCCTGGCCTTCGATCTGGAGCGGCTCAACGAGCTGGAGTTCTACGACGCAACCGAGGACGCGGCCACCGCCGGGTTCCGGCGGATCCTGGTGACCGAACCCGATCACCCGTACCTCGAAGGCTGGTGGCCACCGGGGCACGGGCTCGGTTACGAGCACAGCTTCACGCACGAGGTCAAGGACCTGGTGGAGTCGCTGGCCACCGGAACCCAGCCGCGTCCGTCCTTTGTGGATGGTCTGCGGGTGCAGGTGGTGCTGGACGCGGTCGAGCGCAGTGCGCGGGCCGACGGCCAGTGGACGAGCATCCCCGCCGACTCCGACGAGCTGTGAACGACCACGCGCCGAGACGGCCGGACCGTCGCACGCACGAAGTTTGCTGACTGACCGAAGGAGATCACGAATGCCGAAACCGATCACGCTGTTCACCGGCCAGTTCGCGGACCTCCCGTTCGAGGAGATGTGCCGCCTGGCGGGGGAGTGGGGCTACGACGGCCTGGAGATCGCCTGTTCCGGAGACCACTTCGAGGTGGACCGGGCGCTGGCCGAGGACGACTACGTCCAGGGACGGCTGGACATCCTCGAAGCGCACGGGCTGAAGGTGTGGACGATCTCGAACCACCTGGTGGGCCAGGCGGTCTGCGACCACCCCATCGACGAGCGGCACCGCAACATCCTGCCCAGCCGCATCTGGGGCGACGGCGAACCCGAAGGCGTCCGCGAGCGTGCGGCGGAGGAGCTGAAGAACACCGCGCGCGCCGCAGCGAAGCTCGGGGTGTCCACAGTGGTGGGATTCACCGGCTCGTCCATCTGGCACACGGTGGCGATGTTCCCGCCCGTGCCGCCGGAGATGATCGACCGCGGCTACGCCGACTTCGCCGCGCGGTGGAACCCGATCCTGGACGTCTTCGACGAGGTCGGGGTGCGCTTCGCACACGAGGTGCACCCGAGCGAGATCGCCTACGACTACTGGACCACGCAACGCGCGCTGGAGGCCATCGGCCACCGCGAGGCCTTCGGGCTCAACTTCGACCCGAGCCACTTCATCTGGCAGGACCTGGACCCGGTCACGTTCCTCTGGGACTTCCGGGACCGGATCTACCACGTCGACTGCAAGGAGTCGGTGAAGCAGTTCAACGGGCGCAACGGGCGGTTGGGCTCGCACCTGCCGTGGGCGGACCCGAGGCGCGGCTGGGACTTCGTGTCCACCGGGCACGGCGACGTGCCGTGGGAGCCGATCTTCCGGATGCTCAACGCCATCGGCTACGAGGGCCCGATCTCGGTCGAGTGGGAGGACGCGGGCATGGACCGCCTGATCGGCGCACCCGACGCACTCGCGTTCGTCCGGCAACTCGTGGCCATCGAGCCGCCAACAGCGGCCTTCGACGCCGCGTTCTCCACGAACAAGTAGGTGCCGCAGGTACCGAGCCGATGACGTGACCCGTGGTTTCGGTGGCTGGCCGCGTAGCGGATCGAGTGGCTGTGCGGGAAGCGTGGGCGGGTGCGGTGGGGCAGACCTGGGCGATGCGTGCGGCCGGGCGGTGGTGGGCGCAATACCGTGCGCTGTTGGCTGGTCGGTCCTGCGGTGGCGGGTTCTTGGTGCCGAATCGGGGGGTTGCGGTGACTTTTCGGGTTCGAGCGCTGGTGCTGTCGGCGGTGCTGGTCGCTGTTCCGGTGGCTCCGGCGTCCGCGCAGGCACCGCCGGTGCCCGATCCGTCGAGCCTGTCCGCGTCCAGTTGCGTGCCAGCGGCCACCGAGGTGGTCGGCGAGCTGCCCTGGGCGCAGCGGTTCCTCGCGCCGCAGCTGGCGTGGTCGGTCACCAGGGGAGCAGGGCAGCTGGTGGCCGTGATCGACTCCGGTGTCGATGGCGCGGTACCGCAGCTGGTGGGCCGGGTGCTGCCGGGAGTCGATGTGGTTCGCGGGTCCGGCACCGCGGCCGACGACTGCGTGGGGCATGGCACGTTCGTGGCCGGAATCATCGCCGCACAGCAGGTTCCCGGTGTTGCCTTCAGCGGTGTCGCGCCTGCCGCGCGGATTCTGCCCATCCGGCAGACCAGCAGCGGGTCGGACGGTACCGCCGGGTCGATGGCGACCTCGATCCGCGTCGCGGTGGACTCCGGCGCGAAGGTGATCAACATTTCGGCGAGCGCCCAGTACGGCAGTGCCGAGCTGGCCGCGGCCGTGGACTACGCGGCCGCGCACGACGTGCTGATCGTGGCCGCCGCGTCCAATGCCGCCGCGCAGGGGAATCCCAAGGCGTACCCGGCGGCCTACCCGTCGGTGCTGGCGGTCGGAGCCATCGATGGGCAGGGCAACCGGGCGGAGTTCTCCGAGACCGGTAGCTACCTCTCGCTCGTCGCCCCCGGCGTGGACATCCTCAGCGTCGGACCGCGCGGGCCGGGGCACCTGGTCGGCGACGGCACCAGCTACGCGGCGCCGTTCGTGGCCGGGGCGGCGGCACTGGTCCGGGCGGCGTTCCCGGATCTGTCCGCGCCGCAGGTCAAGCACCGGCTGGAAGCCACCGCGAACCATCCCCCGGCGGCACTGCCCGATCCGCTGCTCGGGTGGGGCG
This sequence comes from Saccharopolyspora antiqui, assembly GCF_052246905.1. Lineage (NCBI taxonomy): Bacteria > Bacillati > Actinomycetota > Actinomycetes > Pseudonocardiales > Pseudonocardiaceae > Saccharopolyspora > Saccharopolyspora antiqui. The sequence goes on from NZ_JBQQBO010000001.1 coordinate 20,667, forward strand.
TGGTGGACCCGTACGCCGCCGTCACCCGAGTGCTGCCCGAGGAGCACGGCCAGGTGGCGACCGCTGGCGGGCCCGTGGTGGTACCGGCGGCCGCGCCACCGGCAGGGCCGCCGCCCGCTGGTGTCGCGGCGCTGGTAGTGGGTGCCGCCGCCGTGCTGGCGGTGCTGGCGATCGGCGCGGCGGCCGTGGTGGTACCGGCCGGACGTCGGCGCAGGTGGCGCCCGGCCGAGGCGAAATCCACCGTGGACGGTCTGGGACGAGCACCGCAGGCGTGATCGCGTGCCGACGCGGTTCGGTGCTGGTCGGATATCGCCATCGGGCTCGCCTTCAATTGTCCATAGTGGATCCGAACGTCGTGGTCAAGTGCGAAAACGCCCACCAGGGGCGATCGCGGTGCGGGCCGGTGATCACGCGGCGGGCGGCGCGGGAACAGTTGGCGGGTCCGTTGGGGAACACCTGGGCGTCGGCGCTTGTCCGCACAGGTGATCCGGTCCACCGTTCATGGCGTGAGCACGGTGGTGATCAGTCGACCGCCTCGGCAGCACGGTCCCGAGCGTCCCCAAGGCGAGTTGGAGCTGCCCGAACCACCGGCGCTGCCGGAGATGACGGGCGCCGACGTGGTGTCGACGATGAGCGCCCTGCCGATGCTGCTGGGCTCCGGCGCGATGGTCCTGATGTTCGCCAGCCCCAACGCCGGGCCGCTGGTCTACCTCGGTGCCGGACTCATGGGGCTCTCCTCGATCGGCATGCTGGTGGCGCAGCTGAGCCGAACCGCCATCGAACGCAAACGGCGGCTGCACGGCGAACGCCGCGACTACCTGCGCTACCTCGCGCAGGCCCGGACGAAGGTGCGCACGGCGATGACCGCGCAGCGGGCCGCCATCGTCTGGGACCACCCGCAGCCGCAACAGCTCCGCTGGCTGGCGATGGGCCCGAGGGTGTGGGAACGGCGCAGTTCCCACCAGGATTTCGCCGAGGTGCGCATCGCCGTCGGCCGCCGCCGGGCCGCCTTCCGGGTGCGGCCCCCGCAGACCAAACCGGTCGAGGACCTGGAGCCGCTGTGCGCGGTGGCGCTGCGCCGATTCATCCAAGCCGCGTCGGCGGTTTCGGACACGCCCGCGGTGGTGTACCTGCGCGGGTTGCCGCTGTTGTCCTTCAGCGGAGACCGGCACGTGGCGCGCGGCATGGTGCGGGCCCTGTTGGCGCAGCTGGTGACCTTCCACGCACCCGATGACGTGCGGATCGGTTTCCTGACCGGCGGGGCCGAATCGGCGCACTGGAGGTGGGCCAAGTGGCTGCCGCACAACGCGCACCAGTCCGAAGTGGACGCCGCTGGAGCCGTTCGGCTGTTCGCCGACGAGCACGACGACCTGCTGCGGCTGCTCGGCCCGGGTTTCGCCGCGCGTCCCGCCTTCGACGGCGATGCGCGGCCCGGACCGGCGGAGCCGCTGTTGGTGATCGTGGTCGACGGTGTCGAGCTGCCGCCCGGTTCCCGGCTGACCAGCGGGGTGCGCAACACGGTGGTGCTGGATCTGACCGCCGAGCACGAACATCCGGTGCTGGCCGTGACCGCCGAGCAGGTGCGGCTGCGCCGAGGCGACTCGACCGAGCTGGTCGGCAGGCCCGACCAGCTCGACGAGGCTGACTGCGAACTGCTGGCCCGACAGCTGGCGCCGCTGCGCCTGGGCGGCGCGGTGGACACCTCCGAGCCGCTGACCACCGACTTCGACCTGGTTGCCTTGCTGGGAATCGGAGATCCGCGCGGCTTCGACGTAGCCGCGACCTGGCGCGAGCGGACCCGGTGGGGCGCGTTGCGGGTGCCGATCGGCATCGGTGAGACCGGCGAGGTCGTCGAGCTGGACATCAAGGAGTCGGCGCAGGGCGGCATGGGGCCGCACGGCGTGCTCATCGGCGCCACCGGCTCGGGCAAGTCCGAACTGCTGCGCACCCTGGTCATCGCGTTGGCCACCACGCATTCCCCGGAGAAGCTGAACTTCGTGCTGGTCGACTTCAAGGGCGGCGCGACGTTCCTCGGCATGGACGCGCTGCCGCACGTCTCGGCGGTCATCACCAACCTGGCCGACGAGCTGAGCATGGTCGACCGGATGCAGGACTCGCTGCACGGCGAACTGATCCGCCGCCAGGAGCTGCTGCGCAGGCAGGGCTACAGCTCGCTGCTGGAATACGAGAAGGCGCGGGCGAAGGGCGCCGTGCTCGACCCGCTGCCGACCTTGCTCGTGGTCGTGGACGAGTTCTCCGAACTGCTGGCGAACAAACCGGAGTTCATGGAGCTGTTCGTGATGATCGGGCGGCTCGGCCGAAGTCTCGGGGTGCACCTGCTGCTGGCCTCGCAACGCCTGGACGAGGGGCGCATCCACCAGGTCGAATCGCACCTGTCGTACCGGATCGCGCTGCGGACCTTCTCGGCGATGGAATCCCGCAGCGTGATCGGCGTCAGCGACGCCTACGAGTTGCCCGCCGCGCCGGGCAACGGCTACCTCAAGGTCGACACCAACACGCTGCTGCGGTTCAAGGCCGGTTACGTGGCGGGCCCGTGCCCGGTGGCCGCCACCGATTCGGCGCCCCGGCCGAGCGCGGCGGATGAGATCGTGCCGTTCGGCACCGGATATCTCGCCCCGCGCGCCGCGGTGGTCCCGCCACCGGCCGTCGAGGACGACGACCGCGCGGACGACGACACCGAAACCCTGCTGGACGTGCTGCTGGCGCGGCTGCGCGGGCAGGGACCGGTGGCGCGCCGGGTGTGGCTGCCGCCGCTGTCGGTGGCCCCGAGCCTCGACGAGCTGTTGCCGACCATCGAACCCGATGCCGCGCGCGGGCTGACCGCGACGCAGTGGTCCGGCAGCGGCGCCTTGCGGATCCCGGTCGGCATCGTGGACAAACCCTTCGAGCAGGCCCGCGAAGTGCTGATCGCCGATTTCAGCGGTGCGGCTGGGAATGCCGCCATCGTCGGTGCCCCGCAGTCGGGCAAGTCGACCCTGCTGCGGTCGTTGGTCACCGCGCTGGCCGTCACCCACACCGCGGCCGAAGTGCAGTGCTACTGCCTGGACTTCGGCGGCGGCACGCTCGCCGGTCTGGCCGGACTGCCGCACGTCGGGTCGGTGGCGACCCGGTTGGACCGGGAACGCGTCAAACGCACCATCGCCGAGCTGACCGGGCTGCTGGAACGCCGGGAGCAGACCTTCGGCCCGCACGGCATCGATTCGATGGCCAGGTATCGCCGGATGCGCGCGGGTGGTGCGGTCGACGATCCGCACGGCGATGTTTTCCTGCTGGTGGACGGCTGGTTCACGCTGCGCCAGGACTTCGAGGAACTGGAGGCGGCGGTGGCCGAGCTGGCCACCCGCGGGCTCGGCTACGGCATCCACGTGGTGATCACCGCCTCCCGGTGGTCGGAGATCCGCCCGTGGCTGCGCGATCTGCTGGGGACCCGGTTCGAACTCAAGCTCGGCGACCCGCTCGAATCGGAGATCGGCAGCCGCATGGCCACCGGGGTGCCCGCGCAGCCCGGCCGCGGTTTGACCAGGGAAGGCAAGCATTTCCTGGCCGCGCTGCCCAGGATCGACGGGGCAGCGGACACCGACGACCTGGCGGCGGCGATCAAGGTGCAAAGCGAGGAGATCGCCGACTTCTGGGCCGGTCCCCCCGCACCGCCGGTGCGCATGCTGCCGCTGCGACTCGCGGCGGCGGAACTGCCCGCCGCGAGCGGCGATGTGACGGTGGCGCTCGGGCTGGGCGAAGCGCGGTTGGAACCGGTTCGGCACGACTTCGACCAGACCCCGCACCTGATGGTCTTCGGCGACGCCGAGACCGGCAAGACCAACCTGCTGCGGCTGATCGCCCGCGCGATCGTCCAGCGCTACTCGCCGGAGGAGGCCAGGGTGCTGGTCGCCGATCCGCGCCGCGGCCTGCAGGCCGCGATTCCCGAGGCGTACCGGATCGGATACGCGGTGAACACCGAGGCATTGGCGGAGTTGGCCGCTGGCGCGGCGGTCTCGATGCAGAAGCGGTTGCCAGGCCCCGACATCACCCCGGACCGGTTGCGCAACCGCGACTGGTGGAGCGGGCCGAGGCTGTTCCTGCTCATCGACGACTACGACCTGGTCGGCGGCGGGCTCGCCGGTCCGCTGGACCCGCTGCTGCCGCTGCTGTCGCAGGGCTGCGACATCGCGATGAACCTGGTGATCGCGCGCTCCAGCTCGGGCGCGATGCGGGCCATGATGGATCCGCTGCTGCGGCGGTTGTGGGAGCTCGGCACGCCCGGTCTGCTGCTGTCCTTTCCCAAGGAGGAAGGCAAATTCCTCGGCGAAGCGCCGCCTGCGCAGCTCCCGCCGGGGCGCGCGCAGCTGGTCACCCGGCGCAGCGTTCAACTCGTGCAGACCGCCCTGGTCGAGCCGTCGACGGAGGATGGTGGAATCCGATGAGCAATGCGTCCGTGGCTGACCTGTGCCGGTTGACGGTCGTGGCACCGCACGGCCGGGCCGATTTCGCGATCCCCAACGGGGTGGCCATCGGTGCCCTGCTGCCGGTGCTGGTCAAGCAGAACGATCCGATGCTGCACGAGGCGACCGGCAGCACCGGGCGCTGGGTGCTGCAACGGCTCGGTGAAGCACCGCTGGACGATCGCGGCACGCCCAGCACGCTCGGCCTGCGCGACGGAGACACCCTTTACCTGCGGGCGAAAGGGGTCGAACTGCCGCCGATCGACTTCGACGACGTGGTCGACGGCGTGGGCACCGCGATCCAGCAGCGCCGGGACCACTGGCGAGCGCCGTTGACCAGACTGGCGTTCCGGCTGTTCGGCGGCAGCGGCATGCTCGTGGTCTTCCTCGGCTTGCTGCAGCCCGGCCCGCTGCTGCCGCGCGCCATCATCTCGCTGGTGTTCGCCGCGCTGCTGGTGGCCGCCAGCGGGGCGTGCTCACGGGCCTTCGGTGCCGCGGACCTGGCCGTGGTGCTCGGCCTGGCCGCCCTGCCCTTCGCGGGAGCGTCGGGATTCCTGTTCCCGGGCGCCATCGTCGAGCTGGTCGCGGGGCCAGGTGCGAACCAGGCGATGATCGGCGCGAGCGTGCTCGCCGCCGGTGCCGTCGGCTGCGCTTTCGCGCTGGGCGTCATGTTCCTGGTGGCGGTGTCCCGGCCGGTGTTCCTGGCGGCGACCGCGAGTCTCGCGGCAGTCGTGCTCGCCGGGCTGCTGGCGGTGCTGACACCGCTCGGTGGTTTTCAGGTCGCCGCCGTCCTGGCCGTGCTCGCCTACCTGCTGAGCGCCCTGGGGCCGCGGGTGGCGGCGCGGCTCGCCCGGGTACGCCTGCCGCAGCTGCCCGCGCGGGCCCGCGATCTCGGCGACGACGTCGAACCGCTGCCCGGCCAAGTCGTGATCGCCAAAGCGCACGCGGCCGGTGACTACCTGGCGGCGCTGCTGATCGCCGCGGGTGCGGTGAGCGCGGGCAGCGTGATCGTGCTGTCGACCGGCGCCCACTGGGATGCCACCGTGCTGCTGGGGGTGCTCGGGGCCGCGTTCTTGTTGCGCGGTCGAGCGTTGACCAGCGTCTGGCAGCGCGTGAGCGTGCTGGTACCGGGTGCGGTGGCGTTGGCCGCGCTGACCGTGTCGTGGTCGGCGCGGCTGCCGATGTCGGGGCGGCTGGTCCTGCTGGCGGCGGTTTGGTTGATCGGCGGGGCGCTGGGCATCGTCGCCGGGCGGATCGCGGCGCGCCGACTGCTGCCGATCTGGGGCCGGCTGGCCGACATCGGCGAAACGCTGCTGACGGTGGCGATGCTGCCGCTGCTGGGCAGCGTCGTGGAACTGTTCGCCTGGGCCCGCGCGCTGGCCGGTTGAGGGCGGGGAGTCGAAGTGCAGAACAAGCGGGACCAGCTCCACGCCTACCAGTTCATGGTCGAACGGCTCACCTGCGCGTTGGTGCACGGCGATCCGGATAGCGCGGAAACCCCGCTGCGCCGTTCCCGGGTGGCGGGCCTGTTCGGGCTGCTGTGCCTGGTGCTGGGTGTGCTCGGCTGCGCCGTGTACGGGCTGATTTCGCCCGGCGGCAACACCTCGTGGCGGCAGGACGGGGCGATCGTGGTGGCCAAGGAGACCGGCAGCCGCTACATCTACCTCGGCGGCTCGCTGCGCCCGGTGCTCAACCACACCTCGGCGCTGCTGGCGGCCAGCGGCCCGGCGGGGCTGCGCACCGTGTCGGAATCGTCCCTGGCGGGTGTGCCGCACGAGCTGCCGGTGGGCATTCCCAACGCGCCGGAGGCGCTGCCGCAGGTCGACCGGCTGGCCGCCGGGGCGCGGTGGCTGGTTTGCGCGGCATCCGAACCGCAGCCGGACGGCACCGAGAAACCGCGCGTGGTGGTGGATCTCGACGACCGCACTGCGGTCGAACCGGTCGCCGCCGGGCGCGGGGTGCTGGTCGGCACCGCCGATGGCGCGTTGTTCCTCGTCGTGGGCGACCAGCGGTTCCCGGTGCCGGACCGGACGGCGCTGGTGGCCCTGGGATTCGCGACCGTCGAGCCGCTCCCGGTGGATCCGAGCTGGCTCAACGCCCTGCGGCTGGGACCTCGCCTGGTGCCGAGGCAGCTCGACGGCATGGGAACGCCGACCGATGTGCTACCCGGCTTCGTCGGGCAGCTGTTCAGCGTGGGCGACCAGCTCTACGTGCTGGGGCACGATGGTCTGCTGCCGATCAGCGCGACCGAGGCAGCGCTGATGACGGCCGAGGCCGACTATCCGCTTCCGCCCGCGCCGAAGCCGATGTCGGCCGGTCAGGTGGCGAAGGCGCTGGCGCCGCCCGAACAGGTCGGCCAGCCGGGGTATCCGGCGACGCCGCCGGTGGCGGTGCCAGGCCTGACCGCGACCGGCGACCGGGTGCTGTGCGCGCGGGAACAACTGGGCCGGGGACGACCCGCGGTCGCCGATCTCGTCACGGTGTCCCGCGCCGACCTGCCGCAGCGCGCGGTCGACGTGCCGCCGGGCGGTGGGGCACTGGTGGTGGGGACCGCTTCGTCCGGGGTCGCGACTGCGGCGACCTTCCTGATCACCGACCTGGGCGTGAAGTACCCGGTTCCGTCGGCGGCGGTGGTTTCCGCACTCGGCTTCGGCGGGGTGGCACCGATCCAGGTCGACATGACCCTGCTGACGTTCATCCCGACGGGACCGGCCCTGGATCCCACCGCCGCGCGCACGGAATGGACGGGACGGCCGTGATCGAGGTCCAACGCGCACACCGCATGCCGGAGCTCCGCTGGCGGGGTTCGACGCTGCTGGTGACCTGGCTCGGAGACACCAGCCGTCCGGCGGTGGACGTCGCGGCGATCCCGGCCGATGCCGGACGACCGGTCGTCGTGGTGCATCCGCGGCACGACGAGCAGCTGTGGGAGGCGGCGGCGGGCGCCCTCGTCCAGAAGCAACCCGTGTGCCTCGCGGTGCCGGGCTGCGGCGACCGCGCGCGCTGGCTGGCCGACCGGCTGCGCGCCGAAGTCGTGGCCCCGGAAGGCGACCTGGCGGCGACCGCTGGCGTGCTGTTCGCGGGAAGGCGGTGGTGGCGCTTCCGGCCGCGCCGCGATCCGGTGCCCGGCGGGCGCCGTTTTCCCGAACCCAGCTGGGAAACCGAGCTGCCCGCGTTGGCGGTGGGTTGCCGCGTCGATGTGGTTCCGGCTGGATTCTGGCTGCACAACGGGGATTGTGCGGCCAGGCACGCCGCGACGGTGCACGCGATGCCCTGCCGGGCCGGTGAGCTGACCGTGGTGGTCGGCTCGCCCGACACGTCCCTGGTGCCGTTGCAGGACATCCGGGCCCTGCTCGCCGCGCTGCCTGCTGAGGTGCGCGCCGCCGTTCGGCTGGCTGGATTCGGGCCGCGCCACGGTGTCGTACCACTCGGCCAACTCGTCGCCGATGCCCTCGAAGAGCCGGTCACCGCCCACTGCGGGCTCCCGCTGGCGGCGGTGACCAAAGTGGATGGTGCTGGTCGGCCGACCTGGCGGCCGTTCAGCACCGCGGTGACCTACCGGCCGAGGTACATCCTCGGCGGCGACGCGCCGTCGGTGGCCCACGGCCGTCCACCGGTGCCCGGCCTGCCCGGAGCGGGACCGGGATGCTACCGGCTGTCCGACTCCATCGTCGTCGAGCTGGTGCAGTCCGGGCTGTGGCTGCGCGATGCCGTCGCCCCGGAATGCGCCGAGCTGGTGCGGAAACTGCCCGACGACGACGCAGCGCCGACGCTGACGGTCGGGGTGCCGGGGCAGGAGATGCCGATCCGGCTGGTGGCAGCCGCCCGCGAGCTGATCGCCCGACTGGACCCGGCCGATCGCGCCCGGCTGCGCATACCGGTCGAACTCCGGTCGGCCGAACCCGTCGCCCCGCCGCCCGCGCCGGTTCGACCGAAAGCCGCGCCGGTGGCCGTCGAATCCGTTGCGACGGTGGGCGGAAACACCTCGGTGGGCCGCGAAACCGAGCGACCGGCGGCCGGTTCGGTCGATCCCGCGCATCGCAGCACCCAGCAGGAACGCGTCTGGCTGCGGCAGAGCCTCGGCGAGCAGTACGACGGATATGCCGCCGACGTCCAGCGGCTGGTGGCGGAACTGCCCGGCCTGCGGGCAGGTCCGGACGAGCCCCTCGACGCGGTGGTCACCGACCTGGTCGCCGTGCTGGTGTACCTGTCGAGCTCGGAACCCAAGGCCGATCACGCCCTGCGGGCGGGTGAGCTGGGCCGGTTGGCGCCGTTCGTGGGCTGCGTCGTGTCGGGCCTGCGCAGACTGCCCTCCTACCGTGGCGCGGCCTGGTCGGGTGGCACCGTCGATGCCGCCCAGCAGGGCCGCTACCGGGGTTGCGCCCTGCTGCACGAGCCGACCTTCCTCAACGCCGTGCTGGACAGCCACGGCGAACTGCCCGGCGGCACCGAGTTCCTGGTGTGGTCGACGACCGGCCGCCGGGTCGGCGCGATCGCCCCGGACGTCGGCGCGGGGCGGGTGGTCTTCCTGCCCAACAGCACGTTCAAGGTGCTCGCCGCGGATTCGACCGGCGGCGCGCTCCGACGCGTCCTGCTGCGGGAGGTGCTGCCCGCCGAAACCAACCGGTCGACGGTGACCGACCGCGACCGCGCGGTGCTGGTCCGGCTCCGCGACCTGGCGTCCGAACGCGATTCGGTACCCGCGACCCAACGCGTCCCGACACCCGCCCAGGTCTTCCTCAACCAGCCGATCGGCCTGAGTGCCTTTCATTGAACTCGCCTTGCGTGGCGGTGCGGGCGGCGAACCCCCCCGATTTCGCGCGAAATCGCCCACCCCACCCGGGGCGGTCGGCCCGACACAACCACTCCAGAAACACGCTGTCAGACACCGTCTCGACTCCGGGAGTCCGATACACCACGTCGGGGCAGGCCTCGCGGAGAACGCGGTGGGCAGAGTTTGAGAACGCGGCGGTGCGAGTTGCGGCCAAGCGGCTCCGCCGCTTCGAAAAGCAAGATCAAAGACGGACTTTGAGCTGACCCCGATGTCCAGTCCGGTGCCCCGGTCGTGAGTGCGAAAGCCGGTTGCAACCGGCTTTCGCACTCACGACCCCGTGGGGCACAGAAGGGAACGGTGCGGCGGGCCCCAGGGGCACATCGCGCCGGTTCGGTCACCGCGCAGGTGGGGGCGGCGGCATATTCGACCTGCGGACTAACGCGTTTCGCCGTCGACGGAAAGGGATGAACACCGATGGTCAACCAGCCGATCAGCACCACCGCCACCGGGATGCAGCGGGCGGCCGACGTCTACGACACCAAGATCGCCGAATCGCAGACCAACCGCGGCCGGGTCAACTCCGAGGTGCAGACCTTGCTGTCCACCTGGACCGGTGAGGCCAGCGGCATCTTCCGCCAGGCCATGACCCAGTGGGACGCCGACTTCAACCAGATCATCCAGCGCGCGCAGTGGGTGCGCGAGCAGATCGCCGCGGGCGGCAAGCAGTACCAGGGCGCCGAGCAGAACAACGCCGACGCCGCTCGCCAGTTCGCCGGAGGGTTGCCCGGTCTGTGAGCCGGGCTGCGCCAACCACGACGAGGAGAAACCTGATGACCGACACCCTCTTCACCGCCAATCCCGCGCAGGCCCAGCAGATCGAGGCCGACATCCGGGCCGCCTCCAGCGCGATCACCAGCACCATCGAAATGCTGAAGGCCGAAGCCAACAGCGCGCTGGCCAACTGGAGCAGCGACGCCAAGCAGAACTACGAGCAGGTCAAGGCGGAATGGGACGCCCTCGCCGCGTCGCTCAACCAACAGCTGATCAAGGCATGCGGGGCGCTGAACACCATCATGGCCAACTACCAGCAGACCGACCAGCGCATCGCGGGCCAGTTCCAGGGCGGGCGGTAGGCCGCCATGGGCGAGGAGAGGCCCCCGGCATGGGACCGGGTGGGCGCCAGCAGCGGCGCCAATCCGCCACCCGCCGACCACGAGCTGGGCAAGGCGCAGCCGTTCGCGCCGCCGAAGACCTACCAAGGCGGCGCGGCGACCGGCTCGACGGGGATCGGAGTGGACGGGGCAGCGCTCAAGGTCACCGCGGACGCCTTCGACCAACTGCTGCCGAGGATCGACGAAGTGCTCGCCGAGCTGCGCAAGGTCGATGTCCGGCCCGGTGCGCCGAACTTCGCGATGGCCAAGGCGATTCAGGACAAGATCGGCGCCGGTGGGCTCAGCGAAGGCACGGGCGCGCTGCGCGACCAGTACGTGCAGAGCCTGCTGAACATGCGGGACGCGTTCGTGGAAGTCCGCGACGGCCTGCGACAGGCGGAGAAGGACTACGGCAAAGCCGAAGCGGACAACAGCACCGCCGCCCAGCGGATCGCGAACCTGTTCAGCGAAGCGGCCGGTTACCTGGCGCCGGAAGGCATGTCCGCACCGGCCGCGAGCGCGCAGCCGAACTCGTTCGGGACACCGGTCGGTGGGCAGTCCGCAGGCGGCGGTCGGCCACCGCTTTCCTGACCACGCTGAATGGATGCGAGATGAAATTCGACGAGGTACCGACGAACGAAGATTACGGTACGTGGGGCTGGAAGCAGATCAAGGCGGCGATCTGCGGCGGATCGGAGATGAGCACCGACCGCGACCGCGAAGGCGCCGCCTCGGTCGCCGACCCGCAGAGCCTGTGGACGGCCGGTGCCGCGTTCAACAGGACCCGGCAGCTCTTCGAACTGTGCCGGACCACCCTGGAACAGCAGCGCAACGCCACCAAGCAGGTGTGGCGGGGACCGGCCGCGGACGCCTTCGACACCGGCATGGACTACTTCGGCAAGGTGGTCGACAACCACGTCGAGCAGTTGGGCGGTGGCCGATCCGGTGGTGACTCCGTCGCGCAGGAGCTCGTGGACGCCGGGAACAAGTTGCAGCGGGCGCAGTGGGAGATCAACCAGATCGACGCGCACTACGCCGCCTGGGCGGAGCAAAACGGGGCCGACAAGATGGACAACGGGCTCATCATGGTCTCGCAGAAGGGTTTCGCGGTTGACGGGCTCGACCGCCAGATGCGCGAAGTGATCACCCGGCTCGGCGGCGAGTACCAGATCGCCCACAGCAAGCTGCGACCCGCGCCGCCGCCGAACTTCTCGGTGACCAACCCGAATTCCGCACCAGCCGGGCTCAATTCGCTGGGGGTGCCGGGCATGCCCGGTGCGTCCCCGGAAATCGGCGCGGCCTCCGGTGGCGGAGCGATTCCGCCAACGGCCCTGGATTCCGGCGGGCCCGACCAGGCCCTGGGCGCGGTGACACCACCGCCGGTCACCCCGGCCGAACTCGGACTCGGGTCGACCGCGCCCACCGATCCGAGCACCCAGCTGGCGGGCACCTCGGGCGCGACGCTGTCCACGCCCAGCTCGATCCCGCCATGGACACCGTCCTCGCCACCACCGGTCGGAGCGAGTTTGCCCGGCGGCACAAGCGGTTTCGTCCCGATGCCGGGCGGCGCCGTACCGACCACGCGCACCGGCGGCGCGGTACCGCCGTGGCGGCCGACGACGGCGCCGCCGCGAGGTGCATCACTGCCGGGTGGTGGTGCACCGTGGCGCGGGGCAGCCGACGCGATGCCGCCAGCGGGCCGGGGGATCGGTGCGGAGCCGCAGGGCGTCAACGCCAGCGGCATGCGCTCCGGCACCGGGCTGGCGGCCGAAGGCGCGGCTGCCCGGCAGCTGGGCGCATCCGGCACGCCCGGCGGTTCCGGGATGCCGATCTACCCGCCCGGCGCGATGGGTGCCGGTGCAGGTGGCGGCGGTGGCACCGAACGGCAGCGCGAGACCTGGTTGGTGGCGGACGAATCGGTGTGGGCCAGCAGCGACGACCCGTCGGCCTCGGTGATCGGCCGCGAAGACCCCGCACCGTGAGCGGCCGAACTTCCCGAACGGAGGTGCCTGAGGTGAACTTCGACGAACTGGACGCCGAGATCGAGCGGGCCGCCGCCGAGTACCAGCGGCAGCGCGCGGAACTGCGGACGACCGCCGAGCAGCTGGAGCGGCTGTCGGTGACGGTGACCTCGACCAAGCGGGAGGTCACCGTCACCGTCGGACCGCGCGGGGAATTGCGGGACCTGAAGTTCCCCACCGCGGCCTACCGGAGCATGGCCCCGGCGGAGCTGGCCGCCCTGGTCCTGCGCACGGCGGAACGCGCCCGCGAGCAAGCCGGTGCGAAGGTGGCCGAGCTGATGGGGCCGATGTTGCCGACCGGGCTGTCCCCGCAGGCCATCGCGCGGGGCGAGGGACTGCCGGAGGATCCGCGCGACTTCGACTTCCTGGGCGCGCTGCGTTCCGCGCTCGGCAAGGAGGACCGCCGATGAACGAGAAGATCTCGGTCGACCCGAGCGAGATCCGCAGCACCGCCAAGCAGGCCCGGGAACTCGGTGGGCAGCTCGCGGACCTGCGGCGGATCGTCGGTGAGATCGACGAGCTGGGCGAGTTCTGGGGTGGCGACGACCGGATCGGCAAGCAGTTCGCCGAGGGCTACCAGCCAGCGGCCCGCGATTTCGCGGGCGGCGTGCGCAACCTCGGCGATTCCTACCTCAGCACCGGAGAAGCGCTCAACACCAGCGCCCAGCGGTGGGAGGGCACCGAATCGGCCAATGTGGACGATGCCAGATCCGTCCAGCGCGGGCCATGACCGGCGGGCACCTCAGCGTCGCGCCAGGACGACCCGACGCCTACCCGACGATCGGTGCGGCACTGCTGGTCGCCACCGACGGTGCGGTGGTCACGGTCCGGCCCGGCCGCTACGAGGAGAACCTGGTCGTCACCAGGCCGGTGAAGATCGCCGCCGAGGACGGCGCCGGGTCGGTCGAGCTGGTCGCCCGGCACGGCAGCGCGCTCGCCTGCGCGGCCGAAGCGCTGGAGCTGACCGCGTTGGTGATCCGCACCGAGGACGCCGACGCCGCCACCATCGACGTCCAGTGCGGGCAGCTCGCGCTGGAGGGCTGCGAAGTGGACGGGCGGGGCTGGGCGGCGGTGCACGCGCACGACACGGGAGCGGTCGTGATGCGCGGCTGCCGGATCACCAACCGAGCAGGTGTCGGAGTGGCGACGACCGCCACCGTCGAATCCGTGCTCGACGGCTGCACGCTGGCTGATTTCGGTACGTCGGGGCTGGTCGTCGGTGAGCGGGCCGTGCTGCTCGTGCGGGCCTGCACCATCCGGGACGCCCGCGGCAACGGCGTCTACACCAGCGCGCGGGGCAGCGCGGTGCTCGAAGACTGCGGCATCACCGCGGTCGGCAAACCCGCCGTCGCCGCCGACGGCCAGAGCAGCATCCGGGTCACCCGGTCCACCATCAGCGAGGCGGCCGACGCCGGTGTCTACCTCACCACCAGCGGTGCGGTCACCATCGCCAACACGGCGATCTCCGAGGTCAGCGGCGACGGCATCCGGCTGGCAGGCGGCACCGATCCGGTCATCCGGAACTGCCGCACGGTCCGCACCGGTGCCAGCGGGCTGCGCATCACCGACGGTGCGCGCGGAACCGTCGAGGCGTGTGAATTCGTCGAGTCCTCGGCATCGGCGATCGAGATCGGCGAGTCGAGCCGACCGATGCTCGCCGACGTGGTGGTGCGGGGCAGCACGGGCCCCGGGGTGTCGGTTTGTTCCGGCGCTGCGGCGGAATTCGACGGGCTGGCGGTGCACGACACCGCAGGCCCAGCGATCAGCGTGCGTTCCGGCGCGGAACCGGTGCTGCGCAAGGTGAAGATCTCCGGCTGCGCGGGTGACGCCATCGAAGCGGTGCGCGGCGGGCGCGGGCGCATCGACGGCGTCGCGCTGTCCGAGGTGCGCGGCGCTGGCGCGCGGGTCGGCGAGGACGCGCACTTGGACGTCGGCGATCTGCGGATGGTGGCTGGCGGTCGGGTCGGGCTGCTCGTCGAAGCCGGGGGACAGGCGGTTTTCCGGGACTGCGCGATCGACGGCGCCGAGACCAGCGGTGTTTCGATCGCCGAGCGCGGCGCGGCCGTGCTGACCCGCGTCGCGGTGCGCGGCAGCGGGCAGGCGGGCGTGGTGGTGGCTGCCGGTGCCCGCGCGGAGTTGGTGTCCTGCCACAGCACCGACAACCGCGCCGACGGAATTCGGGTGGACAGCGCCGAACCGGTGCTGCTGCGGGACTGCACGGTCACCGGCAACGGCAAGGCGGGGCTGCGGCAGACCACGCCGGGTTCGCAACTGGTGGTGCACAACCTGATCAGCCGGGCCAACCGGTTCGGCGATGCCTGGGGCGCGGTGGCGGAGTCGGCGCCGGTCGAAACCCGTCCTACCGAGGAGGTTCGGCAGGACGTCGGTGACGCGCTCGCCGAACTGCACGAACTGGTCGGGTTGGCCGAGGTCAAGCGCGATGTGACGGCGCTGGTGAACCTGAACAGGATGGCCCGGCGGCGCGAGGAACTCGGCCTACCGGCCCCGCCGATGAGTCGGCACCTGGTGTTCGCCGGTTCACCGGGCACCGGCAAGACGACCGTCGCGCGCCTCTACGGCGCGATCCTCGCCGAACTAGGCGTACTTCCGGTGGGCAACCTGGTGGAGGTCAGCCGGGCCGACCTGGTCGCGCAGATCGTCGGCGGCACCGCGATCAAGACCACCGAGGCGTTCGAGCGGGCGATCGGCGGCGTGCTGTTCATCGACGAGGCGTACACGCTGACCGCGCAGGAACGCGGCTCGGGGCCGGATTTCGGTCGGGAGGCCATCGACACCCTGGTCAAGCTGATGGAGGACCACCGGGCCGACACGGTGGTGATCGTCGCGGGCTATTCCGCGGAGATGACCGGATTCCTGGCCTCCAACCCGGGACTGGCCTCCCGGTTCAGCCGGACCATCGAGTTCGCCGACTACCTCCCGGCCGAACTGGTGACCATCGTCGAGCAGATCTGCGCCAAGCACCAGTACCAGCTGACCGCCGAGGCCACGGCATCGCTGCTGGCCTACTTCGAGCAGCTGCCCAGGGGCGCGGATTTCGGCAACGGGCGCACCGCGCGCAAGACCTTCGAAGAGATGATCAATCGGCAGGCCACCCGGCTGGTCGACAAGGGCGAACCCTCTGCGGCCGATCTGACCACATTGGACACCGCCGACCTGCCCGCGGTCGGCTGACCGGCCCGCATCACCTGGTACCGCACCGAAAGGGGAAGTCTTGAGCATCGACATCCCCCCAGCGCTCAACTGGGTCTTCTACCTGGTCGGCCAACCCTGGCCGAGGGGGGACGAGGACCGGGCGTGGCGGGCCGCCGAGCTCTACCAGGAGGCCAAGCGCGGCCTGGCGACGATCGCCGAGGACGGCGACTCGCTGCTGTCCGCGGTGCGACGCGGCCAGCAGGGCGAGGCGGCGGCGGCCACCGTGGAGCACCTGCGGCAGCTGCGGGAGAGCTTCCAACCGCTGATCCAGGCGGCCGACCAGCTCGGCCAGCAGACCGACAAGCTCGGCACCGACCTGGAATACACCAAGATGTCGCTGATCGTCCAGCTGGGCTGGCTAGCCGCCGAGATCGCCTTGGCGATCAAGGCGGCGGTGGAGACCTTCGGCGTGTCGCTGCTGTCGATTCCGGGCATGATCGCGCTGGTGCGCGTCGCCTGGCTGCAACTGGTGAAGCAGCTCATGACGATGATGGCCAACCGGGCCGCTGCGATGGCGGCGGTGCGGGCCAGCCTGGGCCCGATCCTGGCGGAGACCGCGAAGATCGCGGTGAAGATCGGCGCGATCATGGGCGGTATCGACGCTGGCGTCCAACTCCTCCAACTGGCCAAGGGCAGCCGAGATGAGTTCGACGGTCTCCAACTGCTCAAGATGACCGGATTCGGTGCGGTGGCCGGTGGCATCGCGGGTGGGCTGGGCAGCGTGTTCACCCGAGCCACCAGCGGCGGAGCGACGGGCGCCGCCGCGACGCGGTTGCTGGGTGGCGCCGCGAACGCGCAGGTGAACCCGGCGGTGAAGGCCGCCGTGCGGCAGGCGATGCGCGGCGATGGCTCGGCGCTGCTGCGCAACACCGCTGGCAGCACGTTGAACCAGCTGTGGCGCAACCCGTTCTTCCGCGCTCCCTTCGGCGCGCTGGGCGGGCTCTCGGGCACCATGGTGATCAACGCGATCGAGGGGCGCAACGTCTTCGAGGACGCCGGGCTCGGTGCGCTGGGTGGCGCGGTCGGCGGCGCGGCGGGCCGCTACACGGTGAACCGGCCCGCGGTGCAAATCGACGTCGACGTGCCGACGGTGTCGAGTTCGACGGTCGAATCGACCGGCAGGGGCGGCGAAAGCGGCACGGGCGCGCGTCCGGCGACGGTGGCCGAGGTCGGCGACCTGACCACCGTTCGCACCGATCAACCGACCACTGATCGCCCGGCCACCGAGTCGGCCCCGAGCGGCGCGCGCGAGTTGGTCGGCACCTCGACCGGCCGTGACTCGGCGGACCGCCCCGCCGAGTCACGGTCGGCGGCAGGCGATGCCGTCTCCTCGACTCGCCCGGCCACCATGGCAGAAACCGTTGCACATCAACATGATTCCGGTGCCGCTGTCGATCGAACACCGGCGGTCGAGGGACGGACCTCCGACACCGCCTCGGATACCCGTGCCCCGGCGGCTGCCGCCGGGATCGCGGACACCACTCGGCAGTCGACCGCCACGGCACCGGTCACGGGTGGTGAGCCCGCCCCCGGAAACCCGGCACGATCGGCCACGGCACCATCGGGGGCTGCCGCGTCCTCACCCGTGCAACAGGGTGCGGAACCAGCCCCGCGCCCGGACCGCCCGCAGGTATCGGCACCGGCCGATCGCGGCACCGAAGCCCCCCACTCGCGGCCAGCTACCGAGACGGCGGTGCAATCCGGCGGCCAACCCCAATCGGGCGCGCCACCTCGAACCGAATCCGTCGCCACGTCGTCGAGACCGCCGGTCGCCGTCGACGTGGGCCTGCGCACGCCGCCGGATCACGCCCCGACGGGCGCCCGGCCCACCGAGCTCAGGGCCGCGGCACCCGGTGATCAGACAGCGGCCGTCCCGGTCGCAGCGCCGCTGACGTCGTCCGACGCACCATCGGCCGGAACCACACCACCGGCCAGATCCGGCGGAACCCGAAGCAGCGCTCAAGCGCCGCCACGCGCTGCGGACCGAGACGAGCGCGAGGAGCCACCCCGGGCGGACGACCCGCCGCCCGAGGAAGGCCCGCGGCCACCGGTGTACTTCGAAGAAGGCGACGGCTTCGGCGTCGGCAGCGTGGTGAGCGCCGACGGACGCCCCTTGCACGGCGCGAATGTGTCGAGCCAGCAAGCGCGTGCCGCTGCGGTCGAGTTGATCGCGGGCGGCGTTCCCGCACCGCTGGGCGGTGTCGTTCGGGAGGCGGCGCAGCGATTGGTGACCGAGCTGGGACCGGCTGCGGCGGTGGAATCCCTGTTCGCCGGGACGCGAACGATCCCCGTCGAGGGCGGCCAGGTCGAACTGTCCCTCAAGCCCGCGGCCACGGAGTCCGCGCCGGGCCACGGCGCGGTGCTGGAAGTGTCCAAAATGGTCCTCCCGATGGCCTTCGAATGGCGGGTGGCGGACCGCCAGCGGGAGCTGTCCGCGCAGGTATCGCCACCCACCGACCCGGTCACCACCGCGGTTACCGACGCACACGGCTCGAAGCTGTCGCGGATGCGGATGACGGTGGAGTTCCCGATCACCGACACCTCCTTGCGGGTCGGCGACCAGGTGTCCGAGTTCCACGTCCAGACCGACCGCGAGGTCGTGTTCCGGTCCAGCGACGGAACGCAGGTGCGGGACCAGCGTCGGGCAGGCGAGGTGCGGGTGCAGTTCCCGACCAGCGTGCTGCGCGACCCCGAAGCGCCTGCCGGGCCGGTGCTGCCCGTGGTCGACCAGCGGGGCCTGTCGGAGGCGCTGTGGGCGGTGGAGTCGATGTCCGGCGTCGGCCCGGAACTCCTCCGCCGCGTCATGTCGGAGGTCGAGGACTCGCCGTCGGGCAAGGCTGAACTCCACGAGTGGCTGACCCGGGCGTTCTCCGACGTTCGAATGGTCGGCGACGCCTGGGGCCTGCTGGAAACGGGCAGGCACACCATGCCGGGCAGCGGCACCAGCGTGCGGATCGACCGGCCCGAGATCACCAGCGTGCAGCAGTTGGGCACCGGGCCGGTGCGCGTCAACCGGCTGACCACGTTCGGCCGGGTCGAGCTGACCAGCAACAGCTACCAGCGCAGCGCCGCGTCCGGCATCTCCGCGGGCGGTGGTGTCGAGGCGCCGTTGCAGTTGACGTCGAAGGCGTCCACGACGGTAGGCACCTCGCGCACCGAACTGAGCGATGTCCACCTGCAGGCCCAGCGGTTCCGCGCGGTGCAGCTCAACGAGGACTCGGCGGCCGTCAAATTGGACCTGCGGTTACCGGTGACGGTCCGGCACAAATCCGGACCTCCGCAGCAGTTCACCGCGGATGTCGTTGCCTACCTGCGAGTTCCGGTGTCCGAAGTGGACAACTTCAGGCAGGCGCTGACCAGCGGGGCGGCGCCCGCACCACCGGGACCACCCGCTCGACCGCCGGGTGCGCTGTCGGGGGACGGCGACGGCCTGGCGGCCGTGCATTCGCACCGGGGCATGGCGGATGTGGCGGTGCAGGCGAACCTCCTGCTGGGCGCCCAGGCGCGCCGACTCGGTGCCGACCTGAAGCCCGGCGAGCTCGAACACGCGCAGCACATGATCGTGGCAGAACTGGCGACCCCGGTGCTCGCGAGTCGGCTGGAGGTGATTCGCCAGCGTGGTCGGGACGTGCGCTTCCTGCTCGGCGGCGAGTGGCACGAGATCCACGTCTCCGCTGCGCTGGACGCACCGCGGTCGGGGCGATCGATCGCGGATGCGACGGTCTCGCTGGAGGCCGAAAGCCGGGCGCTGAACTACTCCAAGCTCGTGCAGGACAACAACCGGAAGATCGGCGTCACCCCCTTGAAGCTAGCCGCGCCGCACGTGTCGGCGACGCTCGACGCCAGCGCGAGCTGGCACACCTTCGACCGGGGCGGTGCGGGCTCCGGCGGTGCCAACGCCGTGCGGCTGGAATATCGCGGTCCGGCCCGGATCTGGGAGCGAACCGGCAACCTGACCATTGAGTTGCGCCGCGCATCCGAGAGCTCCGGCCACGACGTCGCGTCCCGGCTGCGCGCCGATCAGGCGGTCCTGATCCGCAGCGTCGTGCCGGACGGGATCGAACCGGTCGCCCCGACCACGGCCCGCGAACCCGTGCGCGGCGCCACCGAAGCCGACCGGGAGCGGTTGTTCGGCAGCGGCGCGCGGCGAGTGGAGCTGCCCGAGGCGACGGCGGCGGTGACCAGCAGCCGCGGCCGGGAACTGGTGCAGGCGGCCGTTGACGACCTGGTCACCGGCGGCCGGTTGGAGCTGGGCGCGGAAGTGCTGCGCGAGCACCTGCTCCGGTCCGCCTCGGCGGCACCGCTCGCGCTGTTCGGCGATCCGCGAATCCCGGATCGGCTGCGAACGGCGGAGGTCGAGAGGCCGCAGGTCGAGCTCCGCACCTCGCTGTTCAACCCGAGGCAGGTCGCGACCACCGACCGGATCAGTTCCACCACCTCGACCATCACCTACGCCTTCGAGGAGGCCAGAACCGGGTCGGGGAGCACGGCATCCGCAACCGCGAAGGCCGGATCGCACGTGTCCGCTGGCGGCGGATACGCCACCAGCCGAACCGATTACCGCGCGGACAACCACATCGTCAAGGTGGTGCACGAGGTCAACAACGTCGAGCCGCACCACCTGTACCGGCTCGACGTCGAGTACCTGGTGTCCGACCACCCGCGTGCCGAACGGATTCTGGTGCCCGACGGGCTGGAGGTGTGGGTTCCGGACAGCATCGCCAGGGAACTCCGACTACCGGATCGTGATGGCCTACCGACCGAACCGGTTGCCGGTGGTGAGGTCCCCGCAGGCCATCTGCCGTCCTCGCTTTCCGAACTGCCGATCCGCTACGTGGTCAGCGGAATGCAGGAGTTGGCGCTGAAGGTCCGCAGTTCCTTCGCCGCGGCGCTGCGGCTGAAGTCGCCGGACGATCGCGACTGGGTGGACCGGACGCTGCGGCTGGCGCTGTCCAACGACAAAGTGCTGCTGCGACTGGCCCAAACCGATTCCGGCTACGTGCACAACATCCCGCTGCGGGACAGCAACGACATCTACCAGCTGCGCGTCCAAGTGATCACGCACCCGGAACAGGCCAGCTACGAAGGCAGGCTGCCCGGCGACGCCGGGGCGGCCACGGCGCGGCGGGCCAACCGCCGGATCGTGACCGGCGGAACGTCCGACACCGCGAAAACGCTGACGTCGTCAGTGGGAAACCCGTCCGGGCAGATGACCGGCAGCGTCGAGCACGCCTACACCACAACGCGGTCAACGCCGTGGGAAGACGTCGAATCCAAGCGGGTCACCGACAAACTGAGCGGCCCGGATACCGGAGCGCACCAATACCTGGTCCCGTTCGAGGTCAGATTCGAGATCTACCAGCGCGAACAGCGATCCGAACACCTTCGCCACTACGTCGGTGACCTGTTCGCGACCGACCGGCTCCGCAAGATCGACCTGCCGACCGAGGTCGAGCGGGCAAGCGGCGTGCTGCGGTACGCCGTGCCGGAGCACGAACTGCTGGGCACCCCACCGCCACCGCACGCGCCCGTCACGACCGCGCGGGCCACCGCGTCCAACCGGGAAGGTGCGGTCGAACTTCCGCCCGGCTCGGTCGTCAAGCAGCCGCGCGGTGACCTGCCACCGATTTTCCAGGAACTGCTCGCGCAGATCGGCGTGCCCGACGGCGTCGCGGGCCGGGCGACCGCCGGGGAGAACCAGCTCATCCACCTCTACGGCAACGACGTGCTCGCTGGGTTCTTCGAAGACGCCCGCCGGGGCGAGCTGGGCACCGAGATCGTCGACAACGGCCCCGTGTTCACCGACCGGTACCGCGTGCGGATCAACGACGTCCGGCTGTTGGATCCGGTGTTCGTCGACGAGACGCGGATTTCGCACAAGCGAACCGAGGACGCGCTCGGCGTGGTCAGTCGGGGCCAGGGCACCGCGACCGGCCACACCGCGCGGGCCACCGCGTCCCCGCCGTTCGTCAGCGTCACCGGATCCGAAGGCTTCACCCGCACCGACGCGACGCGGCAGGGCGAGTGGTCGAAGGACACGCGCTCGTCGACGGCGAAGGACACCGCCTACTACCGGTATCGGATGACGGCCGTCTACGACCTGGTGGCCGACCGCACTCGAACCAACTTCCTGCTGGACGCCCTGGGCGCCCAGTTCACCCGCGACCCCAAGCACCTCGAAGCCGAAGTGGCCGCCGGGGTTGAAGTGCTCGTCCCGAAGGAAGCGGCGCGCGAGCGGGGCTTGCCCCTGCCCGAGGACCAACCGCAGTCGAGCACCGCGGTCGGCGGTGCCGCGCCGGATCTGGCGGCGATGGACGCGATCCTCAACCCGCACACCGGCCCTCGGCTGCTCGACGAGATCGTCCAGGAGCTCGCGCGGATCGATCCCGAGGCGGCGCAGCTGCTCCGCCGGATCGAGCCAACCCCCTTCGAAGCCACCCCGGGCGGCTCGTCGCTGCACACCGACCCGAACATGCGGGACCTCGCGCAGCGGGTGCCGGACGACGGCGCGCACCACACCGTCGACGTGCACGCACTGCCCGACGGCCGGGTCCGCGTCGGCGACCGCGACCTCAACGCCAGGGAATTCGCCGACGCGCTGCGGGGCGACCCGAACTGGGACGGCCAACCGATCCGCCTGCTGTCCTGTGACGCGGGCACCAGTGGCCTGGCCCGCGAGCTGTCCCGCGAACTCGGCGTCCCGGTCACCGCACCCCGGGGTCTGGTGTGGACAGACGGCAGCGGCCGGGTCTTCGCCAGCAGCAGAGCCCCGGATGGCCGACCTGGCTGGCCCCCGAACGGAAGTTGGGACACCCACCACCCGGACGGCACCACAACCCCGGCCAGCGCCAACGGCTTCCACCCACCCCGCGACGGCGAAGACCCGGGCACGCCGCCGCAAGACGCGCAAGCGCGGTCCGCGGTCGAGCGGATCGAGTCGTACCGCCCCGATCCGAACCGAGGGGAGCGGGAGGACGGCCACTGGCATCTGCCGGGCGAGGGGCAGGGTGCTCCGAGGTATGCCGAGTACCAACCGTCCGAGTTCGTCCGGTTCCGCGTAGACGCCGACCACACCGTTGGCGCGACACCCATGATGGTGCGCAACTGGCTGGGCGAAGCCGGATTCCACTACTCGATGGCCGACGGCGTGCAGCACGCCGTCATCGAGCACCTCTACGGCCGGGATGGGCGCGAACCGGAGGTGTACGGCGTCGACGAGGCCGACAGGTTCGCCGCGACGGTGCAGGCCATGTCCAGCCGGAACCACTTCGAGGGCCAACAGCAGGTCGTCGCGGCCGTCAACGATCTCGCCAGCTGGATCACCCGCCAGTACCCGCCGGAGCAGTACAGCTACGTGGGTCTCGGGCGCAGTCCAGGTCCCGTGGTGGCAGCTCTGCGGTCGCACGGACACGACGCGGCCGCGGTGCCGCTGTCGAAATTCCGTCCCGCTCCCGTCGACCTGAACTCGATCCTGCGCCCCGCCTTCGAAGGTCCAGGCCGGGAACCGAAAGCCCTGACCGACGATCAGCAGCAGCTGCTCGACGTCCACTTCCAGGAATTCCTCGGGCACCTGCCCGAGGACCGGAACATCCTGCTGATCGACTACACCCAGTCGGCACTGTCGCTGGTCGCGGCGCAGCACTACCTCCAACAGCACGTCAGCGCCCACCGCGAGCCGGACATGCAGGTCCACGCGCTGGCGGTGCACCAGGACATCAACACCGACACCCTGCGCAAGACCTACAACCAGGCGGCGCACCCGACCACGTTCCTGGAACGGATCGTCGAGCAGCTGTGGGACACCGAACGCGGTGCGCAGCGGGACACGTGGCGGCAGCGGTTCACGTCGCTGTCGCTCGGCGCGGACGGCCCGCTCGGCGAGAACGGCCCGATCCTCGGCCAAGCGTTCAAGACCGAAGCATTCGACGACCTGGCCGAATACGGATCCTACGAACTACTCGCCCAAGAACCCGACACATCCAACCAAACCAGACCAAGACGCCACCACGAACCGAACACCACCAACCCCCCAACAGCCTTCCAAGCCCTAACCGAAGCAATCCAACAACGCCCGAACGACAGGTGAAGGGCACCTTTCGCCAACTTACTTGGTAAAAGGTGCCCTTCACTTCGCCCCAATCGGGTGCGGTGGCTGGATTACCGGGCGGGCACTTGCGGCGCCCAATCGATCATCAGCCCTGCTGAGCGTGGCCTCTTTCAGGAAGTGCGGACGGCTACTTCCGATTCGATGCGCTCGAAGATGTCGGAGTCCGTTTCCTTCTGCCATTCGGGCATGTCTGTCCAGTCCGCCACATACGCGGGCTTGGGGTCGGCGATGTGGCGGAAGATTTGCCCGATCCAGCACAGCGCGACGAAACGGCCCTTCTGCTCACGGGTGAGCTTGGCCGTGTTGCCCTCGGTCGCGACGATGAAGTCGTGCACCTGCTGGTACACCGTGGCCGCGCTGGCGCGCTCCCAATCGGGCGTGTCCTCCCACGGGGCGATGTAGCCGGGCTTCGGCTCGCCGGGGTAGTACTTGTTCACCCCGTCGATCCACGCCTCGCGGAAGATACGACCCTTCTCATCCGACACTGAACCTCTCCTCACTGCTTCGGGCCGGGTACGGACACAACGTCCTTGATCTGCGAATCCAGGTAGCAACGCCCGCAGCATCCTCCAGCATCTGAACACAACCTGACCACGGGTAGTACAACGCCCGCACCCTCCAGCGAGCGCGGCGATCGCTCCGGCCGCATGCGTGTCTGGCCGTTCGGAGTCCGGCGGCCGGGGGTGACGCGGCCCGGCCCCAGCCGTGCCGTGGTAGGGGTCGGGCGCGTCCTTGTGCGCTGCGGTCAGGTCGGCGCACACGGCGGAACATCGTGACTGGGAGGGGACGGGTTTGCCGTGTGCGCCAGTGGTTTCATACGCGTTCCTCCTTTCTCGTTCGTCGTTTCTGGCCGCTGGGTGTGGCGGTCAGAGCCTCAGTTGCGGAAGGCGGATGCGGACGTGTTCGGTTTCGTAGTGCGCGATCCACAGCGCCGCGCCCGGTGCCGTGTCGGGGATGTCGGCGATCTCACGCGGCGGCTCATAGGGGCGGGTGGGCGCGTTCGGATGGCCCGGCTCGGGAAGATTCCGCAACGCTTCCAGCGCATCCACGATGCCGCCCCAGTAGTGCCACACCACCCAACGAGGCTGGTACACGTTCCCGCCCGCGTTCTTCACGACCCGCGCCACCTCGGTGCGCACCTCCCCGCGGACGTGGGCCACGTCGATGTACCTGTCGTCCTCCCAGCAGTGGAACAGCACGATGACGCGCGGATCGCCGGGCGGGCCGATGACGTGGCGGGCGAAGTCGCGTTCGACGAACCACAGCAACAACTCCTCCGCCGCGAACGGGTCAAGCCCAGGCATCCCGCCCCGCCCCCACCGCTGTCCACAGGCCGCGCACCGCCGAGTCGGTGTCCCGGTCCCGGCACGCCTGGGTCAGCGCCGCAACCAGCACCGACGCCTGAACTGCCTCCCACTGCACGGTTTCCGGCGCGACCCACCACACGACGTCCACCCCGAACGTGCGCGACGGCGGGGCCACCACCCACCCACCTCGCGCAAGCTCCACCACCTCGCTGGGCTGGTGGCCGGAGATCGCCAGATTGCCCGCGCTCACCAGGAAATAGGCCCGCACCAGGTCTTCCCGGTACAGCACCGGGCCCGGCTGCGACTGCCACACCCCGGTCCGCAGCGCCAATTTGGCCAAGTTCGCCGCAACGGACACGAACCCGAACGCCGGACCCGAGCGCAGCAGCACGGTCGGCACCACCCGATCGTCTGCTCCTTGCCACCACCGAGCCGCTTGTTCGGGGTCGGTGGTGGCAAGGTTGCGGGCCACGAGCGGACGCACCCCGTCGGTGACCTTCCGGGTTCCCGGCACCACGTACCGCCGACCGTTGAAAGCCGAGCCGGGCAACACCGGCCACCCATGCCCCGCATAGCGGATTGCGGCTATTTCCGACTCGCTTGGCACGCGCTTCGGCGGAATATCAGCAGAGCGCGACAATGAACCAGAGCCAATCATCAATCCTCCCGAAAAATTTCAGCATCAAGCCGAAGTGATCAACACGCCCGACGTTCGCGAAGCGCGTGCCTGCCCGTTTCGCGGAGCGCGTGTCGTCCTGTTCGCTGCGCGGGTGTGGCTGGGATCCATCGGGCTTGCCGGACGTCGGGGACCGGCGGCAAGCCCGATGGAAGAATCGGCGCCGTCAACTCGGCATCGGTTTCACAGCAGCAGAACGACATCGGCCGTCGTCATGACAAACACCCCGAGAGGAAGACGGGGCCGTCCGAGATGTCAGGAATGACGACAGCCTCGACGAGGTCGGCAAGCCATAACCGAGCCTCCTCGCGTTGCACGGGCAAGGCGTCGTCCTTGAGCCCCTCCCTGATCACATGCTCCGCGATCCACACTCGCAGCTCAGGAACCAAGTCCCGGCTCCGCAGTGCCGCTGTAACCCCCGTGCTCAGCGGGTTTGAGCCCGAGGTACCGGTATGGTCGCCTACCTGCTGTGAAGATCTACGGTCCACGGTCACGTGGCACCGCCGAACACCGCGTGTCGGCTCACGCTGATCACCTACCTACGTTCGGGTGGCCGTGCCGTCGTCCAGCTGATCCTGGGATTGCCGTTCTGACCAGCTACAACGCTGCGTCACCTGCAAGCAAACTGGCAATTTGTCCTGTTGACTAAGAATCTTGCAACCGGACAGAATCTGCAACGCGGTTACCGTGTCGCAACAGGTGATCTTTTGTGCCGACGCGGTGACACTATGCTGTTACCGGTCGACAACGCGGAGACGTCATGACGAAGACGCCCAAGGCACGTGCGCTAGGCGGTGCATTGAGGGCAGCGCGTGAAGAGCGAGGTTTGAAGCTACGAGAACTTGCTACGAAGATTGAGCGCGATCCCGGCATATTGTCTCGTTGGGAGACGGGGGAACGAACCCCTAAGCCGGAGAATGTATCCCGGATTCTTACTGAGCTCGGGGTTAACGGGGTGCGGTACGACGGAATAATGACCTTGGCTTATCGCACGGATGAGCCGCAATGGGCAGCTACTACGCTCCCCGAGCAGAGGCAGCAGTTGGCTGCCTTTCTCGACTATGAACAGAACGCCACCAAGATCATTGAGGTTGCACCGCTTCTCGTACCTGGGTTGCTGCAAACAAGCGGATACATTCGGGCGATCATGTCAGCTGGCGGGGTACCTGTCGGCGATATAGCCACACGCATTGCAGTGCGGATTGGCCGACGCGAAGTGCTCGCAAAAGAAAATCCTGCGCAACTCGTGGCCCTGATAGGTCAAGGCGTGCTTTTTCATGGCGTTGGAGGTCGATCAACTGCGGTTGAGCAGGTAAAATACTTGCTGGAAATGGCACGATTGCCAAATGTCGACCTGCGAATAATACCGTATCACAGTGGTTGGCATCCCGGGCTTGAAGGTCCGTTCACGTTGATTGAGTCTGAGCAGGCTACCCCAGTGGTTCTCTTGGAAACGCGCAGATCCGGACTCTGCCTGCATCAGGACGGAGACGTGAACGCGTATCGAGAAGCTGCGGACATGATCCTCCGCGTGGCAATGAATTCTGACGAATCTATGCGACTTATCGCAGAAATTGCCAATAGATTGGAGAAAGAAGATGGCTAACCCGAAATGGTGGATTAAATCAAGCCGCAGCCAGGCGGTTCAGAATTGTGTCGAATTGGCCAATACCTTAGATTGCATTCGGGATTCCAAGGACCTGGATGGGCCAGTGCTTGAGGTGGATGTCGTCGCCTTTATTCGGGCGGTCAAAGCTGGCCGGTTCGATCGCTAGCATGATGGGCCCCGGCAATGGTTGGCTGTGGGTGCCATCTTTTCGTGCTCAAGATCTGCTGGGCGGTTCGACCGCTCCTGAAGCAGTCGCCGCAGTGGGGCCGTTCCGTTGGGGCGGCCCTGCTGTTCCTGATGTGGGTCACGGCGTGGTCGTGATCAGCGAGAGTTGTTGTCCAGAGTGGACGATGACGCTTGCTCTCTGCGGTCGAGGCGATGGCGAAGCATCGCGGACCGTTTGACCTCATGGTCCGCGATGCGCTTCGCTTGAGGTTATCCGCACGAAACTAGAGGTGAAATAGTGATGCGTTGTCAAGGGGCGGACTCGGGCTGGTTTAAGAGTAGTCGAAGCACGTCGGGGAATGAGACATGCGTAGAGGTTCGGATTATTGCAGAATCCACGGTCGGGGTGCGGGACTCAAAGGATCAGGAAGCCGGAGCCTTCTGGGTGCCGCCCGTCGCGTGGGCTTCATTCATTGGGCAGGTAAAGGCCGGTGCCTACGACCTACCGAACTAGGTCCTGTCCGACAACGCTTTCCCTTTGTCCACACGCTCTCGGGGCCTTTCAGCCTTGTCTGGCAGGCCGGATGGTGATGTCGCCGATTTCGACGTCGTCGGGCTGTTCGATGGCGAACGCGATGGCGCGCGCCACGGCGTCGGGGCTGATGCCGAGTGCCGCCATGGTGTGCTGGGCTTGCTCTCGCTGCTCGGGGTCGTCGATGTGGTCGACGAGTTCGGTGTGCACGAATCCCGGCGAGATGGAGGTCGTGCGTAGAACGCCGTCGGTGGACTCCTGGCGTAGCGCTTCCAGCAGTGTGCGTACGGCGTTCTTGGTTCCCGCGTAGACAGCTTGAGTCGGGACGATCTTGAGGCCCGACGTCGACACAGTGGTGACGAGGTGCCCATGGCCCTGATCGCGGAACACCGGCAGCGCGGCGGCGATGCCGTGCAGGACACCGCGCAGGTTGACGTCGATCATCACGTCCCAGTCGTCGACGTCGAGGTCTGCCATGGGGGCGATCCGGGCGACTCCGGCATTGCCCACCAGGACATCGAGGCGTCCGAACCGGTTCACGGCCAGGGTCACCAGTCGCTCAAGATCGGCGCGTTTGGTGACGTCGACTTCCAGCATCTCCGCGCGGCCACCCTCGGCCCGGATTCGCGCTACGAGCGAGTCGAGCCGGTCAGTGCGCCGGGCGCCCAGCACGACAGCCGCACCACGGGTCGCTAGCTCCAGGGCGGTAGCCGCGCCGATACCGCTACTGGCTCCGGTGATGGCGACGACCTTGCTGTCCAGTCTGCTCATCGAGACGTCTCCTGCTCTAAACTGACAACTGTCCGGTTACAGCCCGACAGTACCGGACAGTTGTCCGCTTTGCTATGCGGGAAGGGAGGTAGCGTCGTGGCGAGTCGTGAGCGCCGGTCAGACGCAGTCGCCAACCGGGACCGCATTGTCGAGGCTGCGCGGGCCGAACTGAGCAAGTCCAACGGTGCGGCCGCTGATCTGAAGCTTCACCGGGTCGCCAAGTCGGCGGGTGTGGGGCAGGGCACCCTTTATCGGCACTTCCCGACCCGCGAGCACCTGCTGGCGGAGGTGTATCGGTACGAGTTGACCCAGCTCGTCGACGCCGTGGCGCCGCTGCTGGCAGAGCATCCTCCGCTTCGGGCACTGACCTGCTGGTTGCAGCGGCTGGTCGAGTACGCGCGGGTCAAACGCGGTGTCATGGCGGCTATCGAGGCATCGGCGTGGGGCGATCTCTACTCGGAGCAGCACCACCGACTCGATGAAGCGCTCGGGATGTTGCTCGATCGGGGAAAAGCCGCCGGTCAAGTGCGCGAAGATGTTGATGCCGCCGACGTCATTCTTCTCTTGGGTGTGTTGTCGCGTATACCCGAATCGGAGTGGGACGCGCGGGCGCACACGATCGTGGCGGTCATTGTCGACGGTCTCCGCTCTCGTTGAGAGCACGACATACCCGGCCGAGGCTCGGTGACTCGCAACAATCCTTGTCAGACATGCCCTGGGTCACCCGCAGACGCACCGCAGTGGGGCCGTTCCGTTGGGCGGCCCCACTGTTGCTGAAGCCGGTAACGGATTAGTCGTGATCAGTGGCCTCGGTTGTCCAAAGTGGACTAGTTGGACCGACTCTTTCGGGGATCCCGCGTGCAGAGTCGGTCGTCATGCGGGGTAGCTGCTACTTCGTGGTCTTGTTGAGGGCGCCGCTGACGTAGAGCATGTCGCCCATGCGCATGCCGGGCCGCCGCGGCCATGGTGGCGGTCGCGCCGACGCTGGATGCCAGGTCCCAGGTGTCTCCGTCGTGCCTGGTGGAAGTCATGTTCTGCTCTAACTTTCTTTGGACTTAGGTCGTGTTTGACAAGTGGCGTACCACTTTTCAGGGCCGGGTCATGCCTTCCAGTATCCGCCCCGCTAGCCCCCGCCTCGGCACGTGAGTGTTCGGAAAACCGTTCGTTTTCTGCGAGCCGACGATGATCGGCACGGCACCAGTCCCCGGCAGGTTCCCGACCGGACCGGCGCCAATGACGATGACGTCGAAGACGCTGTCGACGCTGGTTCATCTCAGTTGCTCCCACCGGCGCTCCGGCTGGCGTTCCGTCCGAGGCGCAGCGCGGAGACGAGGAAGAAGATGCCGCCGAGCAGGGCGTAGCCGGCCAGGTTGCTTAGCGAGGCGTGCGGGGCAGCGGCCTGCAGGAGGAACGAGATCCCGGCGAGCGTGGAGATGGCGCCGCTGGCGATCATCGCCCACTGGCCTCCGAGGTCGCGTCGCCGCAGAGCGACGATGAGCTGGACGAGGCCCGCTACGACGGCCCAGACCCCCCACACCTGCAGGACCGCCGGAATGCCGGAGGTGACCGCGAAGACCAGTCCGACGGCAGCGATCACACTGATCGCGATGTTGACGTAGAGACCCAGAGCGGACCGGCTCGCTCGGGAGGAGCGAGCATCGACGACGGCGGCGCCCACGTCGAACAGCGGGTAGATCACGAGCAGGGCCGCGCTCACCGGCCCGATGCTCGACGCGGTCAAGAAGAGCACGACAGCCCAGATCAGCGCGAACCCGAAACGAACGAAGTAGAGCCGACGAAGCGCTGGCGCGACGGTGGCAGCGGCAGGGGCAGTAGTCGTGGTCATGACAGTTCCTTTCCAAAGAAAGCCGTTGAATCTGGTGTCTGCTGACGTGTCCGAGGCGGGTTGCCCGCGCTGCTCCTCGATCGGCAACGGTGTCGATGCCCGTCGCGATCGGGTTCTCCGCGTTCAGAACGCCCGAGAGGTTCTCCGCAGGGGTCTGACGTCGGGCTCCGCGGCTCGGGTCGGGAACGGCACGTCAAGCTCCCCGGGCGTTCGACGAGTCCAAGCTGACGGTGCCACTACCGTGCAGCAGGTCGCCCTGCCACTGGCTGGCCGCGTCTCGGCTCGACATGGTACCTCCTAGTAGAAAGACCGTTCTCTCTTGCGGAGAGCAGCCTGACACGACTCCTTGGCGATTGCAAGACCGATCGTTCTTTCTGCTACGGTGAGGTCATGGCCACACGGACACGCCCCGCGCCCGACAGCCCGAACGGCAGCTCATCGGGAGAGCCGGGCCGGTCCGAGGCGCGAGAGCGGCTGCTGTCCACGGCCAGCGGGCTGTTCTACCGCGAAGGCATCCGGGCGGTCGGGGTCGAGCGGATCCTCGCCGAGGCCCCGGCCACGCGGGCGACGTTCTACCGGCACTTCCCCTCGAAAGAAGACCTCGTGGTCGCCTACCTGCGCGGCGTCGACACCGACATGCGGGCCGGCGTGCAGGCCGCCATCGAGGCCGCACCGTCACCGGCCGACGCACTGCGCGCGATCGGGACTGCCGTCGCCGACAGCCTGGCCTCGCCGGAGTTCCGCGGCTGCGCGTTCCTCAAGGCCGCCGCCGAGTACCCCGACCCCGACGACCGGGTGCGCCGGGTGATCCTCGACCACCGAGCCTGGTACACGACCACGCTCACCGAACTCTTCGCGCAGGTCTTCGGGAACTCACCGCGGCGCGGCAAACCAGAGCACGCCGCCCGACACTTCGTCATGATGCGCGACGGCGCCATGAGCGGCGCTCACCTCGACGGCGTCGACAGCGTCGGCGCCGCGTTCCGCCGCGGCGTCGAGGGCCTGCTCACCGTCCTTCACTGAGCACCCGCACAGCATCGGGTCACGAAGCAACACACGGCGACCGCAAACGATCGTTCGTGAGCCCCCGGCCGTGGCTCGTTCCTGCCGGTCGCTGGTGTCACGCGCCCAGCCGCCAACAACGCGATCTGACCAGACAAGCAGCACCAATCGTTGGGCCGTGCGTTGCTGACCAGCGATGCAGGCGTCCTCGATGGGGGTGCGGTGGACATGGACGTATTTCATCGTTGTGGCCACCCAAGAGTGACCAAGCGCCTCGTGGATGGAGATCAGGTCCGATGTGCTCGGGTGCATCGGGATGAATTGGATATTGTGACCAAATCGGATCATGAGTCCTGCAAAGGGAAAACATTCGCACTGGCCTGGTCATAGGCCGGTGGCTGGTCTCGCCGCGCCGGGTCGTGGTACCGAAGTGTGGGCTGGCTTTCGGGTTTCATACCGTTGCCGAGGCTGGTGGGCCTAGGATCACCGCGTGTTCGACGGTCCGAAGCGTGCGGGATGATCGAACTCAGCCCGATCCGGAGGACGGCCCCGAGAGGAACCGGCATGGCAGACGAGGAAGCGACAGCGTACGAGTTCGATCCCAGGACCTTCTTCGCATTGTTCGACGTTGATTCCAACGGCGTGCTCGATCGCAACGAGGTCACGGCATTGCTGCTGAAGTACCTCAACGAGCTTTCCCAGCACGGTGGCTCCGAAGACGTCGTGCGGGAAGTCGCCGACAGCATCGAGCAGACCGTCGAGAATCTCATGCAGCAGCTCGACAAGGACGGCGACGGTTGCGTCACGTACAACGAGTTCCTCGACTGGATCTCCCGGTTGGGGCTGTTGAAGGTTCAACCCGGGCAAGGACCTCATCAGAGCTAGTGCCGTGAGTCGGCGAGTCCGTGATGGACGGGGTTCGGCAGTACGTGCTCATGAGTGAAGACCTTGGTTCTCACCGGAACGATCGAACCCCACGCGCATTCCCTTGCCCAGCAAGTGATTTCGCCATCGTCAGCGGCGGTGGCGGATCGCGATGACGGCGAGTTCCACTCTGGAGTGGCAGCCCAGCTTGGCCAGGATGCTGGAGATGTGGGACTGCACCGTCCGGCGCGACACGGTCAGCCGGTTCGCGATGTCCGGATTGGACAGTCCTTCGGCGGTCAGCAGTGCGATCCGGACTTCGGTCGGGGTCAGCGCCGCCCACCCGGACTTGGGCCGGTTGGACCGGCGTGGCCGTCGCAGTCCGCGGCTTCGGGCCCAGGTATCGATCCGGCGCAGATCCCAGCGGGCGTCGAACGACTCGTACGCGGTGATCGCCGCCTTGGTCGCCGCGGCGCACCAGGCGTCGGAGGTCGGCGTGAGTCGGGCGACGATCTCCCAAGCCATCCCGGACAGCAGCGGACGGCCGCCATCGGCGAAGTCCTGGGCGGCGGCGGTCACCGCTGGTGGATCAGCGGTCGCGGCGCCGTGCAGCAGGCTGGCCAGGCCGCGTTTCACCGGCGTCGGACAGCGCTGGTGCCAGCCCCGTGCCGCGGGCACCAGCTCGTCGAGCACCTCGGGGCGGCCGGTGATCACCGCGACGCGCGCCAGATCCACCCACGTGTGGTGGACCAGCATGTCCTGTCCCCAGTCGGAGGTCGCCGCCCGAAGGTGCGCGAGGTGTTCGACCAGCGCGCCTTCGTCGTCTCCGGAGCGCTCGACGTCCAGCGCTCGCGCCCACCGCCGGAGGTATTCGTAGTTCTGCGCGGCGCGGCCCGGTGCGCTGCTGGGCAGCGAGTCCGTCGGCTCGTCGCGGTGGATGCGGATCAGCGCCTCCTGCAGGCGCAGCGCCGCGTGCTGGCCGAAGGGGTCGTTGAGCTGGTACCCGGCCTGGATCTCGGCCAGCGCGTCGTCCCAGCGCCCCTGTTCGAACCCGACCCGCGCCGCGACGAGGGAGTACCACGTCAGCGCCGAGCTCCCGAACGCCTCGGAGACCCGGATGCCGTCGCGGAGGCACTGCTCGGCCTCGGCCAGCCGATCCAGCTCCAGCAAGCTGTTCGCCTGCAACAAGGGCGCCGCCAACTCGTCTTCCTCCGGCCCGTAGTCCTGATCGCCCCACGTCGCACGTCCTCTGGTGGCGAGTTCGAAAGCGCTGGCCGGGTCGCCTTCCACCAGCTTCGCGGCACCGAGCATGACCAGGCCGCAGGCGACGAAATGCGCACTGCCGACTTCCTCGCCCAACCGCACCGCCTCTTCGGCATGCCGGGTCCACGCCTCGCGGTTGCCGCGGATGAAGTTGAACTGGGCCAGCGTGGAGTGCGCTTGGCCCGCCACGGTGCCATCCAGCTGCCCGGCGGAAAGGATGTCCTCGGTCGCCGCGACCGCCCCGTCGGCGTCACCCTGCAGCAGGCAGGCCCGCGATATCGACCACCGCAACTGCACGATCAGATCAGGATCGCGGTTGCGGGCCAGCGCGGCACGGGCCGCCTGCTCGGCCTCGGCTCCGCGACCCACCCACTGCAATGCGATGACGTGCAGGAAGCGCAGCACGTCGCAGCGCGGTTCAGCCGGGTCGTGCTGCGCCAACGACCTGGTGAGCAGTTCGATGGCGGTGTCCGGAGACTGCAAGATCAGGGTGATCGCCGACTCGATCAGCCAGTCGATGGTGTCGTTGTCCAACTCGTTGCCAGCCAACAGGAATTCCGCCACCCGGCGCACCGGCGCCCCGGTCCCGGCCAGCGCTCGACCCGCCTCCAACAGCATCGGTTGCCGCATGGTCGCGGGCACGGTCGCCACCATCGCCTGGCGGATGAGATCGTGTTGGAACGCGAGTCGGTCGCCGTCCTCGACCAGCAGCCCGTTGTCGACCGCGTCGCGCACCTGCCGCCACAGCACCAGCGGTGAGCGGCCGACCACGGCCGACAGCTCCGAGATCGTCATGCGACCGCCGAGCACGGCCATCAGGCCCAGCACCTCGCGCGATGGTTGGGGCAGGTAGTCGAGCTTGAGGTGCACCGCGGCGGCGAAGGTCTTCGGGGCGACCGCGGTGTTCCACCCGCCCGGCTCGCGAAGCGAAGCCACCAGTTCCTTGATGTAGAACGGGTTTCCGGCGGCGCCGTCGACCAGGTCGAGCAACGCGTCGGGCGCCGGTGCCGCCAACAGGGATTCGGTGAGTTCAGCGGCGGCTTCGGGAGACAGCGGGCCCAGTCGCAAGCTCAGCGCACCACCGGTTTCCAAACCGTGGATCACGGTGGCCAGTTCGGCACCGACCGGAACCGGTCGGTAGGCGCACACCAGCAGCACCGGAAGTTGGCTGAGCAGTCGGGAGATCCGGTTGACCACGACCAGGCTGGCGATGTCGGCCCAGTGCAAGTCGTCCAGCAGCAGCGCGACGGGCTGGCGAGCCGCCAGCTTCTCGACCAGATCGACCACGGATTCGGTGACGACGTACTCCCACCGCGCCGCGCCGAGGACCCGGCCCCGCTCGCCCGCCGACAACAGCTCCGCGACCTGGGCCAGCTCGGCGCCTTCCGCCGCGCGATCGATACCGAGCCAACCGGTCAAGGCCGCGAACGGGATGCGTTCCTCCATCGCCTCGGTGCCGCCCTGCGACACCTGGAATCCGGCGCGGGCGCATTCGTCGGCGGCGCGAGCCAGCAGCGTGGATTTGCCGATACCGGGCTCGCCGAAGACCAGCACCGCACGGCCGCTGCCGCTGGCGGCGGTTCTGATCCGGTCCCGCAGCGCGGCGATCTCGGTGTCACGGCCCAGGATCGGTTGGTCGGTCGGCACCGGGGTACCGTACCCGAAACTCGAAATCGCTCGTGCACGAACCGGTTTCGTGATCCGCTACCGGTTCGGCCGCGGCCCAACGACGGGTTCGGTGTCCTCCGCCGACTGCTGCGCGGCGGCGACCACCGCGATCTCCACCCGCGATCGCACCCCCAGCTTGTGCAGGGCGCTGGACACCTGCGCCTGCACCGTTCGCCGCGAAACACCAAGCCGCGCGGCGATTTCGGTGTTCGACATCGCCTTGGCGACCATGGTGGCGACGCGCTGTTCGGCCGCGGTGAGCGCCGCCCAACCGGTCAGCGGTCGGTTGCCGCGCCGCCGGTTGTCGCGGGTCCGGCGGACACCCAGTGGGTAGCTGCGGCCCTCGGCGCGGTCGATGTCCCATCCTGCGCCCAGGCTCCGGTAGGCCGCGACGGCCTGCTCGAATGCCTCGGTCGCGGCGGCTGTTTCGCCCCGGGTGGCCAGGGTGACGCAGCTCTGCTCCAGCGCGTAGCCGAGCAGCAGGGTGTGGTTGCCGCTGCGGAACGCTGCGACGGCGTTTCGCAAGGTTCGCGGGTCGTCGTCAGCGGTGCCGCACACCAGGTGGTGGAGCCCGGTGGTCCGCGCGGTCGGCGTGGCCGCCGCGCGTCGCCCGGTATCCGAGCGGACCCGCTCGATGAGGTCGGGTTCTCCGGCGTGGTGGGCGAGGCGGACGAAGTCCGGGTACAGGTGGTGCGCCATCGCGTGGTTCGCCCAACCCCGCCGGGCGAAGGCCGCGGCGTAAACGGCGAGCGCACTGGTGGGTTGCGCGGCCTTCTCCAAGGCCAGGGCGAGTGCCCAGCTGCGCAGCCAGTCGTAGTAGGGCGAAACGCCCTTCTGGAAGGGATGAAGTGAGGGCTCCTCGGCGATGGGGGCGTCCCGGTGCACCGAGATGATCGTGTCGAGGCTGCGCCTGGCGCGCGCCAGACCGAGGTGGTCGGCGTCGGAGAGTCCGGCGTCGGTCTCGGCGAGCACCTCGTCCCACCGCCCCTGCGCGAAACGCACCTGCGCTCGCACCAGGCGGTACCAGGACTGGTGGATGCTGCCGTGTTCGGCGGTGAACCGCAGCCCGATTTCGAGGGTCTGTTCCGCCTCGGCCATCCGGTCGAGTTCCAGCAACGCCATGCCGCCGTTCATCCGCGTGCCCGAGACGGTATCGGCGCGTGGTTCCTCGCCGCCCCACGCTGCCAGGGACTGCTGGCAGAGCTGCAGGGCTTCGCTGAACCGGCCCTCGGTGATCCGGACCGCGCCGAGCGCCACTCGCGCGGTCGCCGTGGTGTAGGCGTCCGGGGTGGTGCCGCCGATCTCGATCGCGCGCAACGAGGCGGTCTCGGCGGTCTCGGTATCCCCCAGCATGATCGACGTCTGCGCGATGCCGCTGTTGAACCGGCCGAGTTCCACCGCGGTCAGGGGTACCGTGGCGATCGCGTTCTTCGCGTTGACCACGGCGTCTTCCAGCAGCCCGGCGCGCGTGCAGGCCTGCGTGTGAATCCACTGCAACGACCCTTCGAGGGCCGGATC
Source organism: Saccharopolyspora antiqui (assembly GCF_052246905.1). Lineage (NCBI taxonomy): Bacteria > Bacillati > Actinomycetota > Actinomycetes > Pseudonocardiales > Pseudonocardiaceae > Saccharopolyspora > Saccharopolyspora antiqui. The sequence continues at coordinate 57,614 of NZ_JBQQBO010000001.1, forward strand.
GCGGTTGCCGCGCAGCGCGCGGGTCACCTGCCGCAGGGCCTGCTCGACGCGACCGGTCCAGAGCAGCGCCCTGGCGTGCTGGTACCGCAGCGCACTGCCCAGCGGTTCAGTCGAACCGGCGTGGTGCACGGCTAGCGCCAACAGGTCCGTCGCGTCCTCGCCAGCGCGCGTGATCAGCTCGTCGACCGAATCCAGCACCCAGCGGACGGTGCGGTCGCTGAGCACCCCGCCCGCGACCAGGTGCGCCGCCACGCGCTCGACGGGCAGGCCCGCGGCGGCGAGCCGTTCGCCGAGGTGGGCGTGCAACGCCTGCCGCAGGCCCGCTGGCAGGTCCTCGACCAGCGCATCGCGCACCAGATCGTGCCGGAAGTCGAGCCGATCGGCCGTTTCGACCAGCAGCCCGATGGTGACGGCGTGCTGCACAAGACCGGCGAGTTCGAGCACGGGCACTTCGGCGATCGCGGCGAGTTCGGGTCCGCTGAAGGACCCACCGAGCAGTGCGGCCAGCCGAAGCACCTCGGTGGTCTCCGCCGAGATCGCGTTCATGCGCTGCAAGATCGCGCCGCGCAGCGATCGCGGCAACCGGGACGGCACGGCGTCGGCGGTGAGTTCGGCGACGCCCGAAACGACCGCGACCGCACCTTCGCGGACCAGTGCGGCGACCATTTCCTGGACGTACAGCGGATTTCCGGCGGCCGAGGCCAGCACCGGCACCAAGGTCTCGCCGGGCGGTCCGCCGAGGAGGTCTGCCGCGAGCGACCCGACCGACGCCGCGTCCAGCTCGGTGAGCGTGACCGCCATGCTGCCATGCGCCTGCAGCCGGGCCAGCAGCTGGGCCAGTTCGCCGTCGTCGGGAAACGGGCGCCGGGCGCAGACCAGCAGCAGGGGAAGCTGTTCGGCGACGGCGCCGAGCCGCCCCAGCACGACCCGGCTCGCCGGGTCGCTCCACTGCAGATCGTCGAGCAGCAGCGCGACCGGTGCGCTGCCGCACCACTGCCGCACGACGTCGACGATCGCCGCGGCCACCGTGCGATCCAGTTGGGCGGCGGTCGGTGCCTCGACATCCCGCGCTGGGCGCAGCATCGCGGCGATCGATTCGATCTCGGCGGGCCGATCGACGGCGTCCAGACCAAGGCACGAGCCCACCGAAGCGAAGTGCAACCGCTGCTCCAGCTGCTCGGCGGCGCCGCGCAGCACCCGGATTCCGGCGGCGGCACCGGATTCGGCGATCACGTCGAGCAGGGCCGTCTTGCCGATGCCCGGCGGTCCTTCGATGACGATCGTCCGGCCCTGACCGGCCTGCACGCGGCGCAGTTGTTCGCGCACCGCATCGACCTGCGCATCGCGCCCCACCAGTGTCGCCATCCTCGACGCTCCTCGGCTCTTCGCCACGGCCGAACGGCCGCAACGAGAAATGATGCCGGGTCGAGCGGGCGCGGTGCGCCGAAACGGGATTAGTCGGGGTGGGAGATCGCGGGTCAGATCACGCCTGCGCGCAGCGCGATGGCCACCGCGTGCGACCGGTTCCGGGCGTCCACCTTCTGGACGACCCGCTGCACCACCTTCTTCACGGTCCGGTCCGAGTAGTTGAGCTTCACCGCGATCTCCTCGGTCAAGAAACCGTCCGCCAGCAGCCGCAGCACGTCGAGCTCGCGATCGTCCAGGCCGGTGATGCCGATGCCCAGCGGCCGCAGCAGCCGCTGCAACTGGTTGACCTGCGTCAACAACGCCCCTTGCAGGGTGCGCGGCAGAACCGCCTGCGCGGCGTGCACCGATCTGACCGCGTCGATCAGCTGCGCCGCGGTGGTCGTGCTCCTCGGGAGCAGGCCGACGAGGCCGTACTCGATGGCGGTCAGCAGATCCCGGGCGTCGAAGTCGTCGGTGATCAGCAGCACGCGCGTGGGGGTGTTCTGGTGGATCTGCCGCAGGTTGACCATGGCGTCCGTGCTCCACCGGTTGACCAGCAGGACCAGCACGTCGTGCTCGGTGACCTGCTGCGCGGGAACCGGCTGGATGTGCCGCTGGCCGTGCAGGAAAGCGGTCATGGCGGTCGAGGTGATCGGGTCGGCGTCGGCGCACACCGCCACGCGAATCCGCTGCACTGATAACGCTGCCACCGCCGCCACCTCCAGAGAACCGCTCCGCCATCGAATGTGCCCCCGTGCGCCGCGGGGCACATCCGCGAGGTGGCTGGCAAAACGGCAACGACCAGGCAGCGCCAGCGGCCCGAACACCCGGTGCAACCGGACGTATCGGGCGTCCTGCGGTCGATCTCGACCACCTGGATCGACCACGCGCGGCACCCCCGGGATTTCCTAGGCCATCTGGCGGAGAAAACCGGCTCTGACATCCCGTGACACGCCCGATTCTCCGGCTCGCTGAGGACAGGAACTGGCCGCTGTCGCTCATACGGTGGCCATCGAGCATCCCCGAATGAGAGGAAGGTTTCATGACCATTGTCGTGGCCGGTGCCACCGGCACGGTTGGGCGCCAACTCGTTGATCAACTGCTGGCCGCCGGACATCCGGTTCGCGCCCTGACCCGCAACCCGGTGCGGGCCGACCTGCCCGAGGACGTCGAGGTGGTCGCGGGCGACCTGGCGGACACCGGCAGCCTGGCGGGCCTTTTCGACGGAGCCACCGCCGCGCACCTGATCACCTTCGACGGCGCGGACTTCTCGCCGCTGACCGGCGGCTCGCAGATCGCGAAACTGGCCATAGCAGGTGGCGTCCGTGCCGCTGGCCGGACCGGGATCCCGAACCTGCTCGGGCCGACGGGCACGCTGACCCACTGGAACTGCCAACAGCCATCGCATTCGCCATCGAACAACCCGACGTCGTAGACGTGAACGAATCATCCGCCCCACCGCCCAGAACTGACCCGGGCTTCTGAGTCCTCGGTGTGGTGTGGGGACACGAATGGGTCGTGGTGGTTGTGTGGGTGTGCTTTGGTCGTCCTGGCTCTGTCACGATGAATTCGTACTTGGTCGGTGCGTGGAGGTCTTGTGTTTCGGTTCGCTGCCGGGTGATCGCTTCGGCCTGTTGCGCCTGTCAGCGTGAGGTTCCGCTTGAGAACAGGAGAGCGTCATGTCCGATGCGCGGCAGACCGCGGCGACGATTGATCCGTTGGCGCTCGGCGGTGTCGACCGCTTTCCCGATGCGGAGCAGCAGCTCGTGCTGCACCGGGATGTCGCCGCGCACGACGGTCTTCCGCCGCAGATCCATCTCGGCGTCGCCGAGAACGTGATGCTCTACCCGCTGCTCAAGCTGCACGTCTTCGCGAAGCTCGCCGAACTGCCGGTGCAGAGCCTGAAGTACGTCACCGCATACGGCAGTCCGGAGTTGCGGGAGAAGATGGCGGCCCGGCTGGAGAAATCGCTGATTCCCGACCAGCACCTGTCGAACGCGGCGACCGGCGTGCACCGCGACGACGTGTTCGCCACCGCGGGTGTGTCCTCGGCACTGGAGTGCATCGCGTTGGCCCTGCGCCAGTCGGGGGAGCTTCGCGCGGGCGACACCGTGCTGCTTCCCGCGCCGTACTGGCAGGGATTCAAGTGGTCGTTCGAACAGCGGCCGGAACTCCGTTGCGTTCCAGCCCATGTCGGGGTGGCGGACGATCCGGATCCCGTCAAGCGCTTCGAACTCAGCCTCGCCAACTTGCAGATGGCCTACGACATGGCCGAACCAAAGCCCCGGCTGCTGGTGCTGACCAATCCCAACAACCCGCTGGGCGTCAACTACCGGGCGCACCTGCTGGAGGAGATCTACACCTGGGCGTTGGGCGAGGGAATGCACATCATCTCCGACGAGATCTACCGCCATTCGCAACTCGACGGCGCCGATCCGAAGTTCGTCAGTGCACTCGCGCTGGCGGCGACCCGTCGAGAGGGCAACCGCGAGCGGGTGCACGTGGTGTGGGGGCTGGGCAAGGACTTCGGGCTGTCCGGCTTCCGCACCGGCTTCATCATTTCCCGATCACCCGAAGTCCGGGCCGCGATGGAAGGATCGACGGAACCGGATGCCGCGTCGCTGTCCTGGTTCAGCCCGTTCGACTCGCTCAAGCACCGGGTGGTGCTGACCCTGCTGGACGGTGAGGTCGACGGCGCGGCGTTCTGGGACGTCGCGATGCGCGAATACCACCGGCGGCTGGGGGATTCCTTCACCGCGGTCAAGCGGACGCTGCGGGACTGGGACGTCGACTGCGTGCATCCCGACAACGGCAACGCCGCCCAGTTCCTGTGGCTCGACCTGACCCGGTGGGTGGATCTCGTTCCGGAGCACCACAGCAGCGGCATGCACCTGTTCCCGGGTGCCGGGCACTCCGAAGCCGCGCTGGCCAACTACCTCGCCGCGACCGCGAACGTGACACTGCTGCCCGGCCAGACGCTCTCCAGCCGCGACCGCGGCTACTTCCGGCTCTGCTTCACGGCCTGCGAGAAGAACACCGCGGTGAAAGCCGCCAACCGCATCGGCGAAGCCCTGCACCGCCTGCACGCCTAGGGTGTGTCTGACAATCGGATCGCTGGTTGTCTGCCAGGCCCTGGCATGGCTGACCAAGGCGTGATGGAGCCCACCCCCGTCTTCGATCAGCTGTTGCGCGAGATGCACGGCTCGGACCCCCAGGAGCGGGGTTCGTGAGACCCTCGTGACGGTCGCGTCCCGGAATCTTGGAAAAATCACGCGACGCGCGGCGCCCGATCGTCGATGATCCACGCGTGGCCACCTCGAACGTCGACAGGACCAAACGCGGCCCGTCCCCCCGGTTCTCCCTGACCGCGCTGGCCGGACGTACCTTCGGCGCGATCCCGCCACCGGCACTGGTAATGCTCGGCATCGTCAGCGTTCAGGTGGGCTCGGCATTGGCCAAGCACCTGTTCAGCGCAGTGGGCAGCTTCGGGACGGTCGCGTTGCGACTGTTCTTCGCGGCGGCCGTGCTGATGCTGTTGTGGCGGCCCTCACTGCGCATGAATCGTCGCACGTGGACAGTGGTGCTCAGCTACGGCGTGATTCTCGGCTTGATGAACCTGTGCTTCTACCTGGCGCTGGCCCGGATCCCGCTGGGGATCGCGGTAACCATCGAGTTCCTCGGGCCGCTGGCGGTGGCCCTGGCCGGGTCGAGGCGATGGCTGGACGCTTTCTGGGCCGTGCTCGCGGCAGGCGGCGTGGTCCTGCTGATGGAGGGACGCGGCGACCTCAACCTTGTCGGTTTTCTGTTCGCCCTCGCCGCAGGAGCGTGCTGGGGCCTGTACATCCTGGTCGGCGCGGCGCTGGGGCGCCACACCACGGAAGGCAATGGTCTGGCTCTGGGAATGGCCGTCGCGGCACTGGTGGCTGTGCCATTCGGCGTGGCCGACAGCGGAACGGCGCTGATTCAGCCGTGGGTCCTGGTTGCGGGGCTCGGCGTGGCACTGTTGTCGTCGGTGATCCCGTACTCGCTGGATCTGGAAGCACTGCGCAAGATCCCACCGCGCGTGTTCGGCATCCTGATGAGCCTCGAACCAGCGATGGCGGCCCTCATCGGCCTCATCGTGCTCCAGGAGTGGCTGTACTGGTCGCAGTGGATCGCGGTGCTGTGCGTGGTGGCCGCATCGGCGGGCGCCACACGCGGCGCCCGCCCAGACGTCTAGCCCGGCCACCGGACCGCGAGCATCGGCAGGTCCGAGCGGCGGTACGAAACCGGTGGCCCGGAATGGTCGAATGGGGTCCTTGCACACCGGGGCGCGATGCATGAAAGTGTTAGGCCGCAATGCAACCCGGTTCGTCGTCGGACGCAGTGCGAGGGAGCCTGAGATGGCCGTGAACGCGCCTGACAAGCCGAAGAAGTTGGTCAGACGACGGCTCACCGCCGACGCGAAGCGCGCCATCGGCGCGTCCGTGCTGGTGCTGGTCATGCTGGTGGGGGCCGCGGCACTCGATCCCGCTGAACTCTTCCGAAACGGCCAGCCCTACCAGCGGGCGGCCGCCGTCGCGGGCGCGGTGGTCTTCCTCGCCGTCGGCATGATCGCGGTCCACAACATCGCCAGGGAAGCGCGCCGCCGAACCCGGCTGCGCATGCCCGCAAGCCACGCCGGGGCAATCCGGCTGGTCGTCTCGCTGGTGGGCTACGTCGCCGTCGCGCTCACCGCGTTGAACGAACTGGGCGTTCAGCTCGACCAGCTACTGCTCGGCGGGGCGGTCACCGGCGTGATCATCGGTATCGCCTCGCAGCAGTCGCTCGGCAACGTTTTCGCCGGTGTGATGCTCGTGATCGCCCGCCCGTTCACCGTTGGTGATCACCTCATCGTCTATTCCGGCACGCTCGGTGGCCCGCTTGAGGGTCAGGTGACCGAAATGGGCCTCGTGTACCTGACGCTGGAAAACGACGACGGCCTGATCCGGCTACCCAACACCGCCGTGCTCAATTCCGCCGTAGCCCCCAACAGCGGCGGCCGAGCAACCGAATCAGACCAGTCCGACCGCTGAACTGCCACGAGCGACCTCGGAGGTTCAGTTGCGCGCTCGACAACGCGCCCGCCGAGTCGAGTTCCTGGGCGCGCGGCGTCGCGGCGAGAATCGCCGCGTGCGCGTCGAATCGCCTCGCCGTGCCGAACTCCGACCGGCGCCGACCAATCGGATCTCCGTGGCGTCGCGGTGAGTTCTGGTTGATCGACGGTGACAGCATTGCCCCGGTTCGTGCCATGTGACATTTTATAGGCCGACGGGAGGCATGTGGGCTGGTGGCGAGAGGAGTGCCGGAGCATGGATCGGACAACTCGGGTTGCCGTCGACGTCGGCGGCACGTTCACCGACGTCGTCAAACTCATCCCCGCCACGGGTGAGTTCCGGTTCGAGAAGGTTCCGACGACACCGGACGCCCCGTCCGCCGGAGTGCTGCACGCATTCGAACGGGCCGAGGCCGACATGGCCGAAGTGGCGATGTTCAACCACGGCACGACGCTCGGCCTGAACTCGCTGTTGACCCGATCCGGCGCGCGGACCGCGATCATCGCCACGCGCGGCTTCCGCGACGTCTTCCTGCTCGGTCGAACGGATCGGCGGGTCATGTACGACATCACCTACCGCAAGCCGCCCGCACTCCTGGAGCGCCACGACACCTTCGAGGTGACCGAGCGGGCGTACTTCGACGGGACGGTCGCGACACCGCTGGACGAGCCGGACGCGCGGCGCGTCGCGGCGGAGATCGGTCGGCGCGGCTTCGAATCGGTCGCCATCGCTTTCCTGCACTCCTACGCGAATCCGCGCCACGAGCTGCGCATGCGCGAGATCCTGCTGGCGCACTGCCCGGGGATCGAGGTCACCGTCTCGCACGAGCTCTCCCGCGAATACCGCGAGTACGAGCGCACCAGCACCGCGGTTCTGGACGCCTACATCAAGCCGATCGTGCGGCGCTACCTCCAGCGCCTGGACGACAGCCTCACCGACCGGGGGTTCGCGGGCCGATTCCTGGTGTCGCGTTCCGGTGGCGGCGCCATGACCGCGGCGGCGGCGCGCGAACAACCGGTCAACCTGATCCTGTCCGGACCGGCCGGGGGAGTCGTGGGCGCCGCGGGTTTCTCCCGCCTGATCGGTCGCCCCAACCTGATCACCATCGACATGGGCGGCACCAGCCTCGACGCGTCGCTGGTGCTCGACTCGCAACCCGTGCTGTACCAGGGCGCCGAGTTCGAAGGCCTGCCCATCAACACGCCGTCGCTCTACATCCACACCATCGGCTCGGGCGGCGGCTCGCTGGTGCACGTCGACGACGGTGGGGCGCTCCAGGTCGGACCGCGCAGCGCCGGTGCGGTACCCGGACCGGTCGCATACCGGCGAGGCGGCACGCAACCGACCTTCACCGACGCCGCGGTCACGGTCGGCTACCTCGGGGCGGACACCCCGCTCGGCGGCACCCTCGCCCTGGACGCGGCGGGGGCGCGGGGCGCGCTCGAACCGATCGCGAGAACGCTCGGCCTCGATGTGGACGAGCTCGCCCGGGGCGTGTTGCGGATCGCCAACACCAAGATCGTCGGGGCGGTCCGCGCCATCACCGTCGAACTCGGGCACGATCCGAAGGACTTCGCGTTGCTGTCGTTCGGCGGCGCGGGCGGCCTGGTGGCCGTGGACGTGGCGCGCGAGCTCGGCATCCCCGAAGTGGTCGTTCCGCCGGGGCAAGGCGCGTTTTCGGCCCTGGGCATGCTGATGGCCGATGTGCAGCACGATGTCGCGCGCACCTCGGTCCAGGCACTGTCCGAACTGGACGAACGAACCGTGGACGACGCCTACACCACGATGGAGCGCGAGGCCGCCGCCAGCCTCGCCGCCGAGGGATTCGCCGCCGACCGCCGGATCTTCGAGCGCAGCGTCGACGTGCGCTACACCGGGCAGGAACACTCGGTGAACGTCGGATACCCCACCGACGCCGACGATCCGTTCGCCGTGGTGGAGAAGGAGTTCGCGGCGCTGCACGAGCGGCAGTACGGCCACGTGATGGACGAGCCCATCGAGATCACCACGCTCCGAGTCCGCGCTACCGGCATCGTCGACAAGCCAGCGCTCCCCGAATTGCCCGAACGCACCGGCGCGGCGCCGACGGCAGGTGGCAGTCGGGCGGTGCGCGGCCCCGACGGTGCGGTGACCGACTACGCGCTGTGGGCGCGGGAGGACCTTCTCGCCGGGGACGTGATTCCGGGACCGGCGGTGGTTTCGGAGCACACCGCGACAACCGTGCTGCACGAAGGTGACCGGCTGCGGGTCGGGCGCTACGGCGAGCTGGTCATCACGCTCGCGAGTGAGGGCGAGGAGCTGCGATGAGCGACGCGATCACCATCGAGGTCATCCGGCACGGACTGCTCGCCGCCGCTGAGGAGACCGCCCGCAACCTGTGCCGCACCGCCTACAACACGGTGGTCTACGAGATCCACGACTACGGCATCGGCATCCACGACGCACGCGGCGATGTGGTCGCCGACGCGCCGGGCATCGCGGTGTTCACCCGGGCCAACGACTACGGCATCAAGAAATCGCTGGAATTCCTCGGCGAAGCCGCGATGGAACCCGGCGACGTGTTCATCCTGAACTACCCGTACTGGTCCTCGGCGCACACCCTGGATCCGCTGGTCTTCGCGCCGATCCACGTCGAATCGGAGCTGATCGGCTTCGCCTCCTGCCGAATCCACGTGCTGGACCTCAACCAGAAGGACCCCGGCTACGTGCTGGATTCCACCGACGCCAGCCAGGAAGGACTGGTGTTCCCGGCCTCGAAGCTGTATCGACGCGGCCAGCGCAACGACGACGTCTTCAACCTGATCCGGTTCAACTCCCGCATGCCCGAGCGGACCATCGGGGACGTCCAAGCGCAGGTGTCGGCCTGCACGACAGGCGTCCGGCGAACTCAGGACCTGGCGCGAAAATACGGCGTGCCCGACCTGCTCGCGGCCATGCGGGAGATCAACGAACACGGCGAGCGGCTCGCCCGGATCGGCCTGGCCAAGCTGCCGAAGGGCACCTGGAGCGCCACGGACTTCCTCGACAACGACGGCGTCGACCTCGACCAGCACGTCGAGCTCGCGGTCACCGTCACCGTGACGGACGAGGAGATGATCGTCGACTGGCGCGACAGCGCCCGCGACGTCCGGGGTCCGATCAACCTGCCGGTGGGGCAAACGCATGCGCTGTCCAGCCTGATCTTCAAGGCGCTGACCACATCGGACACCCCAGTGGTCGCCGGGAACTTCGCGCCGCTGCGGGTGATCACCGAACCGGGCTCGGTGATGCACGCCGTCGCACCGATGCCGACGTTCACGCTGTGGACCGGTCTGCTGGCGGGCGAGGTCATCCTCAAGGCCCTCGCGCAGGGGATGCCGGAGATCGTGCCAGCGTGTTCCGGCGGCGACGTGTGCTCGATGATGGGGCTGGGCGTCCACCCGCGCACCGGCAAACCGTGGCTGGAGGCGACGAACGAAGCCGTCGGGTTCGGCGCCACGGCCCACGCCGACGGTGAGGACGGGATCATGCACCTGTCCGAACCCGGGTGCCGCAACAACCCCGTGGAGGTCCTGGAGACGAAGTCGTCGATGATCATCGACCACTACGGGTACCGGCCCGATACCGCTGGACCGGGGAAGTTCCGGGGCGGCGTCGGCGTCAGCCGGGTCTACCGCTTCACCGCGCCATCGACCGGGATCTGCCTGGTGTACAAGACGAAGTCCCGGCCGTGGTCGATCAACGGCGGTGGGGAAGGGGAGCCGAACCGCATCGTGCTGGACAGCGGCACCGAGCACGAGCGCGTGCAGGGCGGCAGCTACAACCAGCTGTCCGCTGGCGAGACCCTGACCAACGACACCGGTGGTGGCGGCGGCTTCGGCGATCCATTCGAGCGCGATCCGCAGGCCGTGGCCCGCGACGTGCGCAACGGCTTCGTCTCGCCAGCCGCCGCGAGGAAGCAGTACGGCGTGGCCGTCGATCCGGTCGATTTCACCGTCGACGAGCCGACCACCGAAGCCCTGCGCGGGCGCGGAAAGGGGACGGGTGCAACATGACCAGCAGCTCGCGGAGTTCTGCCTCGCCGACCGGTGAGCTGACCGTCGTCAACGCCGTGATCTTCGACGGGAATTCCGAAGACCTCACCGAAGCGTCCATGCGCGTGGTCGACGGCCGAATCGTCGAGATCGACGCGCAGGTCCAGCGCAGCGACCACGTCATCGACGCCCGCGGCCGGGTGGTACTCCCGGGCCTCATCGACGCGCACTTCCACGCCTACGGGATTTCCGTGCACGGCCTGGAGTTCCAAGCCGGACCGCTGAGCTACCTGGCACTGGTCGCGGCCAAGCGGCTCGAACGGGCCCTGCACCGGGGATTCACCACGGTCCGGGACGTGGCGGGCGGGGACATCGGCCTGGCGCGCGCGATCGACGAAGGGCACGTCAACGCGCCCCAGTACCTCTACACCGGACCGGCGCTGAGCCAAACCGGTGGCCACGGCGACGCCCGACCGGCCGAACTGGACATCTGCCTGCACGGCGGGCACATGAACGAGGTGGTCGACGGCGTCGAGCCGCTGCGCACGGCGGTGCGGGAGCGGTTCCGGCGGGGCGCGCACGCCATCAAGATCATGACCTCCGGTGGGGTGGTGTCGCCGACCGACCCGCTCGCCCCGGCGCAGTACTCGGCCGACGAAGTGGCCGCGGTGACCGACGAAGCTGCCCGGCGAGGCAGCTATGTCGCCGCGCACGCCTACTCGCCGGAGGCCATCCGGCACTCGGTGGACAACGGCGTGCGCTCGATCGAGCACGGGAACCTGCTGGACGAGTCGACCGCGTCGGTGATGGCCGCCCGCGGCGCCTTCCTGGTGCCCACCCTGGTCGCCTACGACGCGATGGATCGGCGCGGCGACGAGATCGGCCTGCCCGCGGTGTCGCGCGCCAAGAACCGCGAGGTGCTCGATGCCGGGCGGGGCGCCATCGAACTGGCCCACGCCGCTGGCGTGCCGGTCGGTTTCGGCACCGATCTCATGGGAGAGCTGGAGAACGACCAACTGCTGGGCTTGCGGTTGCAGATCGAAGCCGCCGGGGTGCTGGCGTGCTTGCGGTCGGTGACGTCGGTGAACGCGCGCCTGCTGCAACGCGACGACATCGGCACGATCAGCGTCGGCGCGCGAGGTGACCTGCTCATCGTGGACGGAAATCCGTTCGACGATCCGGCCGCGCTGTGGGACGCGAGTCGGGAGCGCGTGGTGGTGCGCGCCGGTGTGCCGATCGACGGGCTGCGCTGAGCTGTCGGACTGATGCCTATGGCGCTGAGCTGTCGGACTGATGCCTGCGGCGCTGAGCTGTCGGACTGATGCCTGCGGCACGGGGCTGTCGGACTGATGGGGCTGTCGGACTGATGGGGCTGTTGGGCACGGGCGGCCTTGAGCGCGCGTCGGTTCTGATTCTTCGCTGGCAACTCCACACGACCACGGCAATGCATCGACCTCGGAGGCCTGAAGCCACGAAGGGAAGCTGAACATGGACCCCGAACGCACCCAGAGCCCGGCGGCGGGCACCTCGGTGGGCAAGATCTTCGCCGACATGCCCCTGACCCGGCAGCACCTCAAAGCGGGCATCGCGCTGTTCTTCGCCTTCGTGATCGAGGCGTGGGAGATGCTGATCCTGTCCTACGTCTCGTCGCCCATCGAACGGGAATTCTCGGTCGGCCCGACGAGCATCGGCTTCCTGCTGTCGGCGATGTTCTTCGGCATGATCCCCGGTGCGCTCGCCTGGGGCTGGTGGGTGGATCGCAACGGCCGCAAACCCGCCTGCATCATCAGCCTGGGCAGTTACGGGATCGTGTCGGCGCTTTCCGCGCTCGCTCCTAACTACTGGTCGCTGTGGGGCCTGAGGTTCCTCTCCGGCATCGCCTTGGCTGGCATCCTGGTGACGGTTTTCCTCTACTTCGAGGAACTCGTGCCGGTTCGCTACCGGGGGCGGGCAACGGTCTTCCTGGCCGCTGGCTGGCCGTTCGGCACCCTGATCGCGGTGGGAGTGGCGGCCGGATTGCTCGATGTGCTGGGCTGGCGGTGGGTGTTGTTCATCAGCTCGCTGTCGGGGCTGTGGGCGCTGGTGGTCTGGAAGTGGGCGCCGGAATCTCCCTATTGGGCAGTCCGGCACGGGCGCATCGAGCAGGCTCGCGCCGCGGTGTCGTGGCTGAGCCGCGGAACCATCAACCCCACCGGGCCGCTGTCGCTGCGGGAGGCGACGGCGCAACGATCCGCGGGTCTGCGGTCGCGTCGCCTGCTGGTCATGACCGGTGTGCAGGCGGTCATCAACTTCTCGCTGTCGTGGGGCTACTGGGGACTGCAGACGTGGCTGCCCGGTCTGCTCGCCGAACGGGGCCTGTCCCTGCCGGACAGCTACACCTTCATCGCGATCTCCGCGGTGTTCATGATCCCGGGCTACCTGGCGGCTTCCTGGCTGACCGGGCGGATCGGCCGCAAACGCGTGTTCCTGGTCTTCGTGCTCTTCGGCAGCGTCGGGGGTCTGACGTTCGCCTACTCGGAAACGCTCGCGTGGTTGTACGTCGGGAACTTCATGATGTCGTTCTTCGCGCAGGGTGCCTGGGGCGTGTGGGACACCTGGCTCGGCGAGATCTATCCAACCGCCAGCCGGGGCAAGGGCTACAGCATCGGCATCACCGCTCAGCGCGTCGCGAACGCCGTGGCGCCCAGCGTGATCGGCCTGCTCGTCGCCGTGTCGGTCGGGTTCACCCCGACGGTCGTCTTCATCGAGGTGTTCTTCCTGGTCGCGCTGCTCTTCGCGCTGGCGTTACCGGAAACCGAAGGCGTGGAGCTCGACTGAACCGGCTGGAATTCCCAGCACGCGGGACCCGAGCGGCACGGCTCTTCCGAGCGTGCCTGAGCACGTAAGATGCAATGTCACATGGTAGTTTACATTGAGCGAAAAATTCTGTTACGCACCGTTATGTTGGGAGGTCTTATGTCGGAACTTAGCAAAGCCCGGCACGGCGTCAGCGCCGTGCCCGCGCTGCCGTTCACCGCTGATCTGTGTCGTGGCGCCTGCGCCGAGCATGTTCGGCCTCTGGCCGCCCAGAACGGTGCCACGCGATGACGAAGTCGAACATTCCGCTCGGCCCGCTGCATCGGCAGACGAGCATGCGGGAAACGATCATCGAACAGCTGCGTGCCGCGATCATCTCCGGTGACCTCGATGAGGGAGTGGTGTATTCCGCGCCCGCGCTCGGCAGCGCGTTCGGCGTGTCGCCGACGCCCGTCCGGGAGGCGATGGTGAAGCTCACCGAGGAAGGGCTCGTCGAAACCGTCAAGAACAAGGGGTTCCGCGTCACCCGCATCTCGGACAAGGAGCTGGACGAGATCACCGAGATCCGCCTGCTCCTCGAACCGCCTGCCGTTCGCGACGTCGTCGGGTCGGTGCCCGCGGACGGATTCGCCGAGCTGCGCGAGCTCGCGCAGCACATCGTCGAGGCCGCCGCGGGAAAGGACCTGCCGGGATACCTGGCCGCCGATCGTGACTACCACGCCCGCCTGCTCAGCTACACGGGCAACGGGCAACTCGCCGACCTGGCCACCAGCCTCCGCTTGCGGACGCGCATGTACGGGCTGAAGTACCTGATGCGACAGGGATTGCTGGACGGATCGGCGCAGGAGCACCACGAGCTGCTCGACCTGATGGAGCGCGGCGACGCGCAGGGCACCTTCGACCTGATGACGCGGCACATCGGACACGCGCGTGGGCTGTGGGCCACCGGGTACGAGGCGGGCGATCCGGTGCCGGAGGGCGGTACGCAGCCGAGGGCGAAGTCCACCCGCCGGTGACTCCGGCCGCGCACGTCCTCGCCTGAGTCGGCGCATCGCGGCCGAACGAGAGTCGTCGGTCGGCAACGCATCCTCAATCCATTGTGGACTTCTTGTCTTTGGCTCGGCGGTGCGCGCTCGTGACTGGAAAACCCGGTTCTTGAATCCCACTGGGTCTGACCGGCCGCGAAATCGGCGACCGTGCCGTGTCCAGTGGAGATACCGTCGTGCAGGGCCTCGGTCGTGGATTCCTAGACAGGAACTTAGCTAATTGACATAATTCCTTCATGCTCGACGTGGATCTGCTGAGGGCGCTGGCCAACGACAAGCGGTTGCTGGTGCTGGAGTGGCTGCGTGATCCGGCGGCGCACTTCCCGCCGCAGCGCGATGGCGACTTGGTCCGGGACGGGGTGTGCTCGTTGTCGCTCGCCGAGAAGCTCGGCGTCAGCCAGCCGACGTGCGGTGCGCACCTGAAGGTGCTCAGCCGTGCCGGGTTGGTCCGGGGCAAGAAGATCAAGCAGTGGGTCTTCTACCAGCGCGACGAAAACCGCATCGCCGAAGCGAAGGAGTTGCTGGGGAGTGGTTGGTGAACCGATGGCACGACGGTGGTGGATCTGCACGCGCGTTTGATCGCGGATTTGGACTCGGTCGGAGCGCGGTATCGGTTGATCGAGCATGCACCGGTCGTCGTCGCTGCCCTTCCGTTGGGCGCTCCTGTTGAAATCGAGGCAATCGCCCTACCCAAGAGCGAGGGAATGGACCATCTGTGGCTGCCAGCGCGCGCAACACCCGTGCAAACGTCACCGGCGACGTGATCACTGCGGAGCACATCCGCTACGTCTCCGATGTGATCAAGCCCTACCTGCGGCGGACGCCGATCATGGAAGTCGATCTGGTCGAGCTCACCGGCAAGGGGAGAACGGACCTGGTGCTCAAGCTGGAGCAGCTGCAGCGCGCCGGTTCGTTCAAGGTCCGCGGTGCCTTCGCGAACCTGCTGCTCCGCACCGTGCCGGAAACAGGAGTGGTCGCGGCATCGGGTGGCAACCACGGCGTGGCCGTCGCCTACGCCGCCCACCGGCTGGGTGTTCCCGCGAAGATCTTCGTCCCGACCATCTCCGCACCCGCGAAGATAGCCAAAATCCGCTCACTTGGAGCGGACCTCGTGGTCGGCGGTGACCGCTACGCCGATGCCCTCGCCGCTGCCCAGAATTGGGTAGCCGACTCCGGCGCGCTGAGCATCCACGCGTTCGACCAGCGTGAAACCCTCCTCGGCCAGGGAAGTCTCGGCCTTGAACTCGCCGAGCAGGCCGCTGGCCTGGACACCGTGCTGGTGCCCGTCGGCGGAGGCGGGCTCATCGCTGGAATCGCGGCCTACTTCGCGGGCGATGTCCGCGTTGTCGGGGTGGAGCCCGCCGACGCACCGACGTTGACCACCGCCTGGGCGCACGACGCGCCGACCGACGCGCCCAGCGGGGGCGTGGCAGCCGACGCCCTCGCCCCCAAGCGCGTCGGTGAACTGGTCTTCCCCATCACTCGGTCCTATGTGGATGATGTCGTGCTGGTCGACGATCAGGCGATCCGAACGGCGCAGCACGCGCTGTGGGACACCACCCGCATGATTGCCGAGCCCGCCGCCGCCGTCGGGATCGCGGCTCTCGTCACCGGTGCCTACCGGCCTGAGCCCGGCGAACGCGTCGCTGTCATCATCACCGGAGCCAACACAACCCCAGCCGGGCTTGACGCGAAACCCTGACCAGTTCGAACCTTTCGACACTCAGGATTCCAGCGCCGCGCGTGATCGATCCTTCGCGTGGAAATCCTGGGGCTGGCTTCCCGGTCAACGCTAGGCGGAAAACCGTTGTGCGAAACCGCCCGCCCCGGTGGGGGACGGGCGGTGCTCGCAGTGACTCAGCGCTGAACCGCGCAGATGGCCGTAGCGGTCTTGGTCGGATCGCTCTCGGACGTCGCGGTCAGCGTCACCGTGCCGGAGCTGGCGGCATCCCCGGCCGCGGCGACGGCGACCGGCACGCTCGTCGTCTTGTTGAACTGCGCCGTGGCCAGCTCGTTCGGCAGCGCCGCCCGCCAACCCGCGCCCTCGACACTGGCGGAGAGGCGGTAGACGTCGGAACGCAGGAACTTGCTGACATCCTCGGGCCGGTCTGCTCCAGCGGGCTGGTTGCGTCCGGTGTTGGTCAGGTCGAACGAACAGGTGGTTCCCGCGCCGTTCGGGTCACCGGCCGGGCGTCCACCGGCCAGCTCGACGCCGCGCTCCTGCGGGCCGGAGCCGTCCAGGGAGCGCACCGCCACGGTGTAGAGCAGTTCGCCAGCCGGGGTCAGCGACCGATCTAGCACGTAGAAGTGCAGCCGGTTCGCCTCGTCGACGTACTCGTACTGGCTCCCGGAGTTCGTACCGGCGTGGAACAGCCCGTCGTTGAGCTGCCGGTAGTCACCGATCGAACGCATCACCGGGGTGCCGTCCGGCTTGGTGTAGTCGACCATGTTGATGTCCTGCGGGTTGGCGTCGACCATCCAGCTGAAGCAGAGGTACCCGCAGCTGTCGCCCTCGTCGTCGAAGGGCTTGTTCTTGGTCAGCATCACCCCGTTGTCCGGTGTGAAGGAGTCGGAACCGATCCGCTGCACCGTCTCGATCGTGTAGTTCCGGTATCCGGGTCCCGCGCACAACGGGTCGGCGTTGACGTCGCACGGGGGAGTGTTGTCCTGGTCCACGTCCACCAGCACGCCCTGCACGTCACCCGGTTTCGGCTGCGCCGAGCGGGCCTTGACCTGCACCACCGCGACGCCGCTGTCGGCGAGCGCTTCGCGGGACAGGTGCACCACCTGCTCGTCGTCGATGAAGCCGAGCTTCATCTTGGTGCGCAGGGTCTGTCCGGCGGGCATCGAGGCGCCCTGGGTGGCGGGCACCTGCCAGCGGTTGTGCGGCCCGCCCGGTCCGTTGAACGACCCCCGGTCCATCAGGTCGAACGGCCCGGTGCCCGCGCGGTGGTAGGGCTGGGCGTAGGGATTGTTGTTGTTGTCGCCGATGTCGAAGGTGTGCGACAACTCGTGGGTGATCGTTCCCGAACTCTCACCCTGCCGGATTCCGGAGTTGCCCCACAGCTGCGAACCCGCCTTCCACGAGGTCCAGTCGCTGTAGCGGCCCCGGACCCAGTTCGGCAGCGACGGGTCCGGCGGACCCCACTCGTCGGGGATGTCCTCCTTGGTCTGGAACTTCATCTCGCCGAATTCCTGCCAGACCGACGTTTCGTCGTATCCGGCGTACAGGCGGAGGACCCGGTCGTACTTCTTCGTCTCGTCCTCGCCGACATCGGCCTGCCACTGGGCGTCGATGTCGGGCTCTATCCGGCCGTCGCAGGTGTGCCCGGTCGGGCATCCCTCGCCTTCCTGGCCGATGTCGTTGACGCCGTACTCGTAGGAAGGCCGCGGCGCCTGGTACGGACCGAACGGCACGAACTCGACGCCGATGCGTCCGCCCGTCTGCTCCATCCAGTACTCGTTGACGGTGTGCCCGTGGTTGAGTTCGCTCGGCTTGCCCCAGAAGTCGGCGTAGAAATGGGCCACCGAGTCACGGCTGATCGGGTCGATCTGGGGGTTGCCGAACGGGTCGCTGCCCTTGGGCTGGGTGATCACGAACGGCTGGTCGGGGAAGTCGACCGCCAGCACGGCGACCTTCAGCTTCTGCTGCGTGGGCTCACGATTGCCGTCCGCCCAGTTGGTGCCCGGCACGCCGTGGTAGTCGTCCCAGGTCATGTCCTGCTGGTCCTGCCAGTGCTGCGGGTCGATCGGTGCGAACGGATCGGCCTGCGCCTCATCGGATCCGGGCACGGCCGGGGCGGCCGTTGCGCCTGCCAGGAGTACCGCACTGACAGCGACGCCCGTCGCCATCAGTGCCCGCGAATGTCTTGCACGTCGCCAGAAGCCCATCTGCTTCCTTCCGAGAATGGTAGGTCTACGGCTGTGCGAGCGGCGATTCGGTGGTCAGCTCACCCCCTTCATCTGGCGAAGGATCACCGGGGCCAGGAAGTACAGCAGACCGCCGCAGGCCGCCACCACGGCACCGATGACTCCGAAATAAGCGATTTCCGTGTCCGCGCTGTAGAGCCGGACCACCTGTGCGCTGATGCCCTGACCGGCGGCGTCGGCGAGGAACCACAGGCTCATCATCTGGGCGCCGAACGCGGCCGGGGCCAGCTTGGTGGTCGCCGACAGCCCAACCGGCGACAGGCACAGTTCCCCGGCCGTGACGACGACCAGGCTGACGACCAGCCACAGCGGACTCGCCAGGGCGTCCGTGCCGCCCAGCAGTCCGGGCAGGGCCATGATCAGGTACGACAACCCGGCGAACACCAGACCGGCGGCGAGCTTGCGCGGCGTGCTCGGCTGCCGCGGCCCGAGTTTGGTCCAGATCCAGGCGAACACCGGGGCCAGGATCACGATGGCCACCGGCCCGATGGACTGGAACAGCGCCGGATCGATGGTGACCCCGAACGCGTCCAGATCGGTGCGTTGGTCGGCGAATCGGGCCAGGATCACCGAACCCTGCTCCAGGATGATCCAGAACAGCACCGCGGCGACGAAAAGCGGGATGTAGGCCCGCAGTCTGGAGCGTTCCACGGCTGACGTCTTGCGACTGCGCAGCATCACCGTGAAGTAGCCGACCGACAGCACCACGCCCAGGACGCTGATTGCGTTGATGACGAACTCGATGGTGAGCAGACCGGTGACGGCGAGCAGGACGACCGCCGCGACCAGCACGAGCAGCAGCCCACCGAGCCGGGGCCACAGCCGGGACCGCTCGGCCGGGGTGAGCGGGTTGCCCGGGGCCGAACCGGCGCCGCCCAGCCGTCGTCCACCTAGGACGTACCAGGCGATTCCGAGCGCCATCCCGATCGCGGCCACCGCGAACCCGGCGTGGTACCCGCCGATCGACCGCATCCCGCTGACCGCGAACGGAGCCACGAACGCGCCCAGGTTGATGCCCATGTAGAACAGCGAGAACCCGGCGTCGCGCCGGTTGTCGCCCTCGTCGTAGAGGTCTCCGACGACCTTGGAGATGTTCGGCTTGAGCATCCCGGTGCCGAGCACGATGAGGACGATCGAACCGTACAGCGCCCCCACACCGCCGCCGGGCAGCGACAGGCAGACGTGTCCGAGCAGGATCAGGATGGCGCCGTGCAGGATCGAGCGCCTCGACCCGAGCAATCGGTCGGCGATCCAGCCGCCGAGCACCCCGGACATGAAGACCATCGACCCGTACACCGACATCAGCGACGAGGCGAGTCCTTCGTCGAGGCCGAGTCCGCCTTGGTCGAGCCCGTCGTACATGTAGTACAGCAGGATGGCGCGCATGCCGTAGTACGAGACGCGTTCCCAGAACTCGGTGAAGAAGAGCGGGGACAGGCCCGCTGGATGTCCGAAAAACCCCCGCTGTTCCGGTCGCGAGCTGGTGGTTCCGGTGGCGGCCATCTACCCCCGTCCCTCCGTGTGGTGTCGGGATTGCGCCGACTGTTTGGAAGAGTCAAATGTCATACGGCTTCGGTAGAGTAAAATGTCACATGCCATATGACAATAGTTGGCACGAGACAGAACTTGAGCCACCGCCGCCGCCACCGCCGCCGACCTTGGCCTCCGCGCTCGATCCGGCTGCGAGACAGCGCATCTCGGATGGCTCGCCCGGACGGCGGAGCTGGGGCGAGCTGGCCGTGCCGACGAGGCGGTCACTGATCGTCCTCATAGGACAGATCGGCGAGACGTCGGGAGTGGCGTTGCGGCAACGGAAATCGGTTGGGGTGCGGAGGCTAGGCGATGCCGCGGCGGGCGTTGAGCATCCGACGGTGGCACGCGCAGGCAGTAGTCCAGCAGTTCCCGCCGCGTCTCAACCTCACCGGTAGCAGCCGATCGGTCGGTGGGTTGAGGCGACTTTCACGAGCTCGCTCTCGGGCCGGTCAGTTGCGGCACCGATGTGCGACCGAAGTTTCACCGGCCGGTGCTTCCGGTGGTTTCGGGCGGAATTTTTCGCATGCCGTTCGGGCGCGGCTACCGGCGGCAACTGCGGCCATATCGAACCGCTATCGCGCAGCGGCGTGGCGTGGATTGGCGCTATCGGGCGAGTGCTGCTTGATTGGCGGCGAGGCCGAATTCCCGGCCGTTGACCCGAACGGAGAACTTCGTTGCAACACCGAGAGATCCGCATCGCACGTCGCGCGATCCTGGGCGCGCTGCTGGCCGCCCCCGTGGTGGCGGCGTGCGGTTCGGCCGGGCCGAGCACGGCGCCACCGACCAGTGCTCCCGTCGACCCGAACGGCCGGTACGCCCAGGCGTTGGCCGACCTGGAGCGCCGCTACGACGCGCGGCTGGGGCTGTCGGCGACCAACGTCCAGACCGGTCGCACCCTGAGCAACCGAGCGGACGAGCGCTTCGCGATGTGCTCGACGTTCAAGGCTTACGCGGCGGCCGCCCTGCTGCGCCAGCACCGGCTGGACAGCGGCTACTTCGACAAGGTGATCCACTACTCGCGGGCCGACCTGGTGGCGAACTCGCCCGCCGCCGAGGCACACGTCGACACCGGCATGACGGTCTCCGCCCTGTGCGAGGCGGCGATCACGGTCAGCGACAACACGGCGGGCAACCTGCTGCTCGCCGAACTCGGCGGCCCAGCGGCGATCGCCCCCTTCGCTCGCTCGATCGGCGACGGCAGCAGTCGACTGGACCGCTGGGAAACCGAGCTCAACAGCGCGATCCCCGGCGATGAGCGGGACACCACGACCCCGGCCGGAATCGCCGCGGGTCTCCGGGCGCTGGTACTCGGCGACGCGCTCGGCGCACCCGAGCGGGAACAGCTGACCAGCTGGCTGGTCGCCAACACCACGGGTGGGCCGCGCCTGCGCGCCGGTCTGCCGCCGACCTGGCGCACCGGGGACAAGACCGGCATGGGCGACTACGGCGCGCTCAACGACATCGCGGTGACCTGGACCGACAACGGCCAGCCGATCGTCATCGCGGCGCTGAGCAGCCGCCCCCGGCAGGAGGACGACGGCGACAACGCCCTGCTGGCCAGCACGGCGCGGATCGTCGCCGAAGCCCTACGCTGACACCTCGGCGAGAACGTCCGGTCGTGCCGGGTGAAAGTCCCCACGCACTTGAACCGGTGCACCGGTTCGGCGTTATCGCTGAGCATTTCCGCAGTCAGGCTGTTTTCGCACACCTATCCCCTGAAGGAAGACGATGACGTCATCACAACCGACCACCACTCGCCGCACTTTCCTGGCGGCGGCTGCACTTCTACCGTTGGCCGGTTGTGCGAACGGCGAAACACCGCCGTCCGCGCCCTCCGCTGCCGCGACGAGCGATCAGCACGATCGGTTGGCCGAATTGGAGCGGAAGTTCGACGCGCGCCTGGGGGTGTACGCCCTCAACACGGGAACCGGTGCCACCATCGCGTACCGGGCCGATGAACGATTCGCGTTCTGTTCGACGTTCAAGGGACTGGCGGCAGCTGCTGTCCTGCACCGCAACCCGCTGTCGCACCTGGATGCGGTCATGACGTACACCGAAGGCGATCTCATGAAGAGCGCCGTCATCACCGGGCAGCACGTGGCAACGGGGATGACGATCCGCGACCTGTGCGACGCCGCGGTCCGCTACAGCGACGGCACGGCGGGCAATCTGCTGCTCCGCGATCTCGGCGGCCCGGCCGAGCTCACGGCATACACGCGCAGCCTCGGCGACACGGTCACCCGGATGGATCGGATCGAGCCCGCGATCACGGAAGCCACGCCGGGAGATCCTCGTGACACGACTTCTCCCCGGGCAATCGGCACCGACTACCAGAAGATCGTGCTGGGCGAAGCCCTGCCGACCGACAAGCGCGCGTTCCTCCGAGACCTGATGGAACGCAACGCCACCGGAGCTGGCGCCCAACGCATCCGGGCTGGTGTACCGCAGGGCTGGGCCGTGGCCGACAAGACCGGAACCGGTGATTACGGCACGCTCAACGACATCGCCGTCGCTTGGCCCTCGAACTCCGCGCCACTGGTCATCGCCGTCATGTCCAGCAAGGCCACCAAAGACGCCAAATACGACCAGCCCCTCATCGCCGAGGCCGCCGCACACGTAGTGGCCACGCTCACCTGACAAGCACGTGCGAGGCAACCGCCGGTCTGAGTCTCATCTAACGTCCACTGTAGACTGATCACGTCTTGGCCGCGACGGTGACAAGCGGTCGCGGTGCGCAGCTCGTCCCCGGTTGCTGCGTCATGCCGTGTCTTCCTCCGCGCGCGGGTCCAGAGTTGCGGTGCTGGTCGCGGGCTCGTTGGTGGTTGGCCAGGACGGCAGTCCGATGCCGTGCAGACCGCGGTATTCGGCCACCGGCGGTGAGCTCCACGTCGCCAGCAGGTCGGGGTCGGGCCGGTACACCTCGACCGCGAGCGGACGGCAGACGTCGATCGGATCGCGAGCGTCCGGGCCCCACAGCGGGACCGACAGATCACCGGCGGGGCAGGTCGACAGCGCGCAGAGCAGGTCCAGTTCGGCGAAGAACTCGAAGAAATCCCCGGGCCGGGCCGGTGACGCCTTCATGAAGTAACGGTCGTCGTCGTTGAGCCCGGTGCACTGGAAGATGTTGAGCACGTCGTGCACGTCGAACTCGGTCAGCCCGTAGGGCAGCACCGCGCGCACCAGGTTCGAGTGGCAGTGGAAGTCGAAGTCCTCGCCGGTCAGGATCCGGTTGACGTACGGGTCGCAGCGGGACCCGAGCAGATCGTGCACCCTGCCGCCGTCGCCATCGACGCCGTAGGACTCCAACGTGTCGTAGGTGATGGTCAGCAGCGGACGCAGGTAGGGCAACGTGGACCACAACCGGTCGTAGCGCGTCACGTGCGCGCGGTGCAGCTGCCGGGTGCGCGCCGCCCACAACCGCTCTCGCGGGTTGTGCCGGTTCCACACGTTGAAATCGCCGACCTGCGGCCCTTCTGGGGTGATCACCCGGCACAGGTGCCCGGCGGGAACCTCCCAGGCACGGCCGGAGCGGATCGGGATCACGAAGCTCTCGACCAGCTCCCGGCGGTCGGTCCGGTCGGCCAGCCGGTCGTAGAAGGGCCGGTCGACATCGAGCATGCTGCCCGCCTTCGGCTGATAGGCGGCTGGGGGAGAGCCCATCTGCGTTCCTCATCTCTGTTCGGGCGGCGGGACCGGTTGCGCCGTGCGGGCGGCGCGCAGCTCGTCGAGCACCTGGCGCTCGGAGTCCTCCAGGTAGACCAGCAAAGCGCCGACACCCTGGGAGCGGCGGCCCCGGCGCAACAGCTCGTACAGCTCCCGGTCGCGTTCGGACCAGGACCGCTGGAACGCCTGCTCGTCGCGATTGTTGAGCAATCAAGACCCGCGAAGTCGGTCAGAGTAGTTCCATACCAGGAGATTCTGGTCTAGTACGGGCATGTGTGCCGGATCCGCTGACGATTTTGTTGAGCAATATTTAAGGTGGGTTCCAACGATGGTGCCCGAACACATCAACAGAGCGCGTTCTTGGCCCGAGGCCAGCGCTCTCCGCGACGTCGGCCGCGGCGGCGAAGGTCATGCGCCGGACCCGGCGCAGGGACACGGCTCCCGAGCAGGCTGTTGATCTAACTTCGCCGTGCAGGTACCTGGACTCGTACGGTGGTTGACGTCTGGACGCGAGATCGTGTGGGCTGCTGACCCGGGACGACGCGGAAGCGGGGGAACGATGGTCGAGTGGGCCTACGGTGGTGAGGGCGTTGGCCGGGAAAGGTTCGCCAGGGCTGTGCACAATGAGATCAGTGGCGAGGCGGGATCGGTCGTACAAGCTGATCACCTCGCCGGGTCCGTGGTGTTCGGCAACCAAACGCATCACCACCATTACGGCAGGCATGAGCACCCACCGGGGCCTGGATTGGTATCCGTGGCTCCGCCTTTGCAGCAACTGACGCACGCCGTGCTCGGCCGCGATGAGCTTCTGGCGACGGTAAGTGCATCGGTACGAGACAGACAACGATCCGTCATCGTCTTGCACGGCGCCGGGGGCAACGGCAAGACAACTCTGGCGCTCCAAGTAGCCCAGGACCTCGGCGACGAGGTCTCCGTCTGGTGGGTAGACGCATCGTCTGAGGTCACCCTCATCGGCGGGCTGCGCGAAGTCGCACTGCAGGCGGGAGCTGATCCACAACAGCTGCACCAGGCATGGACCGGGCACAGTTCAGCACCAGACTTGCTGTGGCGGTGCTTGGACCAGCTTCAAAGCCGTTGGTTGCTGGTGCTCGACAATGCCGACGACCCGCGTTTGCTCGCTGCGGCCGGATACCGCGTTAGCGACGGCAATGGCTGGTTGCGAAAGCCACGTTCCGATCAAGGTGCCGTGCTGGTCACCTCACGTGACGCAAATCCCGCGACCTGGGCGGCGCACGCGGTTTTGCACGCAGTAGCGCCGCTGAACGTGTCGGACGGGGCACGGCTGTTGTTGAACCGGGCGCCAAAAGCAGGATCTGCGGCGGGAGCCGAGCAACTGGCGCAGCGGCTTGGCGGTTCGCCACTCGCGTTGCACGTAGCCGGGACCTATCTCGCCACCGTCACGTCAGCGCCGCCGTTGCCTGGCTTCGATCGAGTTTCAGATTTCGCTGGCTACCGTGCGGCGCTGGACGAGCGACTGCTCGAACTGACCGAGATTCCGGGGCTCGGCGGGGAGAGGCGAGAGCGGGAGCTCCTGCACCGTACGTGGGAACTTTCGTTGGACCTGCTCGTAGGTCGTGGACAGCCGATGGCCAGGACTTTGCTGCGATTGCTCTCCTCACTCGCCGCAACTCCTGTTCCGCATGCTCTTCTAGACTCGCAGCTGCTCAGCCAATCCGCGTTGTTCGATTCGCTGACCCCGCGACAACTAGCTGAATTAGTCGGCGCACTACGCGATATGGATCTTCTCGATGCTGCTGAGGTGCTCGACGGCGATCGGGGCCGGGCGGGTGGACATACCGCAATTGGCCTCCACCCGGTGATACGGGATGCGAGTCGTCAACAATCGGATTTCGCTGAACATCGCGATGCGTACACCGAGCTCGGTTTGAAGTTGCTGTTGAAGCTCACCCGCCATCTTGATGACGAGTCGCCGGACAGTTGGAAACTGTGGCGGTTGTTGCTGCCGCACTGCTTCCAAGTGTTGGAATTCTTCATCAGGCCCGCCAGCCCGGTCGATCACGAGGTACGCGGTCGGCAAGATCGTGAAGAGCAGATTCGCCGCCTTGACCGTTCACTTGCTGTCGCTTTGTGTCGTCGGGCGGCGGCTTTTTGCAAAACGGCCGATCTGTCAAATGAGGCACATGTCCTCTACAAAGCTCTTGTCGCGGATTCGTGGGAGCATTTCGGCCCCGACCATCGCGACACTTTGTGGGCACGGCTTAAACTTGGCGAAACGCTTATGGGAATGAAAAAGATCGGCGCGGCAAAAGCAGAGTTCGGTGACGTTCTGAGCAGGGCGTCTCGGACGCTGGGATCGGACCATATCGATACCCTGGGAGTGCGGCGCAGAATTGCTGATATCTTTTGCCTCGAAGGTGATTTGGCAAATGCGGAGACGGAGTTGCGCGATGTCCTCGCCAGGCTGCGCCACGTTCTGGGATTTGATCATGTGGTGACGTTTGCTACGCGTAGGCAGTTTGCTCATGTTCTGCAGGAGCAGGGCGACTTGGTGGGTGCTGAGGTAGAACTTCGTGACCTTCTCGCCAGGCAGCGCCACGTTCTAGGTTTTGATCATTCGGATACCATTTACACGCAAGCGTATCTTGCTAGCCTACTTGCGCGATTGAACGATTTTCCGGCGGCAGAGGTTGAGGCCCGGGCAGTGCTCGACGCGCGAACTCGGGTGTTCGGCACTGATCATCCGGACACGCTGAGTTCTCGACACTATCTCGCCTACCTGCTGTGGCGTCGAGGGGAACTCGCCGATGCGGAGGCAGAATTTCGCGAAAACTTGGCTGTTCAAGTTCGGGTATACGGTCCAGAACACCTGAATACGCTCAAGACGCGACACGGCCTCGCTGGAGTGCTTCGAAAGCTCGGTGAATTAGCGGAGGCGGAGCACAACTATCGCGAGGTACTAGCTGGTTGGACGCGAATTCTGGGGCCTAAGAATCATGACACGCTGACTGTTCGTCACAACCTTGCAAGTCTGTTGTTCTCTCGTGGAGAACTCGTAGCGGCAGAAGTAGAATTTCGTTGGATCCTGGAAGCGCGGATTCAATTGCTCGGCCTTGAGCATCCGGGGACTTTGGCTACTCGACATTTTCTCGGTGCCGTATTGTTGGAACTCGGGGAGTTTGATGCGGCAAAAGTCGAGCTGGGTAGCACGTTGGAAGCTCGTGTCCGTGTTCTTGGCGAGGACCATCCAGACACCGTTTCTGTGCGGAACTATTTAAGCGCTCTCGATTTTCCTGGGGACAAGAATAGATTGTTCCGGCTCCTTGGTCTCGGCTCGGTGTCTGATTTCGATCCTGCCGCGGCGTGGCGGCCTCGGCCGATCGAGCAACTCTTTCGGGTAGCAATCGGGGTCGACAAGCAAGGGTGCGCAGTCGAGTTGGATATCAAAGAAACCATGAAAGGCGGTGATGGTCCGCACGGTCTTTGCATCGGTTCTACCGGTTCTGGCAGAGTTGAGTTCTTGCGTACCCTGATCCTGTCTTTAATGGCTATGCATCCGCCTGATCTGCTCAATTTTGTGCTGGTGAGTCCGTCGAGAGCGTTCCCGGAGTTCGAGACGGCGCCGCACGTCTCGGCCCGCATCTCGGATTTTTCGCCGGACGATGTTCAGATAGATCGCATGGTGGAGATTTTGAATGGGGAGCTTTTTCGGCGCCAGGAGCTCCTGAGCCAAGTGTCGGCAAAAAATGTTTGGGATTATCGGAAAATTCGCGACGACAACAAGGATCTACCCAAGCTTCCTGCGTTGTTGGTCGTCATCGATCAATTCGATTTGATGTCGCTGAACCGCCGGGCCTTCGATCTTTTTCTTCTGATCGCTCGACTCGGCCGCTCCTTGCAGGTGCACCTGCTGTTGAGCGCCGATCGCTTGGCGGAGGACACCCTGAAGCAGATCGATCCTCACCTGTCGTACCGCATTGGCCTGAAGACGTTCAGTTCGGAAGAATCGAATTTTGTGATCGGCACTCCAGACGCCGCGGATCTTCCAGCAACCGGAGGGCACGGATTTCTCAAAAGTCCCAGCGGCATGAAGCGTTTTCGCGCCGCCTTCGTGTCCGCACGACTTGAACAGACCGCTGAAGCGGAATTGACTGATCTTCAGTTCGCAGTGCGGCGTATGGCGAACCATGGGCCGCGGGCTCAGCAGCTGTGGCCGCCGCCAGCGTAGCCGAAACCCAGGCGTTGAACGCCGATCCACCCAATCTTCAGCTGGATTCGGACCTGCACTGATCAACCAGTTCGGCACTGTCGTGCTCGTCGGCCGCTGTTGGTGGGGACCGCATCGGTTGCTCGACGGTGACGGTGCCGAACCTGTCGGTGATGGTCACCGGGACGGAACCCGGCGTGCCCGGTGCTTGCGAATCGCACGCCGACAACACGGGTTCGGACATGTCGGAAGGGTCAAGGATTCCAGATCGTGGTTCTGACGACTGGAACGCTTCGGGTGGTGGGGCCCTGCGTGATCAGCAAGTGGACCAGTTTGCCGCCGGTTGTCCGGATGCAGAAGGACGATTCGGCTCCGAGATCGCCGCCGGGGCCTGATTCGGCGCTGTCCGAACCGGGTTGGTACGCCCAGTCGACCCGGTCCGGGGCCTGCTCCACCGCCTGCTGGCAGTCTTGTCCGCTCGGCTCCCCTGCTTTGCCCATCCGGGCAACGTCCGCGCTGGTCCGGTAGCCGGTGAGGTTCCAGGCCTCGTCGCAGGTGTCCCAAATCAGGTCGGTGCTGTCGGGGGCGTCGTCGTAGGGTTCGAGCGAGGTGCGGACCCGGTCGCCTTCCACCGCGTCGAAATCGATCATCTGACCTCGGCATTGTCCGTCATCGTCGGTGAACGTCAGCGAAAGCGATGGCGTGGTGGAATCCGAACCGGTGAAAATGCCGACCAGCAGCTGCCGAACGTCGGGGACGAGCCAGGCGCCGAGTGCGATCAACGCGCCGATGGTGGTCAAGACATTCGGGATCGTCCAGAGCTTGCGTTCCTTCGCCGGTTTGCCTTGCTCTTGATCGGGCACGAGTGCTCGTCCTGACTCGGTGGAAGTGGGCAGGGCTCCTTGCAACGCGTCGTGACGATCTTATGCCAGATGTGACGATCTCGGTTCGCTTCGACCCGATTTCCCGGATCTTGGTTGCGCCAGCGGCTGAAGCCGTCGATCCTGCATGGCGGCGGTGCGTGATCGGCAACCAGGCTCGAACGTTATTCTGGCTGTCGCAAGGAAGTCGGCGCGCGGTCGTGCTGAAAACGCAGACATAGCCGACGATTCCGGCCAGGTTGGACGACGATCTACTCATCGGCGTCTTATGTTGATACGGTTACGGCCGTAACGAAGGCGCGATGTCTCCAGGATTCCCTGCGTGCGGGAGGTCGGCGTATGTGCCAGCTGTGCGGTGCCGAGGCGCGGCTCGGGTCGTTCGAGGACGCGACGGTCTCGCGGCGGACGCTGTTCGCCGCGGCGGCCGGGCTTGCCCTGACGCCCATGGTGGTGGGAACACCAGCGGTGGCCGAAGCACGTCCCGGTGACGGGGCCGACCTCATCCTCTACAACGGCAATCTCGTCACGCACCCGCTGCTCGGACGCTCCGCGCACGCCGTGGCCGTCCGCGGTGGCCGCATCGTGGCGGTGGGCGGCACGAACCAGGTCATGAGCCTCGGTCGGCGCGGTACCCGCAAGGTCGACCTGCGCGGTCGTACCGTCGTGCCAGGGCTGATCGACAGCCACTTCCACCAGTTCAACGCCGCGCTCGACCGGCCCAACGTGTCGCTGCTGGAAGCGCGCAGCATCGCGGACGTGGTCGCGCGCATCGGGGAGCGGGTCGCCGCCAGCGATTCCGGTGCGTGGGTGCAGGCGCGTTCGGGCTGGCACGAGAGCCTGCTCGCCGAGGGCAAGTTGCCGACCCGCACCGAGCTCGATCCGGTCTCACCCGACAACCCGGTCTTCATCCCGCGCGGTGGCCACGTCGCCACCGTCAACGGCCGCGCGCTGGCGCTGGCGGGCATCACGCGGGACACACCCGATCCCGCTGGCGGGGTCATCGTTCGGGACGCGAACGGCGAACCCACCGGCGTCCTGCTGGAACGAGCGCGCTCGCTCGTGCAGGCCGTGCTGCCGCCGCAGCCGTCAGCCGACGAGCAGCGGCGCCTGCTGCGAGAGCAGATGGCCGAACACAACGCGCTCGGCATCACCGGCCTGACCGAGCCCGGGCTGACGCCCGAGCAGATCGAGATCTACACCCGGCTCTGGCACGACGGTGAGCTGACCACCCGGGCGCACCTGCTGTGGCGGGTCGCCAGCCTCGCCGACGTGGACGCGGCCGTCGAGGCGTTCCAGCCGCGCACCGGCGATGACATGCTCAGCTTCGACGGGCTGAAGTACCTGTCCGACGGCGGAGTTGAGGGAGGGTTCCTGCGCGACCCCTACCAGATCGTGCCCGGCGAGCAGACCAGCCCGGACTACCACGGCCTCCAGCTGCTACCGCCCGGCGGCGAGGCGGAACTGGCGGAGATGTACCGGCGCGCCGCGCGGCACGGGTTCCAGGTGCAGACGCACGTGGTCGGTGACGCGGCGATGGACTTCATCGTCGACGTGCTGGACGCGGTGAACCGGGATACGCCGCTCGCGCCGCTGCGCTGGGTGCTGATGCACCTGTTCCTGCCGTCCGGCCAGAACATGGCGCGGATGCGGGAGATGGGGCTGCTCGCCAGCGTGCAGGACCACCCCGTCCTGCTGGGCTTCAACCAGGTTCGCTGGTGGGGGCAGGAACGCGGCGCACGCGCGATCCCGATCCGGGAGATCCTGGACGCCGGTCTGGTCGTCGGCGGTGGCACCGATGCGCCGGTCGTGCCACCGAGCCCGCTCTGGTCGCTCGGCTGGATGGTCACGCGGGAGACGCTGCGCGGCGACGTGCTCGGCCCCGAGCAGGGCATCACCCCTCGCGAGGCCCTGCACCTGTACACGCTCGGCAGCGCACGCACGCAGTTCGCCGAACACGATCTCGGGACGATCGAGCCGGGCAAGCACGCCGACCTCGCCGTGCTGGACGCCGACCCGTTGACGGTCGAGCCCCGGTCGATCAGGGACATCGGAGTCGACATGACGATCGTCGACGGCCGCGTGGTGCACGAACGCACCTGAGCGCGCGGTTTTGGCGACGCTGGTCGACAGATTCGTCGAAGCGGACAGGTACGCATACGTCGTCACCGACCACATAGGACGAATCCGCCCGGTGGTGCGATCGGCATCGCCGGGACCGCGACGCTCCCTACGGGCGGCTCGGGCACCACCGGCGCACTGCCGCTGACGGCCGCATTCGCTACGGCCGCAGCGCTGATCGCACTGGCACTGCGCCGCGCGAGGTAGGTCCCCGGTACCTCGACCGGCAGAACCCCGAAGCAGTCCTCGTAATCCGACATGGTACGAGTGAACTGCCGCAACCGGTATGACTCGCCCGATGCGGATCAAGAACCTCACATGGATATTCGTGCGCTGCCCGTTCTCCGGCGCCGAGTACCACGCGACATGTAGCACTTTCGGCTTAAGCCATGCATGCGAACAGGTGAAACGCCACCGACTTAAGCCTATTGATCTACAAAGGTGATAGCCCCGGCTGAACGGTTAGTGTTACTGTCCCCGCAGCTTGTTGATCATGGCGAAGGCGGACATACCAGATGCGTGACCTGCCCAAACTCCTGGTGGGGGAGAAGCTTGCGGTTGACGCTTATTATCGCGATTTTGAGCCGCGTTTCTGGAATATAAGGGATCACGACTTCTGGAAGCTTGAGCGAAGGCAGAGCTTTCAGGAAGAGGGGAGTCCGAGTTGGGACGCGTTCACCAGAGGTGAATGGGATGAGGCGCTGCGGCTCATCGCCGAGAGGCGAGAATCGCTTGAGGACTACTACGATCGTGCTGCGCGCAACGGATTCTCCATTTATCGCGTGCGCGTAGTCGTCGAGCCCATTAGTCCCTACCTGCAATGGGAGCTGAACTCGTTGCGCCAACGAAGCGAGATCGGAGAGCGGATTCGCGTAGTTGGCAAGAATGCTGTATCAGAGTTTGAAGGCGACGGGGAGCTTCCGGAGATTGTCACCGTCGGTTCGGAAGTCGTGTATCAGGTGATGTACGACCGAAGCGGCGCCATCGAAGGCGCGATTCGTTCTACCGATCCTCGTGATGTCAACAGCTGGCGCGAATTTATTCAGGATCTGTACGCGTCAGGTGAAGAAATGGCTAGCTTCTTCAGCAGCACGGTCGCTGCGCTAACACCTCCCAGCGCTCAATAAGGGAAAGATCAACCGACCACGGTGACTGGCGGGGATGGTCATGACGAAGGGAAGCCCTTGCGGGCAGGCAGCGCAGTCGCCGGAAGGGACACGCAAGTTTCACGACCTGTTGCGTGCGTATGCCATCGACCAGGTTCGGCAGGAGCGGGACGGTGCGGTTTCCGGTGCTGTGCTGCGTCGGCTGCTGCTGTGGTACCTGCGCATGTCCGATCGCGCCCTTGCGATGATCGTGCCGAGTGCGCGGCACTTTTCGCTCGCTGCGTGCTGGTCGGAGGCAGCGGAGATCCTCGCGGACTTCGCCGACCCAGCAGCCGAGCGGCTCCGCGATCGCGTCGCGCGATCGCGGGAGCGCAGTGGACACCAGCCGGAT
The DNA here is from genome assembly GCF_052246905.1 of Saccharopolyspora antiqui. Taxonomy (NCBI): domain Bacteria; kingdom Bacillati; phylum Actinomycetota; class Actinomycetes; order Pseudonocardiales; family Pseudonocardiaceae; genus Saccharopolyspora; species Saccharopolyspora antiqui. Next base: position 89,759 of record NZ_JBQQBO010000001.1, read on the forward strand.
CCGTGAGAGTTGGTGTCATCTCAGCTCTTGTCGAAGAAGTCCGGTCGAGGAGTACTGATGCCGACGACGCTCCGCGTGGCGCTTGTTTCTTTCCGCTCCGATATTTTTTCGGCACTGCATGCTGGCTGCGTAGCGGGCGGAAATGCACCCGTCCTGTACATCACCGGTCGATCCAGTGGGCCACGAAAACCCAGTTACCCCAACATCGGCACCAAGGTAACGGATGTTCTCGGTAGCGTTCCGGTCGATACAGATCTGCTGCTCCCGGGCAGCGCTGAGGGCATGGTGCAGGCGATTCGTGGATACGATGTTGATCTCGCGATCGTCTGCGGACTCTCTTGGCGTCTTCCTCAGTCCGTGTTGAACGCCCCGAAACTTGGCGTGCTGAACGTACATACCTCACTGCTGCCGAAGTATCGCGGCCCAGCACCGGTCCAGTGGGCGATCCGCAACGGCGATCCCGATATCGGCGTGACGATCCATTGGATGGACGAAAGAATCGACACCGGCAACATCGTCGCGCAGCGCGGCGGAATCGCGCTGCCCGAGTTCGTCACGTTCGAAACGCTCTGGGCCCGAGTAACTCCTGTCATACAGGACCTGCTCGTCGTGGCGCTGGACCGAGCGGCTGGAGGATACGCAGGGGAGCCGCAAGACGAGGACGACGCCAGCCGCGCCAGCCCGATGGAACCGGAGTTCAGCTACATCGACTGGTCGCGGTCGGCCACCGACGTGCACAACCAAGTCCGCACGTTCTACTACGGCGCGGGTATTCCGGGGCCGTTCGGCAAGATCGGGAGGAACTGGGTCCGAGTACTCCGCACCAGTCGGACACCAGGTACTGGTGTGCGTGTCGACTGTGCGGACGGCCCCATTTGGGTAGTAGAAACCGAACCAGCCCAACCGTTCGGATCCGCGTCCGGACGGTGATGTGTCATACGCCGGGGATTTCCCACAACTCGGTGTCTACATCAGACGATGTGACGGGCTGCGGGTGATCGAGCCGGATCGGCCCGTTCCGGTTCGGGTGGGGAGCTATCAGGTCCACCTGAACAGGAACGGGCCGGGTGGTTTCCGTCAGTGGTTGGTGCGCCGCAGGTCTGCGAATGCCTGGTCGGTGCGGTCGAGGATGGCGTCGATGTCGGCGTCGGTGTGGGCGGCCGAGAGGAACCAGTTGTGCCACGGGTGCAGGTACACGCCCCGCTGGACCGCGGCCTCGGCCCACGCGGTGCCCAGGCTCAGATCATCATCGCCCGCGAAGTACAGGACGGGCATCTGCACCGGGCCGGTCTGGCGGATCTCGTACCCGTGCGCGGCCGCCTGGGCCGCCAGCCCGTCCCGCAGCCGGGTGCCGGTGCGGCGCATGTCCGGCAGGGCCTGTCCCTTGCGCAGTTCGCGCAGGGTGGCCAGACCTGCCGCGAGCGGCACCGCGGCGTACCAGAACGATCCGGTCACGTAGATCGAGCGGGCGGCCTCGCGCAGCGCGTCGATGCCGGTGACGGCGCCGAGCGGCTGCCCGTTGGCCAGCGCCTTGGACCAGGCCGTCAGGTCGGGCCGGACGCCGAGCGGTTCCCAGCTCCCGCCGAGGTCCAGCCGGTGTCCACAGCGGACGTCGTCGAGGATCAGCGCGGCGCCGGTGCGATCGGCCAGCGCACGGAGACCGCGGGCGAAGGCCGGGTCGGCGAGCTCCTGATCGCGCCGCACGTCGTGGCGCATCGGGCAGACGATTATCGCCGCGAGGTCATCGCCCGCTTCGGCGGCGGCCCGCTCCGCCGAAGCCAGGTCGTTGTACTCGTAGTGGATCAGATGGGCCTGGTCCTCGGCGGTGACACCCGCGCCCCGCAACGAGCACCAGGGCGCCGCGCCGTGGTAGGCGCCGGTGGCGACCAGGATCTTCCGCTTGCCGGTGGCAGCCCGGGCGGTGGTGACGCAGGTGGTGGTGGCGTCGGTGCCGTTCTTGCAGAACATGGCCCAGTCCGCGGACGGAACCGTGTCCACCAGCAGTTCGGCGTAGTCGACGGCGACGGGGCTGGTGCCGTCGAGGCAGTCGCCGCGTTCGAGCTGGTCCAGGATCGCCGTGGTGACACCGGGATGCCGGTGCCCCAGCACGACCGGTCCCCAGCCGCACATCAGGTCCAGGTACTCGCGGCCGTCGGCGTCGGTGACGCGGCATCCGTTGCCGGACACCATGAACTGCGGGTGGGCGCTGCTGAAGGACTCCACGCGCATGTGGCCGTACATGCCGCCGGGAATGACCTGGCGGGCGCGGTCGCGCAGGGCGAGTTCCCGCTCCCCGAGTGCGGCGGTCGGTGCGGTGGTCATGCTCGGTTCCCCTCGTTGGTGGTGAGCAGCTCCTGGGCGACGGCGGCGATCCCGGGCGCGTCGAGCCGGTAGTGGGCGTAGAGACCGGCGGGCGGTCCGACGGGTACGTGCTCGTCCGGCACTCCGTGGCGCCGGAAGGCAACGCGGACTCCGGCCTCGAACAGCACTTCCGCGACGGCGGTGCCCAGGCCGCCCGTCACGTTCCCCTCCTCGACGGTGAGGATGGCGCCCGTTGCGTTCGCCGCGTCGAGCACGGCGTCGCGGTCGAGCGGCGAGATCGTCCACATGTCCACGACACGTGTCGAAACTCCTTGTGCGGCAAGGAGTTCAGCCGCGCCGAGTGCAGGGTGCACCTCGGAGCCGGTGGCGATGATCGTCAGGTCCGCGCCGTCGCGGACCGTTTGGGCGCGCCCGAGCACCAGGTCCGGGACCGCGTCGTAGACCTCGGGGTCCCGTCCTCGGCCCAGGCGCAGGTACATCGCCCCCGGATGGTGCAGCGACAGGCGCAGCAGGGCGCGCAGGTGGTTGGTGTCGGTCGCGCACACGACGGTGAGATCCGCGATGGTCCGCATCATGCCGAGGTCTTCGAGGCTGTGGTGGCTGGTGCCGTAGAACCCCATCGACATGCCGGAGTGGTGGCCCACGATCCGCACCGGGAGGTTCGGGTAAGCGCAGTCGGTGCGGATCTGCTCGGCGCACAGCAGCGCGGCGAACGAGCCGAACGTGGCGGCGAAGGGCACGTATCCGCAGGAGGCCATGCCAGCCGCGATCGTGATCATGTTCTTCTCGGCGATGCCGACGTTGACGAACCGGTCGGGGTGGCGGGCCGCGAAGTCCAACGCGCGGTTCGAGCGGCCGAGATCGGCGGTGAGCACGACGATCCGCGGGTCGCGCTCGGCCAGGTCGGCGAGTTCCGCGCCGAAGACGAACGCCGGGATCGCCCGCGCGTCGGTGCCGTCGGCCGAGCGGGCGTCCTTGAGGCCCGCGGTGCCGTTGAAGATCTCGGACTGGTCCTGCGCCTCGGTCATTTCCCCTCCTCGCAACCGAGTTCCGCCATGACGTCGTCGTAGTCGGCACCGGCGAGGTTGCCCACGTGCCAATCGGGGCTCAGCTCCATGCGCCGGACGCCCTTGCCCTTCACCGTGTCGGCGACGATCAGCTGCGGGTGCCGCCCGGCCGGACTTGGCAGTGCCGCGAACACGTCGAGCAGGGCCGCCAGGTCGTGGCCGGGCACGCGGTGGGTCTGCCAGCCGAAGGCCGCGAACCGGTCCTCGATCGGCTCGGATGGCATGACGTCCCGGACGAACCCATCGATGCCGAGCTGGTTCGCGTCGACGATCGCGACGAGGTTGCCGAGCCCGAAGTGGCTCGCCGACATCGCGGCTTCCCAGACCTGCCCTTCGGCGAGCTCACCGTCGCCGAGCAGGCAGTAGGTGCGGTAGTCCAGGTCGGACATCCGACCAGCCAGCGCCATCCCGACGGACACCGACAGACCGTGCCCCAGCGAGCCGGAGGAGAAGTCGATGCCCGGGATCTTCCGCATGTCGGGGTGGTCGCCGAACGGGCTGCCCAGCCGCGTGTAGGTGTCCAATTCGGACGGATCGAAATAACCCAGGTCGGCCAGCAGCGGGTAGAGGCCGATCGCGGCGTGGCCCTTGCTGAGCACGAACCGGTCGCGCTCGGGCCAGTCCGGTCGGGCCGGGTCGATGCGGAGCTGGCGGTAGTACAGGACGGCGAACAGTTCGGCGCAGGAGAACACGGCGCTGTAGTGACCCGCGCCCGCGATGCGGGTGAGCCGCACGGTTTCGGTGCGCACGAACTTCGCACGGTCGGCCAGCTTTCTGAGCTGTTCCTCCCCGGCGGGAGCGGCTTCGACGGGCACTGCGCTTCTCCGATCGTGGCGCCTCATGCGCCGGGTTCCAGGACTGGACCGCCGGTGTCGCGGAAGCGGTCCAGGACGTTGGCCGTGACCCGGGCGGTGTCGTTGTCGCCGCCGTTGTGGGTCATGGCTGTGGACCAGGCGATGGAGCCGACCGAGAAGACTGCGCCGCCCCCGGGCCGTCCGAACAGGACGATGTCGGCCCGGACCTTGGGGTGGATGCCGGGCGGCGGTGCGGCGTAGCCGTGGTCGACCTCTTCGGGTACCAGCACGATCTTCTCCGAATGGCCCACCGAGGAGGCGAGCACCACCGCGTCGGGCGGGGTGCCGAGGGTGACATCGGCCCGGTCGAGCTCGTCGCCCGCGGCGCCGCCTAGCCCGGGGCCCTCGTCGCCGAACACCTCGCCGACGCCGACGTCAACGCCGTCGAACACCCAGGACACGGCTGGGTCGGCGCTGGCTTCGGACCGGCGGTAGCCGCTCGCGCGGTCGTGTCCCTGTGCGGTGAAACCGACACCGGCCAGCAGGTTCGGTGCCCGCCCGCGCATCCGCCACAGCCCGCCCGGTTCGCCGGTCGCGGAGAGGTTCTCCTCGCCGGGATCCGACACCCAAGTGGCGACTCCCGCGTGCCCGCGGCGGATCTCGATCGCCTCGGGCTGCCCGGGATGCCGCGCGGTGACCTGGTAGAAACCGTTGCCGCCCAAGTACATCAGCCGTCCGCCGGAGCGGGTGTGGGCCAGGTAGGAGTCGAGCATCCCCGCCGAGCAGTACTCGGGATGCGAGCCGGTCAGCACCACCCGGTAGTGGCTGAGCAGCGCGGTGCCGTCGCGTTCGACCTCGTCGTCGGTCGCCACGGCGTAGCGCTCGCCGCGCTCGTCGAGCCACGCGAGCAGCAGCAGGTCCTGGGCGAAGTGCCGGAACCCCCGCGTCGTGGGCGTGTAGTAGTCGGGGCGGATGTTGATGATCGGGCGGCGGCGCGTCGAGTAGCACACGCCGCTGCCGTCGGTGTGGACGTCGTAGAGCGAACGGCCGAACTCGGGATGCTCGACCAGCCACTGGTCGCGCTCGTCGAAGCCGCGCCGCTCGCCGTAGAGGGCGAGCCGCTCCTCCTGGTACTCCGCGTAGGTGCGCCAGTTCGCGTAGGCGAGGTAGGTCCAGGTCGGCAGGACGACCAGCACGGGGGCCTGGTGCGCGGCCGGGGTGACGACGAACGGGATGCGGTCCACGTCTTCGGCGGCAGCGACCTTCAACGCGTAGACACCGCTCGGCAGGTCGGCCGGGATGGTCCAGGTGAGGTCGGGTTCCCAACCGGCGTCGGCGAGATCGTCCTCGTGCAGGTGCAGCGCGTCGAATTCGGCTGGCGCCCGGCGGAAGTCGGTCTCGCCTCCTGTCCAAAATGGACCGGGAACGCCGCGAGCTGGCAGGTGGCGGATCGCCGCCCCGGAGGTGAGGCCGCCGCGGTCGGGGACCCGGGTTCCGGCGGGATCGGCCGCGAGGTCGAGCACGCTGGTGGTGGCCGCGGGGAGCAGCGCCAGCGGGTTGGCGCCAGCCGCGAGCGCGGTGGTCGTGCTCTCCGGCCAAGCCGTCGCGGACACGACCGGACGAGCCACCTTGCCGTTGAACGTGTTCCCGAGGCCACCCGTGCTCCGCCCGGCGCTGCCCAGGCGAATCGTCGGGCGGTTCAGGCGGATCGGCCCGGCCCGGCCCGACGCGGACAGCTCCTGCCGACCAGGCCGGTGCAGGGACAGCCGCACCGCGCCAGCCTGGTCGATGGTCGCGGCCGCGAACGCCCAATGGCGCTCCTCGACCGGGGTGGCCAGCTCGGCGACGACGTGCTCACCCGACCGCAACGCCACACCACCGGCCGACACGTCGAGGACGAGATCACCGACCGCCAGCAGCGGGCGCGGCTCGGACCCCGGCAGGGTCGGCTGGAACCACACCGCGAGGCCGACCGAGTCCAGGTCCCGGTGCACCTCGGCCACCGCGTGCGACCCGGAAGTCGTGACCTGCGTCCGTCCATTGAGGACATCGGGGAGGTCCGCGTCCACCGGCTCCTCGACCAGCGGCGTGCCGTGCCGCGGGGAACCGGGCTTGCGCAGCCGGACGATCTGCGGCCGAACCTCGGCGTGCTCGGAACGCAGGTTGAAGGTCACGCGTTCACCGGCACGGGCCGAAAGCCGGTCGGCGTATCCGACCAGCCTCATCCGTTCACCCACTTCGTCCACCGCCGCGTGGCTTCGTCGAGGTTCTTCGCCCACCAGTCGTTGTCCCGCACCACGATCGTGCCCTTCGCCTTGGTGTCGTCGGCGACGAAGGCGTCGATGTCGGGGTTGCTGCTCTTGGGGATCTGCGAGTTGGTCGCACCGTAGGGCAGCCGGTCGACGATGGCCTGCTGGTTCTTGGCCCCGACCAGGGCGTTGATCAGGGCGTAAGCCTGGTCCGGGTGTTGGGCGCCCTTGACGATCGTCAGCACGTCGTAGTACTTCAGCGGCTTGTCGTACACGACGCCGAGGTGCGCGCCGCTCTTGGCGGCGTCGTAGGCGCGGCCGGGCCACGCGAGCATCATGTCGATCTCGCCGGACTGCAGGCCCTGGGTCTGCTGCGCGCCGGTGTCGTAGAACCGGACGTTCGGGCGGATCTCGTCGAGCGTCGCGAAGGCCTTGTCGTAGTCCAGCGGGTAGAGCTGGTCGCCCGGCGTTCCGCTGGCCAGCAGCGCGGTCTCCATACCGGCGTCCTTCGGGGAGTTCATGATCCCGCGCGTGCCGGGGAACCTCACCGGGTCGTAGAAGTCCGCCCAGCTAGTCGGCGGATTCGCGCCGTACTTGTCCTTGTTGTAGACGAGCAGGAAGTAGGAGTTCAGCACCGGGACCCCGCAGTCGGACAGCTGCGACTTGTCGAGCCCGGCGGTGTCGATCTTGGTGTAGTCGATCTTCTCGAAGAGGGTGCCGCACTTGCCCATCGCGGTGTACGGCGTGGAGTAGAAGACGTCCCAGGTGGGCTTGCCGCCCTGGACCATCGCGGTCAGCTTGGCCTCGTTGTTCGGTGACTCCTCGGACACCGTGATGCCCTTGGCGGACAGCTCGGCGTACGCGTTCTGCTTGAACACCTCCGCCAGCGCCCCGCCGGTGTTGCTGAACACCACGGACTGCCCGCCGCCGCCCGCGGAATTGCCGACCGGCCCGAAACAGGCCGTCGTCGTCAGCCCCACCAGGCTGGCCAGCGCCAGTGCCGTACCGAGATGTCTGTTGTGCCGCACCAGGACCACCTCTCTCGCCACCGCTTCCGGCGATTCGAGATTTCGTAATATGAAACGAAACGCGTATTGAGGAATAGCATTGGGTGCGGATTCCGTGCGAGTCAAGCCCCAGCGGGAAGTCGGCCGAGATGTTTCTCGACCTTAAAAGCTGAAAACGACGGTTGACACACAACTTTCGAACAGGCAGTGTTCGTTTCGCTTCGTGAAACGAGTATCGGCTAGCGAGACATCGCCCCTGAGGTTCGACCGATCGGAAGGAGCCGTCGCCCATGGCCGTGACGTCCCCGCCGAGCGCGACCGCCCGCACGACCATCCGCACCACATCGCCCCCCAGCGGCAGAACCGCCTGGCGGCTGGGCATCCTGCTCGCGGCGCCCGCGGTGGTGGTGCTCGTGGTGTTCTTCGTCGTGCCCGCGCTGCGTCTGCTCTGGCTGTCGGTGACCGACCCGGAACCCGGCTTCGGCAACTACGCGGCGATCGTCACCGACGACGTGGCGATCACCGTCGTGCTGCGCACCCTCGGCATGGCAGCGATCGTGACGGTCGTCTGCCTGCTCTTCGCCTACCCGTACGCATACCTGATGACGATCGCCGCACCGCGCTGGCGCGCTGTCCTGACCGGCGTCGTCCTGCTCCCGTTCTGGACTTCGCTGATGGCCCGCACCTTCGCCTGGGTGGTGCTGCTGCAGGACAACGGCGTCGTCAATGACCTGTTGCGCGCGATCGGGCTCGGGCCGCTCCACCTGCTGGGCACCACGGCCGGGGTCACGCTGGCGATGGCGCAGGTCATGCTGCCTTTCGTGGTGCTTCCCGTGTACACGACGATGCGCGGGATCGACCGCCGCCTGGTCGACGCGGCGCTCTCGCTCGGCGCCCGCCCCGCCATCGCCTTCCTGCGGGTCTACCTCCCGCTGTCGCTGCCGGGCGTCGCCGCGGGCGCGACCCTGGTGATGGTGCTGTCCCTCGGGTTCTACGTGACGCCGTCGCTGGTCGGCTCGCCCCAGCAGTCCATGCTCGCCCAGTTCATCTCCGTGCAGGTCAACCAGCTGGTGGACTTCGGCGGGGCCGGTGCGCTCGCGGTCGCGTTGCTCGTGCTCACCCTCCTGCTCGTCGGCGGCGTCCAGTTCGCCACCCGGACGAGGGGAGCCCGGGTGACCGGCGCCATGACCGGAGGTGCGCCGCTGTGAGAACTGGACGCGGCCTGCGCGCCGTGCTGATCGCGTTGGGCGTCCTGATCGGGGCGTGGCTCGTCGTGCCGACCTTGATCGTGGTCCCGATCAGCTTCTCCGGTGAGGACAGCTTCGCTTTCCCGCCGAGATCGTGGGGCCTCCAGCACTACGCCACGTTCTTCACCGAATCCAGCTGGCTGACCGCGCTGCTGGTGTCGGTGCAGCTCGCCCTGATCGTGACCGCGGTGGCGACCGTGCTCGGCACGATGGCCGCATTCGCCCTCGCCGGAAGGAAATTCGTCGGGAAGGGCGCCATCGACGGGCTGTTCATGGCGCCGCTGATCGTGCCGGGGATCGTGGTCGCCGTGGCGATGTACGCGGCGTTCCTCGGCTGGGGGCTGATCGGCACACCCGCGGGTTTCATCACGGCCCACACCGTGCTCGCGCTGCCCTTCGTGACGGTCAACGTGACAGCCGCGCTGGCTGGCTTCGACCGCGTGCTGGAGCGCGCCTCGGCGAGTCTGGGCGCGTCCCCGTGGACGACGTTCTGGTCGGTCACGTTCCCGCTGATCCGGCCCGGCGTGCTGGCTGGCGCCCTGTTCGCGTTCGTCACCTCGTTCGACGAGGTCGTCGTGTCCCTGTTCATCCAGTCCCCGACGCTGCAGACCCTGCCGGTCCGGATGTTCACCTCGGTGACCAACGAGGTCGACCCGACCATCGCGGCGGCCTCGACCGTCGTGCTCGTGGTCTCCACCGCGCTGCTGGGGCTCGCAACCATGACGAGGAGGAATCGCGGTGCAGCCTGACGGTGGTGCGCGCATCGAGACCCGTGACCTGTGCAAGGTGTACCGGGGCTCGTCCCGACCGGCGGTCGACGCCGCCGACCTGACGATCGAGGCGGGCGAGTTCATGACGCTGCTCGGGCCCAGCGGCTCGGGCAAGACCACCACGCTGAACATGATCGCCGGGTTCGAAGACGTGACCTCGGGCCAGATCCTGCTCGACGACGCCGACATCGCCCGGGTGCCGCCGCACCGGCGCAACCTCGGCATGGTGTTCCAGAACTACGCGCTGTTCCCGCACATGACCGCGGCCGACAACGTCGCGTTCCCGTTGCGCCAGCGCAAAGTGGGCAAGAAGGAGATCGCGCGGCGCGTCGCCGAGGCGCTGGAACTGGTGCACCTCGGCGAGCACGGGAACCGGCTGCCGTCCCAGCTCTCCGGCGGCCAGCAGCAGCGCGTCGCGCTGGCCCGCGCCGTCGTGTTCGCGCCCAGGGCCCTGCTGCTGGACGAGCCGCTCGGCGCGCTGGACAAGAAGCTGCGCGAGTCGCTGCAACTGGAGATCTCGCGACTGCACAAGGAACTCGGGATCACGTTCGTGTTCGTCACGCACGACCAGGAGGAGGCGCTCGCGCTCTCCGACCGAATCGCCGTGTTCCACGAAGGCCGGATCGAGCAGGTCGGGACGCCGGATGAGCTCTACGAAACACCCGTGTCCCATTTCGTGGCCACTTTCCTGGGAGATTCCAACGTGTTCACCGGTCACGCCCGCGACGGCATCATCGACACCGGCTGGTGCGAACTGCGGTCGGCGGGCGCCGCCCAAGCCGGGCCGGTCGCGCTGGTGGTGCGCCCGGAGCGCCTGCGCATCGGCGCGTCGAGCGAGCCGGGCGCCAACGTGCTGTCCGCGACCGTGACCGACATCGTGTACCAGGGCGCGTTCCGCCGGGTCTTCGTCGAGTTCGACGGCGGCACCACCGGCCAGATCCGGGACACCACCTCGACCGCGCCGGTGACCACCGGGCAGCGAATCGAGGTGCACTGGCCCGGCGACGCCGGTGTGCTCGTGCCGAGCGACGGGGTGGCTGAAACGCGGGTGGCGGCTTCGCCGGTGACCGCGCGATGAACGGCGAACTCGAAGCGGCACGCCACCAGGTCGCCGAGGCCGGACGCCGCATGGTCGCCGACGGTCTGGTGCTCGGCACCGCGGGCAACGTCAGCGTCCGCGTCGGCGAACTGGTCGCCATCTCGCCGTCGAGCATCCCCTACCACCTGGTCGCTGCCGACGACGTCTGCGTGGTCGACCTGGCGGGCGCCCCGCTCGCCGACCTCGACACCCCGCCACCCTCGTCCGAAACCCCCATGCATCTGGCCATCTACGCCGACACCGGGGCAGCCGCCGTGGTGCACCACCACGGCCTCAGCAGCACCGCAGTGTCCACAGTGGTCGACGAACTCCCGCCCCTGCACTACTACGCGCTGCAACTCGGCGGACCGACGCGCGTCGCCAAGTACGCGACGTTCGGGACGGACGAACTCGCCCGGTCCGTTCACGACGCGCTCGAAGACCGCACTGCGGCGCTGATGCAGAACCACGGCGCCGTCGCGTACGGCGACAACCTCGACCGCGCCTACGACCGGGCGCGGTTGCTCGAATGGTTGTGCGCCCTGCACATCCAGGCCCACCAGCTGGGCAGCCCGCGGGTGCTCACCGCCGCGGAGCTGGCGGACGTCACCCGGCACAAGGCGGAAAGGGCGGCACGATGAAGGTCGTCTGCGTCGGCGCGCACATCTTCGACGTGCTCGGGCGTCCGGTGGCCGAGATCCCGCCCGGTCAGGGGCGGCTGGCGCTGGAGGAGATCAGGGTGACGGCGGCGGGCACCGCCGGTGGGACCGCGGTCGACCTCGCCAAGCTGGGCGCCGAGGTGGTCAGCATCGGCGCCATCGGTGACGACACGGCCGGGCGCGTGCTGCGGCTGCTGCTCGCCGAGCACGGCGTCGACGAGCGCCTCGCGGTCAAACCGGGCCGGGCGACGCCGTCGACGATCCTGCCGATCAGGCCCAACGGGGAACGCCCTTCGCTGCACGCTTCCGGCGCGATGGACGCGCTCACCGCGGACGACATCGACTGGCAGCTCGTCGCCGAGGCGGATGTGCTGCACATCGGCGGGCCGGACGCGCTCGGCGATTTCGCCGTCGCAGTGCTGCCGAAGCTGCTCCGGTTCGCGCGCGAGCACGGCGTCGTGACCACGATGGACCTGCTCAGGTCGAGCGTGCAGCCGGAACTCGTCGAGGCCTTGCGGCCGTGCTGGGAACACACGCAGTACCTGCTGCCCAACGACGACCAGATCCGTGCGATCACGCGCACCGAGGACCTTCGCCTGGCCGCCGAGAAGATGCGCGCGCACGGCGTGGGCACCGTGCTGGTGACCAGGGGCGGTGCGGGCTCGCTGGTCGTGGGCGAGGCACTGGCAGAGGAGATCCCGGCGTTCCGGATCCCGGTCGTCGACACCACCGGCTGCGGCGACGGCTACACCGCCGGGTTCATCGTCGGGCTGGGCCACGGCTGGGATTTGCTGTCCGCGGCTCGCCTCGGCACCGCCGCGTCGGCGTTGGTCGCGCAGGGTCTCGGCTCGGATGCCGGAATCGTCGATCTGGCCCTGACGTTACGCTTCTGGTCCGAGCGGCAGGCCGAGCTGGGCGGTTCGACCCCGCCCGAATCGCGGCTGGCTTCGGACCCAGCAGGGCTTCGCCGGAACTGAGGAGGATGTCGCCAACTGTGGCCGGGCCAGACGAGACGGGCAACGATGACAAGGCGGGCGCCGGGGGCGGGTCCGTCCGGGTGCTGGTGAAGGCGATGGCGGTGCTCGAACTGCTCGCCGAGGCGCCGGACGAGCTGGGCCTCGGCGAGATCGCGAGTCGGCTCGACCTCAACAAGAGCACCTGCCACCGGATCCTGACCACCCTCGCGGCCGGTGACTTCGTGGAGCGGCCCGCCGCCGGGTCCTACCGGCTGGGCATCGGCGCGTTCCGGATCGGCAGCGCGATGGCGCGGCGGCTCAGCATTCGCGACCGGGCCCTGCCCGCGATGCGCGACGTCTACCGCAAGACCGGGGAGACCGTCTTCCTGATCGTGCTGCGCGGCGACGAGGCGGTCTGCCTCGAACGCCTCGACGGCCGGTACGCGGCGACCCACACGCTGCGGGTGGGTGGCACCTTGCCGCTGTACCTGGGTGCCGGTCCTCGGCTGCTGCTGGCGCATCTGCCGGAAGCCCAGTTCGAGAGCTACTTGGCCGGGCCGTTCCAGCGGCGCATCGGCGGGCCCGGTGAAGCGCAACTTCGGGAGCAGATAAGGAAAATCCACCACGACGGCTACTCGGTCAGCCGCGACGACGTCGAAGAGGGCGTCACCGCGCTGAGCGTCGGCGTGCGCGACCACCTCGGCAAGATCACCGCGGCGCTGAGCCTGAGCGGCCTGTCCTCGCACCTGCCCGAATCCGAGCGCCCCAGCCACCTCCACCACCTTAAGGAAGCGGCCGCGGAAGCCTCCCGGGCGATGGGCTTCCGCGACCCCGCCACCGAGCGCCCCGCGATCTGAACGGGCGATCGGGCGGCCCCTTCGCCTTGAACGCGATCAGATTGAGAACGGCCCGCTGCGGCTAGCCCATAGGAGCGGAGCGCTGGTGGGCGCTGGAATTGCTCTGAGGGGGGATGGGCGATGGGTGAGACGCGGAATTCCTCGGGTCAGCTGGAGGGAATCGCGTTGTCCGTGGTGCGGATCGTGGTGTCGTTCCTGTTCATGCTGCACGGCGTGGCCAGTCTGTTCGGCGTGCTGGGCGCCCCGTACGCAACACCGCTGTTCGCATGGCCGTCCTGGTGGGCCGGGTTGATCCAGTTCGTCGGTGGCGGCTTGGTGCTGCTCGGGGTCTTCACCAGGCCAGCCGCGCTGCTGTGCTCGGGCGCGATGGCGTTCGCGTACTTCAGCGTGCACCAGCCCCGGGGGCTCCTCCCGATCGAGAACGCCGGGGTTCCGGCCGCGCTGTATTCGTGGTTCTTCCTGCTGATCGCGGTGTTGGGTGCCGGTCCGCTGACGCTCGATTCGCTACTCCGCAAAATCCGACACGCTCCAACACGCACCCGAGTGCACACCCAGTCGGGTTGAACCCCATCTAGTGCTGTGACCGCAAACCCCCGCCGGGCTGCGCGGTCCGCGAGAAAAACGCGGGTGTGACTCCTTCCGATCGCGGTACGGTCCTTGTCATGTCCGGATCAGCCGAGACTGGCCTCGCCCTGTCCTCTGTGACTGCGGACGACCTCGACCTTGGGCGGCTAGGTGTAGGAACTGATGTGGATACGGGCTACTGCCAGGTGGCTGTGTCCGGGTCGATCCCGTGAGCGCGAGCGGACTCGTCGATGATCTGTCGAAACCAAGAAGCCAGTCCGGCCCGAATGCCGTCGTAGTGGGCGGAGAAGCCCGGGTCGGACTCGAACATCCTCCCCAGACACACTTGCATCTGCCGCGTGAGCGGGAAGAAGTTCGAGAAGACCTCGCGGTGACGTTCGACGAGCCCGTTCGCCTCAGGGGTGCCCGGAACGACATCCCGATCGAGGGCGTCGCCCAGATCGCGCTGCAACGTGGACATCGCTGCGGAGAGCGACTGCCACTGATCCCGAGTACGGGAAGCGGACCGCTCGGCAAACTGCGCCCATTGCGGGGAATCTCCCCACACGGTGCGGGCGGCCCTTGACCGGCGCGCGTCCCAGTCCGCCCCGAACATCTCAGACTGCGCTTCGTCGCTCAAGAGGATGCCGCGCTCGTGCGCCTCGGTCATCCGTTCAAGGCGGTCGTCGAGCCGTTGCAGATCATGGATCCGCTCCGCGAGCTGGGCACGCTGCGCACGCAAGGTGGCACCGATCTCCGCGGTCGCGTCATCGAGCACCTCACGCACCGCGTCCAGTCCGAGCCCGGCCTCCCGATAGGCAACGATCCGGTGCAGGCGTTGCAGGTCTTCTTCGGTGTAGTGGCGATAGCCCGCGGTGGTACGCACGGACGGCGATGCTAAGCCGATCTCGTCCCAGTGATGCAGCGTGCGGACGGTCACCCCCACCAGCTTGGCTGCCGCGCCCACCGTGACACCGTCGTCGATGTCGAAGTCAATCACGGACGCCATTGTGACCCTCGCTAGCTGGGTCCGGGGCTACGATCCCGACCGATGCGAGATCGCGTGCCTCCTGACTGTCGGGAACAAAGTCCTTCGCCGCGGTGAACACGACCCGAGCCTGTTCCGGAGTGATCACCTCGATGTCGCGAGTTCCCCACGGCGTATCACGCGGTCCGGTCACGCTGCCTGGCACGAGTTCCGTGCACGCCCCCATGATCGGTTCGATCTCACTCAGCACGCACGAGAAGCTCACGCTCATCGCCGGCACCTCGGCCCGTGCGGTGCCCGCTGCCGCGGGAACGAGCAGGACGTCCTGGAACGCCCACCGGCGCAGGTGGACCACCTGCCCGGGAATGCTGAACAGCTCGATGAAGCCGAACCCGCGCACCCAGAAGTTCGTCGACGCCGCCAGGTCGGACGTGGGAAGGGTCACGAACACCGGCATTGCGTAGATGCCGCGGAACACCTCGGGCGCAACCGCCTTCGGCCCCCTCTCCGATATGGGGCTCATCTCGAATGCGTTGAAGAAGTCACTCATGCATTACACCGTCCACCCTCACCCAACGTGAGGGTCAAGCCAAGCCCGCAAGTCCAGGCCCTGACGCAGCGGTGTCACCAATGTGATGGCCGGATACAGCTAGGACGTCGGGGTGGTGGGCGTGGTCGTTGCGCCAGCGCAGGTAGCAGCACTAGGGAGTTCGACGCGCCGACGAACCACATCGAGCGCGCAACGGAGTTGCGAAGCGGCGGCGCTCTCGGTCGTGCTGCTTGCCTTCAGAGCTCGGGTTGGTGGTCGTCGCGGGGTGGCCGGTTGAGGATGAAGCCGCTCGACGCCGCTGCGAGCAGCAGCGCGGCGCCGAGGAAGTAGACCGCGGTGATGCCGAGCCGGTCGGCGAGGAGGCCGCCCAGGAGGAGGCTGACCAGCCTGCCGGTCTGGAACAGCGCGTCGAATCCGGCGAAGACGCGACCCCGCGTGGCCTCGCCGGTGCGGGTTTGCACCAGGCTGGTCAAGGAAATGGTGCCGGTCGAGGTACCCAGGCCGAAGAGCACCAGCGCCGCGGCCGCCAACGGGGCCCACGTCGTCGCAGCCAGCAGCACGTCGACCAAGCCGCGCAACCCGCAGGCACCGAACACGATGTTCGGCCGGACGGGGTCGCGCACGATCCGGGTCAGCAGTACGGGGCCGACCACGGCGCCTACCGCGATGGCGGCCAACAACCAGCCGAAACCCTGCGGACCCAGCCCGAACTGTTCCCGGGCGAGGACCACGAGCAACGCGCCGGTGGCCCCGGTCGACAGTGCGGCGAGCAGCTGCGCGGTGGCCAGCGCCCGCAGCAGCCGGTCGGCGGCGAGCAGCCGCGCGCCGTCGAGGGCGTCGCGCAGCCAGCCGTGCGAGATCGCGGCGACGCGATGACCAGGCACCACCAGGCCGGTGAGCAGCAGAGCACTGGCGGCGAAGGATGCGGCGTTGACCCAGAACGCGGCGGCGAACCCGACCACGGCGACGAGTGCCCCCGCCAGCGGTGCCAGCGCGACCTGGGCGACGACCGCGGTGGTCCAGACGCCGGAATTGGCGGCGACGAGCTCGCGTTCGCCGACCAGCTCAGGTAGCAGGCTGTTGGCCGCCGGGGTGAAGAACACCGTGGCCGCCGAAAGCGCGAACGCGATCGCGTACACCGCTGCCACGTGCGCGTAGACCAGCGGCAGCGACGCGGCGAGGACCATGCGGACCAGATCCGCGGCGATCATGATGTGGCGTCGGGGCAGGCGATCGGCCACGACGCCCGCCAACGGAGCGAACAGCAGCACCGGCAGGATGTCGGCGACCACCACGGTGGCCACGCCCAGACCGGAGCCGGTGCGGTCCAGCACCAGCAGGAGCAGCGTTACCCCGGCCAGGACGTCCCCGGCGCGCGAGATCACCGCAGCCGCCCACCACCGCCGGTAGACGGGCCGTGCGAGCAACGCCCGCACCGTGATCCGGGCCTGTTCCGCGCCTGCCACGGGTCTCCTTCCGCAACTCGTCACGGCGGGTTCTGCTGCTCGGGAGCAGGTGAGGGCTGGGACGGAGCACCGCGGTGCGCGCATCGAGATGCGGCGTCACCGCCGCACCGTCAGCCGCATCCCGCCGCACCAGGTGCGGCCGGTGTCCATCTCGCGGCGGGAATCACCGGCCCGCACCCGGAAAACCGCCACCAGAGCGGGATCTCGCACTGCCTGGTCCGCTCGCGCGCCGCGACTTCGGGGTGCTCGTCCCGGCGAAGGGTCTGGAATTGCCCGCTGTCGTTTCCTACCGGGCACGGCGCGGATTCGGTCGGGGCGTGAGCGCTGCGGCCTTCGGACGCTTCCCCTCGTTGGCCACCCGGACCGCTTCGGCGACGATCTCGTGGTCGGGGGACAGGACGCAGACCGGGTCGGTGCGGGCGGCGTCACCGGTGAGCAGGAACGCCTGGCAGCGGCAGCCGCCGAAGTCGATCTCCCGCCGGGGGCAGCTCCGGCACGGCTGCGGCATCCAGTCGGTGCCGCGGAAACGTTGGAACAGCGGAGATTCGGCCCAGATCCAGGCGAGGGAGTGCTCGCGCACGCTCGCCCGGGGCAGCGGGAGCGTCTGCGCGGCTGGGCAGGGGAGGGCATCGCCGTTGGGTGTCACGGTGAGCTGCCGTCTTGCCCATCCGTCCATGCAGGGTTTGGGGTACTGGCTGTAGTAGTCGGGCAGCACGTAGATGATCTCCATCCGGCCAGCCAGGCGCTCGCGCGCGGCGCGCACGACCGCCTCCGCCCGGTGCAGCTGCTGCCTGTTGGGGAGGAGCGCGTCGCGGTTGCGCCAAGCCCAGCCGTAGTACTGGGTGTTGGCGAGCTCGATGCGGTCGGCGTGCAACTGCTCGGCCAGGCGGAGGATGTCGGCGATGTGGTCAATGTTGTGCCGGTGCAGCACGACGTTCAACGTCAGCGGCCAGTCCAGCTGCTTGACCAGTTGAGCCGCCGCGATCTTGCGCTCGTACGAGGGCGTGCCAGCGATCCGGTCGGACGCGGTCGCCTCGTGCGCCTGAACGCTGATCTGCACGTGGTCCAGGCCCGCCGCGCGCAACTGCTCCGCGCGGCGCGCTGAAAAGCCGATCGCGCTGGTGATGAGGTTGGTGTAAAGGCCCAGTTCGCTACCGGTCTGCACGATCTCCACCAGGTCCCGGCGCTGGAGCGGTTCGCCGCCAGAGAGGTGGAGCTGCAGGACGCCGAGCTCGCGCGCCTCGGCCAGCACCCGCTGCCACTGCGCGGTGGTCAGTTCGTCGCGGTAGTCGGTGAGGTTGAGCGGGTTGGAGCAGTACGGGCAGTGCAGCGGGCACGCGTACGTCAACTCGGCCAGTAGTCCGAACGGGTTAGTCATCGTCGAGCTCCACCCACCGCTTGGCGACGAGGCGGGCGAGGAAGTCCGCCACGTCATCGTCGGCCACCCGGTCGTAGCGGTCGCGCAGCTCCGCCACGATCTCGGCCACCGTGCGCCTCCCGTCGCACAGGTGCAGGACGGCCGCGCCGGTCAGGTTCAGGACCGTCACCGCCTCGGGCACCTGCAACATGTACCGCTTGCGAGCCCGGTCGAAGCCCAGCCGCACATGCGTTGCCAATCTGGGCTGGCTCGACGGTTGTAGCGCTGTGCTCATCGCTGTCCCAGTTCAGTCCGGACGAGCGGGCACCACGAACCGCACGGCGCCGCCTTGTTCCCGGCGCCGGTGCGTCGGCGCCGCCGGTCTTCCCGCCGCGGCTAGTCCTCCATCCGCGAGATGTACATCGTCACTTCGGACGTGCACTGAAGTTCTTCGAAGTCGGGGGCTTCCCATTCGACGAGTTCGAACTCAGGGGGCTCCCATTCGAGAACGGTCCGAGCGGATTCGGATTCCATGGCTGGCACCTCCTCTCCGTCGATTTCGAGCTAGACCTGCGGAAGCGTGGCAGTGCGGAGAGCCAGGGCACAGCGCAACGATCGACGTGCCGAGCTGCTGATGTCTCGCGGCCATGCGGGACTCCCGGGCCGCGGCCGACGGTGCGTCGCAGGCGTTGGTCAGCACCGAACGAGCGACCGCAAGCGCTCCGGCACCACCTGCGTGCGTCAGCCATGCGCACCGGGTCATCCGACACCCCCCGCCTGATGAATCCCACGCAGGTGCAGGATATCTCCGTTTCCGAACTCTGGTAAGCCGAATGGCACCCGAAACCGGCAGGTCACCGCGTCGGCCGGGCCGCGAGGTTCGGGGTGGGACGGCTGGCAACCCGTCGGGTCCGAGGCGAGGCCCGCGCTCGAACAAACGGCAACACCGGCACCACGCCATTCGTGCGCCGTAGCGGTTTCCCGATAGCGAGTCGATGCGAGGGGGAAGCCGGAAAGCTCGACAAGCGTTCCGATGCTGCCGAATTTCACAGGTGTTGTTGGAGGGTTTCGAGTAGTCGGGTGCGGCGGGTGCATCGTTGGAGGGCGAAGGAGTCGGCCAGGGCTCGGGCTTCGTCGGCGTTGATACCGGCGAAGCAGCGGGCGAAGTCCTCGACCATGGGTTCGGCGAGCAGGATGTGCCGCACCAGCACGTGGATCCACTGCCGCTGCCCGTACGGCGGTGGGTCGAACATCGGGAATTCTTCGGCGACGGTTCGCTCCAGCGGGTCCAGGATGTGTCGGACTCCGGTGTCGACGCCGCCCCACACGTCGACGCCCAGTCGTGCCTTCTTCTCCAGGACCGGGCCGATCCGCTGGCGGTAGGGGGAGTCGTCGGCCGCGTGGACGAGGCCCTGCAGGCCGATGTCCTTGTACGTCCACAGGCTCCAGCCCGCGCCGTGTTCGTCGTAGATGTCCAGTTGGTCGGACAGCACACCGTACCGGGAGTCGTCCAGGTCCGGGTCTCCGCTGTAGACCGGGCCGAATTCGCCGACCCAGATGGGTGTTCCGGTGCTGCGCATGTACTCGGACCGCTTGCGGAACTGGGCCTCGATGTAGTCGCGATCGACGTAGGTGCCGCGAGAGACGCCGGGATAGCTGCCGCTGTCGGCGAAACCGGCGAGCGCGTAGTCGTGGACCGTGTATACGGTGTTCGGCCACGGGTCCTGGAACAGGTCGAAGGCGGTGGCGTGCCGGTTGCCGTCGAGGAAGATCACGTGGTCGGGGTCGACGGCGCGGATGGCGGCGTGCAGCCGCGCGTAGAACGGTCCAATGGTTTCCCCGTCGTGGTCGGCGGGCTCGTTGAGCGGGTTGTACCCGGCCACCCACGGGTTCGCGCGGTACCGGTCGGCCAGCGCCTCCCACAGGTGCACCACGCGGTCCTGGAAGTGCCGGTGCTGCCAGAACAACGATCGGTGCGTGGGATTGTCGCTGTGCCAGCGCTGGTTGTGGTACCCCGGCGCGGCGTGCAGGTCCAGCACCGCGTAAATCCCGTGCCGCGCGCAGACGTCGAGGGCCTGGTCCAACAGCCGGAAACCGTCTTCCTTCAGCTCCATCGGGCGGGCATCGTCTTCGAAATGCCGGTAGTGCAAGGGGATTCGGACGCAGTTCATGCCGAGCTCGGCCAGCAGCGCGGCGTCGTCGTCGGTGAAGAACACCGCCAGGAAGCGGTCGAAGAACGCGTCGTACACCTCCCGGCCCAGCACGTCGAGCAGCGCCCTGCGGTGCAGTTGTTCGGTCGAGGGGAAGCCGGTGATGAAGTTCTCCATGTTCAGCCAGCCGCCCAGCCCCACCCCGCGCAGCCGCACGAGCTCGCCGTCCGCGGTCGCCAGTTGGCGTCCCGCGACGTGGAGCCGCGGCGCGGAGCCGGTTCCGTCCGGCGCGTGCGTCGTCGTGCGTGCGGGCACCGTTGCCATCGTGCTGTCCGCCTCTCCGCCCCCGGTCGTGGCGCCAGGCGCGGGGCGACACGCTTGGCGTTCTGCCGCGTCCGACCGTGCCGGTGGACCGCGGATCGTGCTTGGTACATCGACATCCTGCCCAGCGCGGTGGCCGGTTTCAATCGTTGTCGATAACGGTAGCGATATCGTTTTACGCGAGGTAGCATCCCCGGCGTGATCAGCGGCCGTGTGACCATCCGGGACGTCGCCGAGCAGGCGGGCGTGTCGGTGGCAACGGTGTCCAAGGTGCTCAACGACCGGTACGGGGTTGCCGCGGCCACCGTGGCGCGCGTGCGCGCGGTCATCGCCGAACTCGGCTACGAGTCGAGCCTGGTCGCACGGAGCTTGCGCAATCAGCGGACGAACGTGATCGGCATCCTGGTGTGGGCCATCGAACCGTTCAGCGCCGAGCTGCTGAAGGGAGCGGCGCGCGCGATCCGGGACAGCGGGTACGAGCTGGTGATCTACTCTGCCGGTGGTCAAGGGGCCGGTGGCCAGGGCGCCGGTGATCAAGGGGCCGGTGGCGAGGGGTCGGAGAAGATCGGCTGGGAAAGCCGTTACCTGTCGCGGCTTTCGGGCACGCTGATCGACGGGGCGGTCCTGGTGACGCCGACGGTGCACACGTCGCGCTCGGACATTCCCGTCGTCGCGGTCGATCCCCACACCGACGACGAGGGTGCGCCCGCGGTCAGCGCCGACAACGTTCGCGGCGCTGCCCTGGCCACCGAGCACTTGATCGCCCTGGGGCATCGGCGGATCGGTTTCCTCGGTCGTCCACCGCGAAGTCTGGCTTCCACGCACCAGCGCGAGATCGGGTACCGCAGCGCGCTCGCCGAGGCCGACATCCCCTTCGATCCGGACCTCGTGCGGATGGCCGGGTACCAGGAGGAGACGTCGGCGGAGGCCGTGCGCGAGCTGTTGTCGCTGCCGGACCGGCCGACCGCGATCTTCGCCGCGAACGACGTCTCGGCGATCGTGACCATGGACGTCGCTGTGACGCTCGGCATGCGGGTACCCGACGACCTGTCGATCATCGGCTTCGACAACGTGCCGGAAAGCCGGATGACGGACCCCGCTCTGACGACGATCGACCAGCCCATCCAGCTGATGGGCCAGCGGGCGGTGGAGATGCTGGTCGAGATCCTCTCCGGCGGTGAACCCGCGGAGATGCACACCCGGCTGCCGACGCGGCTGGTCGAGCGGGCGTCGTGCGCCGCGCCGCCCCGCGCGGTGCGGTCGATCGTCGGCCTGCGGCCGACTTCCGGTGGTGTCCCACGATGAGTTGGCGCGGCGGCACATCCGACGCCATCGTCGTGGCCAGAACTGTCCCATGTGGACTTTTGCGTGCTGAATTCCGCAAGCTGGAACAACTAATATCAAGGTAGCGCAACGAACATCGTTGCCCTCTGGATCGGCGAAGTCGCGTCTGATCCACTGAGCAATGTGGAGCGTAGGTGCTCCGGCGCGGCGTTGAACGTTGGTGCGTAACGCAAGGAGGCGAACGCAGGTGCCCGATCGGGCGGATACCACTGTGCTGATCGATCTCGCTACCGAGGTTGGCTCGCTCGCGCCCGTGCCGTGGGCCGTGTCGCGGTTGCGCGCGGAACTGGACGCGAAGGGCGTCGCGGCACGGATCGGGACGAACGGGGAAGAATCAGGCGATGTCGCCGTGGTGCGCGTCGAACTGGGCGACGTACCCGCCCCGGCCGAGACCTTCGCGATCGAACGCGGCGCGGTGACCCTGATTCGGGCCGCCGAACCGCGCGGACTCGCTTACGGGTTGACGGAACTCGCCGACCGGGTGCGCTGCGCCACCGATCCCGTCGCGGCGATCCGCTCGGCGGAGTCACCACTGCGCGGCCCGGCGGTAGCGGTTCGCGGTGTGCTGCGGTCCTTCTCCAGCGATGTGCTCGACCGCCCGTGGCTGCGCGATCGAGACTTCTGGACGAGCTATCTGGACGAGCTCGCGGTGCAGCGGATCAACCGGCTGCACCTGGCGTTGGGAATGCAGTACAACTACTCGCACGACGACGACGTGCGCGACAACTACCTCTGCTTCGCCTACCCGTTCCTGCTGGAGGTGCCGGGTTGGGAAGGGGTTGGCGTCACCGGCTTGTCGGCGAGCGAGCGGGCGGCGAACCTGGCCGCCTTGCGGTTCGCCAGCGATGCGGCCAAGCGGCGCGGGCTGCACTTCCAGCTGGGGCTGTGGAACCACGCGGTGCGCCCGGAACTCGTGGACAGCCCGAATCTTCGTTATCCCATTCACGGATTGGCCGACGACCAGGTCGCCGCGTACTCGGCCGCGGCCCTGCGGCAGTTGCTGCGGGAGTGCCCGTCCATCGACGGTGTCACGTTCCGGGTGCACTACGAGGGCGGCGTGCCGGAAGCCGGGCGCGCCGAGTTCTGGCGGACGGTGCTCAGCGGTCTGCGGGGCGTGGGCCGCGCCCTCGACGTCGACCTGCACTCCAAGGGCGTCGACCAGGAGGTGCTAGACGCGGCTCGGGCCACTGGTGCCCGCGTCTCGGTTTCGGCGAAGTACTGGGCCGAACACCAGGGTTTGCCCTACCACCAAGCCTCGGTGCGGCCGCTGGAGAAGGCCCGGCCCGACAACGGTGACGGGCTGCGCGGCATCACCCAGAACGAGCGACGGTTCACCCGCTACGGCTATGGCGACTTCCTCCGCCAGGATCGCGACTTCGACCTGCTGTTCCGGGTGTGGCCCGGCTCGCAGCGGTTCCTGCTGTGGGCGGATCCGGAGATCTTCGCCGGATACGGCCGGATGAGCACCAT
The DNA here is from genome assembly GCF_052246905.1 of Saccharopolyspora antiqui. Taxonomy (NCBI): domain Bacteria; kingdom Bacillati; phylum Actinomycetota; class Actinomycetes; order Pseudonocardiales; family Pseudonocardiaceae; genus Saccharopolyspora; species Saccharopolyspora antiqui. Next base: position 112,975 of record NZ_JBQQBO010000001.1, read on the forward strand.
CGGAGGGGCTCGCGGCACCGAACTGTGCGAGCCGTTGACCTTCCGGGGACGCAAGGACACCGCGGGGCAGGCCCCGCGAGACCTCTACGTCGACCCGGAGTTGGAGCTCGGCACCTCGGATTGGCGGAAGTACGCCTACGAATACCGGTTGTGGGGTCGGCTGATGTTCGACCCGGACGCCGATCGGCAGACCTGGTTGCGGTACCTGCGGGCCCAGTTCGGCGAGGCCGCCGAGGACGTCGAGAACGCGCTGAGCGTGGCGGGCAAGGTGCTGCCGCTGGTGACCGTCACGCAATCCCTGAGCGCCTCCAACAACTTCTTCTGGCCCGAAGTGCTCACCGACATGCCCATCGCGCGCGGCGTCAAGTCGGCGACGTACGACTTCGACCTCTCCGCCCCGGGCACCTGGGGAGGAGTCAGCCCCTTCGACCCGACCCTGTTCGAATCGGCCGACGACTACGCCAGCGGACTGCTCACCGGGCGACCGAGCGGCCGGTACACCCCGGAGCAGGTCGCGTCCTGGTTGGAACGGTTCGCGAGCGTTGCCGATGCCGCGCTCGGGCGCGCACGACACCGGGTCGGCGACCCGGCTGCGCCCGAGTTCCGCCGCATCGAGGTGGATGTGACGGTCGCGGCGCTGTTGGCGCGATTCTTCGCGGGCAAGGTCAGAGCGGGCATCGGGTACTCGCTCTACCGCCAGACCGAAGATCCGCAGCACCTGCGGGACGGGCTCGGGCACTACCGTGCGGGACGGCAGGCGCTGGCGGAGATCGTCACCACCACCCGCGGCGTCTACGCGTCCGAGCTGGCCTTCGGCGACCGCCCGTCGGAGCAGGGGCACTGGAGTGACCGGCTCGCGCAGGTCGACGACGACGTCGACGAGTTCGCCCGCGAACTCGACGAGGCGATCGCCGCCGCGAAGCCGGTGCGCGCCACCGTCCAGCCGGGCGATGCCGACCCGCGCCCCGTCGTCACCTGCGACCCACCCGCGGAGTTCGTGCCCGGCAAGCCGCTGGTCGTGCGGGCCGAGGCGGCGGGCGAGGTGGCGCTGACCCTCCAGGTCCGCCACCTCAACCAGGCCGAGGAGTACCTGAGCATCCCCATGGTCCCGGCCGGTGATCGCCGCTTCACCGCCGAAATCCCGGCGGACTACACCGATACCGCCTACCCGCTTGAGTTCTTCCTCGTCGCCCGCAGCGCGGCGGGGCGGGACGCCTGGATCGTCCCCGGCCTGGACGGGACGCTCGCCAACCAGCCCTACTACGTCGTCCTCGGACAGCGCGTGTGAGCCGATCGGCCACACCCCGGAGCTCGGAACCGAAGATCGAGTGGAGTCAAAGATGACCGACACATCGAGAACCTCTAGCCGCCCGAAGGCCCGCGCCGCTCGGCGGCTGGCCGTCGGTGCGGCGCTGCTGGCGGCGGCGACGGCGCTGACCGGCTGCACGGGCGCCATCGACACGACGAGTTCGGGCTCGAATTCGGGCGGCATCAGCGGTGTCATCCGGGTCAGTTCGCAGACCGGGCAGCCGTACCTGAAGGAGGCGGCGGACCAGTTCCAGAAGCTGCACCCGGGCGTCACCGTCCAGTTCGTGCAGTCGCCGTCCAACACCTACCAGACGACCGTGCGGGCACAGCTGGCCGCGGGGCACGGCCCCGACGTCATGTTCGTCTGGGGCGGCTCCGGCAACTCCATGGCGACGAAGACCCTCGCCCAGGCCGGACTGCTCGAAGACCTCACACCGCAGCCGTGGGCATCGGCGATGGGCGACACGGCAACGAGCCTCGTCTCGGACCAGGGCAAGGTGTACGCCTTCACCTCGTACCAGAACCCCACCGGCGTGGTGTACGACAAGGACCAGCTCGCCAAGCTGGGCGTCTCGGTGCCGACGAAGTTCTCCGAGCTGCTCAACTTCTGCCGCACCGTGTCGTCGAAGGGAATCATCCCGATCGCGATCGGGAACCAGACCGGGTACCTGAACACCGAGATCCCCATCGAACTCGCCAACACCCTGGTCTACTCGCAGGATCCCCAGTTCGCCCAGAAGGTGACGACGGGCGCCATCACCTGGAGCGGATCCGAGCTGTGGCGCTCGGCGCTGACGAAGGCGCACGAGGAGTACCTGCAGATGCGGGACGCCAACTGCTTCCAGCCGAACTCGACCGGGTACTCCGACACGCAGGCCACCCAGCTGGTCACCTCGGGCAAGGCGCTCGGCGTCGACGTCATCTCGCCCGCCATCGACGACCTGAAGCAGGGCAACCCGAACCTCCGCTACGACATGTTCGAGATCCCGGCCACCGAGAACCCAGCGGACACCTATCTCACGACGAACACCGGGGCCGCCTACGCGGTGGCCAAGTCGAGCACCAACAAGGCGACCGCGGTGGCGTTCATCAACTTCCTCGCCCAGCCGGACCAGATGGACGCCGCGTCGAAAGCGAACTACGGGGTGCCGTACAAGCCGGACGCGAACACCACCGTCCAGCCGGAGATGCAGGGCGTGGCGAGCCTGTACCAGGCGAACAAGACCGCGCTGTGGCCGACCAACTACTGGCCCAACTACGAGGTCAAGCAGACGATGATCGCCGCCGACCAGGACCTGATCCTCGGCAAGAAGACCGTCCAGGAAGTCGTCGACGCCATCCAGAACGTGCTGCACGGCGCGTAGTCCGGATGCCGTCGAGGGCAGGAGCCTGACATGACCATGACCAGCGAACGGCCCGTCGAACTGAAGGCGCGGCGGGCCACCCGCAAGAAACCCACTCGCACCAGCGTGTCTTTCTGGTTCGCAGTTCCCTGCCTGGTGCTGTTCGCCGCCATCGTGGCCTACCCGACGATCCAGGGCGTCTACTACGCGTTCACCGACTGGAGCGGGCTCGGCAGCGCGATCCACTTCAACGGGCTGACCAACTTCATCGATCTGTTCTCGTCCCCGGAGACGCTGGGAGCCCTGTGGCACACCATCGTCATGGCGGCCGCGATCACCGTGCTGCAGAACGCCATCGGTCTCGCGCTCGCGGTCGGCCTCAATTCGAGGATCAGGAGCCGCAACGTGCTGCGGACCCTGCTGTTCGCGCCGGTCGTCATGACGCCGATCATCGTGGGCTACCTGTGGCAGTTCATCTTCGTGCCCGGCGGGCCGGTGGCGAGTCTGAGCCAGCTGCTGGGTTCGGCCCAGGGCGTCAACGTGCTCGGCGATCCGGCATTCGCGATGTGGGGCATCGTGGCGATCGTGGTCTGGCAGCACGTGGGCTATTCGATGGTCATCTACCTCGCCGGTATGCAGAACATCCCCGCCGAGGTCCTCGAAGCGGCGGTGATGGACGGCGCCGGGCCGGTCAAGCGGTTCGCCTGGGTCACCTGGCCGTTGCTGCGCACCCCGACCCTGATCAACATAACCCTGTCGCTGATCATGTCCCTGAAGCTGTTCGACCAGGTCCTCGCGACGACGCAGGGCGGACCGGGATACGCGACCCAGACCCTGTCCACACTCCTCTACAACGAGGCCTTCCTCTACAACAGGTACGGCTACGGCATCGCGCTCGGCCTGATCGTGTTCATCCTGATCGCGGTCATCTCGTTCGGGCAAATGCGACTTTTCCGAGAACGGGACTGATGGCCAAATGAACTCCTACACCTGGCGCACGGGAATTCTCGAAGCGGTGATGATCGCCGTGACAGCGGTTTTCGTGTTCCCGCTCTGGCTGCTCATCTCGGTGGGATTCCGCTCTTCGGCCGAAGTCGCGCAAAGCCCGCTCGGGGTGCCAACGCGGCTCGATCTGAGCAACTTCACGCTCGCCTGGGAGGAGGGGAACCTCGGCGCCGCGTTCCTCAACAGCATTTACATCACTGGCGTCACCGTCGCGGCGCTGGTCGTCGTCGGCGGGTGCGGTGGCTACTACTTCGCCCGTTCGGGACGTGCGGGCAAGCGCTGGTACGGGGTGGTCGCGGCGGGCATGATGGTGCCGTTCCAGATCGGCGTGCTGCCGATGTACCGCACGTTCACGGCGCTGGGCATCGCCGCCAACCCGGTTTCGGTGATCATCTTCAGCGTGGGCATCCAGCTGCCGCTGACCATCATCCTCTACACGGGCTTCATCCGGCAGATCCCCATCGAATACGAGGAAGCCGCGCGCATCGACGGGGCCAGCACGTTCCAGACCTTCCGGCGGGTGATCCTGCCGCTGCTGCTGCCCGTCACCGGTACCGTGATCGTGCTCGACGGCCTCGCGGTGTGGAACGAGTTCTTCACGCCGCTGCTCTACCTCGGCGGCACGGCCAACGTCACCGTTCCCGTGCAGATCTACAGCTTCGTCGGGGAGTACAGCAGCAACTGGGGCCAGATCTTCGCCGGTCTGCTGATGGCGAGCTTCCCGATTCTGGTGCTCTTCTTCATCTTCCAGCGCTACATGATCCGCAGCTTCGGCAGCGGCCTCAAGGGCTGACCCAGCGGTCAGCTCCCAACTGCTCCCCGGCTGATCATCCGCGCAGCAATGCGGTGACGAGGCTGGCCGCGGTGTCCGTCAGCCCAGCAGGCTCAAGGCCGACCCGTTCCATCACGGCGAGACCGCGGGTCGTGACGACCACGAGGCGCGCCGCGGACCGGAGGTCGACCGCCAGATCGCTGCCGTCGTCGATCGCGGCGAGCCCGTCGTGGACCACGCCCTCCAGGGCGTCGAGGAACTCGCGGACCGCGGACCGCACCCGCGGCGAGTCCGCGCTCGCGTCGATCGCCGTCCGGGTGGACAGGCACCCGTGCGAAGGACTGCCAGCGGTGAACGTCTGGATGCAGAATTCGAAGAACGCCACCAGCGCGGTGCGCTTGTCCGGCTTGGTCAACGCCTCTGCCGCACCCGCGAGGAACGGCTTGGTGTATTCGCGGAACGCCCGGACGAAGATCTCTTCCTTGCTGCCGTAGGCGTGGTACAGCGAGCCGCGCTGGACCCCGGTGCCCGCCGCGAGCTCCAGCATCGACGTCGCGCGGAACCCGCGGGTGCCGAACACCTCCAGCGCCCGCCCGAGCGCTTCCCGCTCGTCGAACTGGCGTACCCCGGCCACCTGACTCCTCTGCCGCCCGGATTCTTGACGCCCAACATAGCTCGGGCGATGTGCACCGTGGACAGTTCGACCTGGTGGATGTGGTGCTGCTCGCATCGACTTGGCGCGGTGCTGGCACCAGAGCTATCTTTGACAGTGATGTCAAACATAGCCTGTGGAGGCTGCTGTGCGGTATTCGAACTCCGTTGAGGTGGTCGAGGCGTTCTGGCACGAGGTGTGGAACGCGCACAACCCGGACGCGATCGACGACTTCGTGGTGGCGGACTTCGTCATCACGAACGCGGGCGAGCGGGTCGAGGGTCGGGAGAACTTCAAGGCGTGGGTGCGCGCGTTCCTGGCGCAGGTCGACGATCTCGAACTGGAAGTGATCGAGACGTTCCAGAACCACGACGGGAGCCGGGTCGCCTCGCGGTGGGTGGTGCACGGGAAGAACAACGGCGTCCTCGGCACCGAACCCGATGGGCAGCCGATCCACTTCAGCGGCACCGCGGTGTGGGAAGTGCGCGAGGACGGCAAGCTGGTGCACAACTTCGTCGAGCGGGCTTCCTGGGAGCTGCTCCAGCGGTTGAATCCCGAGCAGGGGGTCGGCGCGCGCTCCGAGTGAGCTGTGACCGCGCGCTTCGGGCCGACTCGGGGGGAGCGCCTGATCCATGTTGCGGCGCTGCGGCCGCGTGTTCTCCTCGGGATGTGGCGCGACCGCGCCGCAGTGGTGCCGTGACGACCGTCGACGGGTGCGCGCCGCAAGCAGGACCGGTGCGAGCTCGTCCCCGCTCAGGACCACTCCCGAAGTGAACTACGCGTTCAGCTTGTTTGAGGAGTACCGATGACCACCGCTCTTCCTGCGCAAGCATCCGGCACGTTCGCCCTCGGCGGCGACCTCGTCGTGAACCGGCTCGGCTTCGGGTCGATGCAGCTGCCCGGTCCCGGTGTGTGGGGCGACCCGAAGGATCCCGATGAGGCCGTGCGGGTTCTCCGCCGCGCTGTCGAGCTCGGCGTGAACTTCATCGACACCGCGGACTCCTACGGTCCGATCGTCGCCGAACAGCTCATCAAGAAGGCGCTGCACCCGTATCCGGACGACCTCGTCATCGCGACGAAGGCGGGTCTGACCCGGCAGGGCCCGGGCGAGTGGCTGGCGGTCGGGCGACCCGAGTACCTGCGCCAGCAGGCGGAGCTGAGCCTGCGCCACCTCGGCGTCGACACGATCGACCTCTTCCAGTTGCACCGGATCGATCCATTGGTGGCGCTGGAGGAACAGATCGGTGCGCTGAAGCTGCTGCAGGAACAAGGCAAGGTCCGGCACATCGGACTGTCCGAGGTGTCGGTCCGAGACGTCGAGGCGGCGGCGGAGATCGCACCGATCGCCTCCGTCCAGAACCTGTTCAACCTCGCCAACCGGTCGGCCGAACAGCTGCTCGACTACGCCACCGAGCGCAACATCGGCTTCATCCCGTGGTTCCCGCTCGCCACCGGAGCCCTGGCCAAGGGCAATGGCCCGCTCGCCGAGCTGGCCGCGAAGCGCGGCGCCACACCGTCCCAGCTCGCGCTGGCCTGGCTGCTCAAGCGATCGCCGGTCATGCTGCCCATCCCCGGCACCTCGACGGTCGCCCACCTGGAGGACAACGTCCGCGCCGCGGAGATCCAGCTGTCCGAGGCCGAGTTCGACGCACTCCAGCAACAGGCCTGAGCCGTGGTGGCGCCGGTGCTCGACGCGGACCGCCCGCCGTCGCGCTGGGCGGACACGCCGGGTCGTGCTCGGCGGCGTCGATTCAGCACCGCGGCTTGGTGAGCGCCAATCGACTTCTGGAACCCCTGGGACGCGTGGGCTTCCGGGCGGCGGCAGTGCAGACTTCTGTTGCGGTGTGCGCGAGCTGGTCGGCCGCATTCGTCGCCACCCGCCATCCGGCCGCGTGGCCTTCGAGCCACCGCTCGTAGAGGAAACAGCCCGGAAGAACACGTTCAGGCGAGTGTTGCCCCAGTCCGGATCCGAGGCCGATGGCGTGACTGCGGATGGCTCCAAGCCCTACCGCCTGGACGGTCTTGCCCGCGAACGCACCAGGCGGCAGCAGGGCGAGCCACGCCCTAAGCAATGCGCTGCCCGACGCTTCGTAGGTCGGGATCACGAGAACCGCCGCACGCGCGGTGGCGAGCAATCGATGCGTCCGCCGGATCTGCTGGTTCTGCTGATCTCCCACCAGGAGTGCGGAGTGCGGGAGGTCGAAGAGCGCGACGGTCGTGACGTCGCCGCCTGCTCGGTTCAGTTCTCGCCCCAGGATGCGGGTGATCGCGCCGAGCCGGGAACGCGACGTGGGGCTGGTGGTGATGAGGGCGATGTGGGCCACGAAGTTCCGCGTCTCCTGACAACTACGCGCGGCCCCACCGGTGAAGCCCGTTGGCGAATGGCCGCGAAGCGGGAGTAAGTGCGGGCGGTTTCAACTGCCGCCCGGTGAATGCGAGAACTTCAAGCCGAACAGGAGCACGCCGCAACACGGCCGTAGTCCACGTGCCGTCGCCAAGTCAGCCGCCGTGCCGTTCGCATGCGGAGAGTAGAACACCGCACCGTCGAAGGTTCAACGCAAAACGGGCGCTGTCCCACTGGGTGACATCTGTGCTGTGGCCGTCGACCGCCGTGTGGTGCTTCGGTGCACCGCGCTCGCCGTGTCCTGACAGTTGGCTGTTAGGGGAGTGCGTGTCGGTTACGGCGCGTCGGGTCTCGGGTTGTTGCCGTGCTCGGCCGCTTGCCGGACGGTTTCGCCGAGCCAGTCGGCATCCCGGGTGAGGCTGGTGATCGACATGCCCCGGCGACCGCCGACGGGGGCGCGGAACTTGATGTAGTAGCTGATGTCTCCGCCCAGTGCCCGGTGCAGTGCGTTGTCCCTGCCGTTGTCGGTGACCTTGGTGATCTCGTGCCAACCGATCGCCCAGGACTTCTCGGCGTAGCTGTGGACGAGTCCACCCTCGTACAGCGTGAAGACCTCATCGGGACGGGTGAAGGACAGCCAGCCCTGCCAACAGCCGACACCGAACGCACCCAGCCCGAGCCCGCAGACGAGGCTGGGAAAGATCCTGGTCCCGCCAGAGGCGCTCTCGTCGAGGGCGAGGAGCATCAGGACACCGAGGCACGCGGCGACCGCGCCCAACGGCACGGCGACCATGGAAATCCTTCTCCGGCGGCGGTTGTCGGTCTCGAACCGCTCGATCATCGCGCCGAGTTCCTGCACTGCTGCCATCGTCGTCTTCCTGATCCGGTCGGTGGGAAGGCGACGATAGCGACCGGCCCTGGGACCGGTCCCGGGCGGCTCACCCACGTCGCCTGGGCAACCGGGTCAACACGAACGGTTCGATCGAACCGGATCTCGGTGTGCAGCACGACGTTCGGCAGTGCGGGGTCGGTTGGAGGGCGTGGTGTTCTGGCCGAGTGGTTCGCTACCGTGGGTAGGCCCCGTTGGCCCGGGAGACTGCGGAGGAACCGATGAGCGCACCAGACAGCGGTGAATCGGTGCCGCTGCCTCGGGATGCCACTCGTTCTGAGCTGTCGGGTGTGGCGGACAACGTGGTGCAAGCCCGGGATGTGCAGGGCGGTGTGCATTTCCACCGAACCGGCCCGGCCGCGCCGGATGCGCCTCGACAGCTGCCGGGGGACATCCGCGGGTTCGTGAACCGTGCCACCGAGCTGGGCTGGCTGGACGCCGCGTTGTCCCAGCGCGGCCGGGATACCGCCGCGATCATCGTGATCGTGGGTACCGCGGGTGTCGGCAAGACCGCGCTGGCGCTGCGGTGGGCGCATCGGGCGCGCGAGAGCTTCCCAGACGGCCAGTTGTACGTGAACCTGCGCGGTTACGACCCGGGGGCGCCGGTTACCGCGGAGCAGGCCTTGGACCGGTTCCTGCGGGCGCTGGAGGTGCCTGCGGAGCGGATTCCGGCCGATCCGGATGCGAAGGCGACGCTGTACCGGTCGTTGCTGGCCGATCGGCGGGTGCTCGTGGTGCTCGACAACGCCGCCAGCGTCGCGCAGGTGCGGCCGTTGCTGCCAGGCGGGGACGGCTGCCGGGTCGTCATCACCAGCCGCAGTCGGCTCGCGGGGTTGGTGGCCCGCGATGGCGCGCAGCGCATCACCGTGGAAATACTTCCGGAAGACGAGTCGGTCGAACTGATCCGCTCCATCACCGCGGACTACCGTCACGCGGACGATCCAGCGGATGTCGCCGAGCTGGCCCGGCTGTGCGCCTGCCTGCCGCTGGCGCTGCGCATCGCGGCCGAACGGGCGGCGGCGCGTCCGTGGATGCCGTTGAGCGAGCTCATCCAAGCCCTGCGCGATGAATCCGGGCTGTGGGACGCACTGTCCGTTGAGGACGGTGAGGAGGCCGACGCCGTGCGCACCGTGTTCGCCTGGTCCTACCGGGCGCTGCCGGTGGAGGCGGCGCGGATGTTCCGGCTGCTCGGTCTGCATCCCGGCCCGGAGTTCGGGGCGCACGCCGCCGCCGCGCTGGCCGACGTAGAAGTGAGCACTGCTCGCCGATTGCTGGACAACATCGTGGGGGCGCACTTGGTCGAGCAGATCTCGGTGGACCGCTACCAGTTCCACGATCTGCTGCGCGCTTACGCAACCGACGCCGCCCACCACGAAGAATCCCTGGGCCAGCAGTACGAGGCGCTGAACCGCGTGTTGGCCTGGTACCTGCACACCGCTTACGCCGCGGGCACCGCGCTGGGCATGCCGCTCCGGCTGCTGCCCCCGACCGCTCTTCCCGCGTCGACGATGGCAGTTGCCTTCGCGGCATACCTCGATGCCGAGCGCTGGTACGACACCGAGCGGGCGAATCTGCTCGCCGCAGTCCAGGCCGCGGACAAGTCGGGGCAGGACCGGACCGCTTGGCAGCTCGCCCTGCTGATGGAACCGATCTTCGTCAAGCAAGGATCGATCGCCGACCGACATCGGGTGGTGCTGACCGCGCTCGATGCCGCCCGCCGCGACGGCGACCTGCTGGCCGAGGCGGAGGCCCGATCGGCGCTCGCATCCGTCCACACCGCGCGGCACCAGCTGAACGAGGCTGTTGGGATGTACCGGGAGGTCCTCGCGCTTCGCCGCGAGTTGGGCGACGTCGAAGGCGAGATCATCACGGCCAACAGCCTCGGCGTCATGTTCCTGCACGTGCGTCGTTTCGCCGACGCTGCCGAGCAATTCGAACGCAACCGCGCGTTGTGCCGCGACCTAGGCAGCACCGCGCACGAGACGACCTCGCTGTTCAACCTGGCTGATGCGTACCACGGTCTGGGCCGGTATCCCGAAGCGATCGAGGCCGCTCACCGGAGCCTGGAGATGAGCCGGGAACTCGGCGACCAGTGGCGAGAACTGGTCGCATCGATGCTGCTCGCCAACGCTCAAGCCGATTCCGGCGCAGTGGCGGACGCGCTCAGCTCCGCTGAGTCCGGGCTCGCTCTTGCCCGCGCCCGCAACGACCAGCGCGACGAGGGATGGGCTTTGCTCGAATACGGCCGCATCCAGCGGCTCGCTGGCCGCCACAGCGATGCGCTGGTGTCCTACCAGCGTGCGACCACCTTGCACATCGCGGTCGACAACCGCGGCCGGGAAGTCGAATCGCTCAACGGCACCGGCGAGGCCTACCAGGGGCTGGATCGCATGGCCGACGCCGCCGACTTCCACCGCAGGGCCGTGACGATCGCCCGCGACCTCGACGACTCATGGCTGCTGGCCGTTTCGCTGGACAACCTCGGGACGGCCCTGGCCGCAACCGGCGGTACCGCCGAGGCCCGCACCTGCTGGCGTGAAGCGGCTCGACTCCTCGATGGCTACACCGATCCGGCGACTCGCGAGCGGCACAGCAGCATCACCGATCGCCTCGGCTGAGCACCAGCACCGCAACTGATCAGCAGCGTGGCCGACGCGTCCGTCACTTGCCGGGCCGACAGGTGTCGTCCCGGCGGCCACGACGGTTGAACCCGGCCCGAAGCGCGGCGACGGTCTTCGCCCCGCGCCGCCCGGCCAGGACGTCCTGCAATCCGGTGCGACGGACGTTGCCGAGCCGGATCCACCGGGCCATCACGCACGGCAGGACATCTCCACGGCTGTTCACCGCCGCCCGGCCCTGCCCGCACCGTCCGCAGAGGTCCGCTGTCGTCGGCGGCTGTTCTCGTGCCGCACGGCCGATGTCCTGCACGGGACCGACCCTGATGTCGGTGACGCCCAACATTTCCAGATCCGCGCGGGCGGCGTCGGCTTCGCCCATGTCGACCACCCGACCCCGCAGGCGGACACCGCGGCGAACCGCCTCGGCGATGTTGGCCCGCGTACGGGCATGGCTGCCCCGCTGCCCGGTGATCGCATCATGCGAAGCGGCATCATCGGTGTAGTACGACGTCGCCACGGACACCCCGGGACGCCGGAACAGCGACCACCACGACCGACTCACGTGGGCCAGGTTCGTGAACACCTCAACGCGCAACTCCGCCGCCAACGCATATTCGACCAGACCAGCGCACTCCGGATGCAGCGTCGGCTCACCGCCGATGAACTGCACCTCCTCCACACCGATCTCGACCGCGTCGTCGAGCACCCTGCGCCAATCCAAACCGGTCATCGCGCCGTGGCCACCGCGAGGTGAGGAATCCGCGTAGCAGTGGACGCAGGAGAGTTGGCAGCGCTCGGTCAGTTCCAGTGCCAGCTGCTTGATGCGCCTGTCGACCGGCATGGGACCTGCCCTTCTCGGCCCGGAAGGAGGCCTGGCCGCACAGGAGTTGCACAACGGTCACGCTGGTTTGAAAGCGTACGCGCCAGCACGCCGCGACACGTGCTTCTGAACGTGTGGGGGTGCTGCGCCATTGGCACCACGGCCGAAGCGATCGGGCTGGCGTCCGCTGAGGCTGAGGTCGTCCGTCTACTGTGTACTGTGCTCGGCTTCTTCGGCGTTCGCAGGGCTGATCAACGAGGCAACGGGATCATACGAGCTGGGATTGGAGCTTGTCGGCGGTTTCCCGCAGCGCGGGTAGCACGCGCTCGTGCATTTCCCGTTCGGACAGGCGCTCCACGCTGGTGCCGACGTTCAGCGCCGCGATCGCGGTCCCGTCCCAGCGGCGCAGCGGGACCGCGGTCGAGTGGAAGCCCGCCTCCACGTCGTGGGCGACGTACGCGTGGCCCGCTGTCGCCACCTCCGCGATCTTCGCCTCCAGCGCCACCAACGCCGCATCGTCGAGACCGGAGTGCGCGACCAGGTGCCGGTGGCGGCGCTCCTCGTCGAGGCCGCTCAGCAGGACCAGGCCCAGGGCGGACCGGGTGGCGGGCACCTGGAAGCCGATCCCCTGGCCGATGGGCAGGGCGTGCCGCGGCAGCGCTCGCGCGATCATCACGGCCGCCGCGCCGTCGAGGACCGCGGCGGTGCACGAGGCCTGAAACTCCTCGGCGAGGCTGTCGCACACCGGTTGCAGCACGTGGCTCACGGGGTTCGTGGTCAGGTACGCCGAGGCGAGCGCGAGGACCTTGGGGCCCAGCCGGTAGGCCTTGTCGTCGGGGATCACGTAGCCCAGGTGGGTCAGCGTTAGCAGGGCCCGGCGAACGGTGGCCCGCGGGAGTTCGAGTTTGCGGGCCAGCTGCGCCTGGGTCAGCCGTTGCTCGGTGTGGTCGAACGCGGTCAGGACGAGCAGACCGCGTTCGAGGGCTTCGGAATAGTCCGCACGGTTGTTGCCGTCCACCTCGCGGGCGGCCCGCCGGGCCTCGTCCCGCGCGTTGAGCTTCGCCACTGCATCCAGCTCCGTTCGATTAACGCACACCTTGTGTCGAAATGTAGCAGCAAGGACTCGCGTGGTCTTGTGGCGATCGAGTACGGCTGCCTAGAGTGCTCATATTAGAACCATGTGTTCGGTAATTGAACAGTTCGCGAGGGGAACACCGTCATGCGCGCGGAGGACAACCGGAAGATCACCGAGACCGGGCCCGGCACCCCCGGTGGCAACTGGATGCGCCTGTACTGGCAGCCGGTGGCGCTGTCCGAGGAGCTGGACACCGATCGTCCCGTGGTGCCGGTCCGGGTGCTGGGGGAGGACCTGGTGCTGTTCCGCGACGAAGACGGCACGCTCGGTCTCATCGACCGCCGCTGCGCGCACCGCGGCGCAGACCTGTCGCTGGGGCGGCTGGAGGACGGCGGGCTCCGCTGCTACTTCCACGGCTGGCTGTTCGGTGCGGGCGGGTCCTGTTTGGACACTCCGGCCGAACCGGTGGACAGCAAGCTCAAGTCGAAGGTGCGGATCCGTTCGTACCCGGTGCGGGAGCGCAACGGGATCGTGTGGGCGTATCTGGGCGCGGGCGCACCGCCGAATCTGCCCGCGTTGGACTGCTTCGCGGCACCGGAGGAGTACACCTTCGCGTTCAAGGGCTACCTGGACTGCAACTGGCTGCAGGCGCTCGAAGTCGGCATCGACCCGGCCCACGCCTCCTACCTGCACCGCTTCGAAGAGGACGAGGACACCGGCGACAGCTACGGCAAGCAGTTCCGCAACGCCTCGCTGGGCACCGACCTGCCGATGACCAAGATCCTCCGCGAGTACGGCAGGCCCGAGATCCTCAACGCGCGCACCGAGTACGGCCAGCGGATCGTGGCGCTGCGCAAGCTCGACGGCCAGGGTCCCGACGGCCAGCGCCTCGACGGGGCGTCGACCCACGTGCGGATCACGCACCAGGTCTTCCCGCACGGCATCACGATCCCGCTGAGCGCGACGATGGCGATCACCCAGTGGCACGTCCCGATCGACGACGTTTCCTGCTACTGGTACGCGATGTTCACCAGCCTGGACGAGCCGGTGGACAAGGCGACCATGCGCGCCCAGCGCCTGGCGGGCATCACCCTGCCCGACTACAAACCGGTGCGGAACCGGGCGAACAACTACCAGTTCGACCACGAGGAACAGCGCACGCAGACCTACACCGGTCTCGGCCGGGACATCAACGTCCACGACCAGATGGCGGTCGAAGGACAGGGTTGCATCTACGACCGCAGCCGCGAGCACCTCAGCCGCTCCGACCGGGCGATCGTGACCTTCCGGCGCACGGCGTTGCAGGCGATCGACACCGTCGCAGAAGGGGGCAGTCCGGCGACCTTGTTGCTGGACACCGCGGACGTCGAGAGCCGCGGTCCGATCCCGCTCGACGGCATCGGCCCCACCGGGCAGTGGGAGCAGTACTGGGCGCAGTCGATCGCCGACCTGCGCAAGGCGAGCCCATGGGCTTCGGGACTGCACGCCGCGCTCGCCACCGGTCCCGCCGGGGTCCCCGGGTCGGACTTCGAGCCCGACCGCTCGCAGCTGACCGACGCCTACGACCGCTCGGACGGCTGAGGCGAGGATGGGATTCATCGAGAAGTTCGACCTGTGGACCGAGCAGCAGCAGGAGGCCGCTCGTGCTGTCCTCGCCCGCGTCGACGACGAGGGCCTTCGGTCCATCCGCGTCTCGTTCGTGGACCAGCACGGGTTGCTGCGCGGCAAGACGATCCCCGCCAGCGGGTTGCCCGCCGTGTTCCGCAGCGGCATCAGCTGCGTATCGACCCTGCTGTCGAAGGACACCTCGGGCACGACGGTGTTCTCGGCCTTCAACGCCGACGGTGGGCTGGGGGTGGCCGAGATGGCCGGTGCCGCGGACGTCGTGATGGTTCCGGATCCCACCACGTTCCACCTGATCCCGTGGGCGGCTGGGACCGCCCGGATCCTGTGCGACCTGCGCTTCCACAACGGTGCGCAGGTTCCGTTCTGCAGTCGCGGTGTGTTCCGGAACGCGCTCGATCGGGCCGGGGCAGCCGGTTTCAGCTACCTGACCGGCCTGGAGATCGAGTTCCACCTCTACCGGCGGGCTGAGCACGTCCCCAACGCCGACGGAATCGGCAGGTGCACGCACCCGACACCGGTCGAGCCGATCAACCACGGCAACCAGCTGCTGGCCGAGGACCGCGGTGACGAGATCGAGCCAGCCACCCGCCGGATCCGGGAAGTCCTCGATCGGATGGGTATCGAGCTGCGCAGCATCGAGGTGGAGTACGGCGCCAGCCAGCTGGAGGTCACGCTCGATCCGGCCGTCGGGCTCGGGTCGGCCGACGCGATGGTCTTGCTGCGCAGCACGATCAAGCAGGTGGCGCGGCGCAGCGGCTACCACGCCACCTTCATGTGCCGCCCGCAGATCGCGGACAGCAAGTCCAGCGGCTGGCACCTGCACCAGAGCCTGCTCAGCGCGGGTGCCGACGCCGGGCGCAATGTTTTCGTCCCGGCGGACGGTGAGGAACCGATCTCGGTGCTGGGCAAGCACTTCATCGCCGGGCAGCTCGCGCACGCGAGGGCGGCGTGCGTGTTCGCGAACCCGACGATCAACGGCTACAAGCGGTTCCAGCCGTACTCGATGGCCCCCGACCGGATCGCGTGGGCGCGCGACAACCGGGGCGCGATGATCCGGCTCGTCGGCTCGGCCGAGGACGGCACCACGCACCTGGAGAACCGGATCGGCGAATCCGCGGCCAATCCCTACCTGTACATGGCCTCCCAGCTGCATTCCGGTCTGGCGGGCATCGACACTGAACTGCCGCTGGTGCCCTCGGCGGACGATCCGTACACCACCGAGGCCGGGCGGCTGCCCGCGAATCTCGGTGCGGCCGTCGAGGCGCTCGAAGCCGACATCGAGCTGACCAGGGCGATGGGCGATCGGTTCGTCCCGTACTACGCCGCGATCAAGCGCGCCGAGATCGCCCGCTTCGAGCGCACGGTCACCGACTGGGAACAACGCGAGTACTTCGATCTCTACTGAGCATCTCTTTCTGAACCTGCGTTGCGGTGCGGGTAGCGGACCTGGCGATTT
This sequence comes from Saccharopolyspora antiqui, assembly GCF_052246905.1. Classification (NCBI taxonomy): domain Bacteria; kingdom Bacillati; phylum Actinomycetota; class Actinomycetes; order Pseudonocardiales; family Pseudonocardiaceae; genus Saccharopolyspora; species Saccharopolyspora antiqui. Next base: position 128,883 of record NZ_JBQQBO010000001.1, read on the forward strand.
CGCGCGAAATCGCCGCCCGCCCCGCGTGGGAGACGGCGATTTCGCGCGAAATCGCCCACCTCACCCGAGGTGGGCGGCCCGACACGACCACTTCGAAGACAGGCTCTCAGAGGCCTTCTCGCTCCGGGATCCCCGACAGCATGTATGCCGATACACCACGTCGTGGCAGGCCTCCCAGAGAACGCCAGTGGGCAGAGTCTGAGAACCCGCGGCGGTGCGAGTTGCGAGCGTGGCTAAGCGGCTTCGCCGCTTCAAAAACAAGATCAAGGACAGACACTGAGGACCGGGAGTCAACGAACATGGTGAGCTTTCCGCTGCGCGTCACGCGGGTGTCGTGGGAAGCCGAGGGCGTCGTCGGCCTGGTGCTGTCGGCGCCGGAGGGAATCGTGCTCCCGGCATGGGAACCCGGAGCACACCTCGATGTGCTGCTGCCATCCGGGCTGAACCGGCAGTACTCGCTGTGCGGTGACCCGCAGGACCGCGACCACTACACCATCGCGGTACGGCTGGCGGCCAACAGCCGGGGTGGCTCCGCGGAGATCCACGGCACCGCGCTGATCGGCCGCGAGCTGGTGGTGGCCCAGGTGCGCAACCACTTCCGGCTCGACCCGGCGGACGAGTACCTGCTGATCGCCGGTGGCATCGGGATCACCCCGCTGCTGCCGATGGCCGCGGCTCTAGCGGCGCGACGAGCGGTGTGGTCGGCGGTCTACTGCGGCCGGGGCGCGGAGACGATGGCGTTTCGCCGCGAGCTCGCGGCGATCGGCAGGGATCGGGTGCGGTTCGTGGACACGGCATCTCAGCGGCGGCCGGACCTAAAGGAGTTGGTGCATCGACTCGGCCCGGATGCCGCTGTCTACTGCTGCGGCCCGAACGGCCTCCTCGACGAGGTGGTCGAGATCTGCGAGGCAGCAGGAATCCGTTGCGAGACCGAGCACTTCGGCGCCGCAACCCCGCAGGGCGAGGTGGGCGACGACGTCGTGGAACTGGAGCTGCGCCGGTCCGGCCGGAACGTCACGGTCGATCCGGAAACGACGCTGCTGCGGGCGATCCGCGACGCGGGCGTGGAGATCGAGTCCGACTGCGAGGAGGGCTACTGCGGCACCTGCGAAACGCCGGTCCTCGAAGGCGATCCCGACCATCGCGACGTCGTGCTCTCGAAGGCGGAACGTTCCGCCGGGCGAACGTTCATGCCCTGCGTGAGCCGCGCGTGCGGCCGCAAGCTCGTCCTCGACCTCTGACCGGCACCGTGAACCGCTCGCCCCCGTCCACAGCGGTGACGCCGAAATTTTCCCCAGTGGTTCCGGATGTCTGGACATCCATTGTGGACGATCCTGGACCAAGTCCTTGCTGCCCCGCCACGCGACCAGCAAACCCCGAGCCGACGCGACCACCGGCTTCGCCCAGAGAAGGCAGTGACGGCCGTCATGCGCCTGAACTTCACGGGAGAGCACGTGTCAGCCAGACCACTTCACCCTTGCCGTCGACCGGTGCGACATGGTCGCGTTCGAAGCCCAGCTTCTCCAGCACACGCAACGATGGTGTGTTCCATACCCCCACCGTTGACCACAATCGCTTCCGCCCAGTCGCGATCGCCGCGTCGAGCACCGCGCGCGCCGCCTCCGTCGCATAACCATGCCCATGCACGCGCCGGAACAACTCGTACGCGATCTCGGGCTCCTCGACTGTCGCCCGGCCGATGATCAGCCCGCAGTATCCGATGAAGTCACCCTCGACGCGGCGGCGAATGGGCAACAACGCGATCCCCGTCTCCGCTGATGCCGCGAGCAGGTTCGCGATTTGCTCTCGGGCAGCCTCGACCGTCAGCACTCCATCATCCCGTTCGGCGACCAGCGCACAGTAGTCATCAGCGTCGGTCTCCGCCCACGACCGCATCGTCAATCGCTCGGTCTCCAGGTTCATCGCCATCGGCTGGTACGAGGTCACGGCTTCCAACCTACGACACCACCTCCCGCACTCACGAAGGGTGACGACACGTGACTGGTTGCGGGGATGCCGGTGAGTTCCGAACCGTACCGAATTGCGTCACGGTCGACGACTGGAGCTGGTGGAGAATCACCGTGCGGGCTTGACCGCACCCTTGGTGCGCCGCTTGGTGGTCGTCTTCTTCGCGATCCCAGGCCACAGCACGGCGACGACCGCCTCGGGGATCTCCGCCTCGCTCTCGTCGCGGTAGAAGGCGGCGAAGTAGCTGCCGAAGCACATGGTCGCGATGGTGTGCCTGTCGATCTCGTCGTGCACGGCGCCGCGCTCCTGGAGCTGCGACAGCACGTTCTCGACGAGGTGAAGAACCGGACCGCGGGCGGGAGCTGGAGACCTGGCTGAACGAGGAGTACGGACCCGGCAGCGACCTGTACGACGACCTGACCCGCATGATCGCCGACGGCGTCCGCGAGGGCTGGGCGGCGAACATCGAGGTGGACGGCCGCAAGTACCGGCGGGCCAAGGCGCCGGAGTGCGACGACGCCGCGCCAGCTGGCTGATCTCCTCGGCGGTCCGTGATCGTGACACGCGCAACGGTGCGGAACGGGCGCTGACTCTTGATTAGTTCCAGAAAATGGACCACACTGCGGGCCGTGCCAACGACGACTGCGGACCTTGAGCGCATGTTGCGCGAGGCTGCACTGCGCGTGACGCGCCCTCGGGTAGCGGTACTGTCCGCGGTGCATGACCATCCGCACGCCGACACGGACTCGATCATCGGTGTCGTGCGTGAAGAACTCCCCAAAGTTTCCCACCAGGCCGTCTACGACGTGCTGCGCGCGCTGACTGCGGCGGGTCTGCTGCGTCGCATCCAGCCGATGGGTTCCGTGGCTCGCTACGAGGCGCGGGTCGGGGACAACCACCACCACGTCGTGTGCCGGTCGTGCGGTGTCGTCGCCGATGTCGATTGCGCTGTGGGCGCCGCGCCCTGCTTGACGGCGTCCGATGCCCACAGCTTCACGATCGACGAGGCCGAGGTCATCTACTGGGGGCTGTGCCCAGCCTGTTCCCCCGACTCAGTTCCCGAACACGCCCAATAGTTCCGAAAGGATTCCCGTGACTGACAGCCCTGACACCGTTGTTGGCGAGAGCAAGGAGGAGCGCGGCGGCCAGTGCCCGGTCGCGCACGGGCGTGCCCCGCATCCGACCCAGGGCGGGGGGAACCGCCAGTGGTGGCCGAACCAGCTCAACGTGAAGATCCTCGCCAAGAACCCCCCGGTGGCCAACCCGCTGGGTGCGGAGTTCAATTACGCCGAAGCGTTCCAGACCCTCGACCTGCCCGCCGTGAAGCGGGACCTCGAAGAGGTGCTGACGACCTCCCAGGACTGGTGGCCCGCCGACTTCGGCCACTACGGCCCGCTCATCATCCGGATGGCGTGGCACAGCGCGGGCACGTACCGCATCAGTGACGGCCGCGGTGGCGCCGGTGCCGGTCAGCAGCGCTTCGCGCCGCTGAACAGCTGGCCGGACAACGTCAACCTGGACAAGGCCCGTCGCCTGCTGTGGCCGGTCAAGAAGAAGTACGGCCAGCGGATCTCGTGGGCCGACCTGCTGATCCTCGCTGGCAACGTCGCGCTGGAGTCGATGGGCTTCAAGACCTTCGGCTTCGCCGGTGGCCGGGTGGACGTCTGGGAGCCCGACGAGGACGTCTACTGGGGTCCGGAGACCACGTGGCTCGGCGACGAGCGCTACACCGGCGACCGGGAGCTCGAAAACCCCCTGGCCGCAGTCCAAATGGGTCTCATCTACGTCAACCCGGAGGGCCCGAACGGCAACCCGGACCCGATCGCCGCGGCCCGCGACATCCGCGAGACGTTCCGCCGCATGGCGATGAACGACGAGGAGACGGTCGCGCTGATCGCCGGTGGTCACACCTTCGGCAAGACCCACGGTGCGGCGCCGGACAGCCACCTCGGCGCAGACCCGGAGGGGGCCGCGATCGAGGAGCAGGGCCTGGGCTGGAAGAACGCCTTCGGCACCGGCAGTGGCGGCGACGCCATCACCAGCGGCCTTGAGGTCACCTGGACCTCGACGCCGACGAAGTGGAGCACCAATTTCCTCTGGAACCTCTTCAGCTTCGAGTGGGAGCTCACCGAAAGCCCGGCTGGCGCGAAGCAGTGGAAGCCGAAGGGCGGCGCAGGCGAAGGCACGGTGCCGCACGCCCACGACTCGTCGAAGCGGATCGCGCCGAACATGCTGACCACCGACCTCGCGCTCCGGGTCGACCCGATCTACGAGCCGATCGCGCGGCGCTTCATGGAGAACCCCGACGAGTTCGCGGACGCCTTCGCCCGGGCCTGGTACAAGCTGACCCACCGTGACCTCGGGCCGAAGTCGCTCTACCTCGGCCCGGAGGTCCCGGCGGAGACCCTGCTGTGGCAGGACCCGCTTCCGGCGGTCGACCACGAGCTCATCGGTGCCGAGGACGTCGCCGCGCTGAAGGCCCAGATCCTCGACTCGGGTCTGAGCGTTTCGCAGCTGGTCTCCACCGCTTGGGCGTCGGCCTCGACGTTCCGCGGCAGCGACAAGCGCGGTGGCGCCAACGGTGCGCGCATCCGCCTGGAGCCGCAGAAGGATTGGGAGGTCAACAACCCCGACGAGTTGGCGACGGTGCTGAGCACCCTGGGAGGCATCCAGGAGTCGTTCAACGCCGCCCAGACCGGGGCCAAGAAGGTCTCGCTGGCCGACCTGATCGTGCTCGGTGGGTCCGCGGCCGTCGAGCAGGCCGCCAAGGCCGCTGGCTACGACGTCGAGGTTTCGTTCGCGCCGGGCCGCGTCGACGCGTCGCAGGAGCAGACCGACGCGGAGTCCTTCGCCGCGCTCGAACCCGCTGCGGATGGGTTCCGCAACTACCAGGGCAAGGGCAATCGGCTGCCTGCCGAGTACCTCCTGCTCGACAAGGCGAACCTGCTCACGCTGAGCGCGCCGGAGACGACCGTCCTCGTCGGTGGCCTCCGGGTCCTCGGCGCGAACTACGACTCCTCGAATCTCGGTGTCCTCACCGACACTCCGGGATCGCTGACCAACGACTTCTTCGTGAACCTGCTCGACCTGGGCACCACGTGGAAGTCGACGTCGGAGGACGCGCGAACCTTCGAGGGTCGGGACGCCTCGGGCGAGGTCAAGTGGACCGGCAGCCGCGCCGACCTCGTCTTCGGCTCGAACTCCGAGCTGCGCGCGCTCGCGGAGGTCTACGCGAGCGATGACGCGCAGGAGAAGTTCGTGCACGACTTCGTCGCGGCGTGGAACAAGGTGATGAACCTCGACCGGTTCGACCTCGCCTGATCCCGACGTCCAGTTCGGCCCACCCCGGGCCATCTGGACGTCACAAGTCCGAAGAGGACTCGCGAGACCCCGCCCTCCCGTAGATAACGAGAGGGCGGGGTCTCGCCCTTTTCGGGGTCATTCGTCTGGTCGAGACGCACCGCTGCGGAAGCCGTCGTGATGACGGCTGGGATCGAAGTCGAGGCGGACACCATCGGCGCGGCGGGCCGCCGGTGGCAGGCGTGGCGGATGCGCATTAGCGTGCTGAATTGCTCGTGAATTGCGTCTTCGAGGAGGATTCGAGATGACTGGTCCGCTGGTCCCCCCGTTCACTCGCGAAACAGCGATCGAAAAGGTCCGGACGGCGGAGGATACCTGGAACACCAGGGACCCTGAAACGGTGTCCCTTGCCTACACTCCGGACTGCCACTGGCGCAATCGAGCGGAGTTCGTCAACGGTCGGGACGAAATTGTCGCCTTCCTCGCCCGCAAATGGTCGAGGGAGTTGGATTATCGCCTGATCAAGGAATTGTGGTCCTTCGACGGAAACAGGATCGCGGTGCGGTTCGCCTACGAGTGCCACGACGATTCGGGCAACTGGTACCGGTCCTACGGCAACGAGAACTGGGAGTTCGACGACCAGGGCATCATGCGGGCCCGGTACGCGAGCATCAACGACCTGCCCATCACGGAGTCGGAACGCAAGTACCACTGGGCGCTCGGGCGTCGCCCGGACGACCACGCGGGTCTCAGCGAACTCGGGCTTTGAACGCCCCGAAGATACCGGGCCTGGAAGCAGCCGCGTGCGCGTGGCCCTGGCTCGGCCGACGCTACCGACCGGCAGAAACCGTGCTGCAACGGCGAATCGCCCCGTTCTCCCGGCGGATTACTTCCTCTTGGCGGCTTCGTCGGTCGAGGTGGCGAGCAGGTGTCGGGTGGCGACGGTGTGCGGATGGTGGCGTCCGAGCGCCCGCTCGCTGGCCTCCAGCAGGTCGCGGAGCATTGCCACGGCGTCCTGGGGATGGCCCGCGAGACTCGTCCACTTGGCCAGTTCGTACCAGGTCGCCAGTGTTCGCTGATGGCTCGGCCCTTGAACTCGCCGCCGGATCGGAAGAAGGTCCCGAAGCAGCTCAGCGGCCAGTCTGGCGTCTCCGGCAGCGCCGGTCCACCGGGCGAGCTCATGACGCGTGGTCAGAGTGTGCGGATGCTCCGCACCGAGAACGTCTGCACGGACCGGCAGGAGGTCTCGCAACATGTCGCGGGCATCGGCGGGACGACCGCTTTCTCCTGTCCAGCGCGCCAGTTCGTGCTGGGTCCGCAAGGTGCCGGGGTCGCGTGAACCGGCCAGTCGCCGACGCACCGGGAGCAGGTCGCGGAGCATCGTCAACGCCGATGCCGGATCACCGGCCTGACCTGTCAGGACAGCCGCCCCATTCCGGGTGACCAAGGTGTCCGGGTGTTCGGGGCCGAGGGCGCGCTCTTGGACGGCGAGCACGTCTCGGCGCAGTCGAGCGCCTTGGGCGGGGTCACCGGCCTCGCCGATGAAGTACGCGAGGCTGTCCTTGGTGTAGAGGGTGTCGGGATGTTCTTCGCCGCTGATCCGTTCCCGAACCGCGAGCAGCTCGCGCAGGACGGCGACCGCTTTCGTGGGGTTACCGCTGTCGCCGATCCACAAACCCAGCTCGTCTCGCACGGCGAGGGTTTCCTCGTGTTCCGGGCCCAATAAGTGTTCGCAACGGGAAACGAGTTCCGCGAAGATCGCGGCGGCGCGCTGGTGGTCTCCGTTCTTGCCGATGCGGTGCGCTTCGTCTCGCTGGCGTCGGAGGTCGTCGTGGACCGGGGGCGTGTCGCTGGAGTCAGCCGACATGTGTCCGCACCCATCGCAGCAGACCGGGGATGGCGTCTTCGATCAGGTCGAACATCGTGGTGAAGTCGCTCGGTTCGCCGTAGTAGGGATCGGGAACGTCCAACTCGTCTCCCGCAGGCGCGTCGAACGATCGAAGCAACCGAATTCGGTTCCGGTTGTCGACGAGCTCGCTCAACGCCTGGACGTGACTGCTGTCCATGGCGACCAGCAGGTCGGCGCCCAGGTCGGTGTCGTCGATCTGCTTGGCGGTGTGTTCGGTCGGGTATCCGCGATCGAGGAGGAGTCGCAGCGCTCGGTCGTCGACGGGTTTTCCCGCGTGGTAGTCGATGAGACCGGCACTGCTGACTCGGACCGCACCGTCGAGTCCAGCGCGTTCCAGGTGCTTTTCGAAGACCAGCTGGGCGACCGGCGATCGGCAGATGTTGCCCTTGCATACGAAGCAGACATGCATGGCTGCATCCATTCTGACTCGTGGAACACTTTTCGGGCAGGCTGACCGCGATCGCCCCATCGCCCGGCGACGCGGAGGTGGTCAGCTCCGCAACTTCTCCAGGAGCTGGTGGCTGGCCTGGACGTGCGGGTGGTCCGATCCCAAGGCCTGCTCCCGGATCGGGACGAGCTCGCGGAGCGCCTCCACGGCCTGCGCGATGTCGCCGCCAGCGGCGGTCCAGTACGCGAGTTCGTGCCAGGTCGTCAAAGTTCGCTGGTGGGTGGGGCCTTGGACGTCTCGGCGGATCGGGAGCAGTTCGGCCAGCATGGCTGCCGCGCGGTCGGGGGCGCCTGCCTCGCCGGTCCAGCGGGCGAGTTCGTGCCGGGTGGTGAGGGTGTGCGGGTGTTGCTCGCCGAGCACCTGCGCACGCCGCTGGAGCACGTCGCGCAGGATTTCGACCGCCTGCTGCGGGTCACCGGATTCGCCCAGGCGCCGCCCGAGCTCGTGGCGGGTTCTGAGGGTGTAGGGATTGTTCGGCCCCAGCACGCGTTCGCGGATCAGGAGGAGCTCGCGGAACAATTCCGCGGATCGGCTGGCGTCACCGGCTTCGCCGAGCCAGTACGCGACGGCGTTGCGGGTGATGAGCGTGTCGTGGTCGTCAGGCCCGAGAACTCGTTCGCGAATGGGCAGCAGCTGCTGCATGCCGGTTATGGCATCGTCGATCCCGCCTGCTTCTCCGGTGAAGTACCACAGGCTGTGGCAGGTGAACAGGGTGTCCGGATGCTCCGGCCCCTGGATCCCCTCCCGCACCCGCAGCAGATCGCGGAGCAGGTCGACGGCGCGGGCCGGTTCGCCGCCATCGCCGATCCAGATCGCGAGCTTGTCCAAGAGGTCGAGGGTTTCCAGGTGTTCTCGGCCGAACTCGTTCTCGAAGATCGGGTGCAAGTCGGTGAGGAGCGCAACGGCCCGGCGGGGGTCGCCAGCACCTCCGATGGCGTGGGCTTCGTCGCGGCGTGCGCGAAGCTCGTCGGGATCGGTCACCGTGGTCATGGAGCCCCTTCGCCGGTGCTTGCTCGTGCGTGCTCAGCTGGTCGTTCGTGCGGCGGACGGACGGTCATCCGGAGGCCTGCGAGTCTTGCGGCTGTGGTGGCGGGGCAGGCTCGGGATCTCTGAGCCAGCCCCGCGACGCCGCGCGGATCCCGGCCTGGAACCGGCTTTGCGCTCCGAGGCGGTCCATGATCTGAGCCATCATCCGCCGAACGGTGCGCAACGACAGGTTGAGCCTGCGGCCCGCGACTTCATCGGTATGGCCCTGGGCCAGTATTCTGATCAGTTGAATTTCCTGCGGTGTGAGCCCGTTTTCGTCGACCGGATCCGGGGCGCCGAACGGGGTGGCTGTCGCCCAGATCTGTTCGAACAGGGAGTACGCCGCGGCGACCAGCCCAGGGGCTTGGACTTCGACGGCCCCTTGTGCGGTGTCCGAGGGATCGACCGGGAGCAGCGCGATCCGCTGGTCGATGATCACCATCGTCATCGGAAGGGTCGGAACGCTGCGGGTCTGCCCGCCGAGTTCGGTCAACCAGCGCACGTAGGCCAGCGTGGCGAGGTCGTTGCGGAAGCTGTCCTGGTAGACGCTCCGGATGGTCACACCGCGTTCCAGGGCGGTCTGATTGGCGGGTTTGGCCGCCTGATGCGTATCCGGGCGTTGGGCGGCACCCGGCGTGAACGAGACGCACTCGTACTCGGCGGTGTGCGCCAATTCGTCCAAGCGAGCGCGCACTTCGTCCAGCCCGGTCAGGTGGGTGACCCGGTCCTTCTCGTGCGTCGTGTGGTACTCGGCGGTCATCGCCGCGATGGCGGCTCGGGCCGTCTCGATCTGCCGCTGCCGTTGGGTGATCTCGGTTTCCGCTCGCTGGAGCAAGGCGGCTAGCCCGACCTGCGGACTCACCGGCCGCAACGCGCCGACCTGGTCCCACGACGGACGCAGCAGCGACAGATCGGCGAGTTCGTCGAGGCTTTCCCGGACCAGTTCTTCGGAGACCTGCAAGTGCTCGACGACCTGTGCGATTCCCCAGTCCGCGTGGGCGAGCATCACCCGGTACACCGTCTCGGTCCTGCTCGACAGCCCAAGCGACTCCAGCACGTTGATCATTGTAGTGCTGGCCGACCAGTTGACGTCGATCCCGGAATCGGTGCTTGGCACCAAAGTGCCAAGCACTCTCGTGCCACCTCAGTAGTCGTGATCTCACCCACCGTTACTGCGACGATTCGAACCGATGAGATCGCAACAGCGCCAGGAAGGTGAGCACATGCAGTACATCCGCAGCAAGACCGACGGGTTCGAGTGGGGCTGACGTGCGCATGGCCGGAGTGGCGCTGCACCCGCCTCGCAATGGCGGGTTGGGCGTCACGGAGAAGGTCCTGATGGACTTGTTGTGGCTGCACGCACTTCCCGTCGACGAGCTGGAACACATCCGAGCACGAACGAGCGCGGACCGAGCGGAAGTCGTGTTCTTCCTGAACTCCCCGAACCAGCGAGACGCACAGCAGTCCGCTCTGGAGATCTGCCGACGGGCGATCGCCGCTTCAGGTGCCCTCACGGGGTGGACCTCGGAGGCGATCCGCCGTCCCACACCACAGCGGCATCCAACACGGAACGGAGAACAACCTTGACGAAGGATCTCAGGGAATTGGTCGGTGGAGTCTGGAAAGACGTCCTCGACCTCGACGTGGTTAACGACGATGACGACTTCTTCGAGCTCGGCGGCGACAGCATGCAGGCCGTCGACGTCGTCTACCGACTCCGCGACGCCGGGGTCGACCTGAAGGTCGGGGACTTCTTCGCCCATCCGACGCTGCACGAGTTGTCAACCGCGATATCCGTCGCTGCTTCCGCGGCGTAGCGGGAAGCAATACGACGGAAGGAAACGAAAAGATGCTTGATCCCCGGTACAAGACGCTCCACGAGCAGTTCAGCAACAACGCCCGGGTCTGGGCCGACCGACCCGCCCTGGTCGACGAGGAGGAGGTGCTCTCCTACCGCGACGTCGACGATCTCAGCCAGTCGCTCGCCGAGGCGCTGCGAAGCGTGGTCCGTCCCGGCGAACGTCTCGTCGCCATGCGGATGTCGCGGACGCGGTTCGCCCCGGTGGGGATCATCGGCATCCTCCGCGCGGACTGCGGCTACCTACCGATCGATCCCGACTACCCGGAGCCCCGGCAAGAACTCCTGCTCGAAGACGCCGATGCCCGGCTGCTCGTCACGGACGCGGTTCGGCCCGGGGAGAGGGAAATCGGCTCCGTCGGTCCTTTCACGATCGTGGACCTGGGGCGGGACGGGATCCCGGACGTGATCGACGACCTGGCCTACGTGATCTACACGTCCGGCTCGACCGGTCGCCCCAAAGGCTGCCTGGTCAGCCATTCCAATGTGCTCTCGCTGTTCCGGGGGTGCACCGAACTGTTCGAGTTCGGCCCCGACGACGTTTGGACGATCTCGCACTCCTTCAGCTTCGACTACAGCGTCTGGGAAATGTGGGGCGCACTCCTCACCGGTGGAAGCGCCGTTGTCCTGCCCAAGCGGGTAACGATGGACCCGGACGAACTCATCACGCTGCTGGCCCGGGAGAACGTCACGGTGCTGAGCCAGACACCGGCGAACTTCGGCATCCTCGTCCGTGCGCTCAGCGGAAATCGCCACCCGCTCGGCAGCCTGCGCTACGTCACGCTCGGCGGCGAAGCGCTCCGGCCGGACGACGTCCTCGCCTGGCGAAGCCTGGACTGCGCCCCGTCGGCCGAACTCGTCAACATGTACGGGATCACCGAGACCACGGTCATCGTCACGGCCTGCCGACTCGACGAGCAGGTCTGCCGATCCGCCGCATCCGGACGCACACCAATCGGAAAGCCGCTCGCGCACCTTCGGGTTTCGCTGCGCGACGAGCAGGGGATGCCGGTGGCCGACGGACAGCCTGGCGAGATGTGGGTCGCGGGCAGCGGCGTGACCCGTGGCTACCTCGGCCGCGCGGACCTCACCGCTGAGCGGTTCGTCTCCGACGACCTCGACGGCGTCGACCAGTCGTACTACCGAAGCGGTGACTGGGCCGTCCGCGACGAAGACGGCAACCTGCACTTCATCGGCCGCCAGGACGCGCAGGTCAAACTGCGTGGATTCCGCGTGGAGCTCGGCGAGATCGAGGCCGTCATCGCCGCGCTGTCCGGGGTTCGCGCCGTTGCGTGCGACGTGGAGCGAAGCACCGCCGGTCACGGCGTCCTCGTCGCCCACGTGGTGCTCGAACCCGACAGGACGATGACGCAGCGCGAAATCCGCCACCACGCCGCGACCCAGTTACCCGCGCACATGCGGCCGAACCGGATCCACACGTGCACCCGGATTCCATTGACCGACAACGGAAAGCTCGACCGAAGCGCACTTCGGAGCAGTCGATGAGCAGCCCGCGGAGGACGCTTGCCGTCGTCTACGACAAAGGGGCGGCGGGGCCGCGCGAGATCTGCTCAAGTCTCACCGATCTGGCCGATCTCGTCTTCCTGACCGTCGACACCGCGCACGCCAGGTCGATGAGCCCACTGCTCGCCGAGTTCGGCGCGGTGCTGTCCGTCGAAGGCGATGCGCAGCGGACCGCGCAGCTGCTGGGTGCGCACTGCCCGGACGGAATCGTCACCTTCAGCGAGACAGCGCTTCCGCTGACCAGCGAGGTGGCGCACGCCCTGGGGCTGCCGTTCCACTCGCCCAGCACCGTGCGGCTGCTCACCGACAAGCATGCCCAGCGCAGCCGACTTCGAGACCTGCTGGTGGACCCGACCCGATCCGTTCTGCTCGACGACGCGAGTCGTTGGCGGGAAGCTCTCGATCGGGTCGGGCTTCCGGCCGTCGTCAAACCGCTGCGGGGTGCGGCGAGCCGCAACACGCTCAGGATCGACTCGGCGGCCGACGCGTACCAGCTGCTGGCGAACGTGTTGGCGGCCGAGCGGAACTCAGGTGCTCTTCAGCCGGTTCTCGTGGTCGAGGAGTTCCTGGCGGGCAGTGACACGGGGGCTTCCGGTGACTACGTGTCCGTGGAGAGCGTGGTTTGCGGCGGCACGGTTGAGCACGCCGCGATCACCGGAAAACTCCCGCTGATTCCCCCTTTTCGCGAGACCGGGCAGTACTGGCCGTCCGGTCTGCCGAGCGCTCAGCAGAAAGCGGTGCTCGACCTGGCCAGCGCCGCCATTCGCGCCCTGGGCATCGATGGCGGTATCACGCACACCGAGATCAAGCTCACCGATCGAGGTCCGCGGATCATCGAAGTCAACGGCCGACTCGGTGGCTGGATCAGCGAGCTCTCCAACCGAACCGGCCACCCGGACCTCATCAGGGCCGCAGGCCGAATCGCCTTGGGGGAGCAGGTGCACTGCACGCTGTTCGACAGCGACCAGACCTTCTTCCAGCACTACAACCTGGCCCCGCTCGCAGGCGGGCGGCTCGAATCGGTGGTGGGAGTCCGGGACGTCCGCAGGATTCCCGGTGTGACCGCGTACCGCCAGCTGGTTCGGCCCGGGACAGCACTCCAGCCCGGCATCACCACCTGTCAGCTCGACGCCGTGATCGGCCGGGCTGATGAACGCGACGACATGCACGCCATGATCGAGACGGCTCTTCGCGCCATCCAGTTCCAGTTCTCGTCGCCCAGCGGTGACCTGATGCGCGTGAACGGTCTCGCATTGCGCGACGAGGTGAACCGACGCGCGCGGCACGAACTGCACCTCAAGGGTTCGACAACGTTGGTTTGACGGGTACTGCCTGGCACATCGGCCGGTTCTCCGCACAGCGGGGGACCGGTCTTTGCGCACGGCGGCGCGCCTTGGAAGCCCCAGCTCGCAAGCCGGTAATCTCCTTTCACAGCAACAAGAGGCGGCCCGTTGCTCAACGGCAACGGGCCGCCTCAGGCGTTCAGCGCTATCCGGCGTGAGCCGTGGCCAGAACTCGGTCATCTGCGCTGGCCACCGCATCGGGTTGGTGATGTGCCTGTGCCCAACGCGCGGCCGGTGCCACGAGCGCACCCGCGACGACGAACATGCCGCCGAGGATCAGCCAGCCGACGACGCCGTGGGAGATCGCGAGCGACACGACGAGAATCGGGCCCAGCGTGTCCCGGAGCGCGTCGCCCAGCGAGAAGCCGCCCTGATAGCTCCCGTGGGCGCCGCCTTTGGTCAGCCCGAACGACAGTCCCCAGCACCCGGCGGACTGCAGCAGCTCGCCGAGGGTGAGGGCGACGGTCCCGGCGGCCAGCAGGCAGGCGGCGAGTAGGGCCGAGACATGGGCGGCTGGTGCGAAAAGCAGACAAGCCCCGCCCGTCGCTATGGCGGACGTCCCCAACGCTCGCGCGGCACCGCGCACCGTGTCGGAGCCGCGGCTGGCCCGCACCTGGAACAAGACCGCCATCGCCGTGTTGAGGAGGAACAGCCACGAGAGCACCACTCGGGGCACCTCGGTGTGCTCGCTCAGCCACAGCGGCAGGCCGATCAGCAGCACGCTGTGATGGATGGAGAGGATCCCGTTGAGCAGCCCGACGCTGAGGTACGGCAGATCCCGCAGGACCGGCAGCGTTCTCGCCGTGGCGGACCCGACCCGCGGTATCGGGGGAACGCGGGGCAGCAGGCCGACGATCACGGCGTAGAGGGCGAATGAGGCGGCGTTGCCGAGCATCAGGGCCACGTAGAGACCAGCGCTGTCGGACACCAGCGCCGCACCGGTCAGCAGTGCGCCCACCGAGACACCGGCGTTGAAGACGCTGCGCATGTAAGCCTGGGCGCGGACGCGGGAACTGCCGGGAAGCAATCCGGCCACCATCGCGGAGCGGGCGGTCCAAGTCCCGCGTTCGGCAGCGCAGAAGAGCGCCACCACCACGAGGAAGCCCGAGAAGGACTGGACCAGCGCGAACCCGGCCATCAGGATCGCCTGGACCCCGGCAAGCGCCATCGCGACGTCCCGCGCACCCAACCGGTCGGCCAGGTGCCCGAGCGGGATCGGGGCCAGGAACCCGGCTATTCCGGCCAGCGCCATCCCCAAGCCGACCTCTACTGCGCTCAAGCCCACGACATGGGTGAAGAAGAGCATCCCGGCCGTGGTGTAGAGGCCCGTGCCGATCGAGTCGGCCAGGGTCGCGACAGCGAGAACCCGTTCGGTACGAGTCTGCGGAAGAAGTTTGGAAACAACCATGTCAGCTTCCGTCGTCGAGTCGGCTGAACAGCCTGGTGAAGGCGGGATCCCGCATCGCCGCGGGACTGTCGAGCGCGGGAACGACCCGCGTGATCACGTTCGATCCGACGCGATCCCACGGCACTTCGCCGGGGCCACGGGCGTCGGCAGATCGAAATACGTGGATCGGTCCGTCGTAGGTCGTGGCGGCATAGTGCTCCTGCGCGTATGCGCTCGCCGCCCAAACCAATTGGTGCCGGTAGAAGTGTTCCCGTTCGGCGTGCTCGTCGATCCAATGCTGTCGCTTGAGCGAGCTCAACACGCGCGGCAGGTGGAGATCGAGATCGTCGGCGTTGAAGTCGCGGCGCAGGCTGGCGAGGCGGAGGTCGTAGATGTCCCGCAACGCCCACCGCGGGTTGAAAACCTGCACTCCGGGGCAAACTCCGTTGACCACGGCGAGGAGTTCGACCGCTTCTCCGGCGGCGGCGAGGCGCTGCGCCATCTCGAACGCGATCTGGGCGCCCGAGCACAGGCCGACCAGAGCGTACGGCCCGCGTGGCGCAGCGGCGCGCATCTCTCGCACGTACCGGTCCGCCATCTCGGCCACCGAGACCAGTGGACGGGCTGCGTCGTGCAGCCCCACGGCCTCGAAGCCGAACACCGGGCGGCCAGCGCTCCATTCGCCGCTCGTGCGGCGAACGAACCGAATGTTCCCGGACCCCCAGTGCACGCAGAAGATCGGAGTTCCAGATCCGGTCGAAATGGGGACGAGACTACGTGTTCGCGTGGTGTCGCTGCTCGTATTCCACAGCGTCTCGAAATCGTCGACCAATGAGTGGTCCAAGACGGTTGCGCTCATT
Organism: Saccharopolyspora antiqui; assembly: GCF_052246905.1. NCBI lineage: Bacteria > Bacillati > Actinomycetota > Actinomycetes > Pseudonocardiales > Pseudonocardiaceae > Saccharopolyspora > Saccharopolyspora antiqui. The sequence goes on from NZ_JBQQBO010000001.1 coordinate 144,506, forward strand.
GATGCTCCTCTCATCCGAGCGGTTGTCGGGTTGACGTCAGTGCGATTTCCGTGCGGTGAAGGCCCGAAGGCGAAGTCAAGACGGGAATTACCTGGTCGGCATCCCCTGGATCCAGCCCCAGTTCTCTTTCCGCGGATGTGGTTCATGAGACTGCCGATCAGGCCCGCCGGTGTCACGACGTCGCGCCTGGCAGCTTCGCGCCTGGTCACAAGATGCCAACGCCATCTGAGGCCAAACCGGCGAAACATTCGGTCGTGCTCATCTGATCGCCCAGGACAGCCCGGACGCACCGGCGCGGCCCGCAGCGGGTCGGGTGATCAGTGGGCCATCAGGGTCAATGCGGTGTGGGCATGCCGCGAACGGCGGTCGCTGGATGGCCGACGGCGCTAGGATGCGGAAGGGTCCGAACCCTGCTGCGGAGTCATTGATAACAATGGGCGTGCACCGGATTCCCAACCAGCGGCTGCGCTCCCTTTTGCGCGAAGCCGGATGGACAGGTGAAGCACTGGCGAAAGCTGTTAATGCGGCGGGTTTCGAAACACGTCTGGACCTCCGGTACCAGCGTTCCGCGGTGGCGCACTGGCTGTCCGGGGTGCGGCCGCGACCACCCGTTCCGGAGTTGGTGGCGGAAGCGCTCTCGCGTCGGCTGGGCCGCCCGGTCAGCGTGGCCGAAACCGGCCTGGAGACCGAACGCGGGTCAGCGGACGACCGGCAGGCAGCCGCGCGCTGGTGGGCCGACGATCCGGTCGCCCGGCTCGTCGAACTCGTTGCTGTGGCTGAGGGAAATCATTCGGCCGCAGCCGGATGCGTGTACCACCTGGAGTCGCTGCGGGTGCCCGACTGGCACCAGGCGATCACCGGCCGCGCGGATCCGGGACCGCATTCCGGGCGTTGCGATCGGATCGGGCGCTCGGAGGTGTCGGCCGCGGAACTGATGCTGCCGTTGTTCTCCGACGCCGATTCCACGTTCGGCGGCGGTTGCGGACGTGCGGCGCTGTCGGCGTACCTCGGCCGGGTCGTCGGGCCGTGGCTGGGCGCCGACGCCGCGCCGTCCGTGCGGCGCGACCTGCTCGTGGTCGCCGCCCGGCTGGCGTATCTCTGCGGTTTCATGAATTTCGACGACCAGTTGCAGGGCATCGCCCAACGCTATTACCTGGCCAGTCTGCGCCTGGCCGCCGAAGCGGGCGACGAAACCTCGTACTCGTTGGCGCTGCGGGCGCTGAGCGTGCAGGCGCGGTGCCTCGGTCATTACCAGCAGGCCGTCGACCTGGCCGAGGCCGCTGTCCGCGCGGGATCGCGGACGGCGTCGCAGCGGACGTGTGCTTTTCTGTTCGGGCAACTGGCCGTCGCGCATGCCGCGACCGGGAACCGGCGGCAGGCCACCGCGAATCTCGCCGCCACCGAACGCCACCTGGACCGCGTGGCCGCGGACCCACCGCCGGTGGGTACCTATCACGACGCGTCCTTCGCGCATCAGCGGGCAGCGGTCGCGGCGTGCCTGGGTGATCGGGCGGGCGCGACCAGGGCGCTGCCCGCGGCCGTCCGGCACCGCCCGGCGCGTGAGCGTCGGTCCCGGGCGATCATGTTGGCGCGCCTGGCCGAACTCCAAGCCGCTGACGGGCAACTCGAACTCGCCTGCCGCACCTGGACCCAGTTCCTCGCCGACTATCCGCACATCCAGTCGGCCCGCGCGGATTCGGCGCTGATCAACCTCCGCGCGCTGGTTCGCCCCCATCAGCACAATCCAGCGGTGCAGCGGCTGGGCCGGGTTATCGCGGGACTCGCACCGGAGAATCATTAAGAATTCGGCGTTCGCCGGACGTTGGCCGCAACGCGATCGGCCGCGTGTGGTGCCCGAGATGACCGCCCGTGCGCCTGGAACTGCGCCACGCCGTGGTTCAACAGCACCGGATTTGAAACACATCGACGTCCGGCGACGCTGTCGCCGCCAACGGGTTCTGGTCACTAATTGTTCCCATGGAACAGATATCGCCGACCGCCGCCGAAACCCGATCGGCGTCGGAGTTGCTCGACTGGGGCAGACGAACGACGGAACCCGCCCTCCGCGACGCGGTGTCCGAGCTGTCGGCGTTCATCGAGCAGATGGTCGGCTACCACCTCGGTTGGTGGGACCAGAACGGCCGCCCAGGTGACGCCGTTCAGGGCAAGGCGCTGCGGCCGACGTTGGTCCTGCTGTCCGCCACCGCCATGGGTGGCGAGGTGTCCGACGCGACGCCCGCCGCGGCAGCCGTGGAGCTGGTGCACAACTTCTCCCTGCTGCACGACGACGTCATCGACGGCGACCTGATCCGCCACCACCGGCCGACCGCGTGGGCTGTTTTCGGCACGGACCGGGCGATCGTCGCGGGCGACGCGATGCTCGCGCTGGCCGTGCGGACCGTGCTGCGCGGACCGTCGGCAGCCTCGGCCGCCAAGCGGCTCAGCAGCTGCGTGGTGAGCCTGTGCGACGGACAGGCCAAGGACGTCGCCTTCGAGCGGCGACCCGATGTTTCCCTGGGCGAATGCCTGGCCATGGCGGCGGACAAGACGGCCGCGCTGCTGGCCTGTTCGTGTGGTCTGGGCGCGTTGTCCGCCGGGGCGAGACCGGCGCAGGTCGATGCGATGCGGGCTTTCGGCCACGAACTCGGCATGGCGTTCCAACTCGTCGACGACCTGCTGGGCATCTGGGGCGATCCAGCGGTCACCGGCAAACCGGCCGGTGCGGACCTGGCGCGTCGCAAGAAGTCGCTGCCCGTGGTGGCGGCACTGACGTCGGACACGGCGGCCGGGCGCGAACTGTCGAGCGTCTACGACGGCGACGGCCCGCTGAACACCGACCAGATCGCCAGGGCCGCCGACCTGGTCGAAGCGGCCGGTGGTCGTGCCTGGGCAGCCCGGCAGGCCGCCGATCGACTCGCCGACGCGGCCGCGTACCTCCACGCGGCCGAGTGCGCCCCAGCGGCGCACGCAGACCTGTTGACGCTGGCCCGGCTGATCACCCGACGCGACCGCTGACCGACGAGAAGGAGCCGATCGTGCCTCAGGGCATCGATTTCCAGCTGCCGTTTTCCGCCCGCACCAGTCCCGATGCCGACGCAGCCCGCATCCGCGCCCTGCACTGGGCCAGGGATCGCCATCTGGTGACCGATGCGACGTCCGAACGCCGGTTCCTGGGTTGGGACATCGCCGGTCTGATGGCGCTCTGGGTGCCGTTGGCCACCGGCCCGGAACTGGATCTCGCCGTGAACACGCTCAACGTTTGGACGATGCTCGACGACCAGTTCGACGGGCAGTTGGCGGATCGTCCCGAGGAGGTCGTGCGATCGTGCGCGGAGTTCCTCGCCATCGCACGGGCTGGCGCTGCCACCCCCAGCGCGGTATCCGCCGGGGCGGGTCCGCTGCCGCGTGCGTTCGCCGAGGTCTGGTCGCGGATGTGCGACGGCCGGACTCCCTATTGGACTGATCGCGCGGTCGAGCACTTCCGGTGGTGCCTCGATGCGTACGTCGAGGAAACCAACAACCGCGCCCGAAAGCGGATCCCCACCTACGACGAGTACTTCGAAATGCGGCGCCGCTCCGGTTACGTCTACATCATGATGGACCTGACGGAAGCCGTCTACGGATTCGAAACGAGCCGCCGGATCTACGAGCTGCCGATCATGCGGCGCATGGTGGACATCACCACCGACGTCGTCTCCATCGGCAACGACGTGCATTCGGTGGAGAAGGAGGAATCCCGCGGCGACGTGCACAACATGGTTCTCGTCATCGAGCACGAAAACCACTGCACGCGCGACAAGAGCGTCGCCGAGATCACCGCGAGGATCAATTCCTGGGGCCGGCCCACGAATTCCACGATCTCGAAAACGGGCTGGGCGCGGTCTGCGCGGCGAACCAGTTCACCGACGCTGAAACAGCCACCGCGCACCGGTTCGCCGAATGCCTGCGGCTCGCGATGACCGGTTACCTGGACTGGAGCGACCGAACACAGCGATATGCACGCCTGGTTCCCCAGCACGAGCCCGCTTATCTCGAACTGCTGTGAACATTAGCCCGACACCGAGCAGCTGCCCGACGCTCGTGGGCCTGCGGGATCAGGTGTCCCGCACCGGGTTGGTCGTGGTTTCCCGGATTCGGATTTCGGGTCCGAGCAACCGGGCCAATGCGCTGGCCAGCGTGGCGTCGCGCCGGTTGGTAACGCCCACGGTCTTGACCAGTCTGTTCGAGCTGGCGAAACGAACCTGCAGCGTGGTGCGCCGGTCTGCGACCGCATCACCCGAGTGCAGCACGTTGATCTCGATCACCGAGCCGATTTCCACGGTGCGGGCGGAGGTCGAACTCGTCAGGTGGATCTGAGACCGGGTGAACTCGATGCGTTCCACCATGTCTCGTTTGATGCTGCGACCGATCACCGCGCCGAGGACGAACGCTGCCGCCCAGGCGGCGGCACCCCACCACCACGCCAACCCCAAACCCAGGCAGAGCACCAGCGCCGCCAGGCTGCCGACCACGATCCCGCTGACGCAGCCGCAGCCGCGCGCCAGTGGCATACCGGTTGGTATCAAGCCAGGTTCCTGCGTCCAGGTCAGCGATTCGGCCATTCAGTTGACCAGGGCCCTCGGAAGGATCTGCATGCGAACAAGGTAGCGGCGCCCCCTCGGGAGGGGTCCCCGACGGCCTCCGACACGTGCGTTACCCGTTCTCGGCCACACCGCTTCTGCAACGATCCCGTCTTCAGATTCGGCCATCACATGGAAAGATCTTGTCATGCGGGTACTGCTGGTCGAAGACGACGAACCCATCGCGGAATCCCTAACACGGGGTCTTGGCAGATACGGCTTCGACGTCGAATGGGTGCGCACCGGCGCCGGGGCGCTGGAGGCGGGGCCGACCGACCTGGTGCTCGTCGACCTCGGCCTGCCCGACATGGACGGGCTGGACGTCTGCCTCGAACTGCGCGCTCGCAGCGATGTGCCGATCATCGTGATCAGCGCCCGGGCGGACGAGACGGATCGGGTGGTGGGCCTGGAGATCGGTGCGGACGACTACGTGTCCAAGCCGTTCGGCGTCCGGGAGGTCATCGCCAGGATGCGCGCCGTGCTGCGCCGGGTTCGGCCCGCGGCGGTGCAGTCGGAGGCGAAGCTGTCCAGCAGGGTGGTGATCGACCGGCCGGGGCGGCGGGTGCACGTCGACGGTGCCGAAATCTCCTTGACCCCCAAGGAGTACGACCTGCTGGCGTTCCTCGCCGAGGCGCCGGAGGCGGTGTTCACCAGGGAGCAGATCATGGAGGCGGTGTGGGACGCCAACTGGTTCGGCCCCACCAAGACGCTGGACGTGCACGTCAGCGCGTTGCGGCAGAAACTCGGTGACGCTGTTTCCGTGGAGACCGTGCGCGGCGTCGGATTTCGGTTGGTGCTGACGTGATCCGCCAGCTCGTCGCGAGTTATGTGCTGCTGGTCGCGGTGGCCGTCGTCGCCTTCACCGTCCCGGTGGCGTTCCTGCTCACCGAGCAGCTCTACGGCGAGGCGGAGAACTCCGCGCGCCGCGAAGCGGCGACGGCCGCGTTGCTGCTGGCCACCGACGACGCACCGTCCCGGCAGGCGTTGGCCCGGCTCATCGACGCCTACCAGCGGCAGACGCCCGGCCGGGTGGACGTGCTGTCGGCCGACCGCACGGCCGTGGGTTCGCTGCCGGTACCGGTCGAGGTCGACGATGCGGCGTTCACCGCCGCACTCGCCGGTCGGGAATCAGCGCGGTGGGAGTACGCACCGGCCCTGCGGGCCGACGGGCTCGTGCTGGCGATACCGGCCAGGACACCGGAGGGCACGATCGTCGGCGCTGTTCGGGTCAGCCACCCGTCGGCGCCGCTGGACGAGGGGCTGTGGCTGATCTGGGGTTTCCGGCTGGTCCTGGCCATCGCGGTGCTGGTCGTGGCGGCGGTGCTCGGCGTGCTCTTGGCGCGGCGGCTCACCCGCCCGCTCCGGGACCTCAACCGGATGGCCAGCAGGCTGCGCGACGGAGACCTCACCGCGCGGGCGGCGGAAACCGGGCCGCCTGAGACGCGAACGCTCGCCAGCACGCTGAACACCGCGACGGGAACCATCGACACCCTGGTCGGATCGCAGCGCGCCTTCATCGGAGACGCCTCCCACCAGCTCCGCACCCCGCTCACCGCCCTCCGGCTGTCGTTGGACAACATCGCGGACGGGGTGGACGACCCGGAGGTGCGCGAGGACGTCGAGCACGCCACCGCCGAGGTCGTGCGGATGAGCAGGCTGGTGAACGGGTTGCTCACCTTGGCGAGGGCCGAATCGACGGTGTCCACTCTCGAATCCGTGCGGATCGTCGACGTCGTGGCGTACCGGTTCGGCACCTGGCGCGCGGCCGCCGAGGAACGCGGTGTCACGCTCCAGCACCACTTCGCCGACCCGGAACTGTGCGCGCTGTCCAGTCCGGGGCACCTGGAGCAGGTGCTCGACAACGTGTTGTCCAACGCGCTGGAGGTTTCCCCGGACCACGCCACGATCACGGTGCTGAGCCGACGGGAATCCGCGCAGGCGGTCATCGAGGTGATCGACCGAGGACCGGGAATGCCCGCCGCCGACCGGCAGCGGGCATTCGATCGCTTCTGGCGCGGCCCCGGCCTGACCGGTCGCTCCGGCTCGGGCATGGGGCTGGCGATCGTCAAGCAGCTGGTTTCCGACGACGGCGGCAGCGTGCGGCTCGACGCGGCCAACACGGGCGGGCTGTGCGTCCGGATCGCGCTCCGCGCCTCGTAGCACCAGACCTACTCCGGCATGGCCGACGAGTGATGGCTGACGATCAGCCACTTACCGTTGATCCGCTCGTACGCGAAGGTGTAGCGGGCGTCGATCGCACTCGGCGTGCCGTTGGTGTTGAGGGCGAACCGGTAGGTTCCCGAGTCGATCGCCGCGTTCGGGCCGAGCACCTCCACGTGCGACTGCAGGATCTGGCCCTGCGGCTTGCCTTCCAGGAAGTGCTGGAAGTAGTCGACGATCTCCGCGCGGTTGGTGCGCACCTGGTTTGACATGGTGGGCAGCAGCACCGCCTCGGGGGCGTACTGGTCGGCGACCCGCTGCGGGTCCAGCGTGACCAGCGCTTGGTTCCAGTCGGCGAACAGGGCCGCGATCTCCTGCTGACTCGGCGGGGCGGCGGTGGCGGCGGCCATCGACTGCGGCTCCGGCGAGTCCCCTGCGGAGGCGCTGCCGCATCCGGCGACCGCCATGGTCGCCGCCAGCGCCAAGGCGGCAATGCCTCCGGAACGCATACGTCCGTTGTTACTCATTGTCATCTCCCGCGCTTGATCGGGTGGCGATCTCCACTTTCGTGTGACGCGGGGAAGCAGCAGGGCAGCAAAAGAACAACACCCGGCAAGGGTTCTTCCAAGATCTCTTTAAAGTTGGCCGATGGCACTGGAACCTCGGTACTCGACGCCACCGTGGTCAATCTCGCCCGGCAGGCCGTCGATCAGGAGGCAGCGCGCGGCAACAGCGCCTGTCCCGTGCCCGCGTTCCTACCCTGATCGGCTTGCACTGGAAGGCACGGTTTCTGGCTCAGCGTGAGAGCGAACTCCGCCAGGGGAGCACGAGGACCTCTCGCCACGACCGTCGAGGGGCGCGCGAAGGCACGTCGACGAGGCCGGAGATCGGTGACCAAGCTCGGATGTGGTTCCGCGGAGTGACAAGCGCCCCGCCTGGCATCTGCCGGGCAGGGCGCGGTGTTCCGGCGATCAGCGGTCGAGCGGTTTCGCGATCGACGAGTTCAGCGACGACATGATCAACATCGGCAAGCGTCTGGAAGACATCAACCCGAAGATGACCAGACAAGGCGAGCGAGAGCAACGTGACCACCTCACTCCCCCCACGCCCCCACCCGCAAACCGGCGACCCTCGCCCCCCGAAGGCGCCTCGGATCACCGTGTGGACGAAACTGCCGCGCAGATCATCGAAACTGGCGCGGTACCCGAAAGCGCCCGAAGGCCCAGGGCCGGTGCTGGAGTGGTACCAGTCGACGATCGACTCGGCGATCACGTCCGGTCTGATCGTTTCGGCGATCATGTTCGGCCTGATGTGCCTCCGCGACTGGGGCATCGGCTGGATGGGCACGTGGTCGCTCTGGATCTTCGTCCTTGCCCCACTGATTCTCTGGCCACTGTGGATTCTCGCCGTCCACTCGTCCGGGATCTCAGCAGGCGCCGACTGGCTCGCCATCAAAAAGGGCTACATCCGGGCGTGGTCGTCATCAAGTCCTCTCTTCATTGACTTGGTGGCGCGCAGCCTACCGAACACGACCGTTGACCTTGCGGGATTCGCCGTTTTTGAAGATCGACCGGACCGGTACGGCGGAGCCCGGTAGCCAATCCGGTCGGAACCCCGGGCGGGAAAAGCCGCCCACATCTTTTCCCTTCGCAGGAATCGAAGCAGGGCACCCGCCGCGTTCGTTTCGCATTCATCCGCCAACGCAAAGGAGGCATAGCGTTGTCAGAGCGCGTCTGTGAACTTGTCAGCCCGACGTGGTCCGTGCAGGCTCGGCCGAGGGCGCCCCTTGCCGCGATGAGTTCCGGCCGGGTCGCGAGTCTGTTCTGGTGACCGTCGTACGCCGCTGCCCAGCACGAGACACCACGGAGGACACCATGACGACCACGCCGAACGACCCGACCACCGCGCTGCCCGGCCGCCCGCCCGTCGTTGACCTGGCCACCTGGCAGGCCGCCCGTGACGAGCTCCTGGTCCGCGAGAAGGCACACACCCGCGAGGGCGACGCCCTCGCCGCGGCCCGCCGACGGCTGCCGATGGTGGAGCTCGACGGGACGGTCGAGGTCACCGGACCCGACGGCCCGGTCCCGTTCCTGGACCTGTTCCAGGGTCGCGACGAGCTCGTGGTCTACAAGCACATGTGGTACGACGGCGCGCCGCACCAGGGGCAGTGCGAGGGCTGCACCACGACGGCCTGGCACCTGAAGGACGCCGTCTACCTCAACGCCCGCGGCGTCTCGTTCGCCATCCTGACCACGGGCCGTTGGGACGAGGTGGCCTCCTACGTCGAGTTCATGGGCTACACCCAGCCCTGGTACTCGGTGCGCGACGTTGAGGCGCCGGTCGGCGGCAGCATGGGTTACATCACCTGCTTCCTGCGCGACGGCGACCGCGTGTTCCTCACCTACTCCACGACGGGCCGTGGCAACGAGCGGGTCAACGGGTCGCTCGGCCTGCTCGACATGACGCCCTACGGCCGGGGCGAGGCGTGGGAGGACAACCCTGAGGGCTGGCCCATGATCGGCGATGTTCGCGAGGGGCACCCGTCCGAGGGCCGCCAGGCCTGCTGGTACTGGCGTTCGGACGCGGACGGGAACGCTACCTGGGGCCCGACCAGCCGCCCCGTTCCGCAGTGGACCCGCCCCGGCGCGACCCCCGTGGAGACCCTCGGTCGGCACGGCCACCACCACTGACGCGCCTTCGCCGACGGCGTCGGCAAGAGGTGTTGGGTGCCGGGCGGAACCTCCGGACGATGCGAACGGCTCCCGCGCGCTCGATCGGTGCGCGGTTCGCCCGGAAGGTGAAGGACTCCTGGTAGGAGCGGGGCCGTCTAGGTTTTCACGGCAGGAGAGATCTCCTAGAAGTCAGCTCGGTTGCTGGCTTGGTTGCTCAGCGGTGTTCTCGTTGGGGTCGGCTGATCCGCTGCGGGCCAGCCGGTGGGCCTTGCGGAGCAGGGAGTCGTTCGGCTGGTCGGATGGGGTGGCGTTGAGTTGTTGAAGGCTCCACAACCGGTCTGCGGTCAGATGTCGGCCGCCCGTGGCGAGTCCCCAGAACCCCACGCCCACGGCGAGGGCGGCGTAGGCGCCCCAGATCGCGACGGGCGGTATCAGCAGTTCTGCCGTCAGGACGGCAATCGTCACGATGGCGACGGCGATCACGCCGAGTGCGGTGATGCTGAGGCCGATCCGGGTCAGGCGGCGGGCGGTGAGGAAGGCGCGGGCAGCTCGTACCAGCTCGGCGTCGAGATCGTCCTCGAAGGTGGTTGAGCTGTTCACCATCGGGGTCGGTTCGGGATGGTCGCGCTCATCGCCTTCGGAAGACGGCCCGTGCGATGCCTGCCCCGGTTCACAGTTCGTTGCTGTCCCTGCCTCGTGCATGTTGTTGATCTTGTCATTACGCGCGTCTCCGATCCGGTGCCGGTCCGCAGGCGGCGCGTGTCGTACCGCGCTCCCGGCGGTCACCGGCAGATCTCCGGTGCCGCATCCCGCCAGCGAGATCACGACCTACGGGCGTTCCGTGAGCAGCTCGGCCAGGTGGTCTGCGAGTTCGGTGAGCGAGTCCAAGCGTGATCCGCCGCGGGCGATGCGGAATCCGTGGCGGCGGGCCCAGAACGCCGCCTGGACGGCGTGGAGCTGGGCCCAACGCTGGACGCGTTCGCGATCGAGTTCCGCGGCCTCGACGAAGAGGTCCAGGGCGCGGTGCAGGGCCTTGCGCAGGTCGTCGGCTTCGACGAGCTTCAGCGCGAGCGACTTGAGCAGCGTGCCGCCGTCGTAAGCGGGATCTCCCGCATACCCCTTGGGGTCGACGGCCAGCCACGGTTCACGTTCGGCGCGCAGGATGTTGCGGGGGTGGAGGTCGCCGTGGATCACGATGTCCGGCTGGACGCGGCCCAGCTCGCGGACGGTCGCCACGGCGGCTTCCACCGCATGGCGCGGCAGGGCGTGCGTCAGCTCCCGGGCATCCTGGCGCAGTTCCTCCTCCCAGACGTCGGCCTGCGCCCGCAGCCGGGGCAGGCCGGGCGGTGCGGGGATGGCCAGTCGGCGATTGATCTGCCCCGCGACCGTCACAATCTCGTCGGTGTCCTCGACTTCGGCCAGGGTTGCGGTCTGAACCCGCTCCAGCAGCATCGCGAACCGCTCGTCAGCGCGCTCGTGCAGCAGGACGGCGCCGCGCCCGCCCCATACCGCGAACGCCTCCGGTTCGTGGACATTGCCGGGGTGCGGAAACGACACCTTCAGCACCGCGCTCCGCTCGGCCCGCTGTCGCACCGGGACGATCAACCCGACACCGCCGTGCATGACCTCGCCATCCGGCACGCATTCCCAGCGCCCCAACAGCTCTGCCACGATCCCGGGAAGTTCGACGAGCCACGCCGCTGCGGGCTCGCCGTCCCGCTCGACACTGCTCCGCGTGAACGCTTCTGGTATCTCGATCACCCGGGCACCTTACGGCCGGGTCGAGGGGTGCAGCTCGTGGAACTCCCGAAATCGGCACGGCGACGAGCCGTCGGGGATGCGCTGGGAAGCCCGAGCAGGTGTGCCGGACTTCCCAGCCTCGGCGCGGAATCAGCCGACGTTCGGCACGAGCCTTCCGGTGGACGCGTGCACGGCGTCGTCGCCCGCGAACGACACGGATGCGCCACGCCAGTTCATCCCGGGCACCGACGCGCAGCCCCCGTTGCCGGTGGTCAGGTCGAGCGACTCCTTGCCCTTGGCCAAGTGCACCGACTTGCCGGGGAAGCCCATGCCGTTGCTGGCGTTGACCAGGCACAGGTCGCCCTGGGCGTCTGCCTCGCGGACGACCAGTTCGGAGTCGACCGCCTCACCGGCCGCGGCCACGATCAGGGCGGGCTGGTTGGTCTGCACGCCATCGGCGCCCATCGACCGGGCGAGCTGGAACTGGGCCACTTCCTGGTCGGCCCCGGCGTCGTACGCGTGCGGCATGACGATCGAACACGCGTCGTGGGCCGCGGCGATGGACTCGGGAGAGTACTCGTCCAGCCGCGAGCCGAACACCTTGAAGACCTCAGCGATCTCGTAGATCAGGAAACCCGGCTCCCAGGTGTCGCGGTTGTAGATCATCCGGGCACCGGGCTCGGCGGCGAGGACCTGCGGGTCGCCGGTGTTGAGGATCGACTCTTCGATGAGACCGTAGTCCCCCACCAGTTCGGCGACCTCGCTGTCGTCGGTCACCGACCCCTTGATGTCGAGTTCGACCCCGCGACCAACGCGCTTGGCGAGGGCGAGGATCTCATCGAGCGAGGCGACCTGCGATCCGTCGTACTCGCTGCCGATCCAGGGCGCGTAGTCGGCGGCGTTCAAGGCCCGCACCTCGTCGAAGGTCAGGTTCTTGACCTCGCCGGTGCCGTTGGTCGTGCGGTCGACCGTGGAGTCGTGCATCGCCACGAAACGCCCGTCGCTGGTCTGCTGGACATCGACCTCCACCAGGTCGACCCCGTAAGCGAAGGCGTACTCGTAGGACTTCAGCGTGTTCTCGGGGGCGAGTGTCAACGCTCCCCGGTGCGCCGAGATGATCACGTTGTCGGACCCCTCGTCCGGGGTGCCCGCGTCGTCCCAACGGCCCGGCTCCGGGACTTCGTCGCACGGCGGCTGCTGAGCCAACGGCTTCAACTCGGCCAGCGCCTGCCGGTACTGCTCGATCCGGGGGTCCTCGTCGGCGTTCGCGCTGGTCTGGGTGACGACCAGCCCAGCGGTGACCGCGGCGACGGCGATCAGCGCACGCGCAGACCGGCGTGCGGTGGGCAATGACATGTTCGTCCTCTCGACGATGTCGGTGACCGCTAGGACTATCGGCGCATTGCCGTACCGCCCGGTGAACCGGGCATGACGCCTGGGCAGCACATCCTCGACTTCTCCGCTTTTCCGCGTGCGCGGACTTCCAGGTGGGCAGCCAGCAGCCACCTCTGCTTGGCGCAACACGGTTCGGGGGATGCCGCGTTCAGCGTGGTCGCGGGCCGCCGAAATCGTCGATCAGGCGCATCAGGTGGGGGAGAACGCGGTCGCCGTCCAGCCCGTCGTGTTCGTATTCGTTGGTCACCCAGGCGCGCAGGTTGCCGACCGCGTCGGCGGTCTGCAACTGCAGGCCGGAATCGACGTACATGTCGTCGAAGTAGACCGCGGCCGCCACCGGTACCTCGTTGGCGGCGAGACGTTCCAGGTCGTACAGCCGAGTCCAGGTTTCGCGCCCGGCGAGGACGTCTACCGCGGCCCGGAACGGTCGAAGCGCGCGGATCTCCTCGAACATCCACGGGTACATCATTTCGCCGGTGAACAGCAACGGTCTGCCGTCCTCCCCGAACTCGGGGTGGTTGGCCCGTTCCCGCTGCGCCGCCCAGGCGGTGGCTCCGCTGCTCTCGGTGCCGTAGATGCTCTCCTGCAGCACCGCGAACAGCGGATTGTCCAAATAGGACGTCCGGTTCCAGACCTGCCCGAGGAACGTCGGTGACAGCCGCTGCATCGCGTCGTCGGTGAACGCCTCGTCGAAGAGCCAGTGCATCCGCTCGAAGCCGGGTTTCATGCCGAAGTCCAGCCCCAGCGCCTGCAACCGCCGGACGGTGAGCACGTCGCCGTCCGGCAGGAGCACCTCGGAACCGGTCAGCAGGTCGGCCACCCGCGCCACCCGCTCGACGTCCGCCGGGTAGCGCTGGTAGTACTCGCGGTTCTTCGCGGCAGTCCGGGGATAGGTGCGCCGGTAGACCTCGGCCGCGTCCGGGTGGACGCTGGCCAGGCCGCCGGTGACGTAGCAGGCGCGCAGCCCTTCCGGCGCGCGGGACAGGTAGGTCAGGGTGAGGAAACCCCCGTAGCTCTGGCCGAGGGTGCTCCACCGCTGCCCGCCGAAGACCTCGTTGCGCAGGTGTTCGGCGTCCGCCACGATGGAATCCGCGCGGAAGAACGTCAGGTACTCGGCCGCTGCCGCCGGGTCGAGGGAACCGATCAGCGCGCCGTCCACCGGTGAGCTGCGGCCGGTGCCGCGCTGGTCCAGCAGCACCACGCGGAACGTCTGCAGCGCGTGGTCGATCCAGCTCCGCCGCGTCACCGGCCGCGGCGACTTCCCGCCCGGCCCGCCCTGCAGGTAGAGCAGGCACGGCAGGTCCTCGTGGCGGCGGACCGGGTCGACCAGTTCCCGGGCGAACACCGTGATCGTGGCCTGGTCCCGGTCGTCGAACCAGTTGAGCGGAACGGATATCCGGTGGTCCCGGACGTGGATGCCCGGGAGGGTGTACTCGGCGCTGATCATGAGCTCGTCACCGCCCGACCGCGTATCCCTGGGCGCCGCGCGGATTCGCGGCCGCCTTGAGCCAGCCGTCCTCGCTGGCGACCGCGCTGACCCGGCCGAGGGCCCAGTCCGCCTCCACCTGCACCACGTGCCCACGCCTGCGCAGTTCGTCGATCACCGCGGGCTCGAACCGGTTCTCCAGCAGGAGTTCGCCGGGGTGCGCGTCGCGCGGGTAGAACGAGCTCGGCATGTGCGTGGAGTGGAACTCCGGGGCGTCGATCGCCTCCTGCAGGTTCATCCGGCCGTGGACGATGTTGAGGAAGACGTGCAGCGACCACTGGTCCTGGAAGTCCCCGCCCGGGGTGCCGAAGGCCAGCCACGGCCGCCCGTCGCGCAGCGCCAGCGACGGGGTCAGCGTGGTGCGCGGGCGGGCGCCGGGCCGCAGCGAGTTCGGCAGGTCGTCGGGCACCCAGAACATCTGGCCGCGGGTGCTCAGGCAGAAGCCGAGTCCGGGGATGGTGGGGGAGGCCTGGAACCAGCCGCCGCTGGGGGTCGCGGAGATCATCATCCCGGAGCTGTCCGCGACGTCCAGATGGCAGGTGTCGCCCCGGGTTTCACCGGTCGCCGCCACGGTGGGCTCCCCGGCACCCGACGCCGCACCGGTGACCGGGATGTCGGGGTAGGGCGGCAGCACCGGAGCGCGGCCCGCCGGCCCGCCGGGACGCAACTCCAGCGATGCGGTCTCGCCGATCAGGCGTCGGCGTTCGTCGTTGTACTGCGGGCTCAGCAGTTCCGCGACCGGCACCTCGGTGAACGCCGGATCGCCGTACCACGCCTCGCGATCCGCGAACGCGAGCTTGCCCGCCTCGATGACGGTGTGCACCCAGTCGGCAGATCCCGGACCCATCTCCTCCAGGTCGTAGCCCGCCAGCAGGGCCAACTGCTGCAGGAACACCGGGCCCTGCCCCCACGGACCGGTCTTGCAGATGGTGTGGCCGTGGTAGTCGAACGTGGTCGGCTCCTCCACACCGGGTTGCCAACCGGCGAGGTCGTCGGCCGTCAGCAGCCCGCCGTGGCGGCGGCCCGACGTGTCCAGCACCTCCGCTGACGCGCAGTACGCGCCGATCGCCTCCGCCACGAAACCCCGGTACCAGGCGTCGTGCGCGGCCTCGATCTGCGCGTCCCGCTCCACGTCCGCGGCCTCCGCCGCTTCGACAATCCGCCGGTAGGTGTTCGCCAGGACGGGGTTGCGGAACCGGCTACCGGCCGTCGGGACCGCGTCATCGGGCAGCCAGGTCCGCGCCGACGTCGGCCACTCGTCGCGGAACATCTCCGCGACGGTGCCGATCGCCTCGGCGACCCGCGCGAGCAGCGGGTGGCCGTGCTCCGCGTAGTGGATCGCCGGTTCCAGGACGTCGCGAACCGTCCAGGTGCCCCACCGCTTCAGCAGCAGCAACCAGGCGCCGAACGCGCCGGGCACCACCGTCGGCAGCAGGCCCGTTCCGGGCACCAGGTCGAGCCCGAGTTCGGCCAACCGCGCGCCGCTGGCCGCGGCCGGGGCCACGCCCTGACCGCAGACCACCCGCACCTGCTCGTCGTCCGGGGACCACAGCAGGATCGGCACCTCGCCGCCTGGTCCGTTGAGGTGGGGTTCGACCACCTGCAGCACGAACCCGGCCGCGACGGCGGCGTCCGCGGCGTTGCCGCCGCGTTCCAGGACGCTCATCCCGGTCGCCGACGCGAGCCAGTGCGTGCTGGCGACCATGCCGAAGTCGCCGACGATTTCAGGGCGTGTGGTGAACAAGACCGCTCCTTCCACCCGAGATGTCCGGTCCTCCGTTGGGAGTGACGAGATGGCACGAGACGAGGTGATCCTCGGCGGTGACCGCGGTGAGTGCCGGGGCCTCGGCTCGGCAGCGGTCCACGGCCACCGGACACCGGGGGTCGAACGAACAGCCCACCGGTCGCCCGCGCTGGCTCGGCAGATCACCGCTGAGCACCACCCGCTGCGCGGCACGATCGCCCGCCGGGTCGGGCACCGGTGCGGCCGACAGCAGGGCCTGCGTGTACGGGTGCTGCGGGTTGGCGAACAGTTCCTGCCGGGACGCCGTCTCGACGATCCTGCCGAGGTACATGACCGCGATGCGGTCGCTGATGAACTCCACGACGGACAGGTCGTGCGTGATGAACAGGCACGAGAACCCCATGTCCTGGCGCAGGTCCAGCAGCAGGTTCAGGATCGACGCCTGCACCGACACGTCCAGCGCGGACACCGGTTCATCGGCGATGACCAGCCGCGGCCCGGTGACCAGCGCCCGCGCCAGGGCGACCCGCTGGCGCTGGCCGCCGGAGAGCTCGTGCGGGTACCTCGACACCAGGTGCGCACCGAGCCCGACGCGTTCGAGCATCTCGCCAGCCCGGCGGCGGCGCCCGGCGCGGTCGCCGTCGCCGTGCTGGCGCAGCGGTTCGGCCACGATGGCGCCGATGGTCATCCGCGGGTTCAGCGAGGAGTACGCGTCCTGGAAGACGACGTGCACATCGCGGCGCAGCGGCCGGAGTTCGCGTCGACCGATCGTGGAGATGTCCTTGCCGAGCAGCCGCACGGTACCGGCCGTCGGGTTGATCAGCCGGGCGATGCACCGGCCGACGGTCGACTTGCCGCTGCCGGACTCGCCGACCAGCCCCAGCACCTCGCCCGCCGCGATGCGCAGGTCGACGCCGTCGACCGCGCGCACCGGCCCGTTCCTGCGCAGCAACCGCGAGTTCGCGCGGTAGTGCTTGACGAGTCCCTCGACCTCCAGGACGGTGTCGTCGCTCATCGTGTACCTCCCGGTCCTGGGTGGTGGCAGGCCACCAGGTGGTCGCCGCGGACCTCCTCGGCGACCGGGCGGGACGCCGTGCAGACGTCGCTGGCCCGGCCGCACCGCGCCGCGAACTGGCATTCGTCCGGGTCGGAAGTGGGCGGCGGCACCAGGCCCGGGATCTCGGTGAGCCGACGCCGCCCGCCGCGCAACACCGCTCGGCCCGGCAGCGCGCCGAGCAGCCCGAGGGTGTACGGGTGCTGCGGTTGGTCGAAGATCTCCCGGGTCGGCGACTGCTCGACGGGGCGCCCGGCGTACATCACCACCACCCGGTCCGCGATGTCCGCGACCACGCCCAGATCGTGGGTGATCAGGATGACGGCGGTGCCCAGGGTGTCGCGCAGGTTGCGGATCACGTCGAGGATTCCCGCCTGGATCGTGACGTCCAGGGCGGTGGTCGGCTCGTCCGCGATGAGCACCTTGGGGTTGCACGCCACCGCGATGGCGATCATCACGCGCTGCCGCATGCCACCGGAGAGCTCGTGCGGATACGCCCGGACCCGGTGCGCCGCGTCCGGGATGCCCACCAGCTCCAGCAGTTCCACGACGCGTTGGCGCAGCTGCGCGCCGGAGAGCCGCTGGTGCCGCCGGAGCACCTCGGCGATCTGGCGGCCGACCGGGTAGGACGGGTTCAGCGAGCTCATCGGCTCCTGGAAGACGACCGAGATCTCCGCGCCGCGGATGTCCCGCATCCGCTTCTCGGACAGGCCGGTCAGCTCGACCCCGTCCAGCACGACGGACCCGGAGAGGGTGGTGCTGTTGCGGTCCAGCAGGCGCGGGATCGACATGGCGGTCACCGACTTCCCGCAGCCGGACTCGCCGACCAGGGCGAGGATCTCGCCTTCCGCCAACGAGAACGAGACGTCCTTGGCGGCGATCACCGGGCCGTCCTCGGTGTGGAATTCGACCCGCAGGTTGGACACTTCCAGCAGGCTCATCATCAACCCCTCGGGTCCAGTACGTCGCGGAGGCCGTCGCCGAGCAGGTTGAACCCGAGCGTGGTCAGTGCGATGGCGATGCCGGGGAACAGCGCCAGCAGCGGATCCTGGGTGAGGAACTGCTGGGCGCTGGTGAGCATGACGCCCCAGGACGCGGTGGGCGGCTGCACGCCGAGGCCGAGGAAGCTCAGCGCCGCCTCGCCGATGATCCCGGCGGGGATGGCGACGGTGGCCTTCACGATCAGCGTGTTCGTCATGTTGGGCAGCACGGTCCTGGCCATGATCGCGATGTCACCGGCACCGTCGGCCACCGCTGCCTCGACGAATTCCTGCTCGCGCAACGCGATCGTCTCGCCGCGCACGATCCGCACCACCGACGGGACCTCCGCCACGGCCAACGCGATGATCACGTTCGGCAGCGACGGGCCTAGGATCGCGGCCATCACCACCGCGAAGATCAGGAACGGGAACGACAGCAGCACGTCGTTCACCCGCATCAGGACGGAGTCGGTCCAGCCCCGGTAGAAACCGGCGAGCAGCCCGATCGGGATGCCGACCAGCATCGCCAGCGCGGTGGAGAAGACCCCTGCCAGCAGCGAGACCTGGGCGCCGTTGCAGATCCGGGCGAGGACGTCCCGGCCGAGGTCGTCGGTGCCCAGCGGGTGCGCCGCGGACGGTCCCTGCAGGAGGTTGTCCAGGCCCAGCCGGGCCGGATCGCTGGTGACCAGCGGACCGACCAGCGCCAGCAGCAGGAACGCCAGCACGAGCACGGCGCCCGCCACGGCCATCTTCCGACGCAGGAAACGCCGCGCGATCCGGCGCCATCGCGGCGCTCCGGCGGGCGATGCCGGTGCGGGCGCGGCGCGCCCGATCACTGGCGCGGGGGTGTTCACGTGGTTCCTCCGGACAGTCGCACACGTGGGTTGAGGTAGGCGTAGGCGATGTCGACGAGCAGGTTCACCAGCACGTAGCCGACGACGGTGACCAGCACGGCACCCTGGACCACCGGGTAGTTCCGGGACGAAACACCGTCCACGATGAGCTTTCCGAAGCCCGGGATGACGAAGATCTGCTCGACGATGACCGCCCCGCTGATCAGCCCGGCGAGTTGCAGGCCGACCACCGTGGTCACCGTGGTGAGGCTGTTGCGCAGTGCGTGGGTGACTTCCCGCCAGCGGGGCACGCCTTTCGAGCGCGCGGTCCGCACGTAGTCCGCGGATAGTTGGCTGAGCAGGGCGGAACGGCTCTGCCGCATGATCACCGCCGCGAAACCGGTGCCGAGGACCAGCACCGGCATCACCATCCGGCTGAGGTTCTCCAGCGGATCGTCGGCGAATCCGACGAACCCCGATGCCGGGAGCACCCGGAGCTGGATGGAGAACACCACGATGCCCAGCAGGCCGAGCCAGAAGTGCGGCACGGACAGCCCGAACAGGCCGAACCCGTTGGCGAGGTAGTCGAACACCGAGCCGCGCCAGACCGCCGACACGACCCCGGCGAGCACCCCGATCACCAGGCCGACCAGGATCGACAGCGCGGTGAGCTCCAGCGTCACGGGCAGCCGCTCCAGCAGGACGTCGGTGACCGGCATCTTGTCCAGAGTGGACATTCCCAGGTTTCCGCGCAGCGCCTGACCGATGTAGGAGAAGTACTGCACCGGAAGCGGCTGGTCCAAGCCGAACTGCTGCCGGATCGCCGCGAGTGTCTCCGGTGAGGGGCTTTCCCCGCCCAGCACGTCGGCCGGGTCGCCGGGTAGCGCGCGGACGCCGAGGAACACCGCGATGCTGCCGAGGAAGAGCGTGATCACCGCGATTCCGATGCGGCGGAGCACGAACCGGATCATCAGGAATCCCTTGCCCTCTCTGGGGTTTCCCGTCAGTGGGTGAAGTAGGCGGTCTTGAAGCGGGGAATCCCGTCCGGGTAGTACTCGATGCCCTGAACGTTCTTGTTCGCACCGACGAACCAGCGGTTGTGGTAGAGGTAGAGCAGCGCGTGCGTGTCCGCGACCTGCCTGATGACCTGCGCGTACAGCTCACGACGCTGGTCCGGGACGTTCGTGCTGCCCGCCCGCTGCACCAGCGAGTCGAGCTCCGGGCTGCTCAGTCCGTTGAAGTTGTTCGAGCCGCCGGTGGTCACCAGGTCGTTGGTGTTGCCGTCCGGATCCACCCGCCCGGACCAGCCCTGCAGGTAGACGTCGAAGTCCCCGCTGCGGGCCAGTTTCAGCGCCGACACCTGGTCCAGCGGCTTCACCGACACGTCGAACCCGACGTCGTTGGCCATCGCCTGGATGACCTGCGCCTCGCGCTGGGGGGCGGAACCGGTGAGCACCATGAGCTCGACCGGTATCGGGGTGGGCAGCCCGGAAGCGGCGATGATGCGGCGCGCGCCCTCCGGGTCGTACGGCGTGCAGTTGACGTCGCTGTGCAGCGCGCTCTGCACGGGCAACGGCTGGCAGTCCACCACGTTCTGGTCGTTCCACACGGCCTTGTTGAGGGCGTTGCGGTCGATGCTCATCTCGAACGCCCGTCGCAGATCGACGGACTTGCTCAACGGAGTACCGGCCTCGGGGCGCACGTTGATGTGGATGGACTGGTAGGCCACCGTGTCGGAGCGCAGCACGCGGTTGCGCGCATCCGGTTCCGCCTGCAGCTTGAGCGCGTCGCTGGGATCCAGGTGCTCGGCCACCTGCGTGCTGCCAGCCTGCAGATTCGCGGTGGCCACCCCGGAGTTGTTGATGAACCGGTAGACGATTCCGCGCAGCTTCACCTTGTCCGCGTCGTAGTAGTAATCGGACTTGGTGAACTGGATTTCGCTGCCGGACAGTCGGCCGCTGTAGGTGAAGGGCCCGACGCAGATCGGGTCGGTGCTGAAATCGTCCCCGAGCTTGTGCAGCGCGGTCGGCGACATGATCAGACCCGCGCGGTCGGCGAGCTGGGCCACCAGCGGCGCGGACGGCCGCTTCAGTTCGATGTGGACGGTCATCGGATCGCGGACCGAAACGTTCGCGATGGCGGAGAGTTCGTTCTTCCGGGCCGAGGTCGGCAACGTGCGGTGCCGGTCGAGGGTCTCCTTGACGGCGGCCGCGTCCAGCGGGGTGCCGTCGTTGAAGGTGACCCCGGGACGTATCGGGATGTCCAGCGATTTCCCGTCCGCGGCGACCGTGGGCAGCGCGGCCGCCAGCTGCGGCACGATGTTCAGCCGGTCGTCGACGTCGTAGAGCTTCTCGCAGAAGCTGGTGAAGACCAGCCGTGCGGCGAAGTTGTTCGCATTCGTCGCGTCCAGGCTGTCCGGTTCGGTGGGCGTGGTGACCACGAGGATGTTCTGCTCGGGCCCACCGACATCGCCCGCGCCCGGTGTGGCGCAGGAAGTCAGCAGCAGGGCCGCCGCGGCGAAGGCAGCGGCCACCGGTCCTATCCGCATGAACACCCGACCACCAGTCGGAGCTCCAATAACATGTGACATATTACAGGCACACGGATGAACCCAAGTCAACGTTCGGGAGTTGGCGTAACTACACCGTTACCCGCGTGCACGCCATTCTTCAGCGGCGAAACGCCAGTCCGCGCGGAGTTCCGGCGCGGCGTTGGAAATCGCCAGGTCCGGCGTGCGGATCAGGACGTTGGGGCCGCCCCGATGAAGCAGGTCATCAACGATGCTCTGCATCGCGTACCGCGCACCCTGCTGGCGAGCACCCATTCAGCGGGTGCTCGGCGGTGATCTCCAACAGCGCAGCCAAAACCGGCGAAGGCTGGCCCGCCGCGGCGCTACCCACTGGAACCGGAGCCAGCGCTGCGTGACCAACGGCCGCACGGTCCCGGCGCGCATGACCGGGTCGGCGGGCATCGGGCCGAGGGTTACGGCTTGCGTCCCACGGCGCCGTAGGCGTTGCACGGCTTGTCCTGGCCGGAGTCGGACGGGTCGGGCCGCCATTGGTTGACCGGTACCAGGCCGGGCTCGACGAGTTCGAGTTCCTCGAAGCACTCGACCAATTGCGCTGGCGTGCGCAGGTGGTAGCGGTGACCCACCTCCGCCGCGCGGGCGACAGCGGCGAGGTAGACCTCGTCGTCGGTCCTGGCGCCGTCCAACAACGCCAGATAGCTGCCCGAGGGGACGGCGGCCATCAGCCGGTCCAGGATCGATCGCATGGTGGCGTACTCGGGGGCGGCGTGGCCGAAGATGCCCAACAGCATGACCGCGATCGGCTCGTTGAAGTTCAGCACGTTCTGCGCGTCGGCGATGATCGCTTCGGGGTCGCGCACGTCGGCGTCGATGTAGGTCGTCACCCCTTCCGGGGTGGTGTTGCGCAGCAAGGCGCGCGCATGGATCAGCACCAGCGGGTCGTTGTCCACGTAGACGATCCGCGAATCCGGCGCGACGCCCTGGGCGACCTCGTGGGTGTTCAGCTCGGTGGGCAGGCCGGTGCCGATGTCGAGGAACTGCCGGATACCGGCTTCGCTGGCCAGGTGGCGCACCGCCCGGACGAGGAAACCCCGGCACTGTTGCGCGTAGCCGCGGATGGTCGGGTCCGTCTTCGCGATCTCGTCGGCGGCCGCCCGGTCCGCCTCGTAGTTGTCCTTGCCCCCAAGCAGGGCATTCCAGACGCGCGCCGGGTGCGGCCTGTCGAATTGGATCCGCTGGGCCAGTTCCGGGTTCTCTGACGGTTCAACCATGGGAGTCCTCGTGCATTCTGTTGACCTGGTCAACGGGGTCGCGCAATGGCAAGGTGAGCCGCCGTCGCCAGCCAGCGCCGCCGTGGCCGCCATGCCTGCGCCGTGGGCGGTGGACTCGGCCGGGCATGCGGCGATGCGCACCCAGGCGTGCCTTTCGCGGCCGGTGCGCCCGTCCTGAGATCCACTTGATCACGATAACCCGCTACCGGTGCTCAACAGCCCGCCACTGGTGTTAAGCGCCCCACTACGCACGGTGGCACCAGCGCCCCGCCGTCGAGGTCGGCGACGATCTCGACATCCTGACCTGCCAGCAGACCGCGAAGCCGCTCGTCCTGGCCACCGATGGCCGACCCGCTAGGTGATGGCGGTGCCCCGATCCAGGGATCGACGGAGCAACCTTGAGGCCGCCGGGTTTGGATAGGTTGGGAGCACATCCGCACCGTCGAGAGCAGAAGAATCCATGGGTGAACGTCGTAACGGATACATCGTGACCAACGATTCGGTGCGCCTGCACTATGTGGAAGCCGGTGTCGGGGTTCCGTTGGTGCTGGTGCCGGGTTTTTCGCAGAGTGCTGCCGAGTTCGGAGCGCAGATCGACGATCTGAGCCGGGACCACCGGGTGATCGCCGTGGACCATCGTGGACACGGTGAGTCGGACAGGCCGCGGCACGGTTACCGGGTTTCCCGGCTGGCTGCTGATCTGCGGGATCTCCTTGAGGCCCTGGATCTTCGGGATGTCGTGCTGCTTGGCCATTCGTTGGGTTGCGCGGTCATCTGGTGCTACTGGGACTTGTTCGACCGCAGTCGCATCAGCCGCCTGGTTCTGGTGGACCAGGGGCCGCTGGCCGCGGTGGATCTGGCGCCAGCAGGTCGGGCCGCCGAGCTGGGTGCGATCTTCAGCGCGGAGGCGGGTTTCGGGATCGCGGCTGGGCTGCGTGGCACCGATGCGGTCGCCACCACGAGGTCCATCGTTGACATGATGCGCACTGCGGCGATGGGCGAGGACGAGGTCGAGTGGATCGTCGAGCAGAACCTCCTCCTCCCGCGCGAGCATGCCGCGAGCTTGCACCTGGATCACTACGGCAACGATTGGCGCGATGTGCTGCCGCGCATCACGGTGCCCACGCTGGTCATCGGTGGTGAGGTCAGCGTCTTCAGTCCCGGCGTCGGGCAGTGGGTCGCCGCGCAGATCCCGGGCGCGCGGCTGAAGACGTTCTCCGCGGCCGAGTTCGGCAGCCACCTGATGTTCCGGGAGAACGCAGAACTCTTCAACACCGTCGTACGGGACTTCCTCTCGAACGCGTAGACGCGCGGCGGGTTCGACGGCGTGCCAGCCCAACCCGCCCTGACCAAAGTCCCCGAGTCTGGCACCGGATCAACGCGGCCCTGGAAGTACCCCTGGTTCGCCACGAGTCAGCCAGGCACGCAACAATTTTCCTGTTACTCCAATGTTATCGCGTACTCCGTCATGGAAATGACGAGCGCACAGCGCCAGGAAGTGGGTCGGGTCATGGATCAGAGCGAGCGTTCCGCCGCGGAACTCGCCGCGGAGATGCTGGAGAAGCTCGCGGGATTCCAGCTCTCGCAAGCGTTGTACGCGGTGGCGAAGCTGGACCTCGCGGCGGCATTGCTGGACGGGCCGCGTCCGGTCGGGGAGCTGGCCGCGCTGACCGGGGTGCGGGAGGACTCGCTGCGGCGCCTGATGCACACCCTGACCGGATACGGGGTGTTCCGCCACGACAGCGGTGACTCGTTCTCCGTGACCGAACTCGGCGCCACCCTGGCCGCAGGCACCCCCGGCTCGGTGCGGGGCGTGGCGCTGTTCTGGATGGAGACGCACTACGCCCCCTTCGCCATGTTGACCGAGGCGGTGCGAACCGGCCGGTCGGGGCCGGAGTTGCTGCACGGGCAGTCGTTCTTCGACTACCTGGGTGATCACCCGGAACACACCCCAGCACTGACCGCCGCCATGGCGGACATGACGGCCGGGTCGCAGTCCGCGGTACTGGACGGGTATCGCCTTCCGGTGGGTAACGCGGTGGCCGACATCGGTGGTGCCGACGGCTCCGTCCTGGCCTCGCTCATCGCCGACGATCCCGGCCGCCGGGGCATCGTGCTCGATCTGCCGCACGTCGTCCAGGCCGCCCACGACAGGCTCGCGCAGGCCGGGCTCACCGACCGGGTCGAAGTGGTCGGCGGGGACTTCTTCCAGTCCGTTCCCAAGGCGGACGTCTACTTGCTCTCCACCGTCCTGCACGACTGGGACGACACCGCCTGCACCAACATCCTCAGCCGCATCCGGGAAGCCGCCGCACCCGGCGCGCGCCTGGTCGTCCTGGAAGTCGTGATGCCCGACGGCGACGACCCCCACCTGGGCAAGATCGCCGATCTCACCATGCTCGGCATGGTCACCGGCCGCGAGCGCACCACCACCGAATTCACCAATCTGCTGGGCGGAGCCGGTTTCACCGTCGACCGCATCATCGACGGCCCCGAAGGCGGCTACTCCCTAATCGAGGCGACACTGCGCTGAATCTGCCGACAGCTCGGGTCGGCGCGGGAGGTGGGATGCGATCAGGATCGGGGCGACCCTGCCTGACGTAGCGCGCCAGCTCGGGTGGCGCAGTGGCTCCTCCGTTCAGGGCCGGTAGTGGGTCGGCGGGTGGCCGGTGATCCGCTTGAAGGCGTTGCTGAACGCCGCCTCCGACGCGTACCCGAATTCGCCCGCGATGGACGCGATCGTCCGGTCCGTGGACCGGACTGTGCGAATCGCGGACTGCATTCGCCAGCGCGCCAGGTAATCCAGCGGAGGAACGCCGACCAATGTCTTGAACCGCAGTGCGAAATTGCTTCTGGACATACCCGCGGCGGCACCGGCGGCTCGCGCGTCCCGTTTCCCGCCTTTGTCCGAAAGCCGTTGTGCCGCTTCGGCGACAGTGATCGCGGTGGATCAGCAAGTGTCGGTTCCTCGACGACGAGCGCTGCGCACCCGAAGGCCCGCCACCCTCGTTGCGATCACCGGTTCCCGAGCACTGCCTGCAGGAGGCCGGGGAAGCGTGCCTCCACCTCGTCGCGGCGCACTCTGATGATTCGCTTGCGCCCGTCGGTGATGGTCCTGGTCAGGCCCGCCTCGCGGAGGACGCGGTAGTGGTGCGAGATGGTCGGGTTGCTCAGACCGAGGTCGATCTCCTCGACCAGGACGGCGCAGTCGATCGGCTCGGTGGTGTGGTACAGCGCGGTCATGAGCGCCCGCCTGCTGGGGTCGGCGAGCGCGTTGAGGATGACCGTGAGGTCGTAGGAATCGACCGAGGGTTCCGGGAGCGTGCGCGACATCCGTCTCCTCCGCTCAATTCTTTGACGCACATCGAATCATAGCCTAGTGTTCGCCCTGTGATGATTCGAGAACCATCGAATGATTTGGCGTCCTGGCGCCTGATCGTCCTCGCGGTCGGCACGTTCGTGCTCGGTGTCGACGGCTTCGTGTTGCCGGGGCTGCTGCCGCCCATCGCCGCGGATCTGTCGGTGAGCGTTGCCGCTGCTGGCCAGCTGACCACCGCGTTCGCCGTTGCGTACGCGGTGGGGTCGCCGATCATCGCAACGGCGACCGGCCGGATGGATCGGCGCGTGGTCATCGGCGCGGGCATGGTCGCCTTCCTGGTCGGCATGGTGCTGCAGGCTGCGGGCCCTTCCTACGCGGTCGTGCTGGTCGGCCGCATCGTTGCCGCGCTCGGTGCGGCGGCGTTTCAGGCCAATGCTTTTGCGGTGGCCGGTGTGCTGTCCCGCCCCGAGCGCAGGGCCCGGTCGTTCGCGATGATCGGTGCGGGTTCCAGCCTCGCTTCGGTGCTCGGGGTGCCCTTCGGGCTGTTGACCGGGCAGTGGTTGGGCTGGCGGGGTGCGATGTGGATGCTCGTGGTGCTCGCAGCCGTCGCTGCGGTGCTCGCCGTTGTCGGCGTGCCCTCGGTCACGCTGCCTGCGACTTCACTGCGGAGCAGGGTTTCGGTGCTCGTCAACCCGCGCATTCTGGTGCTGCTGGTCGTCAGTGCGCTCGTGCTCGCACCGCTCTACCTGGTGTTGTCCTACGCCGCGGCCGTCGTCGGTGTGAGCACCTCGGCCAGCGACGCCATTTTGGTCGCCATGTTCGTCTTCGGCGCCGGTTTCTTCACGGGAAACCGCCTCGTCGGACGGATTGCCGACCGGTTCGACTCGCTGGCCACCATCACCGCGGCGCTGGCCGCCACGATCTGCGCGACCGCCGTCCTGGGCGCTGTTCAGCACTGGTTCGTGCCGACCCTCGTCGCGCTGTTCACCCTCGGCCTCGTCGGATCCTTCCCGTTCGTCCCGCAGCAGAACCGGGTGTTCGTCGCGGGCGGCGACGACGCTGCCGTCGCGCTCAGCTTGAACGGATCGATGAACTACGTCGGCACGGCGATCGGCGCAGCCCTCGGTGGTGCGGTGCTCTCACTGGTAGGAGTCCTCTGGCTGGCCCCGGCCGCCGCCGTCCTCGCCGCCATCGTGGTCGGCATTACCCGGCTGACCGCACCCGAGCGGCGCAATGCGATCAGCCCGACTGCCGCGATGACGTCGACCGGCGCCTGAACGGAGGTGCGATGTCGGAAACGTCTTTCGGTGAAAGCCGTGTGGTCACCGCGACGGCCGTTGCTCTGTCCGCTCCGTTAGATGTCTAATAAAATCCTTATCAGCCATGTCGGGTGGACTCCTTGGTGTGGAACGGAGGGTGAGATGGGTCGAGCGTCACGTGCCGACGCGGCGAGGCACCGCGAGGAGGTGGTGACCGCGACGGCGAAGCTGATTCGCGAGCGCGGTAGCACGGGTACGAGCGTGCAGGAACTCATGTCGAGTGTCGGCCTGACGCACGGCGGGTTCTACAAGCACTTCAAATCCAAGGACGAGTTGCTGGGCCTCGCCGTCACGGCCGCGTTCGGCGAACTCGCCAGCCAGCTGACCCAGATCTCCGAAGACTTTCCCGACAGGGCACAAGCGTGGCGGGAGCTGCTCGGCGGCTATCTGTCGACCGAGCACCGCGATGACTCGGGCGCCGGGTGCGCCAGCACGGCTCTTGCCTGCGATGCCGCTCGGGCACCTGCCGGGAGTCCGCTGCGGACCTCCTACCTGACGGGTGTGGGGCACGCCATCGCGCTCATCGCCGAATTCCAGGAAGCTCCGGGACAGACCGAGGATGACGCCCATCGCCGAGCCATCGTCGGTTTCGCGACGATGGTCGGCGCCCTCACGCTGGCGCGTGCGACCGGACGAACCCCGTTGTCCGACACCATCCTGCAGGTCGTCCACGACGCCCTTGAAGGTGACCAGCCGACGGAGCTACCGGACACGACGTAGTGGTGAGATAGCCGACGAACGCCAGCCGACCGGAGTCCACGGTTGCGGGAAGGACCCGGGGAAACAGCATCGAGCTCGTTCGGCCCGAGGCTGAACCGGGGTCCTCGCCGGCCATGAATGACGTCAGCCTGCCGTGGACAGATCGGGGTAGATCAGTTCCAGGCCGCCGGAAAGCGCGGACTTGACCCGACGGGTTCCCTCGTCGGCGATGACTTCGGGCACCCGGGCCTGGATTCCATCCAGCGCGGTGGCTGCCACCAGTGCGGGGTGGATTTTCTCGGACGCAGCAACGTAGTCGGCCATGTCGGTGTCCATGTAACCCACGTGCAGGGCGGTCACGTCGATGCCCATGGGCGCGAGTTCCTGGCGGACCACGTTGGTCATCGCCCATGCTGCGGACTTGGCCGCGGAGTAGGCGCCGTAGGCCGGAAAATGGGCCCAGGAAAGAATCGACAGAACATTGAGCACCGCGCCGCCTCCGTTCGCCTCCAGCGCCGGGGCGAAGCCTCGGATGACGTTGAGATGACCGAAGAAGGCGGTTTCCATCTCCAACTGGATCTTCGCCATGTCGCCGGTCACCAGCGGTGTGTGGGTGGAGATTCCGGCGTTGTTGATCAGCAAGCTGACATCCGGCGCTGCGGTGACGGCCTCCGCGATGGAGGCGGGGTCCGTGATGTCCAGCTCCAGCGGAACGACCCCCGGGCTGTCCACCGCAGCTGGGTTGCGCGCGGCAGCGTAGACCTTCGCCGCCCCCCGCCTGAGCAGTTCCTCGGCGAAGCACCTTCCAAGACCCCGGTTCGCCCCGGTGACCAGCGCGACCGCGTTGCTTATCTCCATGTTCTCCAGACCTCCATGAGGGTGGCGGGCAGTCATATAGATGATAGTCAGAATCTAAACCGGCTGTCACTCTGGTGACCCGCCACGGCGCCACGAGCCGCCACGGCGGCTCGTGGTCGGGTTGGCCTGCGCGGGTGCTGACGAGTGGGTTGATCGGCTGGGCGGGGCTTCGGCCCGGGACGGCGCCTGGGGCTTTCCGGGTGAGTGTGTTCGTATTTCCGGTTGTTTCATCCGGAACAGATCCGTGTTACGAAGCTTGTCGTGTGACCGCAGCCATGTCCCGTCGACGTCTCGGCCAGCTACATTTACCGGCCAGACGACGGGAGGGCTCGTGAACGCAGCCGAGAACGCACGCGACACCCTGGTCGAGGGGCTGGGACGGCGCGGCTTCCTGCGCGCGGCAGCGGTGCTGGGCGGTGGCGGCGCCGCGGCCGCTGGCACGTCCGGGTCCGCTGCGGCGGCGCCCCTGGTCACCGTGCCACGGCAGATCCTGCAGCCCGGCAGCGGACCGATCCACGGGCAGCACTACCTGTCCTCGCTGCCCGACCAGGTTCGGTGGGGCTACGTCCCTTCCACCGGCAGCGAGCCGGTGCTCCGGATGCGTTCCGGGGAAACGGTCACGGTGGATTCCGTTTCCCACGAAGGAATCCTCGAAGATCAGGGCCGCGACCCCGTGGCGTACTTCGGTTCGCACGGAGTTCCGGCCGACGAGGTGCTCACCGACGCGATCGAGATAGCGGCCCACTACGACCGCACGCCCCGCGACTTCGATCGCGACGGCCCGCACGTGATCACCGGACCGATCTACGTGGACGGAGCAGCGCCCGGGGACGTGCTGAAGATCGAGATGCTGTCGTTCCTGCCGCGGGTGCCCTATGGCGTGGTGTCCAGTCGCCACGGCAAGGGAGCGCTGGCCCGGATGGCTGATGGATTGGCTCCGGCGGGGATCACGCTCGCGGAGGTCATGCCGCCGATCGAGACGGACGGGCGAGACACCGGCGTGCCCACGGAGTACGGCAACGTTTCGGTCTTCACGCCGGTCAAATCGGGCGAACGCGGTGCTGTCGGCGCGATGCCGCGCGGCACCGGCAAGGAGGTGCGGTTTCCGCTGCGCCCGTTCATGGGCGTCACCGGTGTCGCGTTCTCGTCCGCGGCGAGCCTGACCGATCCCGATCTCAACTCCATTCCGCCGACGCTCGGCGGCGGCAACATCGACATCAACCTGTTGACCGTCGGCACCACGTTCTACCTACCGGTCTTCGCCGAAGGCGCGCTCTTCTACGTCGGTGACCCGCACCTGGCCATGGGCGGCGGCGAGGTCGCCCTCACCGCGATGGAGGGAGCCGTCCGCGCGACCTTCCGGCTGACCGTCTGCGAACCGGGTTCCGACGATGCGCCCTCGGTCGCCTTCCACTACCCGTTCGGCGAAACCGATGACGCGTGGATCCCCATCGGACTGTCCGATCCGGACGGTGCGAAGGACGGACAGGGCAGCGATCTCGACATCGCGATGCGTCGTGCCGTCGTCAACGCGCTCGATTTCCTCCAGCGCGATCTCGGGATGGACCGCGCGGTCGCCTACGCCTACCTGTCCGCAGCGGCGGATTTCGAGGTGTCCCAGGTGGTCGACCGCACCACCGGAGTGCACGGCGTCATCCAGAAGTCGCACTTCGACTGAGCCGGTCATTTCGCCGGGGTTCTGGAGGGCCACGTCATCGGGTCACGGCTGCTTGGGCGTGCGACAGCAGTTCGTCCACCGACCACTGGTCGTATGCGTGCGTGCCGTGCTTGGCGGCGAGAACTCGGCCATCGGCGGCGATCAGGAAGTCGGCAGGCAACCCGAGTCGACCACCATCCTGCCTGGCTGCGGGCGGCCGGTACCTGCCCACGAGCGTTAGGGCCACGCCGCGGACGATCGCGCCCCAGGTTCGCGGATGCAGCAGTGCGCGACGGCCGGATTCCACGCCGAACTCGCGGTAATAGCGCTTGCCCGGATCGGCGATGACCGCGAAAGGCAGCTCGTAGGCGCGCAGTTCGTCTGCGGGGGAGTGGAAGAACACCACCTCGCGGATCCCCGCGGCGGTGATCTCGTCGTGCCGCTGCACGATCGAGCGCAGGTGCAGGTTGCAGATCGGGCATCCGGCGAACCGCCGGAACTGCAGGTGCACCAGGCGTTCGGGATCGGGAACGCGGACGTGTTCGCCGGTGACGGTGACCAACTCGCGGTCGCTGACTTCTCGCACACGGGCTCCTCTGTAAGCGTTGGGTGTACTCCTACGAAGCTATGCGCGTATGTTGTACGCTGTCAAACGTCATGCCACGCCCTCGATCCCTGACGCCCACCCAGATCGCGACCGCGGCGCTGACCGTCGCCGACAGGGACGGGCTCGGCGCCCTTTCGATGCGCACGGTCGCCCAGGAACTCGGCATGGGCACCATGTCGCTCTACCGCTACGTCACCGACCGCGGCCAGGTCGAGGAACTAGTGGTCGACCTGGTCCTGCAGGCCGTCGATCTGACCATGCCGCGCGGTTCGGCCGGGAAACGGTTGGGCGTGCTCGTCGAGCGCGTGCGGCTGGCGGTGTCCGAGCATCCGGTGGTCGTGCCGTTGCTGCTGACCCATCGACACCGCTCGCCGAGTTCGCGCCGCTGGGGTGAGACGGTGCTGGCGGTGCTGACAGACGCGGGATTCGTCGGGAAGCAACGGGTGATCGCCTTCCGGGCCGTCCTGGGATACGTCTTCGGCGCCTTGCAGGTCGAACACTTCAGCCCGCTGTCCGGGCCGGGTACCGCCACCCTGGCCGCGCTGCCGGTCGAGGAGTTCCCAATCCTGTCCGAGACCGCTGTCCAGGCCCGAACCATCCGGCCGGAGGAGGAGTTTCGACGCGGCTTCGGCATCCTGCTGCGCGGCCTCGGCCTCTGATGGTCGGTCCGCCAGGGTCGTGAACGCACACCGAACACGACGGTCGCCGGGTGTCGACTGGAGTTGTGGGCGGGGCTGAGGTGGCGCACGGCGGCCAGGGTTTCCAGGGCGGTACGAACTGATCGGCCGGTGGTGTCGCTCAGGTCAGGGCGAGGAAGCTGACGGCGACGGCGGCGGTGCCCAGGCCGACGAGCTGGCCGCGGTGGATGCGTTCGGCGAGCACGCCGCGGGCGAGCAGGACGGTGCCAGCCGGGTAGAGGGCGGTGATGACGGCGACGACGGCGAGATCGCCGCTTCGGGCGGCGAGCAGGAAACACAGGTTCGCCAGGGAGTCCAACACGCCTGCGGCTGCCGACAGGGCGAACGCGGGCCGTTCCGGCCCCAGCCGCCGGTGCAGCAGCCCTGCTGCCGTGAGGGTGACGACCGAGGAGACGGCCCGGCCGATGATCAGCGGGGCCAAGCCGCTGTCGGACGGCGCCTGGTGCAGGCAGATCAGCTGCAGGGCGATGGCCGCACCCGCGCCGAAGGTGAGCAGCAGGGCGGTGCGCGACGGGCGCACCGACCTCGCGCGGTGTCCGGCGCTGACCAGCACGACGGCGACCAGCGCGAGCGGCAGGCCGACCAGCCCGGCCGCCGACAGGCGCTCGCCCTGCACCAGGCCGACGCCGACCGGCAGCACGGCGGACACCAGCGCGGTCACCGGTGACAGCACGCTCATCGGACCGATCGCCAAGGTGCGGTAGAGCAGGGCGAACGCGGCGGCCGAGGCAACACCGGCGGCGGCGCCCCAACCGAGTGCGGCGGTGCTGAACGAAGCACCGAAGACCGGCCACAGCAGCAGCTCGATCGCGAGACTGGCGGGGGCCGCGATCATCACGATGCGCAGGACGTGGGCCTTGCGGGCACCCAGGCCGCCCAGGAAATCGGCGCATCCGTAGGCGAGCGAGCTGCACAGGCGACCGGAAGTCCACTGTGGACGTGTCGTGCCGACTTGTGCCCGGTCAACAACCGGAATCGGGTGTTGACGGTTGTAGCGGTGCGTTGGTGATGCCTTTCGCTTCGCACCGACGCTCCGCGAGCAACGCCAGGACCGTCACCGCGGAGGTGGCGGCGAGGACGGTGAGCAATGCGGTGCCGGGCGATGTCACGGCGATCAGAGCGGCCATGGAGAACGCCGCGAGCGACGCGCCAAGACCAGCGGCAGCCGACAGCAGGGAGAACCCCACGCCCAGGTCATCCGGGGACAACCGCTGTTGGACCGCCAGACTCCGGGCGACCAGGCTTGGTGGTCCGAACAAACCGGCCGCCAGCAACAGGAAGGCCACCGCGACGGTGTCCTCGGGCAAGCCGAGCAATGCCAGGACAGCGCACATGGCCAGCGCCGACAGGCACGCCTGCGCCGCCGCGGTCCCCGGCCAACGCCGTGCCCCGTACACCAACCCGCCGACGATCCCCGTCGCGGCGAACGCGGCGAGGAGGTATCCCGCCGTGGCCGGGGGAGTACCCCGCTCGGCGAGCAGTGCCGGAACGGCCACGTCGAGGGAGGCCACCGCGCCCATGAACGCGGCAGCGGCCGCGCACGTCGGCCAGATCCGCGCGAAGGCCCCTCGGTCTCCGTGCCACAAGCGGTGGCGCTTGTCCGCAGCAGGTCGGGACCACGTCAGGGCAACCGCCGCACCGATCGCCAGGACCAATGCGGCAAACGCGAAGGCGACCCATCCGGCGACGGCGAAAAGCGTTGCCACGACTGCGGGTCCGACCACGTAGAGGGCGGCGCTCGCGGTGGATTCCAGGCTGTAGGCAGCCGCCCGCGCCGAGTCCGGCACCAGTGCGGTCAGCGCCGCTCTGACCTGCCCGGGAAGGCCCGCACCGAGGAAACCGGTCGCGGCGGCCGCGAACGAGAGCACTGCCACGGGAGCCGCGAGCGCGGCGCCGACGGCCAGGACTGCGCTGCCGAGGCTCATGCCCGCCAGCCCGAGCTGCAGCGGCAGCCTGCTGGCGACCAACGGCGCCGCGAGCAGTTCCGCCGCGGTGAACACGCCAGCCAGAACTGCGCCCCGCACAGGCGTTCCCGCCGCGTTGACCCCCAGCAGCACCAACCCGAGCGGCATCATCGCGAGCGCGGAACGCGCACTCGACGCGACGATCGCCCACCTGGTGAAGCCGCGCCGCGCGACAACGGCCCGATACACCCCCAACCGATCCCCTCTCGCCCCTGCTGATTTAGACCTAAAGTACCAGCCGGGGCCCGGCGTGCGCTGGGGTCATCCGCGTGCGCCTCGCCGAAGCACCGGCTCAGGCCAGTCGTTGCGGGGCACGACGTTGGTGGCGCCGATTGGAAGGGACGTCTTTAAGTCCGCATATTGGGAAGGATCGCTTTCAGCAGGCCGGGGAAGGCCGCGTCGAGTTCGTCTTCGCGGAGCACGTTGAGGGATTGGCCGCCTTCGCGGTGGGTGGCGATGATGCCTGCTTCGCGGAGGATCTTGAAGTGGTGGCTGAGGGTGTTCTTGGCTACCTGGGTGTCGAATCGGCCGCACGCGATCGCGGTGTCCGACTGGCTGAGCTGGCGGACGAGATCCAGGCGCACCGGGTCCGCGAGGGCGCGCAGCACGCTGGTCGCTTCGAGTCGGGCGGGGGCCTGCGGCGGGGACGACGTCATCATTACCTCCTCGCTCCAAGTCTAGCCCCGTGTTCGACAGTCATCGAAACCCTGCCTTAGAGTTGTTCCATGACTATCGAACACCGGCGGGGTGTCGTGGCGCTCGCGCTGATCGCGGCCTTCATGGTCTTCGTCGACGGCACGATCGTGAACCTCGCGCTCGCGCAGTTGGCTTCGCACCTGCAGGCGTCGCGGTCGGAACTGGAATGGGCGATCAACGCCTACACGCTCTCCTTCGCGGCGGTGATGCTGGGCGCCGGTGCGTTCGCGGACACCCTCGGGGCGAAGCGGGCCTTCGTCACCGGTCTGCTCGTGTTCACCGCATCCTCGGCGGTCTGTGCGGTGGCTGGGTCGATGCAGGTCCTCAACGTCGCGCGACTGGTTCAGGGAGCGGGCTCGGCGCTTCTGCTGCCCAGCGCGCTGGTCCTGGCCACGGCGACCGCGAGTGACGACCAGGCTCGGCATCGGCTGGTGGGGTGGTGGGCCGCGGCAGGGGGCGTGGGTATGGCGGCTGGGCCGTTGCTCGGCGGAGTGCTGGTCTCGCTCGCGGACTGGCGGGCTGTCTTCGCGGTCAACGTGGTGATCGGCATCCCGGCCATCGTCTGGAGTCTCCGCTCGATGCCCGCCGTGCCACGTCGGGATCGTCGCCTCGATATCGCTGGCATGGGCACGGCAACCGTGTTGATCGGCGGCCTGGTGTTCGCGCTCATCGAAGCCCCGGCCCAGGGTTGGAGCAGTCCCGCGGTCCTCACCGCAGGCGGACTGGCCGTCGCGGGGGCCATCGGCTTCGTGGTGGCTGAACGATCAGGACAGGCACCGCTGCTCCCGGTGGGGGTCTATTCCCATCGCGGGTTCGTCAGTGCCGCCGTTCAAGGGGCGCTGTTCAACTTCGCGTTCTACGGGCTGCTGTTCGCGATGAGCTTGATGCTCCAGCAAGGCCGCGGGCTCAGCGCGTTGACCAGTGGGTTGTTGTTCCTTCCCCTAACCGGACTGATCTCGGTCGGCAGCCTGTGCGCGGCACCGTTCGCGCAACGCGTCGGCCCTCGCGCAGTCCTCGGGATCGGCCAGACGGTCCTTGCCCTCACATTTCTCGCTGTGGCGTGGGCGAGCACCGCACCCCTGCTTTGGCCGTTGGTCGTCGCACTGGTACCGGCCGGGCTCGCTTCGGGCATGCTGGTGTCGACCATGACCGCGCGGTCCATCGCCGCCGTCGAACCCGAGCTGCACGGTACGGCGTCCGCCGTGTTCAACACCTCCCGGCAAGTCGGTGCCGCCATCGGGGTTGCCACCTTCGGCCCCCTGCTCGGGACAACCCATGACTTCAGCAACGGGTTCATCACCTGCCTGATCGTCGGCGCTGCCGCGACCGCGGTCGCACTCGTGCTCACCGCACTGGCGCGGCCAGCCACTGCCGTGAAAGCGCTGGCCGCCTGAACGTCGAAGCGTCACATCGACCCCCAACGGGCGGGATCCGCGTGCTACGAGCCGGTGTCACCAACGTCAATGGCCTCGTACACCTAGTCGCTAAAGCGGCGAAACCGAAGGAAAGCCCTCACGTGATCTTTCCGGACGGCTCATCCCGATCCGGTGTCTTGACCTTTCCCCAGGGGAAAGGCGGATGTTCAGGACATGGATGCTGACAGGTACGACAACATGGCGGAGCTGCTCGACGAGCAGGTCGGCTACTACCGGGCGGTTGCCGCGGAGTACGAGGACCACTTGCTGCCCTTTCCCGGAGGTGCCGAGCTGTCCGCGGCGATCGAGGAGTTCCGGCCGACCGG
This sequence comes from Saccharopolyspora antiqui, assembly GCF_052246905.1. Classification (NCBI taxonomy): domain Bacteria; kingdom Bacillati; phylum Actinomycetota; class Actinomycetes; order Pseudonocardiales; family Pseudonocardiaceae; genus Saccharopolyspora; species Saccharopolyspora antiqui. The sequence goes on from NZ_JBQQBO010000001.1 coordinate 180,545, forward strand.
CAGCGTGCTCGAACTCGCCTGCGGCCCCGGCACGTGGACGCCCCAACTGATCCGCCACGCCACGGACGTCACCGCCGTGGACGCGTCTCCGGAGATGCTCGCCATCGCCTCGGCTCGGTTGGGCGAGGAAGGCGTGCGCTTCATGGCGGCTGATCTGTTCCAGTGGCAGCCGGATCGTCGTTACGACGTCGTCTTCTTCGGGTTCTGGCTGTCGCACGTTCCGCCCGACCACTTCGAGTCCTTCTGGTCGCTGGTGGCCAACTGCCTGAAACCGGATGGGCGAGTGCTCTTCGTCGACGACTGGTACCGCACCGCTGCGGAACTCATCGAGGGCGAGCGGTCCTCGACCATCCGGCGTCGGCTCGCGGATGGGACCGCCTACCGGATCGTCAAAGTCCCACACCGACCCGAGGACCTCGAACGGGCGCTCGACCGGATCGGCTGGCGCATCGAGGTCCATTCGACGGCTGGGCCGTTCTTCTGGGGAGCGGGAAGCCGCGCATCCAACTGAGGTCGCGACACCTGGCCGCTCGCCCAACCCCGCACACGCCAACTCGCGCTTTTTCAGCAGTTGAGCACAGTGGCCAGTTCATCGAATCCTTCGACGAGGACGTCACATTCGACCTCCGCTGGATTCTCGGTCGTTCGGTTCGGACCTCGCTCGCGCGGGCGCGCCACGTATGCCGTCCGGAATCCCGCCGCGCGGGCTCCGGCGAGGTCCCAGCTGTGAGCGGCTACCATCATGAGTTCTTCTGGCGCGAGATCGAGGAGTTCCACGGCCGTTCGATAGACTTCGATGTCCGGCTTGTAGTGGCGGGACAGTTGCGCGGACAAGATGCAATCGAACGGTAGCCCGGCATGCTTGACGAGGTTGGTGGTGAGCGCAAATCCGCCATTCGACAGCGCGCTCAGCGTGAAACGACTTCGGAGTCGCTCCAATCCCGTCGCGACATCTGGCCAAGCGGGGAGCCGGTGCCACGAGCGCACCAACTCCTTCCGCACCGAGCGGTCGAAAGCGTTTGACAGTCCATGTTCTTCGATGACCCGGTCGAGGCACTCGCCGTGCAGGATGTCCAGATGCGCCCACTCCCGCTCCCCGGTGCGCACCGCGCCCACGGCGAGGAAGAACTCATCGCGCCAAGAATCGGTAATACTCCCCGCGTCGACGTTCACCCCCTCCCTCCTTGAGATGTCCGCCACTTGCCGAGTGACTCCGGTCCACCAATCGAAGGTGGTGCCGAATATGTCGAACGTCAATGCGCGTACCTGACCGAAGCTTTCCTTGTCCATGGCGGGCGCCCTCTGTTCGTCGTCAATACCCTTTGTTGTCGTTCCCATCTTTCCAGAGATGTCCTCAAAGTCCTACCTCCATCCTCTGTGGACACTTCCAATGCACGTCGGGCATCGCGGGATCCGTGAATGGTATGGCGAACTCGAAGAGATCACACTTGTGAATGTTACGGATGTGGACGGTGTTCCGTCGCGGATCCGGCGCGGGCAGTGAGTGGCCAGTAGAGTTCCGCTCACGGCCGAGGCGATCGCGGTGACCACGCCCGCCTCGGACTGCGCGACCGCTGGAGGAAGGAATCATGACCGCCACCGACACCCCTGCCGCCATCCAGGCCTTCATCGATTCGACCAATCAAGGCGACTCCGAAGCCTTCGCCGCCGCGTTCACCCGCGACGCCTACCTCAACGACTGGGGTCGTGAGTACCGCGGCCGGGACGCCGTGCGCGACTGGGATCGCACCGACAACATCGGCGTGCAAGCGCACTTCGAGCTCATCGGGATCGAACCCGGCCCCAACCCGGACAGCTACGTCGCCACGCTCAAGGTGACCGGCAACGGCCACAACGGCACCGGCCCGATGACCTTCCACCTGCGCGACGGCTTGATCGAGAGCCTTCGAATCAGCTGACGGCCAGGTCCGTGCTGTTTGCCTGATTTGGGCCGAAGGTCCGTTGTGTCATACCGGGCCCGCTTTGACGATGAGGTCGTGGCAAAGCCGTACGGACGGACAGCTTCTCATTCGTGGCGGCAAGGCTTCGCCAGGCGATAGCGCGACTGGTCCTGGGTGCCGGAGGAGCTGCGGATGCGGACAACCTCGGGGAGGGAAGATGCACGCGAAAAACGAGCTCAAGCACGGTCCGGACATTGACTCCGAGTTCTTCGACGAACTGCACGCGGTGTTTCAGAAATTTCCCGATGTCGCGCGGAAGTACGCCATTCGGAGCACCTGCCTGGAGGATTACCTCGGAAAGGACATGAAGGAGAACAAGAAGGTGTACCGCATTGAAGGGGATACCATCATCGCGGAAATTCGAGCGGGTTCGGTCTGTCCTCCTTCGCACTTCTGCTGCGAGTGGGTGGACGAAGGTTCCTGGCGGTGCTTGGCGTGCTGTCCGGCATTTCCTTGATGTAGCCCTGGAAGTGGTAGCCGATCATCAGGGTGAGGAGCCTTTTCAGAGGAGGCTGGTGGAACAGCCGGACACCCGTGGGCATTGTTGAAACGTCGACTGGTGGTCGCGGTACTTCACGGCGAGGCTCCGCGGGGTTCCACGGTGAAAGTCAGCGACCCGGTGCAAGGATGTTCACGCCGTGACGGCCTGAGGGCGGTCACGGTCCACATCGGATGATGCCGCCCGCCGGGTCTGCCGCCGCCCGATGAGGGCGAATGCCAGACCGGTCAGTCCGAATGCGACGAGCGGCACGAGTTGGGTCAACTCGTAGGCGAGTCGCTGGCCTTCGAACCCGGTGGGCAACGAGTCGTCGGGGCTTCCCGCGGTGCCGAACCATCCCACTCCCAGGCCCGGCCACAGCAGCTGCGCCAGGGTGTAGATCACGATCGCGGTCGTGACCAGCGAGGCAGCAGCACCGCCGAGCCGACCTCCGGGCACGGTGAACGGCCGCGGCACGTTCGGGAATTTGCGGCGGAGCACCGGAAGTGTTGGGAACAGCAGCATGTAGGCGACCATCGTCATCGAGATCGCGAGGTTCAAACCGGCGCTGAAGTACTTGCTGCTGTCGCCGCCGGAAATGTTCAGCGCGGCGACCATGACGGCCGTGGCGAGCACGCCGGAGAGGACGTTGATCCGCACCGGAGTGCCGCGCTTCTCCGACAACGCACCGAAGAACCGCGGCCCGGCTCCGTCAGCGCAGGCAGTGGCCTGGGCGCGGCTTTCCCCCAGCGCCCACGACACCCCGCTGGTGAACAGGGCGACGATGAGCCCCACTGCCGAGATCACGCCGACGGCGGTGCCGAACCCGCTCAGCTGGATCGTCCCGTCGGGCAGTACCTCGCCACCGTAGACGCTGAAGACGGCCTTGCACGCGTCGATGAAGCCGCCCAGGCTGCTGACCTGGTCACTCGGCAGGACCAGCAGGATGCCAGCGACCGGGGCGGCCACCATGAGGAAGGACATCGCGCCTGAACGCAGCACGGCCAGCGGGATCGCCCGCTGCGGCTGGTCCATCTCCTCGGCGGCGGAGCTGGACAGCTCGAAACCGACGAAGGTGAAGACGATGACCGGGACCAGGGCGATGAACCCGGTGTAGGTGGGCGTGAAGTCGCTCCAGTCCAAGGTCTGCACGCCACGCTGGATCCCGTAGATGATGGTGGAGATGAAGAAGAATCCGAGCAGGATCATGCGTGCCCACGCCCCGACCGCCGGTACCCAGCGGCCGACGTTGAGCGACACCGAGGTGGACAGCACACCGGCCCAGATGAACAACAGGCCCGCGACGTAGGTCCAGACCCCGGAGAGGGGATGGATGAACGTGGCGAAGGTCTGCATCGCGACGACGCACAGCGTGCCGCCGACCCAGACCGGATTGGACAACCAGTAGATGACCTGAACGACGCCCGCGACCAGCCGACCGTAGGCCATCCGGGTCCAGGTGTACTGCCCGCCCTCCAACGGGAACGTCGCGCTCAGCTCGGCCACGATGAGCCCGTAGGGAACGAAGAACAGCGCGGCGAGGATCAGCAACCACGTGAAGGCTTCATGGCCGGATGCGGCCAGCGAACCGATCGTGTCCAGACCGACGAGTGAGCAGAGCAGCAGGAAGAAGGCGTCGAAGCGGCGCAGATCTCGCCTGAGCTTGGCCTTGTTCGCGCGCAGGAAATCTGTGTCACCGGTCGTGATCGGCTCGGGCACTGGTCCTCCCTGATCGGACTTCGGTAGCGGAACGGCCCGTTCAACAGCAGCTAACTGAACGTTCGAACAGTGCGGGTGGCCAAGGGTGCGACGTGCGTCTCACGATGTCAACCCTGCGGCGGGTAAATTCGTCCCATGCCACGGGTGAAGAAGGAAGTCGGCGCCCGCCGCGAGGAGATACTGACGACCGCGCTCGACCTGATCACTGAGCGCGGGGTCAGCGGGCTGCGGGGCAGTGACGTCGCCGCACGTCTGGGCGTCAGCACGGCTCTGGTCTTCTACCACTTCGAATCGCTGGACAACCTCATCTTCAGTGCGTTCCGGCATGCCACCGACCGAGACCTGGCCCGGCTCGACCGGCTGCTCGCGGAGGCGGACGGCAGCGTGACCGAGCGGCTGCGCACGGCGTTGAACGAGTACGGTCCGACCGGTGCCGCGCCGAGTTGGCGGTTGTGGATCGAGGGGTGGGCGACCTCGTTGCGCAATCCCGAGCTGCGCGGGGTGATACGCACGCTCGACAACCGATGGCGTGCTGTTGTCACGGACCTCATCGGGCAAGGGGTCGCCGCGGGGGAGTTTCGGACCGCGGATCCTCGGGGGGCGGCGTGGCGACTCACCGCGATGCTCGACGGATTGGCCGTGCAGCGGGTCGCTTTCGACGAGGCCGTGTCCAAAACCGACGTGACGAACTGGATGAGCACGGCCCTCGCGGCTGAACTCGGCCTCGCTCCTTGACCCCCCGATGGGTGGCTCCGATACTAACTGTTTGGCCGTTCAGTTAGCTCCGGAGGAATCGTGGCGCTCACCCTGCCGCATGCCGTCACCGCGAAGGCCGCTGCGACCGATGCTCCGTTCTTCGAGGCCAGTTGGCACGACCCCGAGTCGAGCGCGACGGGCTATCTCGTGATCGACCGGCTCGTGCGCGGTCTGTGCAGTGGCGGTTTGCGGATGCGCGCCGGTTGCACCGCGACCGAGGTGCGCGGGCTCGCACGGGGCATGACCCTCAAAGAAGCCATCCACTACGAGCCAGGGGCGCGATACGTGCCCTTGGGGGGAGCCAAGGGCGGAATTGACTTCGACCCGTTCGATCCCGCCGCGACGGGTGTGCTGGAGCGCTACCTCGCCGCGATGGCTCCGCTGATCGAACAGCGGTGGACCATGGGGGAGGACTTCGGAGTCCGCCAGGACGCCGTCGACCGCGCCATCGAGAAGATCGGCCTGACCAGTTCGGTGCAGGCCGCCCATCAGGTGGTCGCGGACCTGGACGCCGCGAACGAGCGCATGGCCACGGCATTCGGGTCCGACGTCGATGGGGTCCCGCTCGACGAGTTGGTGGGCGGTTTCGGCGTCGCCGAGGCCGCGCTCGCCGCCGTCAGGCACCGCGGTATGGACCCGGCGGCCACTACCGCGTTCATCCAGGGGTTCGGTTCGATGGGTGGTGCTTCGGCGCGATACCTCGCGCGCGCCGGTGTTCGGATCGTCGGGATCGCCGATGTCCACGGCGTTGTTGCGAACGTTGCCGGGCTCGATGTCGAGCGGCTCCTGCTGACCCGCGACCGCAGCGGGGCGATCGACCGCACCCAGCTGCGCCGCACCGACCGCGCCGAGCCAGGGCAGCGGTGGCTGGACATCCCGGCCGATCTGCTCGTCCCCGCCGCGACGTCGTACTGCATCCATGCCGACAACCAAGACCGGGTTCAAGCACGTGTGATCGCTGAGGCGGCGAACATGCCGATCACTCCGGAAGCTGAGGAAGCGCTCGATGCGCGCCGGGTGACCGTCTCGCCCGACTTCCTGGCGAACTCGGCGACCAACGCGTGGTGGTGGTGGGTCCTGTTCGGGGACATCGATGGGAGCCCCGAGCAGTCCTTCACCAAGATCGCCGATCGAATCGGCGCCCTGAGCGACCGGATGTTCGACCGCGCCGACGACGAGGGGATCACGACGCGGACAGCGGCGTTCGCAATGGCCAGTGAACGGCTGGCGGAACTGACCGCGCGCTTCGGCAACGTCACGACCCCGATGCCCTAGTGCGCTGAGGCGCGAGTTTTCGGGCAGTCCATGGCGGATCGGTGCAGAGTCCGAAGGTTGCGCCGCTGAACTGTCCGATGTGGAGCATCAGGTGCTGCCCGGGTCAGTGGCTGCGCCGCATCGGCCGTCGTCGCGGGATGCGAGCCGCGGCCGCAGGTTCTGCGCTACTCGCCACGTGCCGCGCCATCCCGGCGGCGGGCCCGGATTGGCCCAGGCCACTTCGCGATTTTTGGCCCTACCACGAGGCCGATCCGCGTCCTACGTTCAGTTCTGCGGTTTCGGGCGAAATCGCCCGCGCCAACCGGCCGCGTTCGCCCAGCTGGCGGGCGGTGTTTTCTGGAGAACGGGAAAGAGAACGCACGAATGACGAACGAGAAGGCCCAGCTGCTGCGCTCCTACCACCACGAGGGCCCGGTGCTGGTGCTGCCGAACGCGTGGGACGCGGCCAGCGCCGCAGTGATCCAGCAGGCCGGGGCGCGCGCCATCGCGACCACCAGCGCCGGGGTCGCGTGGTCCCTGGGCAGGCCCGACGGCCAGCGGGTGTCGCGCGCGGAGATGGTCGACGCGGTGCGCCGGGTGGTTTCCGCGGTGGACGTGCCGGTCACCGCCGACGTCGAGAGCGGGTACGGCGACGTGCGCTCGACCGTCGAGGAGGTGATCGCCGTCGGCGCCGTGGGCGTGAATCTGGAGGACGGTGCGGGGTTCGGCGGGCCGCTGCGCGACGTAAACGACCAGGTCGAGCTGATCCGGACGGCGCGCAACGCCGACGCCGACCTGGTGATCAACGCGCGCACGGATGTGTTCCTGTACCGCTTGGGCGACGCCGCGGACGTGATCAAGCGCGGCACGGCCTACGCCGAGGCCGGGGCGGACTGCCTGTTCGTACCCGGTTCGCTCGACTTGCCGGTGCTGCGCCAGGTCGTCGACGCGGTGCCGCTGCCGGTCAACGTCATGGCCGCGATGGGTGGTCCCACCGTGGCGGAGCTGGCGGCGGCGGGGGTGCGTCGGATCAGCGTCGGCGCTTCGCTGGCCGCAGCCGCTTTCGACTTCACCCGCACCACGGCCGCGACCATCCTCGAAGAGGGCGTGTTCCCCGAGACGGGCACCACGGTCGGCTTCGCGCAGCTGAACCAGTGGTTGTCCCGGAGCTCCTGACGCATCGCGGAGTTCCGCGGGATTCAATGGGTCTTCGATCCGACCCCCCGCGGCCACTTCGAGGACGTCGCCTAGCGGCGGGTGGGCACCCGGGTGATGCGGCGGAGGGCGTCGGCGAGGCGTTCGCGATGTTCGTGCAGGGTTTCGGGGGCAATTCCCTCGGTGCCGACGGAAACGAGGTGGTCGGTCGCGGCGCGCAGTGCCGCGTTCGTGGCGGCGGCCTGCATGCGAACCTCCAGCGCGTCGGCAGGCATGCGCATGCGCTCGGCGAGGACGTCGGCGAAGGCGGACTCCGCACGCTCCCGCAGCACCAGGTAGACAGCGCGCAGCGCGGGTTCCTCGTGCGTCATGCGGACCACGGCGAGGACTGCCTCGACGTCGGACCCGGAGGAGTCCAGCACGGGCGTGTAGGCTGCTCGCAGGTGCTCGGCCAGCTCCAGTTCGGGCGGCCAGGTGCGCAGGACTGCCTGGAAAGCGTCGATCGTCTTCGTCAGCAGCGGCTCGACGCAGCTTTCCTTGCTGCGGAAGTAGCGCCACAGCGTGCGCTCGGACACCCCTGCGGCCCCCGCGATCTGCTCACCCGTTGTCGCGGCCACGCCCTGCTCGCGGAACAGCCGCACCGCGTGGCGGGAGATGTCGAGCCGTTGCTGCTGGCGTTGCTGATCGCTCGCCGGTGGACGCCCACGGCGGGGTCGGCGGTCGTTTCGCTCAACCACGGTGACCTCCACCAGTCGCTTGCCGGACGCGTTGGCACACCATAGAGAGTGTGCGGGTTGGTTTGGGTGGCGGTGCGGGTGGCGGAACCTCGGTGCCTGTTTTTGAAGTGGTCGTGTCGGGCCGTCCACCTCGGGTGAGGTGGACGATTTCGCGCGAAATCGCCGTCTCCCATGCGGGGCGGGTGGCGATTGCGCGCGAAATCGCCAGGTCTGCCACCCGCACCGCGAAGCAGGACGAGTTCGAAGACAGGTTCTTGGTGCCTGCGCGGGCGCAGAAGTGGTTTTTGGTCATAGCCCTGCCATCCAAGCGTCGTCGTTGCCGCTGTCGGTGGGTCTTTCAGCTCCAGAGCCGGTCGTGGCTGCGTTCGCCGTTCCACGCTTCGGTGTCGTCGAAGAACACCGGATCGGCAGGGTCGAGGTGCTCCCGGAAGAGTTCCTCGTTGATGTCGGTGAAGCCGAGGCCGGGCGTGTCGGGCACGGTGATGTGGCCGTCGGTGATCAGCGGGCTGGGCAGCCCGGTGACGAGATCGCTCCACCTCGGGACGTCCGCGGCGTGGTGTTCCAGCACCAGGAAGTTCTGGGTGGCCGCCGCGATGTGCACCGCCGCGAGGGTGGCGATCGGCGAGGCCGCCATGTGCAGGGCCATCGGCACGCCGTACTCCTCGGCGAGGTCGCCGATCTTCTTGGTCTCCAGGATGCCGCCGGAGGAAGCCGGGTCCGGGTGGATCACCCGCACCGCCTCGTTCTCCAGCAGCGGCCGGAAGTTCTCCTTCAGGTAGATGTCCTCCCCGGTGCAGGTCGGGGTGCTGACCGCCTCGGTCAGCTGCCGCCACTGGCCGGTGAGCTGCCAGGGGATCATGTCCTCCAGCCAAGCGAGGGTGAACGGCTCCAGGGCGCGGCCGATCCGGATGCACGAGTCGAGCGCGATGTGCCCGAAGTGGTCCACGGCCAGCGGAACGTCGTAGCCGACCAGGTCCCGCACCGTGGCGACGTATTCGACCAGCCGCTGCACGCCCTTGGCGGTGACCTGGATGCCGGTGAAGGGATGCATGGTGTCGGTCGTTCGCAGCGCGCCGGGCGGGGCGATCAGGCAGTCCGGGACGTCGCGGAGCAGACCGATGCCCACATCCATCTTCAGGAACTGGTAGCCGTGCTCGCGGCGCTGCGCCAGGCGCTTGCCCATCTCCTCCGGATCAGGTGAGGACGGCGTGTCGGCGTAGCACAGCACCCGGTCCCGGAACTTGCCCCCGGCCAGCACGAACGCCGGAACGCCGTAGGCCTTGCCCGCCAGGTCCATCAGCGCCATCTCCACGCCGCAGACCCCACCGGCCTGCCTGGCGTGGTGGCCGAACTGCTTGATCTTGCGGAAGAGCTTGTCGACGTTGCAGGGGTTTTCGCCGATCAGGCGGCTCTTCAACAGCAGTGCGTAGGTCTTGCTCGCCCCGTCCCGGACCTCGCCGTAACCGGAGATGCCCTGGTTGGTGTCGATGCGGATGATGGTGGACCGGAACGGCACCCCCACCAGGTTGGCGATGCGCAGATCGGTGATCCGCAGATCGCTCGGCCGGGAGTAGTTGCTGACGTGGTCTTCGGGACGCGCGGTCACGACATCTCCTTCGAAACCCGGTGCTGTTTCCACTGCTGGAAGTCCGCCTCGATGTGCGCCGCCCAGTTCGCCACATCTATCTCGGCGCTGGTGTAGGCCCGTTCGGAGAGCCGGAGCTTGCCGAACACGTCGCGGATTCGGGTGTCCTCGCTCTTCTCGGCGACCCGCTCGGCGAGCTGCGGCGGGATGAAGACGACGCCGGTGGCGGTGGCCAGCACCACGTCACCGGGCAGCACGGTGGCCTCCCCGATCCGGATCGGCAAGTTCATCCCGGCCAGCGTCACGTCGCGGATCGCGGTCGGATCGGCGTCCCGGAACAGGAAGTTGACGCCGTGCAGTTGGGTGAGCCCCTGGAGGTCCCGGATGCCGCCGTGGATCACCGCGCCGACACCGGTGCGGGTGGCCACCGCGGTGCCGAGGTTGTCCCCGATGACGGTGCCGTCTTTGACCTTGCCGAAGATGTCGGTCACCATCACGTCACCGGTCTGCAGCGACTCGATGATCCAGGAATTCTGCCGATCTCCCGCGGTGAAACCGATTTCGGCACCGGCGGCGACCACGGCGGCGTCGTAGTCCGGCCGGTGCGGCAGGAACTGCGCGGTCACCGCCCGCCCGACCAGGACCGCGCCCGGATGCGTTTCCCGCCAGCCGCCCGCGAACTGCCGGTCGTAACCCGCCTGCCGCAGGGTGCTCCACGCCTCCTCGGTGGTGGCTTCCCGCAACCGGGCCAGCACCTCGTCGGCAACTCGCGGCCGACCATCGGCGAACCGCTCCCCCGACCACGCTGCGGTCAACCTGAGCAGATCATCGTGGGTGGGTTGGATCCTCATGCGAACTCCAGGGTTGGCTGCCGCGGGCGTGGCGGGAAACTTTGCGGGGACGCGAACATTTCGGCCGAGCGGGGTCACCGTCGGAATTTCGAATTTCTCCGACCGCGACGATTCAAACGGCATCACCGGCAGGAGACCGAGTGGACGTCACACTACGATCCGGTGACCACCATGTCAACGTCCGAATTAGCGCGCAGCCGCGACGAATTGCGGTGCCATGTCGAATCAACCGATCTGCCGGGTCCAATCACCAGAGCGGATGCGCCATGCGGATCCAATCCATTCGAAAGTCCGATACCGCGAAATCGTGCGGAGCGCACGCTGCTATCGACCATCCTCACCCCCCACCCAGCGCCATCGAGCCGCCGTCCACGTGGATCACCTGTCCGCTGATGTAACCGGCGTCTTCGGAGGCGAGGAACGCCGCCACGCGGCCCATGTCTGCGGGCAGCCCGACCCGGCGCACCGGAATGCGCTGGGCAGCGGCCTCCCGGGAGTAATCCGGCTGCTCCACCCAGGAACGCGGTGTCTCGACGCTGCCCGGCGCTATCGCGTTGACCCGGATGCCGCGCGGGGCCAGATCCGTGGACAGCACCCGCGTGAATGCGTCGACCGCACCCTTGGTGGCCGCATAGGCGGCGGCTCGGGGAAAACCTCTGCTGCCGTTGATGGAACTGAGATTGACGATACTTCCGCCACCGGCGGCCAGGAAATGCCGGACCGCCTGCTGCGCGCAGAAGAAGTACCCACGAATATTGAGGTGGAACAGGTCGTCGAAAAGCTCGGGATCGATGTCGAGGAATTCGACGAACCTGGTCACACCCGCGTTGTTGACGAGAATGTCCAACCCGCCCAGCGCGTCGGCCGCGCGATCGACCACATCGCGGCAAACCTCGGGTTCGCGCAGATCACCTTCCACCGCGAAGGTCTTCTGGCCGAGCTCGGTGATCCGCTGCGTGGTCGTCGGTGGTTCCTCGCTGGGCGGGTAGTGGACCGCGACGTCCGCCCCGGCCCGCGCGAGTTCGATCGCGATGCCCCGGCCGATACCGATCCCGGCCCCGGTCACCAGGGCTTTCTTTCCCGAGAGGTTCACCATGACCGCTTACTCCTCCAAGCGGAAACGCACCTTGGTCACTGCTGCAGCCCCTGCTGCTCGAACACCTGGACCATGCGGTCGTGGGCTGTTGCCACCGCCGATGCGACGTTGGATTTGCCCTGCACGATCTCGCCCATCATGTCGGTCAGCACGTAGGCCTGGCGGACCGCGTTCTCCCCGGCGCTGGGCGCCTGCGGGAAGTGCAGACCGGTGGTGGACACCGCCGGGATCGGCGCGGACATCGCGTTGTAGGTCACCTGGTAGATCGGATCGCCGCCCAGGAAGTACGGGTCGGACTTCCACACCCCGTCGTAGGCCGGGAGCACGACGCCCGCACCGGATGCCTCCACCAGGCTGCGCATCGTCTGGCCCGCCGCCAGGTACTTGGGGACCAGCTTGGCCAGCTCGGGGTTCTTGGCGCCCTTGAAGATGACGAAGGCGGTGAGATCGCCGAAGGGCAGCGCCGCGGAGATGGCCGGGCCCTTGAGCCCGTCGATCACCGCCGTGCCGTCGTAAACCGGGTTCTTCGTGGTCTTCGACTGCGCGTAGAGACTGGCCTGGTTGAGCGTGATGCCGATCAGCCCGGCCAGCCACGCCTCGTTGTTCGCGGTGTCCGTCCAGCTCATGACGCCGGGCGGGAGCATCGGTTGGTACTTCGGGTTGACGTAGATGTCGGCCAGGAACGTGATCGCCTCGACGGTCTGCGGGGTGTTGAAGATGACCTTGGTGCCGTCGTCGGAGCAGATCGAACTGCCGTAGGCGTTCATCACGTCGATGATCAAACCGTTGGCGTCACCACCGCGGTTGACCGAAAAGCCCCAGCCGAACCGGTTCTTCGCGGGATCGGAGATTTCCAGCGCGATGTCGCGCGCGTTCTCGTAGGTCGCGACGTCGCTTACGTTGATGCCCTTCTCGGCGAGCCAGTCCTTGCGGAGGAAGTAACCGCTGCCGATCGAGTAGAACGGCACACCCCACCACTTGCCACCGATCTTGAGGTAGTTCTCCGCGACGGGCGCTGGTGGGCCGTACTTCGCCGCCATGTCCGCGACGACGTCCGAGACGTCCTGGATCATGCCGAGCTGCTGCATCTGGGGCACGAACCGCTGCCCGGAGATGAACGCGAGGTCCTGGACCTGACCGGCCCGGACGGCCGCGTCCTGCTTGGCGATGAAGTTGCCCGCATCGGCGCTGAAACTCGCGTTGCTGATCTTCGTGCCGGTCTGCTCGGCGAAGACGTCGTAGGCGTCCTTGACCGCGTTGTCGGCCTGTTTCGTGTACATCTGCATCGACAGCACGCTGGCGGATTTGTTCTGCAGCCCTTTCGCCGCTTCCACCACATCGGGCGGCACCGCCGCCGCTGGTACCGTCGGCGCCGCCGAGCTGCCGCAGGAAGTCAGTCCCGGCAGCAACATTCCCGAGGCAACCAAGCCGCCGATTCCAGCCAGCATTCGACGCCGATTCAGCATCGGCAGATCGTCACTGTCCATCAGTTTCCACCTCTTCGTTGAGGATTCACTGCAATGCGCCCAATACCACGGGCGCGCTGCTGATGCGGACGTGCGGCATCGTGGCGGTCACCTGTGGAAGCGGTCAGGCACCAGCGGAACGTGGGCGGGTCGACTTTCCGCTCACGGCGGAGGATTCCTGGCCGAGCGCCACCATGATCACCCCGGGTATGACGGACGTCAACTCCCCATCCCGCTCCCGGATCCGACCTATCCGATCCATCCGCTCCCACCCATCACCGCCCCACCGGGAGCTACATTCGCCGCTAGTCCACGCGACCGCCGCCCGGCTGGGAACGCACTTCCGCGGCTGGTGATCCAGTGCGCCGACAACGGCGCCGCACGAAGGCCGCGAAATACGCCCGCTGCGGGAATTCGTCCCCATTGCGCGCAAAACACGTGCGGACCGACTGGTTCCGCATTCCGTTTGAGGCCCGTCGAAAGCGAGGAACGCAGGCGATGAGACCGCGAGCCAACGAGCCAGTGGACGTCCGCCTACCGATACCCGACATAGCGCGCGAACTGCCGCTGAGCGGACCGCCGTTCTCCCGGCCGGACCCGGACCTCATCAACAGGCTCCAGGTCGTCAGCAGCGCCACCGCCAGCGCGGTCATGCACCGGATGGGTGTGCGGCAGACCTACATCCAGGGCCCGATTCCCCGGCAGCCCGGCACCAAGGTCGTCGGACCGGTGGTGACGCTGCAGTTCATGCCGAAGCGCGAGGACGTCGTTTCCGGGGTGGGCGCGGGGGCGCAGGAGGAGCACGTCGAGAAGAAGAGCGCGCTGTGGGACGTCTTCGAGTCCGTGCAGCCCGGTGATGTGCTGGCCGTTTCGGCTTACGGCGACGTCAACACCGGCTGCATGGGCGAAATGCTGGTCACCTACTTCCAGGGGCGCGGCGGCGCGGGCATCGTCGTCGACGGCTGCGTCCGCGACTGGCCGCGGATAAAGGAGATCGGCACTCCCCTCTGGACGTGCGGATTCACCCCGAACTTCGCCTCGCAGACAACCCTGTTCCCGTGGGCCAGCAACGTGCCGATCGCGTGCAACCGGGTGCTCGTGCTGCCCGGCGACATCATCATCGCCGACGACGACGGTGCCGTGCTGGTACCGGCGCAGATGGCCGAGATGGTGCTCGAACACACCGTTGACCACGAGGAATGGGAAGAATTCAGCCGCCTGAAGCTGGCCGAGGGCGGCGCTCTCAAGAAGTACTACCCGTTGAGCGAGCAGGGCTGGGCCGAGTACGAGGCGTGGCGCGCGGCCCAGGCAGACGAGCACCCGAGGAGTCGGTCATGAAGATCACCGCGGTCAGGACCGCCGCGACCAGTGGTCACGGCATGCACCTGTGGGTGCGGGTCGAGACCGACGAGGGCATCACCGGACTCGGCGAGTGCGTGCACGGCGGCGTGCAGGCCATCGCACTCATCCACCAGTTGAAGACCAAGCTCATCGGGCGCGACCCGTTCGAGATCGACGCGTTGTTCGAGGAGTTGCGCCGCGCCAACGTGTTCAACGGCGGGTTCGCCGGGGCGCTGGTCACCGCGCTCACCGGTATCGAGCTGGCGCTGTGGGACCTCAAGGGCAAGGCGCTCGGGGTACCGATCTACGAGCTGCTGGGCGGGAAGTTCCGGGACAAGATCCGGGTCTACGCCGACTGCGAAGTGGAACCGGGCATGAACTTCGATGAGATCAAGCGGGTCATCGAGGGAGTCCTGGAACGCGGCTTCACCGCGTTCAAGATCGACCTGGACATCTTCGTCTACGGCCATCGCGGCAGCGAGGTGGCGGGCTTCACCAAGGACAAGTTCAACTACACCGCGAGCCTGTGGGAACACGAGCGGATGGTGCAAACCGTCGAAATAGCGCGGGAAATCGCGGGCACCAACATCGACTTCGCCGCCGACGTGCACACCCGGCTGGACGTCCCGAGCGCCATCCGGCTGGCCAAGGACCTCGAACCGTACCACCTGATGTGGTTGGAGGAACCGGTTCCGCCGGAGAACGTCGATGCGATGCGCGAGGTCAAGCAGTCCACCACGACGCCGATCTGCGCGGGCGAGAACCTCTACCTGCGACACGGTTTCCGCGATCTGCTGGGCAGCCAGGCGGTCGACGTGATCGAGCCCGACATCCCCAAGTGCGGTGGGCTATCGGAATGCCGCAAGATCGCCAACCTGGCGGAGATCAACTACGTGCCGGTCGCACCGCACAACGTCTCCTCCCCGATCGGCACGATGGCCTCGGCGCAGGTCTGCGCCACGGTGCCCAACTTCCTGGCGCTGGAATTCCACTGGACCTCCCGCGACTACTGGAAGACGATCATCACCGACAAGGACGACATCATCTCCAACGGCGCCATCACCCTTTCCGACCGTCCCGGGATCGGCCTCGAACTCGACGAAGAGGTGGCCAGGCAGCACCAGTTCCCCGGCACGACCTGGTTCGAGTGACCCGGTCCGCGGCGCGGTGGCGGTACTCGGACGCCACCGCGCTGCGGCCGAACTCGGGCGAGGTTCGCCCGGGGCGGTGTTCTGGGTGGAAGTCCTGTTGGACCGCTTCGCGGCGCTCAGCACTGCGGGGCTGACTCGCCCGGCGCCGACATCATCGGCACGCCCGCCTGCTCCGGCGACCGGGCCGGGGCAGGCACGCCGACCGGACGATCGCCGCCGTTGCGCGAGAACTGGGGTGGTGGCACCGCGAGGATCGCCTCCCGCACCGCATCGGACGCGGCCGACCGGGGCTGGTCCGCGGACCACCACATCGCCACCACCCGGTCGCAGTCCGCGTCGACGACCGGAACCAGGCTGACACCGTCGATGTTGGCCGTGGTCATGGACAGCGAATTCGTCATCCCGACACCCAACCCGTGCCGCACCAACGACACCATCGTTTGCGGCTGCATGGCCCGGAACACCACGCTCGGGGTCAGCCCCGCGTTGGCGAACGCCAGGTTCGGTTCGGACTGCCGACCGCCCCCTTCGGTACTCGCCCCCATGATGATCAGCGGCTCGTCGGCGAGTTGCCGCAGCCGCACCCCGGCCGCCGCTGCGAACGGGTGCGCCCGGTTGAACACGGCGACCAGCGGCTCCCGCCACAACACGCTGCTGACGAACTTGTCGGTCCGGATCACCGGCAGCGTCGGTCGGACCGTGAGATCCACTTCGCCGTGGTGCAGGGCGCTGTCCAGATCCCGGTTGTGGGCTTCGTGCAGCACCAGCGAAATGCCCGGGTGGGTGCGCTGCAGGCGCAGCACGACCTGCGGGAACAGGTACGCCGCCGCGCTCGGGTAGAGCCCGAGGCGCACCTCGCCGCCAACCGAGCCCGACGGCGCGGAGACATCGGCCAGCGCTTCCAGCCGCCGGAGGATCTCGTCGAAATGCCGCCGCAGCACCCGACCTTCGGGGGTGAGCTGCGGCGGGTGCACCGAGCGGTCGAAAAGTTGCGTGCCCAGGGCCTGTTCCAGGTCGGCCACGTGGGTGCTCACCCGCGACTGCGACCGGTACAGCGCTTTGGCCGCCGCCGAGAAACCGCCGTGCCGAACCACTGCGGCGAAACTGATCATCCAGTCGATGCGGTACTTGTTCGCGTCCCTGAGATGCACTGCACACCTCGTCCCCGTTGACGAAGTCCGGACGTCGTCGTCCGGACGGCCCACCGCCGAACGCGAGCGTGGCGGACCTGGGGAACCGGTCGGCTCGCAGGTTCACCTTCCGTGAGGCCGCTCGCGCGTGTCCGATGTAGCCGAATACGCCGCGTAGCCGACCTGAGCACCGGATCCACTGCGCCAATCAACCTAACACGTGCTACATCACCCGGTAACCATCCAAAAACACCCGAACCAACAGCCCTGCGCCACGGAGCACCGGGTGCACGACCCATGCGCGACCAGCTGGTTCGACTACTCGTCCTGCTCTTGCTGCCCACTCCCGGACGAACGCGATCCGCCGATGACCGGAGGAGCGATCACCTGCCCGGTATCGGGGTCGACGTCCGGCTCGAACTCGAAGTGTTCGTCGGTGTTCTTGACGTACTTGCGCTCGTGCTCTTCGCCTTCGGCACTCCGATCGCGCTGGCCAGGTCCGGCTATGCCACCAAACACACCCGCACCCCCACGTGCGCTGGTGCCAGCCGAGCCAGGAGTTCCCGCACTGGAACCCGGGCCGATCCCTGTTCGACCACCACCGGTGCCGCCGCGAGTACTCGAACCGCTGCCGCGACGAATCCCTGAACCAGGACCGGTTGCACCGCCTGGAGTACCACTGGTTGCTGGGACATACCCAGCACCGACAACGCCTGGGCTGCCCCCGGTTCCGGTGCTCGGCGGTGACGTGACACCCGTGCCGGGAGCAGTTGGAGCCGCCCAAGACGATTCGGACACGGCGGGCGAGCCCGACGTGCTGGTCTGTCCGGGGCCCATCGAACCGTGCGGCGGGACGGAGCCCGACGAAGTCGTTTCGTCGTGGGCCACACGGGAAGTCGACACCGCAGAAGAGCCGGTACCGACGTACCCGGTACTCGGATCGACCGCGATCGGGCGCTGTGTGTCGGCGACACCGACATCAGCGACAGACACCGGCACAGCCGGGTACGGTTTCAAGGATCGCACCGTGCCGTTGGACGAAGCCCGATATGCCGCGTAGCAATCACGTGCCCTCTGCTCGGCCTCGTTGTGCATGGCTTCATGGACTTGCTGCCCAGCTAGTTTCGCCCCGACGTTGGTTGGCACGAGGTCGCTGAAACCCAGATCCAGTGGTGGCACGTGGTGCGGCTCCGGCATCGAGTACTTCGCTCGACTGAAATGGTCGGCCTGGCTTTCCACTCGTCTCGCCAAGGCGATCGAGAGTTCCCTTGACTGCCGCACCACGTCCTGAAACGGCAAAGACTCCCGCGTCATCGCCTCCGAGGCGTCGCCGCTCCACGACCTGTTACAACGACCGATCGCACCTTGGACAAGCTCACCGATGCGCCCAAGCCGTTCGGCGAGTGGGCCCGAAAGCTCGCCCGCGACCTTGGACAGCGAATCCGCCCCTGGTCCGCCATTGAGCTCGCGGTGGATCTTGGGATGATCGAACGCGGCCTGCGGCTGGCCTTCGATCTTCTTCGGTTGACTGAACGGCCACATAATCCTCCCTTCAGCTTTGGGCCGGAAGATTCGAAAGCACCATGCTCGCCACCTGTTTCGCCACCGCACAGGGATCCTGATGCTCGGGACGGTCGCTGTCGCCTCGATCCGCAGCAACCCCGAAGACGTCCTCTGCACTCACGGCGACGTAGATTCCACAGGTGAACATCGCCGGATCGACGATCACCCCCGGATACCCTTCGACGTTTTCATCAGGTGCTGGTTTTCCCGTCGTTTGAAGCACCCTGGCGAGACCATAGTTCGTCGTCACCGCCGGAGCGATGTTGATCTGGAGCCCGTCGGCATCCACCCCCCACGTGCACGTGTCCTCGCCCCACGCAGATGGACCGTGAACCGTCGCGCCCGTCGTCCCAATCTGCTGAAGTTGCTCCGGCCTGAGCAGCTGACACGGATCTCCTACGGCTTCAAGGTTCTTCGGGGCGCTGACCTCTGGTCTGCCTACATCCTTCGATGCGGTCGAAGGCTCGGTGCCGACAGGCAGGGGACTTCCTGACTCAGATTGAACACACGCACCGATGGACAGAAAAGTAATGCAGACAGCAGTCACCAGCGCGAGCCGAGTACGGTTCATTGCTCCCTTACCTCGTTCCCTTCGTCGATGCGTTGGTACTCGCGCTGTGCGGCATCGATCTGGTCCCGGAAATTCTCGACCCAACGGCGCATGTCGTGCAGTGTCTGCACCGCCGAGCCGAGCCCTTGCGCTAAGTGCTGAACGATTTTCTCAGTCGTTGCCTCGCTAACCTCGTCCCGACCAGGTGACTTAACGTTGTGGACGAAGATGACGTCCCGTGCCGCGAGCTTCAGTTCGTCGAGCGCTGCGTCCAAATCTGCTTTGACGGCGTTGAGGTCTTCCGGGGCGACCTCGAAGCCACCTGCCGAAGCACCCGTACTCGACGCTGCGGTAAGCGGGATTTGCAACATACCTGTCAAGGGATTCATGATGACGTCTTGCGCATCTCGTTCCTGCGCCACCCGATCACTCGGTTCGGTCATGGCTCCCCTCTTCCGTACGTCAGAGGTCGCCGTCGGTGACGCCGACCTTCAGTTGGCCGACGGATCACGCGGATTCGGTTACAGGGAAGTGACATCCGCATCACCGACGCAGCTCTTCCGTACGCTCGGACAGAATTCGTGACACCAGAACAGAATTTGCTGGAGAAGTAACGAGAAACTCGCCGCGAAGAAATTGGACGAAGGAGCCCGAGACGGTGCCAGTCAAAAGCACGACGTCGGCGGCGGCGCGCAGCTTGCCGCGGCTGTCGCGGACCGCGACCGAGAACTCCCCGTCGTGCACGCGTTCTCCGGAAACCATGCGCGCGTAGTCGCGCGCGTCGTCACTGCGGACCTGGCGCGCTCGCAATTCCCGGACCGTTGCGTCGATTTGGGCTTGGCCCCGGTGCGCCGCAGCGGCTCTGCTGGCCGCCTCGACATCTTCGAGCCGGATGCTGACCGCCGAGCCAGGAACCGGCGTGATTTCCGGCCAGAGGCCCACCAGTGCGGTATATGCCGACGCCGAGCGCACCGGATCAATGCGCACCTTGCGTCCCTGCACCCGGGTGCGGACCACTTGATCGCCGGAGAGCGACACCAGACCACGAACGTGCTTCCCACGTTTCGGCGCGAATCGCGTGTCGGCCTCGGCCGATGCGTGAGCGAGCACTCCCATGATGTCGGCAACCCACGGTGCTGCCTGGTTGCCACGATCGATCAATCCTCGTGCGCGCGCTCTGTCACGGGCTTTCTCCCATGCACCGACCGGGTCATCGGGCTCACCCAAATCTGGGAAGTACTGCAGCAATCGAGGCGGCGGAACCAACCGCTCCTCGTCGCCTTCCTGGTGCGCAAGTCCCGCGCCGCGCCAAAGCGGGCCGAACAGGCTCACGTCGAACTCCAGCGCCCCGGACACGAACTCCTCCCCACCCAGTGCTGTGATCAACTACGGTCGGGTCAAGCTGAAGTCACCGCATCACGGGCAAAACGGACAGATGGCTTGTTTCGAATTATCCCCACCCAGATGGTGCAACCATTTCTTTCTGATTTCCTTCTTCGCACTCCGAGCTACTGCATTCGGGCCACGGCGGTGATGGCCCGCACTGAGGCGTCGGAGCGAGCCAGCGCGGGAACCTCCTGGCCTGCGCCGATGAGCCAGAAGTGGATCAAGGGATGCGGATGCTCAGGGCAGGAAGTTGTCCAGGGTGATCGGCAGGTCCCGCACGCGCACCCCGGTTGCGTGGTAGGCCGCGTTCGCGATCGCCGCGGCCGTTCCGACGATGCCCAGTTCGCCGACGCCCTTGACGCCCAACGGATTGACGTACGGGTCGTCCTCGTCGAGGAATTCGACCTCGATGCTGCCGACATCGGCGTTGGCCGCGATGTGGTAGCCCGCGAAGTCGTGGTTGACCACCTGGCCGAACCGCGAGTCGAACAGGGCCGCCTCGTGCAGGGCCATCGACAGGCCCATCGTCATACCGCCGAGCAGCTGGGAACGGGCGGTCGTGGGGTTCACGATGCGGCCCGCGGCGAAGACCCCGAGCAGGCGGGGCACCCGGATTTCGCCGCTGTCCTCGGAAACCCGCACCTCGGCGAACTGGGCCCCGAAGCTGTGCATCGCGTACTGACCCGGATACGCGGTCCCGGTGTCCGCGCCGATGACCTCAAGGCCCTCGTCCGGGACCGCGCCGGTGCGCAGGCGCTCCCGCAGTTCGCGGGCCCCGTTGTAGACCGCGGTCCCCCAACATGCCAAGCCCACCGAGCCACCGGCCGGTGCTGCCCCGGGCAGCGCGGTGTCCCCGATCTGCAGCTCGACCTCCTCGAACGGCACTTCCAGCGCATCGGCGGCGACCTGCCGGAGGGCCGTCCAGGTACCGGTGCCGATGTCCATCGCCGCGATCTGCACGACGTAACGCCCGTCGGGCGTGATCCGCACCCGTGCCGAGGACCCGGGAAGCCGGAACACCGGATAGGTCGAGGCGGCCACTCCGGTGCCGACCAGCCAGCCGTCCCGGCGCCGGGCGCGCGGCGTGCGTTCACGCTGCGCCCAACCGAACCGGCGGGCCCCGTCGAGCAGGCAGGCCACCAGGCCGCGGCTGGAATAGGGCAGCCCCGTCTCGGGATCGCGGTCCGGCTCGTTGCGGATCCGGAACTCGACGGGATCCAGGTCGCAGGCGATCGCCATCTCGTCCATCGCCGATTCGAGCGCGAACATGCCGGGCGCCTCCCCCGGCGCGCGCATGAACGTCAGCGGTGGGATGTCCAACGCGACCAGCCGGTGCGTCGTGCGCCGGTTGGGCGCGGCGTACATCGTCCTGGTGCACACCGTCGTCTGCTCGGCGAACTCCTTGAGCTTCGCGGTCTCCTCGATCGCGTCGTGGCTGATCGCCGACAGCCTGCCGTCGACGTCAGCGCCCAGCCGGATCCGCTGGACCGTGGGGGTCCGGAAGCCGACCAGGCTGAACATCTGGTGGCGGGTCAACGCCAGCTTGACCGGCCTGCTCGCCACCAGCTTCGCCGCCATCGCGGCCAGCACCACGTTCGCGTGCGTCGTGACCTTCGACCCGAATCCGCCGCCGACGTGCGGGGCGATCACGTGCACCTGGTCCTCGGCGAGCCCGAACAGCGGGGCCACCGCCTGCTGCACCATGGTCACGCCCTGGTTCGAGTCGTAGAGGGTGAGCTCGTCGTCGTACCAGATGGCGATGGTGGCGTGCGGTTCCAGCGGGTTGCTGAACTCGGCGGGCGTCGTGTAGGTCTCGTCGATCGTCTTGTCCGCCAACGCCAGCGCGGCCTCGACATCGCCTTCCTCGGTGTCGGTGGCGAACGTCGGGTTGACCTGGTCGGGGGCGTACAGATCGGCGCGGTCGGCGCGGAACTCGATGTCGTGCGGCTGCGCCTCGTATTCGATCCGGACCAGGCTCGCGGCGTGGCGGGCGGCTTCCAGGGTCTCGGCGATGACGCCGCCGACGAGCTGGCCTCGGAAGGCGATCCGGTCGGACTGCAGAATCACCAGCTCCGGGTCGTCCCCTGAGGTCAGGGCGGGCGCGTTCTCGTGGGTGAACACCGCGAGCACGCCCTCTTCGGCCAGTGCCTCGCCGGCGTCGACGGCGATCACGCGTCCGGCCGCGATGGTGGCCTGCAACGGGAACAGGTAGGCCGGGCGGTGCACCGGCTGTTCGAAGGCGTAGTGGGCTTGGCCGCGTACCTTCGCGCCGCCTTCCACCCGGTTGATCGCCGTGCCGACGGAGCGGGTCGGAATCGTGGTGCTCATCGTCGTTCCTCCGCCAACTCCAGAAGCGTGTGCACGATGACGTTGCGGGCGAGCGGAATCTTGAACGCGTTGCCCGACAACGGCTGCGCGTCGGCCAGTTCTGCCTCAGCGGCGCGGCGGAAGCTCTCCTCGGTCGCCGGGGCGCCCCGCAGCGCCTGCTCCGCCCGGCTCGCGCGCCACGGCTTCGGCGCGACACCACCCAGTGCCAGCCGCACGTCCCGCACCACGCCGTCGGCGACGTCGAGCGCGGCCGCCACCGAAACCAAGGCGAACGCGTAGGAGGCTCGATCGCGCACCTTGCGGTAGCGGGAATTCGCGGCGAACGGAAGCGGCGGCAGATCCACCGCCGTGATCAGCTCGCTGCGGCCCAGCACGGTGTCGTGCTGCGGCTCGCCGTCGGGCAGCTGGTGGAACTCGACCAGCGGAATCGTCCGCGCCCCCGCGGGCCCCTGGGTGCGCACGGTCGCGTCGAGGGCGGCCATCGCCACGGCCATGTCCGACGGGTTCGTCGCAACGCACGACCGGGAGGTGCCGAGGATCGCGAGGTCGCGGTGATGCCCTTGCAGCGCCGAACAACCCGAGCCGGGATCGCGCTTGTTGCACGGCGCGGTGACGTCCTGGAAGTACGCGCATCGCGTGCGCTGCAAGAGATTTCCACCGGTGGTGGCAACGTTTCGCAGCTGCGTGGAGGCACCTGCCAGCAGCGCTCGGGACAGCATCGGGTAGCGGTGCCGGACTCGCCGGTCGGCCGCCAGCTGGCTGTTGGTCACCGCCGCCCCGATGCGCAGGCCGCCGTCCGGCAGTTCCTCGATGCGGTCGGAGGTGAGCCGCCGGACATCGATCAGCTCGTCCGGCTTGACCACCTCCAGCTTCATCAGATCCACCAGATTCGTGCCGCCAGCGAGGAAAGCGGCGTTCGGGTTGCGTTCGAGCGAGGCGATCGCACCGGAGATCTCGTCCGCGCGTTCGTAGCCGAAAGGTCTCACTTCCGCGCCGCCTCTCCGATCGCCGGAACGATGTTCGCGTACGCCCCGCAACGGCAGAGGTTGCCGCTCATCCGTTCCCGGATCTCGTCGTCGTCGAGCACCACTTCGCTGGCGTCGAGGTCCGGGCTGACCACGCTCGGCCAGCCGTCCTCGACCTCCCGCTGCATCGCCACGGCCGAGACGATCTGCCCCGGCGTGCAGTAGCCGCACTGGAAGGCGTCGTGCGCGATGAAGCACCGCTGCATCGGGTGCAGTTCGCCGTCGGCCAGCCCGTCAGCCGTGACGACTTCCGCCCCCTGGTGCGCCACGGCCAACGCCAGGCAGCTGAGCACCCGCTGCCCGGCCAGCAGCACCGTGCAGGCGCCGCACTGCCCGTGATCACAACCCTTCTTGGGGCTGGTGATTTCCAATCGTTCCCGCAGCGCGTCCAACAACGTGGTGCGCGTGTCGACGACGAGCCGGTGCTCCCGGCCGTCGACCCGGAGCGTGATCTCCACATCCATGCTCTGCCGCCTTTCCCAGCCGAGGCGGAAACGGGCTGCATCATCGCCTGCCGGAGGACGATTCACCTCCCCGGCACGGACAGCGACGAATTCCGCCAACCAGGACGTTGCACGCGAAACCGGCTGACCCGTCCGCCGAAGTATCAATCCGCGCGGCGACGCCTGCAAACGCAAGCGCTACCACCGATCTTCGAAATCGGCGAGCACCGTTCGCGACCGCCCGCCATCGGCGGGCTGGATGATTTTCCCTTCTGCCACACGAATATCGTCCACAGGGGACAACCTCGGTGAAAATGGACGCGCGACCAGCCGCACCCGAGCCGACCCTGCTGCGCTGCTCCGTCAGGTTCTACAGTGGACGCGCGCATCGATGGCGGACCGGAAGGCGGCTGGCATGGGAATGGTCAACGCGGTTGGTCTGGTCCTGCACCCCGACCGACACCGCCCCGAGGTGATCGAGACGATCGTCAGCTGGGCCCGCGGCAGGGACATCGAGGTGCTCGGCATGCCGGACGAGATAGCCGCTTACGGCCAGTCGATCACCACGTTGCCGCCCGAACAACTCGCCGAGCGCGCCAGCCTGCTGGTCAGCCTCGGCGGCGACGGCACGATGCTGCGGGCGCTGCGGCTCGGCAGCGAGCAACAGACCCCGGTGCTCGGCGTCAACCTCGGGCGGTTGGGTTTCCTGGCCGAGATCGACATCCCGGATCTGGACCAGGCGCTGTGCGCCATCGACGACAACCGCTTCACCGTCGAGACGCGTTCCGGGCTGCACATCATCAGCGCGGACCGATCCGTGGTCGCGTTCAACGACATCGCCCTGGTGCGGGTGCCCGGTGACGGGATGGCGATGGTCGAGGTGCAGGTCGAAGGACATCCCTTCGTCAGCTACGCCGCGGACGCCGTCGTCGTGGCGACCCCCACCGGGTCCACCGCCTACAGCTTCTCCGCTGGCGGACCGATCATCTCCCCCAGGGTCGAAGGGCTCCTGGTCATCCCGGTGGCCCCGCACTCGGCGTTCAACCGGGCCCTGTTCCTGTCCCAGGGCGAGAAGCTCGCGTTGCGGGTCCTGCCCAAGAGCAGCGAACTCGGGGTGGAGGTCGACGGGCAACTCGTCGCGCACCGGTTGCCCGGGACGCTCATCGACATCACCGTCCAACCCGCCGCCGCCCGGGTCGTCCGGCTCGGACACACCACCTTCTACCAGCGCGCCCAGCGAAAACTCCACCTCACCGGTTCACCCGAAGCTGGCTGAACACCGACCTCGGTCAGCGGGTTTCGCCGGGACGTCGGCTCGACGGCCGCACGGGCGGGATCGGCTGGCTGGGCCAGCGTCGTGGACCCGACCACAACGCGGGCACCGCGTCGGTCGTCGCCGCCAACGCGTATGCGGTCGCCTCGTAGTTGACCCGCCACCCCCGGAAGTGCGGCCAGGCCTCCTCGGGGGTGCGTTCGATGGTGAAGCCGACCTCGGTCAGCCAGGCGACGCCAGCGCGGTACTCCTCGTAGGACAGCTGGATCTCGGCGTTCGGATCCGGATCTTCATCCACCGGCAGGCCGATGCTGACCGCGATCTGCCGCAGCGCGGTGAAGCCCATCCGCAGGCACAGCCTCGGTTCGATCGATTCCCGGCTCGGGCACAGCGCGAGCAGCAGCGCCGCCGAGTCCATCACGGCGAGCAGGCCGACCAGCCACGAGTGCAGCGGTTGCGGGGAGCGGAAGCGGATGAGCACCGGGTAGTTGCTGTGGCTCTCGGCGATGTCGGCCGCCCACCGCTCCCACCGCCGGTACAGCTCGGTGAGGTCGTCATCGCCCAGCCGGATGCCGTAGCGGGTCCGGGCCAGCAGCTCGGGTCCCCACGGCGGCGATCCGGCTCGGGCACCCAGCAGCGTCACCTCGGTCTCCCGGCGGTTGAAGGCCGAGTACAGGGTCGGCAGGTAGGCGATCTGGACCGCGATGACCAGCAGCCCGGTCGCGGCGGCGAGGAAGTCGATGATGCTCGGGCCGGTCGAAGCGGTGGTGGCGAACCCCAGGGTGAACAGCGCTGACCCCGCCTCGCGGGCGGCGTGGCCGAGGTCGGGCAACCACGGCCACAGCAACAGCGCGTAGCCGATGAAGTAGCCCGTGAGCCACGCGGTCAGCGTCCCGGCGAGGAAGGTGACCGGTTGCGCGGCGAGGATGCGGTCCCGCGTCGGGTAGTCGCGCGCCAGCCGGGTGAGCAGCACGAACAGCGTGGCCACCGCCTGGCTGACCAGCCGGGTCAGCATGCCCGGCCGGGACATCGTGATGACCAGCGTCCGGGCGACACTCACCGTGACCGCCACCAGGAACAGCCCACCGACGACGGCGGCGAGGACCCGGAGCAGCATGTCTACAGTGTGCCGACCGGCGCAGGTCGAAGCGGCAGCGGCTCCCCGCTGGTGGTCGAGCGGCGGATCCCGGCATGCTGGTGGTGTGTCGGTTGGGTACATCCGCCGGTGGTCGCTCGCGGGCGGGTGTCGAGACCTGGGGGTGCGGTGGATGAGAAGTACCGCGGTGGACGGCTTCGAGCTCTGCTACGACCGGGTCGGCCAGGGGCCGGGCGTCGTGCTGCTGCACGGCTGGCCGGGCGACCGGATCGACTACCGCGATGTGGTGCCGCTGCTCGCGGACTCGGCTGAGGTGGTGGTCCCGGATCTGCGCGGGTTCGGCGACTCCGACAAGCACGACGCCGATCCGGCCCAGCAGTACAGCGCGGCGGCCCAGGCGCGCAGCGTCGCCGGGCTCATCGAGGAGCTCGGCCTGCGGCGGCCGGTGGTCGCCGGGTACGACGTCGGCAGCCGCGTCGCGCAGGCGCTGGCCGCGGCGCGGCCGGAGTTGGTCGGAGCGCTCGTCCTCGCCCCACCGCTGCCGGGCGTTGGACAGCGGATTCTCGGGGCGCACGCGCAACGCGAGTTCTGGTACCAGGCATTCCACCAGTTGCCCCTCGCGGAACAGCTGATCGACGGCGAACCGCAGGCCGTTCGCGATTACCTGACGCACTTCTGGACCCACTGGTCGGGTCCGCAGTACGAGCTCGATCCGGCCCACCTCGACCACCTGGTGGCCGTCTACGGTCCGCCAGGCGCGTTCACCGCCTCGATCGCCTGGTACCGGGCCGGTGCGGGCACGGTGGCCAGGTCCATGGCGGAGGTCGCGCCGCAGCGGCGGCAGCGGGTGAGCGTGCCGACGACGGTGCTGTGGCCGGAGCACGATCCGCTGTTCCCCCGCACTTGGTCGGATCGGCTGGGCGAGTTCTTCAGCGACACCGACATTCGCTTCATCGATGGTGTCGGCCACTTCCTCCCGATGGAATCGCCGCGCCTGTTCGCGGCAGCGGTCACCGCGGCCCGCGACCGGCGCAGCGTCGCGCGATAACCGGAACCGCTGGGCGCTCAAGCGGTTTCGCCTGCGCCCAGTGACGTTCGCCCCTTCATAGCCGGGCGCGGTAGTTGGTTTGCTGGCGGGATAGGAATGCTCGTCCGCTGCCACCGCGATCGCGTCGCGCGGCTTGGTGGCGCCCGAAAGCTGCCGGAAGGGCGTCTCATGTGTGCGACCAGGAAAGAACAACTCCTCGACCGAACCACCGGCGGCGCGGGGCGCACCACGCTGCGCGGCCTGGAGGTGCTGCGCACACCGCTGTTGAACAAGGGAACGGCGTTCACCGCGGAAGAACGCGCACAGCTGGGCATCGACGGGCTGCTGCCGTCGGCGGTGCAGACGGTCGAGGAGCAGGCGAGGCGCGCGTACCAGCAGTACCGGGCGCAGTCGAGCGACCTGCTCAAGAACGTCTACCTGAGCGCGCTGCACGACCGCAACGAGGTGCTGTTCTACCGGCTGCTCGCCGACCACCTCCGCGAACTGCTGCCGATCGTGTACGACCCGACGGTCGGTCAGGCGATCAAGCAGTACAGCCACGAATACCGCCGCCCGCGCGGCATCTACCTGTGCATCGACGATCCCGACGGCATCCAGAGCGCCTTCGAGAACCTCGGGCTCGGTGCCGACGACGTGGACCTGATCGTCGCCTCGGACGCCGAGGAGATCCTCGGCATCGGTGACTGGGGTGTGGGCGGCATCGACATCGCCGTCGGCAAGCTGGCCGTCTACACCGCGGCCGCCGGAATCGACCCCGCCCGAGTCATCCCGGTGGCGCTCGACGTCGGCACCAACAACCAGGAACTGCTGGACGCGCCGGACTACGTGGGCAGCAGGCACCAACGGGTGCGCGGCCAGCGCTACGACGACTTCATCGACGCCTACGTCGCCACCGCCACGCGGATGTTCCCGCACGCGCTGCTGCACTGGGAGGACTTCGGCCCGGCCAACGGGCGGCGGATCCTGGAGAAGTACACCGGCAGCATCTGCACCTTCAACGACGACATGCAGGGCACCGGTGCGATCGTGCTCGCCGCGCTGCTCGGCGCGGCACGTGTCGCCGCAACACCGCTGCGCGAGCAGCGGATCGTCATCTTCGGCGCGGGCACCGCGGGGATCGGCATCGCCGACCAGCTGCGCGACGCGATGGTCCGCGACGGCATCGACCGCGCTGGGGCCACCCGCCGGATCTGGGCCGTCGACCGTCCGGGCCTGCTGACCGACGACATGAGCGACCTGCGCGACTTCCAGGTGCCCTACGCCCGCCCGGCCGCCGAGGTGGCCGACTGGCGTGACGAGGCCGGTCGCATCGGGCTCGCCGAGGTGGTCGCGCACGCACAACCGACGATGCTGGTCGGGACCTCCACGGTGCACGGGGCGTTCACCGAAACCATCGTCCGGGAGATGGCCGCGCACGCCGATCGGCCTATCATCTTCCCGATCTCCAACCCGACCGAGCGCATCGAGGCGATGCCCGGCGATCTGATCCGCTGGACCGAAGGACGCGCGCTGGTCGCCACCGGCATTCCGGTCAACCCGATCACCTACCACGGCACCACGTACTCCATCGGCCAGGCCAACAACGCCCTGCTGTACCCGGGGTTGGGGCTCGGCGCGGTGGTGTCGCGGGCACGCCGCGTCAGCGCCGGGATGATCCTGGCCGCCGCCGAAGCCGTCGCGCACCTGGTCGATGTGCACACCCCGGGCGCGTCACTGCTGCCCCAGGTCGACAACCTCCGCGAGGTTTCGGCCACCGTCGCCACCGCCGTCGCCGACCAAGCGGCCAAGGAAGGCCTCGCACGCGCCGAACTGCACGATGTGCACCAGCAGGTCCGCGACGCGATGTGGCAGCCGATCTACCGGCCCGTCGAGGCCGTTCAGCCTGACCAGCCCAGCCAGGCCGACCGAGGAGCATGACGATGGCAACGGAACAGGCCGAGCCGCGGATCGTCGACGTGCCGATCGGATTGGCCGCCACCGGCACCCGCACCGAGACCGATTCGCTGGGCGAAGTCGAGGTGCCCGCCGAGCACTACTGGGGTGCGCAGACGCAGCGGTCGCTGATCCACTTCGACATCGGCGACGACCGGATGCCCAAGCCCGTCTACCACGCCTACGGGTACGTGAAGAAGGCCGCGGCGACGATCAACGCCCGAGCGGGCCGGCTGCCGCGCTGGAAGGCCGACTTGATCGGTCGGGTCGCCGACGAGGTGATCGCGGGGCGGCTGGACGCGGAGTTCCCGCTGTACGTGTGGCAGACCGGCTCGGGGACCCAGTCGAACATGAACGTCAACGAGGTGATCTCCAACCGCGCCATCCAGCTCGTCGGCGGTCGGCTCGGCAGCAAGGATCCGGTGCACCCCAACGATGACGTGAACATGGGCCAGTCGTCGAACGACACGTTCCCCACCGCCATGCACCTCGCCGCGGTTCGGGCGATCGACCGCGATCTGCTCCCGGCGCTCGCCCGCCTGCGGGACGCCGCCGCGCACAAGAGCGAAGAATGGGCGCACGTGGTGAAGATCGGCCGCACGCACCTGGAAGACGCCACACCGCTGACGGTCGGCCAGGAATGGTCCGGGTACGCGGCCCAACTCGACGACGCCGCCGACCACATCCGCACCACGTTGGCCGGGCTGCACCGGCTCGCCATCGGGGGCACCGCCGTCGGAACCGGGCTGAACGCGCCGCAGGGATTCGCCGACGAGGTCACCAAGTTGCTCGCCGAGTTGACCGGCTACCCGTTCGTCAGCGCACCCAACAAGTTCGCCGCCCAGGGATCGCTGGACGCCCTGATCCGGGTCTCGGCGAGCCTGCGGACCCTGGCGGCCGCGCTGTTCAAGTTCGCCAACGACGTGCGCTGGCTCGGCTCCGGACCGCGCACCGGCCTCGGCGAGCTGATCCTGCCGTCCAACGAACCCGGCTCCTCGATCATGCCCGGCAAGGTCAACCCGACCCAGGCCGAGGCGCTGCTGATGGTCTGCATCCAGGTCGTCGGCAACGACACCGCCGTGTCGATGGCCGGGGCGGAAGGCAACTTCGAACTCAACGCCTTCCGCCCGGTCGTCATCAACAACGTCCTGCGCTCGACCCGGCTCCTCGGCGACGCCTGCGACCACTTCCGGCGCTACCTGGTCGAAGGTGCTCGGCTCAACGAGGCGCAGTTGAAGACCAACATCGACCGCTCGTTGATGATGGTCACCGCGCTGAGCCCGGTCATCGGCTACGACGAGGCGGCGCGCATCGCGCACCGCGCGCTGGACGAGGACCTGACGCTCAAGGACGCCGCGCTCAAATCGGGCGTCAGCGAAGCGCTCTTCGACGAGGTCGTGGTACCCGACCAGCTCACCCATCCCGAACCGGCCGAACGCAGCGGCACCACGCACCGCGCGAAGCGATGATCCCTCCGGTGCACGAAACTCCCTTGTGGACTGTTCGACACCGGAATACCGCCCTGCCCAACATATTTCAGCACATAACCCCTTTTCGAAGAGGCCGGGCAGCGTCGGGCGTCGGCGGAATGCCGACCGCGGCGGCGAGACCTGCGCCGCGCCCGGCATTGGCCGAGAATCGTCGAGGGGAACAAACTCGCACCCCACGACGTCCAGAACGCTGGACCACGGAAGCCGCGGCGCGTCGACGACGCGAGCTCGCACCGACGCCGCGCAACCAACAGGAGCTACCCGCATGAGCACTTCAGCCCAGATCGGCATCACCGGGCTAGCGGTGATGGGCCGCAACCTCGCCCGCAACTTCGCCCGCAACGGCTACCCGGTCGCGGTGCACAACCGCACCGCGGCACGAACCCGCGCCCTGATGGAGGAGTTCGGCCACGAGGGCGATTTCGTCGCGACCGAGACCGCCAGCGACTTCGTCGCGGCGCTGGAACGTCCCCGCCGCCTGGTCATCATGGTGAAGGCCGGGGACCCCACGGACGCGGTGATCCAGGAGTTCGCGCCGCTGCTGGAGCCCGGCGACATGATCATCGACGGCGGCAACGCGCACTTCGCGGACACCCGGCGCCGGGAACGGGATCTGCGCGAGCAGGGCATCCACTTCGTCGGGACCGGCATCTCCGGTGGTGAGGAAGGCGCCCTGCACGGGCCCAGCATCATGCCGGGCGGTTCCGAGGAGTCCTACGCCTCGCTGGGCCCGATGCTGGAGAAGATCTCCGCCAAGGCCACCGACGGCGCGCCCTGCGTGACGCACGTCGGCCCGGACGGTGCGGGGCATTTCGTGAAGATGGTGCACAACGGCATCGAGTACGCCGACATGCAGCTGATCGCCGAGGCCTACCAGCTGCTGCGCGACGTCGCTGGCCACTCCCCCGCCCAGATCGCGGACATCTTCCGCACCTGGAACACCGGCCGCCTCGACTCCTACCTGATCGAGATCACCGCCGAGGTGCTCTCCCACGTGGATGCGGCGACCGGCAAGCCGTTCGTCGACGTGGTCCAGGACCAGGCCGAGCAGAAGGGCACCGGCCGCTGGACCGTGCAGATCGCGCTCGAACTGGGCGTGCCGGTCTCGGGCATCGCCGAGGCGGTGTTCGAGCGCTCGCTGTCCGGCCACGCCGCGCTGCGCGAAGCCTCGCGCGGGCTGCCGGGCCCTACCGCGAAGCCGCTGGGCGAAGCCGAGGCCGCCGCCTTCGCCGACCGGGTGGAGCAGGCGCTGTACGCGTCCAAGATCGTGTCGTACACCCAGGGTTTCCACGAGATCGCCGCGGGCAGCGCCGAGTACGACTGGAACATCGACCTGGGCGCGATCGCCTCGATCTGGCGCGGCGGCTGCATCATCCGCGCCGCGTTCCTGGATCGCATCCGCGCCGCCTACGACACCCGCCCCGACCTGCCGAGCCTGCTCTCCGACGACACCTTCGCCCAGGAAATCGCGGCGGCCCAGGACGACTGGCGAGAGGTCATCGCCACCGCCGCACGCCAAGGCGTCTCAACACCGGGCTTCTCGGCGGCCCTCTCCTACTACGACGCGCTACGCGCGGACCGCCTACCGGCGGCCCTCACCCAGGGCCAACGCGACTACTTCGGCGCCCACACCTACCGCCGCACCGACCGCGAAGGCTCGTACCACACCCTCTGGGGCGCCGACCGCTCCGAGGTCTCGGCCTAACACGAGTTCGCCACGACGATTCCGCTACCGGCGCAGGTCGTCCCTGTGCGGCCAGACGATGATGTCGTCGGGATCCCCCGGTTGGCGGGGCACGACCGAGAGCGAACCGCGCGTCGTCGCGCCGGTGACGGCCCACGCGGCGCTGCGTGTCGCGCGCACGCTGGCCCCGGCGATGTAGATCGCCCCGCGACGGGCGAACTCGCAGAGCGAGACCAGCACGCACAGCTGGTACAGCACGCGGTCGATGCGGCCGTGCCGATCCACCACGGCCGACCGCCACGCGCTCGGCACGATCCCCTCCACCGGGATGTTCTGCTCGGCGTCGTAGTAGCGGGCGGTGCCCCAGACCCTGGTGTAGTCGTCCATGAGTTCCCCCAGCGCGGCCATGATCGGCCAACTCGCGACCTCGCGGCACCGGAACTCCAAGGCGCCTACCACCAGCAACAGCACCTGCTGGTAGTAGGACGAGTACGTGCTGCGCAACACGGCCCGTTCCCGCCGGGCCTGAACCGGCTCGCCCCCTTCGCCATCCCGCACCAGTTCCCGCAGGCGTTTCTCGCCGACGATCGGATACAGCGCGTCCCGAACGGTGTCGTCCGGGCTGTCGAGGGCGGTCCTGGCCAGCCGGAGCAGCAGGGCGTCCCGCTCGCTCTCGGACAGCGGTTGCCGAGGAACTTCGCGTTCGAGCCGGTGCTCGGCCCGCCAGTGGAGCTGGTGGACCAAGCCGATCAGGACTTCGACGAGCATGTCGGTGGTTTCCCGGCGGCGGGCCGAACACAGCGCGGCCAACAGGGTCAGCCGGACGTCCGCTGGCAGGGACAGCAGATCCTCCGACTCCGAGGTCGCCGCCCGAGCGCGCCAGGCTGCGACCAGTTCCGCCGGTACGTCGTCGAACAGCCCGCTCGGCAGGCACAGCGCCTGCAGTGCGGCCTGCCGGTCGATTTCCTGGATGAGGAACTCCAGGCCGCCCTCGGCCGAGTCGGAATGCAGCTTCGCCAACAGCGTGGTCGGCAAGCCCAGCGCCTGCACCGAGGCGAGTTCGTCGATGTCGCGGATCAGGGCTCCCACGCTGATCGTGCCCACGTCCTGCTGGAGTTCGGCCAACAGCCGACCGTGCCGGGCTCCGGTGTCGGTCACCAGGGCCTCCAGCCCTTCGGTCGCGGTCCTGAGTCGAGCCGCGACGCGCTCGCACGACCGGGTCTCGAATTGGTGCGAGGCGAGGGTCACCGAGGTCTCGATCTCCGCTTGGCTCGGCCGCTCGACGCGTTCGACGCAGCAGTGCGTCAGCAACGCCGAGACCAGGCGTTCCCGATCCAGTCCGAGGTGCCCGATCTCGTTGGCCAGCCACGCCGACCAACGCAGGACGTCCGACTCCCCGGAATGGCGAGGTCCGCGTGCCGCACCGCCCCTGTCCCGACGGGGCTCGTCGAGGCACCCGGCGAACTGCACGGCACCCGCTTCCACGTTCGTCGGCTCGGCGTGGTCAGCTTCCGCGCCGCGCGTTTCCTCGGAGTGGATCCGAGCCGCGGCGGTATCCGAAATTAATTCAGCAGCGTGCAGCGAAACGGTCGGGTCGTCCCAGTGCGGTCGCGCATCATCCATTCCCTTCTTTCCAATGTTCAAGCTTCAGTCGCCCCCTGTCCGCAAATGCGCACCCGAAAGCTAGCTTTCACACCTGCGACACGATCGAGCGATAACGCTTTCCAGCTCGACGACCAGCCACCAGCAGGTCGTTGCGAAACGAATGGGGTGCGGAATACGCACGTCCCACCGCTCGACGCCGCGACCAAGAAGCGACAAATCAAGCCCACCGAGAAATGTCGTCAACGCGGTCGGCGACCACCACCGGAAGTCCGATCTTCGGATGCGGGGCGGGCTTCGTCGGGGCGGCCTCGCGCCAGCCGTTCTCCGCACCTGGATCGAGCTAGGTTTCACCAGCCGGTAGATCCGCTGCGGAACGCTCGTCCAGGGGAACCCCGAACGCGCATCGCGGACAGTTCGCGGGAGTCCACACCGAGCGGTCGGCGACGGCAACGCTCGCCGGATGCAAGCCGATGTTCCACATGTCTCGTGCCCACATGGACGGCTTGCCACGCCCGCGTGGGGTTTGGAGCACGAGCAGTGCACCAACTGCCACCGGTGATGCGCCTAGGGTCGTCAAGTCGTCGACGGTCTGACCAACCGCGTCGCCGGAGTCGTAAACGTCCTCGACCACCGCAACCGTCTTACCCAGCAGTCGGGCGCGATCGGCCCGCGGAATGCGGTACCGCACGCCGTACCGTTCGCTGCCGTCTTCGTGTCGTTCGGCGAAGCAGCATTCGACCTCCTGGTCGGCGGCTACGAGCTCAGCGAGGAACGCACCGCCCGGCATCGGCCCGCAGACCACGTCCACCTCCGGCAATGCCCCGGCCAACGAGGCGACCAGCGGGGCGACGAGCGAAGGCTGGGCGAACAACCGGGAGCGTTCGAGCCGCAGATCGCCGTGGAGTCCCGATTCGTACTCGAAATGCCCGCGCCGCGCCGACAGCAACGACAGGATCGTAGCCAACTCGGGCCGCATCGATCCTCCGGTCGCTGCTCGGCGGTGCGCGGACAAATCCGAAAGGTACGAGCCCGCCTCGGGTCGTGGTGTTCGGGCGGTTATGCGTTGCCGTTGCGGGCGCTCTTCCACAGATCGATTCCGCCGTCCGAAGCATACTGGTCGATCTCGGTGAGCTCGTCCGGCGAGATCGAGAGGTTGTCCAGCGCGGCGATGTTCTCATCGAGCTGACGGACCGAGGACGCACCGATGACCAGCGAGGTGACCCGCCGGTCCCGCAGCGCCCAGGCCAGCGCCAGCTGGGCGAGCGTTTGTCCCCGCCGCTTGGCGATCTCGTCCAGGGCCCGCAGGCGTCGCAGCATCTCCTCGGAGAGCCAGGACGGGTCCAGCGACTTGCCCTGGACGGCCCGCGAATCCGTCGGAACGCCGTTGAGGTAGCGGCCGGTGAGGATGCCTTGCGCGAGCGCGGTGAATCCGATGACGCCGATGCCGAGTTCGTCGGCCGCGTCGAGCAGACCTTCGTTCTCGATCCACCGGTTCAACATCGAGTAGGACGGCTGGTGGATCAACAGCGGCGTCCCGAGGTCCCGCAGGATCGCGGCAGCCTGGCGGGTGCGCTCCGCGTCGTAGGAGGAGATCCCCACGTAGCGCGCCTTGCCCTGGCGCACCGCGGTGTCGAGTGCGCCCATGGTCTCCTCCAGGGGCGTGGTCGCGTCCAGCCGGTGCGAGTAGAAGATGTCGACGTAGTCCAAGCCCATCCGCTTCAGCGACTGGTCGAGGGAGGCCAGCACGTACTTGCGCGAGCCGCCGCCCTGGCCGTAGGGGCCGGGCCACATGTCCCAACCTGCCTTGGTGGAGATCACCAGCTCGTCGCGGTATGGCGCGAAGTCCTCCCGCATCAGGCGGCCGAAGTTGATCTCGGCGGCACCGTAGGGCGGTCCGTAGTTGTTGGCGAGATCGTGGTGGGTGATCCCGAGGTCGAAGGCGCGGCGCGCGATCGCGCGCTGGTTCTCGAAGGGACGGTCGTCGCCGAAGTTGTGCCAATACCCCAGGGACAGCACCGGGAGGTCGAGTCCCGATCGACCGGTGCGCCGGTACTGCATCGTTGCGCTGTAGCGGTCGGGGGCGGCGACGAAGTTCATCGAGATCCTCTCGTGTCGAGCTCAGGACGAGGTTCCGCGATCACATCACGGACCCGTCCACTCTGCCCGTACCCCGCTGGCGAAGTCCATCAGATGTAGTTCATCGAACTCTTCTCAGCAAAGAGCAGGTCGACTTGCCCGCGGCGATCCCGCGCATCGCGAGCGACATCGAGAGCCCATCGCCGCTATTCGGCCATTCCCCCGATATCAGGCGGATTCCGCGTGTTCGCCTGCGGGCGGTCCCGGGAATGGCGCGGTGCGATGTGCGATCGTGCTCGGTATGCGAGCTGTAGGAGTGACGGAGTTCGGCGGGCCGGAGGCCCTCCAGGTCGTCGACGTGCCCGAGCGGCACGCGGGTACCGGCGAGGTGCGCATCCGGGTGCACGCCGCGACGGTCAACCCGACCGACCTCTTCATCCGCAACGGGACGCGGGCCCAGCGGTTGGCCGAGCACCCGCCGCCGTACGTGCCGGGCATGGACGCGGCCGGGGTGGTCGACGAGATCGGTCCGGACGCGCAAACCGATCTGCGCATCGGCGAGCACGTGATGGCGATCGTGCTGCCGCGCGCATCGCACGGCGGTTACTCCGAAAGCCTGGTCCTACCAGCTGAGTCGGTCGCCCGCGTCCCGGCCGGGGTGGACGACGTGGCCGCATCGACGTTGCCGATGAACGGGCTGACCGCCCGACGCGCGCTGGACCTGCTCGGGCTGGCGGCCGGCCAGGTGCTCGCGGTGACCGGCGCGGCCGGTGCGCTCGGCGGGTACGCGATCCAGCTCGCCAAGGCCGACGGTCTGCGGGTGATCGCCGATGCCGCGGAGCGCGACCGCGAACTGGTGCGCGGCCTCGGTGCGGACGTGGTGGTCGACCGGGGTGACGACGTGGCTGCCCGGATCCGCGAGGTCGAGCCCGCGGGTGTGGACGGCGTGGTCGACGCCGCCGTGCTCAACGAGTTGGTGGTTCCCGCCGTGCGCGACGGTGGCGGTGTGGCGACGGTTCGCGGATTCAACGGTGCCGCCGAGCGGGGTGTGCGCTACTACCCGGTGTTCGTGACCGATTACGCGCGCGAGAACGCGAAGCTCGACCGGCTGCGCCAGCAGGTCGAGGACGCCACGATCACCCTCCGGGTGGCCGACACCTTCGAACCCGAGCGGGCCGGTGAGGCGCACCGCCGCCTCGAAGCCGGTGGTACGCGCGGCCGGTTGGTCATCGTCTTCTAGGTGCTGCTTCTCCGGGGCGGGATTGAAACGCGCTCAGGCGCCGCGGGCTCGCAGCTCGCGGCGCAGGAGCTTGCCGGTCACGGTCTTCGGCAACTCGTCGAGGATCTCCACCTCGCGCGGGTACTTGTAGGCCGCCATCCGCTGCCTGCAGAACTCGACGAGTTCGCCGGGTTCGACCTGTTGGCCCTGGCGCAGGCTCACGAACGCCTTGACCGTCTCGCCGCGGTAGGGGTCGGGAATTCCCACCACGGCCGCCTCGCGGATCGCGCCGTGCTCGTAGAGCACGTCCTCGACCTCGCGGGGCCAGACCTTGTAACCGGCCGCGTTGATCTGGTCCTTCTTCCGGTCGACGAGGTAGAACCAGCCGTCGTCGTCCATGTAGCCGACGTCGCCGGTGCGCAGCGCCCCGCCCGGCATGGCGCTGGCGGTCTCCTCCGGTTTCCGCCAGTAGCCGGGCACCACCTGCGGTCCGGCCGTCACCACCTCGCCGATCTCCCCCGGTGGCAGATCTTCGCCGTCGTCGCCGACGATCCGGACCACCGTGTTGTAGAGGGGGACCCCGACGGACAACGCCCCCGAGGTCTCGTCCACCGGCGCCGTCGCGTGCAGCGGAACCCCGTGCGAGGGCGAGGTCGTCTCGGTCAGCCCGTAGATGTTGTGGATGTACTGGCCGAACTGGTCGCGGAACGCGCGGGTGGTGCTCGGCGGGATGGGTGCGCCGCCGGAGTAGATCTTGCGCAGGCTGGCCAGGTCCGCTCGGGTGGCATCCGGGGCGTTCATCAGCGCGATGAACACCGTGATCGAGCCGACCGTGAAACTCGCCTGCTCGTCGCGGATCGCGTCGACGGTCAGCGATGGCTCGAACCGGTAGGTCAGCACCAGCGGTGCCGGTAGCAGCAGTGCGAGCGCGACGTGCCCGATCAGACCGGTGATGTGGAACAGCGGCGCCACACCGAGGATCACGTCACCGGAATCCAGCCCGATCCAGTCCCGGTAGGTCTGGGCGTTGAAGACCACGTTGCGGTGGGTGTTCATGGCGCCCTTCGGCGGACCGGTGGTCCCCGAGGTGTAGGTGAGCACCGCGACGTCCTCGGGTGCGAGCTCGACCTGTTCCGGCCGCTTGCCCCGGAAGCTTTCGATCAGCGCCGCCATGTCCTCCGCACCCGCGCACGAAAGCCGTTGCACGGCGGCGAGAACACGCGGATCGTCGCGCGTCTGGTACTCCAGTTCCGAGGTCGTGATCGTCAACTCGACGTCGGTGTCGGCGACCACGCCGCGCGCGACGGACTCGTGGAGACCTTCCAGGCACACCAGTCCACGGGCGCCGGAATCCTTCAGCAGCAGGCGGAGTTCGCGCTCCTTGTTCATCGGATTGATCGCCACCGCGATGCACCCGGCCTTCCAGACCGCCAGCAGCGCGATCAGGAACTGCGGAACGTTCTGCAGGAACAGGCCGATCCGGTCACCGCGGCGCATACCGCGATCGAGCAAGGCGCAGGCGAAGGCGTCGGAGAGCTCGTCCAGCTCCCGGACCGTGATGCGCCCGTCGAAGTACCGGATGACGGTCAAATCGGGAGACCGGCGAACCGCAGCGGCGAACATGGCCAGCGCGTTCGGGTGCTCGACCTCGATGTCGGCGGGTTGTCCTGGGTCGTAGCGGGCGAGCCACGGCCGCTCGTCGTAGACGCTCATCCGTCCTCCCCGACCAGATGCGGTGTTTCCCCGGTCTGCACTGACGTTTTCATCCGACGTCGCCTCCGTCGAGGTATCCCGCGCGATTGCCCACCGACGACGAGAACTCCTCCAACCTCCCAACGATCACCGCGAACACGGCCACCGAACCACAACTCTCCTGATATACACCGCACCAACCCCCACGATCAACGCCCCTCTCCCCAGACGGAACCACCACTCGCACGCTCCGCCTACGGGACACCAGCGCCCCGTTTCCACGATCGCGTGAAGAGTGAAGGGCACCTTTGACCGGCTTACTCGGTCAAAGGTGCCCTTCACTCGGTCAAAGTTCCCGAATCGCGGTGGAGTGCATCGGTCTGCAATGGACGTTGGGGCGGTTTACCAGCCTGCTAGGGATCCTGCGTCTACCGGTAGGGTTGCGCCTGTTACGAACGAGGCTTCTTCGGAGAGTAGCCAGACGGCGGCTGCGGCGACCTCCTCGGGTTCGCCGATCCGCTGGAGGGCCTGCGGTTTCATGATCTGCTTCAGCCGTTGTGGGGTGACGCCGCGGGCGAAGCCCGTCATGATCGTTCCCGGTGCGACGGCGTTGACCCGAATGCCGTCCTCGGCGTATTCGAGGGCCGCGTTCTTCGTCAACCCGACGAGTCCGTGCTTGGCGGCCGTGTAGGCCCCCAACCGCCGCACCCCGCGCAGGCCCGCGTTGGACGCCGTGTTGACGATCGAGCCGCCCGCGCCGCGCAGCATCTGCCGGATCTGGTGCTTCATCCCGAGGAAGACGCCGCGCAGGTTCACCGCGATGATCCGGTCGAACTCCTCGTCCTCGATGTCCGCGAGCAACTGGCCGCTCGAACTGATCCCGGCGTTGTTGTGCGCGAAATCGAGTGCGCCGAACCGCTCGACGACGCCCGCCACCAACGCCTGCTGGTCCTCAGCACGCGAAACATCGCAGGCCTGGAAGTCCGCTTCGCCACCCGCCTCCCTGATCAAGCGCACGGTCTCCTCGCCCGCGTCACGCGCGGACGCCAGATCCGACACGAGCACGCGTGCGCCCTCCTGCGCGGCGCGAACCGCGGTGGCGCGCCCGATCCCGCTCGCCGCCCCGGTCACCAGCCCGGCCTTGCCGGTCATCGATCCCATCAGCCGTCCTCCCGCTCTCGGCACCGGATGTCCGGTTCGTCACCACCGAAACCGACCAATCCGGACATCCACTGCCGCGCTTGCCGTTCCAGACAAGAACGCGTTACCACAGTGGACGCCGCGTGCCCAGACCGCGCTGCGACTTCAGTCGACCCGGGACAGCCGGATGACGGGCAGCACCCGATCCGTCTTCTCCTGATATGCCGCGTATCGCGGTTGGCTGGCGATGATCCGCTGCCACGCCTCGTCCCGGCGGTCACCGTGGAGCTGCTCGGGGACGACCCGATGCCGACGCCCGTTGATCTCGACCACCACCTGGTCCGGATGTGCCGCGAGGTTGTGGTACCAGGCGGGATTGGTCGCAGCGCCGCCGAGTGACGCGACGATCAACCAGGCGTTGTGCGCATCTCCGTCGGCGAAGTACGCGACGGGGTTCTTCCGCTGCTCGCCCGATTTGGCGCCGACCGTCTCCAGGTACAGCAGATCCATCCCCTGGAAAGTGTTGCCGGTGCGTCGATGCACCTTGATCAGCAGCGGCCGCAGCAGTCGCATGAAGAACATGGCGGCGCCCACGCGCGCACCGCGCGTCCCGCTCGAAGTCCGGTCGAAGGCCATGTGGCAGTCCTTTTCGAATCGGCACAACAACTGATTGCCATCTATCATTTAGGACTGTAGCAGCAATCGATAGGGTCTTATCATTTGCTAGGATGCGGCGTGCCTGAAACGTCTCGGCAGCACCTCCGGGCCGACGCGGCTCGCAACCTGCGACGCATCGTCGAGGCCGCGCACGTCGTGTTCAGCCGAGGCGACCCCAACGTGTCCATGGAGGAGATCGCCGCTGAGGCCGGGGTCGGCATAGCCACGCTCTACCGCCGGTTCCCGAGCAAGGAGGACCTGGTCAGGGCCGTGCTGGATCAACGGTTCACCGACCTGATCACGCCAGCCCTAAAGTGCGCCGAGCAGGAACCCGACCTGCGAAAAGCGGTGCTGCTGGCACTGGAAGCGGGCGTGTCCTGCGCGGCGCAGGAGCAGATCGCACTGTCGGTCGCGTCCAACGTCGGTGCCCTGACGATGGACCTGGCATGGCGGTTCTTCGAGCCGGTGAGCAAGTTGATCCGGCGCGGGCAGGAAGCGGGGGTGTTCCGCGCAGATCTGGTTCCCGAGGACACCCCGCGACTGGTGTTGATGCTCGTCGGCACGTTGCCCTCGTTCGAGCCGGGATCCGACGGGTGGCGGCGCTATTTGGAATTGCTGGTCGACGGACTCGCGCCAGGAGGCACGACCAGCCGACTGCCGTCGGCAGCACCGGTGCGAGACCACTGCCCGAAGTTCTGATCCGCACGCCTGCGATGCGTTCAGCCTGGCCGCGGACGCGATCGCACCTCGGTCACTGGCGTCGTGGCCGGGTTGGCGCGATCCGGCGGCAGGTAGGCTGACCTCCCGGAATTCGGTGGAGGCGGGAGGAACGGTTGGGCGCGGACAGCGTCAGCAGCGGGTCGTCGGCCGATGTGCACTACCTCCGGGTCAAGTCGGATCTGCTCAGCGGGCGGTTCCCGCCGGGGACGGTGCTGTTGGAGACCGCGCTCGGCAAGATGTACGGGGTTTCCAGGACGCCGATGCGCGAGGCGCTGGCCCGGCTGGCGCAGGACCGGCTGATCGAGCGGTCGTCCCGGGGGTTCGTGGTCCGGGAGCGCTCGGCCGAGGAGATCCTGGCGATCTACGAAGCCCGCATCCCGCTGGAGACGACCGCGGCCGCGCTGGCCGCCGAGCGGCGCGGCAGCGTCGATCTGGAACGGCTCGAACACCTGCTGGCTGCCCGGCGCGACGCCACCGACCCGGCTACGCATGCCGGGTTGAACGAGCAGTTCCACCGCGCGCTGCGGGCCGCCGCGCGCAGCGACGTCATCGCCTCGACGCTGGAGCAGCTCGACGCCCTCCTGACGGTGTACCGCCCCGACCGCTCGGTGGCGAAGGTCGTCGATCGGACCGTCGAGGAGCACGAGGCGGTGCTCGACGCGGTGCGGGACGGGGCTGGTGAGCGTGCCGGTGCGGCGATGTCCGCGCACCTGACGCGGATGCGCGATCTGCGCGTGGCGACCCTCGTCCGGCTGTCCACTGGCTGAGACGGGTATTCGGGCCGTTGACCCGCATCTACCCCGCGTATACGTTCGTATACGTTGATCTCGTGTCCGGGAGGAGGCGCATGACCGAGGGGTTGGTGGACGTGCGCCGGTCCGGGTGCACGAGCCGAGGTGCGGTTTCGAGCACCATCCTGCTGGTCCGGCGTCGGTGCGTGGACCTGTTGCTGGTCACCAGCTGTCTGTGTCGCGGCTGAACCGCAATTCGGGCCGCCGATGAAGCGGCCTCGCCCAAAGGTCATTTGCGCGCGATTTTCCGGTTCTCCCTCAGCTTCGTCGTAGCGGCACCCAACGTTGGGCAGCTGCTTTCCTCGTGCCGAAAGGCAGTTCTCGAAATGTCCGAACCTTCTCGACGCATGCATCTCGGCCTGACCATCTGGCCGACTGGTTTTCATCCCGCGGCCTGGCGGATTCCCGGATCCGACAGCGGCGGCAACTCGAATCCCGCTCTGCTGCAACAAGCCGCACGCACCGCCGAGCGCGGGGTGTTCGACTTCTTCTTCATCGGCGACCGGTTGGTGGGGCTGACCGCCTCCCAGTTCGCGGCGCCCAACGAGGTGCTGCGGCCGGAGGCGTTGACGCTGGCCGCGAACATCGCCGGGGTGACCGAGCGGATCGGTCTGATCACCACGATCAACACCACCTACTCCGACCCGTACAACGTCGCGCGGGCGACGGCGACCATCGACCACCTCAGCCGCGGTCGGGTGGGTTTGAACATCGTGACCGGCAAGAACGTCGAAGCGGCCCGCAACTTCGGCCGGGAGCAGCACTGGGACAACGCCCGCCGCTACGACTGGGCCACCGAGTACATCCAGGTGCTGCGATTGCTGTGGGACAGCTGGGAAGACGACGCCCGCGTCGCCGACCCGGCCACCGGTCGGTTCGTGGCTCCCGAGCGGGTGCACCGCATCGACTTCCGGGGCGAGTTCTTCTCGGTCGACGGGCCGTTGAACGTCGAGCGCCCGGTGCAGGGACTGCTGCCGATCGTCAATGCGGGCGCCTCCGAACGCTCCCGCGAACTCGGGGCCGAGTATTCGGATCTGCGGTTCACCAATTC
Source organism: Saccharopolyspora antiqui (assembly GCF_052246905.1). Taxonomy (NCBI): domain Bacteria; kingdom Bacillati; phylum Actinomycetota; class Actinomycetes; order Pseudonocardiales; family Pseudonocardiaceae; genus Saccharopolyspora; species Saccharopolyspora antiqui. Next base: position 223,994 of record NZ_JBQQBO010000001.1, read on the forward strand.
GTCGCGGCTGGGGCTGGCCGAGGCGCAGGCCTACTACGCGGACCTGAAGGGCCGGTTGGCCAAGTACGGCCGCGAACGTTCCGATCAGCTCATCGTTCCGGGCGTGGCCGTGTACGTCGAGCCGACCGAACGCGCGGCGCACGAGGCTTATTCGACGCTGCAGGGGCTGCTGGAGACCGGAGCGGCTGGGCGCGCGCAGCTGTCGGAAGTGCTCGGCACCGATCTCGCCGAGGTGCGCGGCGACGCGCCGCTGGGGGATGTCGTCGAACTCGCCGGTCTCGGGCCGGAGGCGAGCCAGCTCGTCGAGTCGGCCCGCGAGCTCTACGGGCACGAGCGCGTGACGGTCGCGGAGGTCACCGCATCCCTGGTGCGCGGCGGGTTGTTCAAGGAGGTCGTCGGGTCGCCGACCCAGGTGGCCGACGTCTTGGAGGAGTGGTTCAGCACCGGCGCGGCCGACGGTTTCATGATCTTCCCGCCGCGGGTGCCGCACGGCATCGAGGCATTCGTCGACCTCGTGGTCCCGGAGTTGCAGCGCCGCGGGCTGCACCACCGCGAGTACGCGGGGACGACGTTGCGCGATCACCTCGGTCTGTCCCGGCCCCGCAACCGGTTCGCCGCAACCGCGACCTCGGCGGTGTCCGAATGAGCGCGCCAGCCGTGCCGGTGTTCGTCAGCGCCGCCGAACTCGCCGACCTGCTCGACGACGACCGCGACGATGTGCGACTGCTGGAAGTGCACCGCGAACCCGACGGCACGAGCCCGGACGGTCCGGCCGGTCATCTGCCCGGCGCGGTCGCCGTCGACCTGGTCACGGAACTCGCCCGAACCGACGCCCCGCCCATCCAGGGGCGACGTCCGCTGCCCCGCGTAGACGAACTGCAACGCGCCGCCCGGCGATGGGGTCTGCGCAACGACTCCACCGTGGTCGTCTACGACGATCGCAGCGGGCTGGTCGCGGCCCGGGCCTGGTGGGTGCTGCGCTGGGCGGGCCTGGAGCGGGTCAGCATCCTCGACGGCGGGCTGCGGGCCTGGACCGCTGCCGGTCGGCCAACGGGTGCGCTGGCCGAGCACGTCAGCCCCGGTGATGTGACGCTGCGCGGTGGCGCGCTGCCCGAGCTGGACACCGATGGAGCCGCCGCGCTGGCGGCCCGGCACCTGCTGATCGACGCGCGAGCCGAGGACGCGTTCCGCGCCGGACACATCCCGCAGGCCCGCAACATCAGTTCCAGCAGCGCGCTCGGCCCGGATGGCACCTTGCGCGACGCCGCCGAGCTGCGCGCGCGTTACGGACTCGCCGCATCCGACGCACCGGTTCCCGGCATGTCCTGCGGGGGTGGTGTGGCCGGTGCGTTCGGGGTCGCGGTCCTGGCGCACCTCGGCAGCACGGCGCCGTTGTACGTCGGCTCGTTCTCGGCGTGGAGCGCCGATCCCGACCGCCCGGTGGCGACCGGCGCAGAACCGTCCATAGTGGAGGAACGCCGGTGAGCGGCCGCGGTTCCGGCGGGACGACGCCCGTCGAGCACGCCGCGCCGCCCGGAGATGGCGACCGGGGCGTCTCCGGCCGGGTTTCCGCCGTCGGGGACGAACTACTCGAACGCGACCGCAGGCAGGCGGTGCGCTTCCGCCGCGCCGTCCTGGCCGGTCGGTTCGCCGTGGCGGTCGTCGTGCTCGGAGCCTGGCAACTCGCCTCGGACCGGATCGTCCCGTCGTTCTACGTGTCCTCGCCCACCGCGATCGTCGGCCGACTCATCGAACTGGTCATCAGCGGTGAACTTTGGCCGCACCTGGCCCAAACCCTCGTCGAGGTGGCCATCGGATTGCTGGTGGGTGTTCCGATCGGCGTGCTGCTCGGGGTCGTCCTCGGATTCTCCCGGCTGCTCAGCGGATGGCTGCTGCCGTACGTGATGGCGCTCTACAGCCTGCCGAGAGTGGCCCTCGCACCGCTTTTCATCGTCTGGTTCGGCGTCGGTCTGCTGTCGAAGATCACCATGGTCGTGACGATGGTCCTGTTCGTCATCTTCTACAACGTCTACCAGGGCGTGCGGGAGATCGACACCGACCTGCTCGACGTGGCCCGTTCGTTTCGCGCCCGGCGCTGGCAAACCGCGTACTGGATCGTGCTGCCCGCACTCGTGCCGTGGTTGATCACCGCGCTGCGGCTGTCCATCGGCATCGCGCTCATCGGCGCCGTCATCGCCGAGATGATCGCCGCCAGCGCCGGTCTGGGCTACTACATCAAGTACGCCTCCGGATTGCTCGACGTGACCGGGGTTTTCGCCGGACTGGCCGTGATCACGGTGCTGGCGATCGTCCTCGACCAGCTCCTCAAGTGGGCCGAACGCCGCGTACCGCACCACCACTGACCGCTCCCCCGCACCTGATCGTGAGGAACGAACCATGGCCCGCACCAAGCACAGGCGGTGGACCACCGTGCTGGCAGTCACCGCCGTACTCGCCACCGGCTGCTCCGCCGAGGCCGGACCGCCGACCATCCGGGTCGGCATCGTCTGCGGCGGCATCGGCCTGGCCGCGCTCACCATCGACCGAGGCGGCCTGCCGGACGGGCTGCGGGCGCAGAAGACCTGCTTCGACAGCGGTTCCGACGCCGTTCAGGCACTGGCCGGCGGGAGCATCGACGCCTTCGTCGGCGCGGGGGAGCACATCGTGAACAACCGGGCCAAAGGGCTGGACGTCAAGGGCTACGCGGTGGTCAGCGAAAACCCGCCGTACTCCTTGGTGAGCCCGACCTCGGCGCCGGTGGCTCAGGTCGCCGACCTCGCTGGCAAATCGGTGGCCGTCACCGCGCCGGGCAGCCTGTCGGACACCGAACTCCAGCGCGCCACGGCCGAGGCCGGGATCGCCTACAAGGGATTGCACGTGGTGAGCGCCGGAACCGGAGCCACCATGCAGGCCACGATCGAAAAGGGCGGTGCTGCCGCCGGAATGGTCAGCGATCCGCTGCTGACGAACATGGTGCAGTCCGGCAAGTTCACCGTGACGTGGCAGCCGTCGTTCCGCTACATCGCCCTCGCCGTGATCGCCAAATCCTCCTGGGTCGACGACCACAAGCCCGCCATGCAGGCCTTCCTGAAAGCGTTGCGCGCCACGCAAGACCGGGCGAGCACGGACCCGGCGAGCACGCTGGCCGCGGCCCAGAAGCAAGCACCCGGACTGAGCCCCCAGGTGGTGAGCGCGGTGCTGACGGCGACGCTCGACCAGGCACCGGCCGGTCTCACCATCGACGAGGGCCCCTACCGGGACACCACCCAGGTGCTGGTGCAGGTCGGACAGACCCAGCAGGACAAGATCCCGGCGTTCACCGATGCCTTCGACTTCAGCCTCTTGGGACAACCATGACCACGTCTGGAATACGCGACGCGTCGTCCCGGCCAGCCGAGGTCGCCGTGCACGACCTGCGCGTCGCCTACCGCACCCGCGGCGGTCGTCATCTCGCCCTCGACGGAGCCGAACTCAGCGTCGGCGCAGGCGAATTCGTCGCCCTGGTCGGCCCGAGCGGGTGCGGCAAGTCGACGCTGCTCAAGGCCGTGGCCGGTCTCGTCGAACCGGCGACCGGCCACGCTCGCATCGGCGGGCACACCGTCACCGGGCCGCCCGCCGGGGTGGGCATGCTGTTCCAGAACGACGCCCTGCTGCCCTGGCGCACCGTGCACGAGAACGTCCGGTTCCCGCTGCAGATCGCGGGCGGCAGCCGGACCGAGCAGGACCAGCGCATCGGCGAACTGCTCGAACAGGTCGGTCTCGCCGAGTTCGCCGACTACCTGCCCCGCCAGCTCTCCGGCGGAATGCGCAAACGCGTCGCACTGGCGCGAACGCTCGCCGCCGACCCGGTGCTGTTCCTCATGGACGAGCCGTTCGGCCCGCTGGACGCGCTGACCCGGCGGCGCATCGGCGCGGAATTCCTGCTGCTGTGGGAAACGTTGCGCACCACGGTGATCTTCGTGACCCACGACGTCGACGAAGCGCTCCTGCTCGCCGACCGGGTGGTGGTCATGAGCCCGGCGCCCGGACGCGTGCGCGCGGAATTCCGGGTCACGCTCGACCGACCGCGCAACACCCGCGAACTGCGGTTCACCCCGCAATACCGCGACCTCTACGACGCCATCTCCGACGCACTCGGCCTCGCGGCACTGCAATGATCCCGAGCAGCACCGGATTTCCTGCCACAGCAACGGATTTCAGCCCAGGCCGACGCGCGGTCCGGCATACGCGCAATTGCGGTCAGCGCCAGCTGGCGCCGTGCCGGACTTGCTCGTGGTGCGAAAACCCTTGGCAGGTCACGATTGCGGGTCGCGGGCGATGCTGGCGGTGGCGTGCCTGGCCCGGTCGCGCCGTTGCAGATCGGCGAAGAACCGCACCATGCCTGACTGTCCGTGCAGCACCATGGCCAGTTCCTGCGGCGCGCCGTCGGCGGCGCGGTCGAGCTCGTCGGCCATGCACTCCAGCAGGGCCGCCCGTTCGGCGTGATCGTGGGTGGCCGCGCAGCGCCGCATGAGCTCACGCACGCGCACCACACCCGACTGCGGATACCGTTCGAAAGACACATCAGCCACGCTCATGCGCCAACCTTTCCGGGGTGGGTTGGGGAGGGACCAGCGAGATGCCTGCCGAGTAGTACCGCACCCGGCAGGCCCGGGCAGGACGCGCAGCGGCCACGGATCGGGCAGCGCGGCGATAACGCCCCCACGACAGGGGCATTCGTGCAGCGTGCTGCGGCCCTGTCCTCCGATCGAGCGGATTTCACGCCATCGCCCGGCCGCGAGCCCGGGTGCGGGGCGCGGCGCCCGGAGTTCGCGCCGGGGCCAACTCGGCGCCAACGCGCGGCCCGTCTCGATCCTCCCCCGGTCACCCGAAGCGAGACTAGCGGGCCGCCCGCTGACACTGTTGAGCGATTCAGACCCGCACCTCGTCGACCCGGACGCGGGGGTCGAGACGCGCCTCTGCATCCCCGAAGGGGTCAGGCGGCACCTAAACCAGCCGATCGGGTGAGGCGACCTTGCTGAGCTGGCGCAACCCGATCGCCAGGCGTGCCTCGCGGACGACTCTCCACCGCCCGCCGCGGTGCGGCCAGGCGCCGGGTTGGGTCCGGCGGATCAGGCGTTGACACAGGTCAGCAGACAGCCGATGGCAGGTGTATCCGGTTGCCAGCGGCCCGCGGCACGTCCCGGCACGGGCAGGTACCGACTCGCCCAAGGCTGATCGGTTCAACAGGACACCCGATCAGACAACGCGTAGCTTGCGCCTGGGAGTGATCGCGACCGCCTCGCACAGCCGCGATCAAACCCCCGCCCCGATCTTTCGGGGGCCGACCCCCGGGGCCCACCCCTGCAGCCACCGGAGGGTCGGTTCCCTTCCCAACGGCGGTGGCGCACGGTGTCCCCCCAGACCGTCGCCACCGCCGCAAGCTTACGGCCGGTAGTTGCATGAGCACATATCGACACCACGTGTTGGCCCCCGGTGTGTCGCGGGCTCGTGCGTACCGACCCGCGAAGATCACCCGAATGGGGCCCTCCGCTCCGTCGCACCGGGACGGAGCGGAGGGCATCGGGTGTTCCGCGCGGTCCGGCGGCTCGGCATGAATCCGATCGTCCACTGAGGACGTTGCGCAGCACTCAAAGAGCTGTTCCGACAACCGCAGCGGCGACCCCGCGCCAGCCCGGACCGTCGGCGACCACCTGTTCAGGTTTTTCCTGGGCGGTTGCTCGGCGACGGCGATGGCGATGCAGCATCGTGAGGTCCGCAGCCGTGGTGCCGGGTGAACGGAAAGGGCGAGCATGCCGCAGGCGGATCTCGTGCTCGAAGGCGGTGGAGTCAAGGGGCTCGGCACAGTCGCGGCCGTCATCCGGTTGCTGGAACACGGTTACCGCTTCCCCCGGATCGCCGGGACTTCCGTCGGCGCGCTGGTGGGTGCGCTCGCCGCGGCCGGGGCGGATGCGGCGCGGATCCGCAGCGACCTGGGCCGCCTGGACCTGTCGCGCATCCCCGATCGGCGGCGGCCGGGGCTGCCGGTGCTCAGCGAAGGTTTGGCGCTGCTCACCCGAAGCGGCGCCTACGCAGGCGATTACCTGCGGGACTGGTTGGATCGCGAGCTGTCCGCGCTCGGTGTCACGACGTTCGGCGATCTCCGCCGCGAAACCGACGGCGACGACGCCAAGCTGCCGCCCGACCAGCACTACAAACTCGTCGTGCTGGTAACCGACATCACGCACGGCCGCCTGCTGCGACTGCCGTGGGATTACCACCTGCTCCACCTGGACCCCGATGCCCAGTCGGTCGCCGAGGCAGTGCGGATGTCGATGTCGCTGCCGCTGTTCTTCGAACCGCAGCGGCTCATCGATCCCGTCACCGGCGAGGTGTCGCTGATCGTCGACGGTGCGGTGCTGTCGAACTTCGCCGTCGAGATCTTCGACCGCACCGACGGTGTTCTGCCCCGTTGGCCCACCTTCGGCATCCGCCTGCTCCCCGACCTGCCCAAGGGGATCGGCGAGGTGTTCCCGGGGCTCGGCATGCCGCTGCCACCGCCGTTCGAGCTGCTCAAGAAGGTGCTCATCACCGCGGTAGTCGGGCACGACCAGACCCAGCTCAGCCGCCCCGAAGTCCGCGAGCGGATGATCACCATCGACACCTCGGACGTGGGGATCACCGAATTCGACATCGACCAGGCCAGTCGGGACGAGCTGATCCGCAACGGACGCGACGCCGTCGACCGGTTCCTGGCCCGCCGCAACGGCCAGGCCGCGCGCGCCGATCTTCGGACGAAGCTCGATGCGAGCCCTCGACCGAAGATCGGCACCGACTGAACCCCGACCGCTGCCGCGCGGGCCGTCAGCAACTCCGCAGGAACTCCTGCAAATCGGCCAGGGTCTCCACCGGTCGTTCCTCGGCGAGGTAGTGCCCGCACTCCAGCACTCGGCCGTGCGCGTGCGGAGCCCACCGCCGCCAGACGTCGAGGACGTCGGGCTCGCGGCCCAGCGGTCCGTGCCTGCCCCACAGAACCAGGGTGGGGCAGGCGATCTGGCGTCGGCCGCGGTCGGCCTCGTCGTCGGCGACGTCGACGCTGGCACCAGCGCGGTAGTCCTGGCACATCGCGTGGATCACCGATGCTCGGTGGTACGCCTCGCGATAGGCCGCCAGCGCCTCGGGCGCGAACAGCTCGCCAGCGCCGCGCAGGAAGAACGCGTCCGGGTCCGCGGCGATCAGCCGCTCCGGCAGATCGCCCTGCTGCGCGAGGAAGAACCAGTGCCACGCAGCGCGGGCGAACGAGGCGTCGACCCGGGCGAAGACGTCGGCGGTGGGCAGGATGTCGAGCACGGCGAGCGCGGTCACCGCGTCGGGGTGGTCGAGCGCCAGCCGGTAGGCGCAGCGCGCTCCCCGGTCGTGGCCGACCACGGCGAACCGGTCGAAACCGAGCTCGCCCATGACCGCCACCTGGTCGGCGGCCATGGCCCGCTTGCCGAACGCGGCCACCTCGTCGACCGCCTCCGGCGGTGGTGTGCTGTCGCCGTAGCCGCGCAGGTCGGCCACCACCACCGTCCGGTCGCGGGCGAGGCCGGGCGCGACCTGGTGCCACATCGCAGAAGTCTGCGGGTAGCCGTGCAGCAGCAGCACCGGTGCGCCGCTGCCGCCGACGCGCACCCGGATACTCGCCCCTGCCGACGTCCGCACGTCCCGGGTCTGGAAGCCCTCGAACATCAGCGGTCGAACCCGTACCACTCCAGCGCGTTGCCGCGCAGCACCGCATCTCGCTCGGCGTCGGTGAGCGCGGCGAGCAACCGCCCGCCAGCGTCCCCGTGGTCGTGCGGGAAGTCGCTGGCGTGCATCAGCACCGCCCCCGCGTCGAGCAGATCCAGGGCCTCCCGCACCTGCACGGGGTCGTGCGGGAGATGCGCGGGTGCGGTCGAGAGCCGGATGTGGTCGCGAACGACCTCCGAGGCCTTCCGGTCCAGCCACGGCACCTCTCGCCAGACCCCCTTCCAGTCCTTGTCGAACCGCCACAGCAGCGTGGGCAGCCAGGAGAACCCGCACTCCAGCAGGGCGACCCGCAGGTCGGGCAGCTGGGCGAACACGCCCTCGGTCGCCAGGCTGGTCACCTGCGCCTGCACGATGACCTGGGAATTGCTCAGGTAGTCCTCAAGATAGGTGTGCGTGAAACCGCTGGAGATCGGCGCGTTGCCGACCCGGCCCCAGGCGTGCAGGCCCACCACCAGACCGCGTTGCGCCGCGGCGCGCAGGATCGGCCGGTGCGACACGTTGCCCCACGGCGTGTCGGTCCGGGTCGGGAGCAGCACCTGGACGATCCCGGGGTGATCACCGATCCGCTCGATCTCCGCGACGGCGGCGTTCGTGTCGAGCGTCGGCACCACCATGCTCGCCCGCAGCCGGTCGTCGCGACCGAGCCATTCCTCGATCAGCCAGTCGTTGACCGCCCGGGTCAGCGCTGCCTCGTAGTAGGGATTTCGGTTGCAGTGGAACGAGGTCGTGCAGTTGAGCACCGCGATGTGCAGCGCATGCGGATCGAGCAGCTGCGCGCGCAGCTCGTCCACGGTGTGCGGCGGGAAGGTCCCGGCCGCGCGGGCGACCGGGGTAGCGCTCGTGGGCGCCAGCGGTGGGTACGCGCCGCCCTGCGTCGGCGAGAACGACATTCCCGCGTCGAGCACGTAGCCGCGCCAGTACTCGTCGAGGTATGGCTCCAGATCGAGGAACGACGCTGGCGCGCAGTGCACGTCGATGTCGATCGCACCGACCACGGTGGGCGCGGTCATCGGGAAACCTCCGTGTTTCGTTCCGGCATGTTTCGTTCTGGGAGTCCGTACAGTCGGCACGCGTTGACGCCCATCACCGGTTCACGAATCGAGGCTGGCAGCAGCCGAGGGGCGAGTCGAGGCGAGTCGAAGTCCCAGTGCGGGTAGTCGGAGGCGAACATGATCCGGTCGCTCATTCCGATGTGCCGCAGCGCCGTTTCCAGCTGGGCGGGGTCATCGGGCTCTTCGATGGGCTGGGTGGTGAACCAGATGTGCTCGCGGATGTACTCCGACGGCGGCTTGCGCAGGTGCGGAACGTCCTCGCGCAGCTGGCCCCAAGCCTCGTCGAGCGCCCACATCAGCGGTCCCGCCCACGCGATCCCGCCTTCGACGCAGACGACCTGCAACGACGGGAACTCGGTGAAGACGCCCTCGCAGAGCATGCTCATCACCAGCGCGGCCATCGTGTTGCCGTTCCAGACGTGCTCTTCGAGGTAGAACGACGGCCAGCCCGCGCCCCGGTGCTGTTCGAGCCCACCGGTGTGCGCGGCGATCGGCAGGCCCGCTTCGGCCGCCGCGGCGTAGATCGGCCAGTACCTGCGCCGCCCGAACGACGACTCGCCGCCGGTGGACAGCAACACCTGGGAGAACCGCGGATCCCCGGCGCGGCGGCGGATCTCCTCGGCCGCGTACTCCGGCGTCTCGATCGAGACCGCGATGGAGCTGCGCAGCCGCGGTTCCTGGTCCAGCCACTCCTCGACGAGCCAGTCGTTGAGGGCGTGGCAGAGCGCGGCGGCGTACTCCGGCTCCTCGACGCCCCAGCTGTGCCCCTGCAACGGGATGAGGATCCCGTGATCGATGTCGAACTCGTCGAGCAGCTGCTCCCGCATCGTCTGGAGGTCGCTGCCCGGGAAACCGCCCTCCGGCCAGGAGTCGAGCCGGAAACCGGCGTTGCGCACCCGGGGGTAGATCTCCGGCGGTCCCGGCACGCGGCTGCCGAACATCTCCCACCGCCGCTGGTGCTGGGCGCTGAGCCGGGGCAGGATGTCCCGGGCCAACGCGTGCGGGTGGATGTCGGAATCGACGATCGTGTAAGCGGCCCGAGTACCGGCGCGGACGGGCGTCTGGGGTGCTGCCGTGCTGGTCATTTCTCACCTCCGGGTGCGGCGCCCGGCCTCACCGGGCGGGGGCTGGTGTCGACCACGACGTAGGCGTCTTCGACGTGCACTGGGAAGGTCTCCGCGACGTACGGGCCGGGCATCCGCCCACCCTTGGGCTCAGCCGACGGCTCATCGGATTCGACGGTCACGTCGTAGGTGCGAACGGGCGGTTCGCCCGGTCCGAGGAAGGATTGGCCGGTCGCCAGGTCGTATTCCCAACCGTGCCAAGGGCAAGCGACCAGCGCCTCCTCCCCGACCATCTGGAACTCGCCCGGAGCCGACGACTGGACCCACGGCTTCGTGCGGCCGACGCACAGCGGACCACCCTGGTGCGGGCAGAAGTTGTTGAGGGCGTAGAAGCGGTCGCCGATCCGGAACACACCGATCGACCGGCGTCCCGCCTGGACGAGCTTGCGCTCCCCGGGCGGGAACTCGTCGAGCCTGGCCACCACGATTTTCATGATTTCGACATTAGGAACAGCATTGGCCGATCCGGAAGAAGAAATTCGGGATGCGGACCATCGATGCGCTCTATGGCCCCGAATTCTGGGCGGCGGCGCGGACTGTTTCACGCATCCAGCGGTGTGCCGGGTCGGCCTCGTGCTTCTCGTGCCACCAAAGGCACTCCACGATCGGCTCGGGTTCACCGGGGTATTCGAGGATCCGAAGATCGGTCCGGTTGGCGAACCGGCGCGCGAGCCGCTCTTGGATGACGGCGACGCGGTCGGTGCCCGCGACGAAGTGCGGCGTGGCGCGGTAGCTGTCCACCCGCACCGCGACCTCGGGACTCACCGCGAGCGCCATCATCAGCGGCGCCAGCGGCGCGGTGGGCGGGTAGTCGCCGCCGGGGTGGTGCGGCACGACCCACGGCCTGCGCTCCAGTTCGGCGGTCTCCAGCCGCGTCCGGTTGGTCGGCACGGTGTCCGCGTCGACCACGCACACCCAGCGGTCGCGGAAGAGCTCCGCGCAGCGCAGTCCGGACAGCCGCAGTCCGGGCGTCGGCGCCGAGGCCAGCCCGTCGATGAGCCGAAGCGCCTCCACCGCGTCCGAGGGCAGGGCGCCGGTGACGAGCATGACGTGCAGTTTCGCCCCCGGTGCTTGTGCGTGCAGCGCCCGGGAGACCGCCTCCCCCATGGCGTCGAGCACGTAGTCCGGCATGAGCAGCTTGTACTCGCGCCGAGTGGTGGCCGGATCGAACGGCGCGGTGGTGAACAACCGCTCCGCCGCCTCGCACAGCGGCTCGATCTGGGCGGCCAGTTCCACGGCCAGCGGTGACAGCACGTAGCCGCCCCGTCGCCGGACGAGCAGTTCGTCGTCGAAGTGCCTGCGCAGCCGGGCCAACGCGGCGCTCGTGGTCGGTTGCGTGACTCCGATGCGCTCGGCCGCTCGGGTGACGTTCCGGGCGCGCAGCAGTTCGCGGAGGAAAACGAGCAGGTTGAGGTCGAGGTTGGCCAGGGAGGACCCGTGTTCCTTCATGAGGTCCGTCCCAGCATCATCGCCACCAGGTCATTCATCCTCACCCGCGATGGCGTGTCAAGCCACGTCGAGCCGGGTCGCGGTCCGTCGCCGACCCGCTACCCGACGCCTACCATCGGCTGCACATCGGTTTGGTCTGCAAGCCATTCAATGGCGATCCGGTGGAGGAGGAGACAACGATGTCGACGGACGGCCACGCCACCGAGCACACCATGACGCGCCTGGAAATCCCCACCGGAAAGGGCTTCGCGGAGTTCCGGTCCGCGTTCGAGAGGGCCGTCCCCGGTTTCGACCGCGCCGCCGTGCTCTGCCTCGGCGAAACCGGCGCGACCTGGGATGACGTCAAGGCAGCCGTGGCCGCGCAGGCGCCGCACGACTTCGTGCTGTTCACGACCTTCGACACCACCACGCTGATGGCGATGGCGGGCCACCAGCGGCCTTGCGTCGAATACCTGATGGGAAACCACACCATCGCCGAACGGATGTTCCGCCACCACCCGGCGACCCTGCTCTACGCACCGCTGCGGGTGCTGCTCTACAGCGACGACGACGGCCGCGCCGTCTTCGCCATCGACCAGCCCAGCACCGTCTTCGACGGGTTCGGCCACCCGGCCATCACCGAAGTCGGGCGGGAACTGGACGACAAGGTCGCCGCGCTGCTCGACCACCTCGGCGTGGACGTGGCCCGCTACTGGCCGACCCGGGCGTAGCACCGAAGGAAAACCGCGTGCTCCCACTGCTGGGTGTAGTCGTTCGGTCGCTCGCGGTGCTATACAGTCACCGCCCGCAGGTGATCATCTCGCGGCACTCGCCGTGCTGCGCCAGGTGTCGCACCCGCGCGAGCATCCGCAGCACAACCCACCCACCTTCGGCGAGAATGGACCACTGTTGGACCGCGACACGAACTGGATCCCGGACGGAGCCGACCTCGATACCCCCAGCGCTGCGCGGGTCTACGACTGCCTGTTAGGTGGCGCCCACAACTTCGCGGTCGACCGGCAGTTCGCCGCGAAGGCGAAGCAGGTGTTCCCCGGCGTGGACGTGGCATGTCGCGCCAACCGTTCGTTCCTGCGACGTGCGGTCATGTTCGGCCTGGACGCCGGTGTGCGCCAGTTCCTGGACATCGGCTCGGGCATCCCGACGGTCGGCAACGTGCACGAGATCGCGCAAGAGGTCGACCCCGCCGCCCGGGTCGTGTACGTCGACAACGAAGCGGTCGCCGTCGAGCACAGCAAACTCATCTTGCAGGACAACGAGCACGCCTCGATCATCCGCGCGGACATGTGCCAACCCGACGACTTGCTGGCGCACGCAAGGGATTCGCTGGACTTCTCCGAGCCGATCATGCTGCTGATGCTGGCCCTCGTGCACTTCATCCCGGACAGCGCCGGACCGGCCGAGCTGGTCGCCCGATACCGCCAGGCGCTACCGACGGGCAGCTACCTGGCGATCACCCACGCCACCGGCGACGCCCGACCGGCGGACATGAGCAAGTTGGAAGCGCTGTACGCGACCAGCAGCAACCCGGCGGTGGCGCGGTCGCGCGCCTGGATCACCGGTCTGTTCGACGGCTTCGAGCTCGTGGATCCCGGCGCGGTCTTCGTGCCGCAGTGGCGGCCGGACAACGAGACCCTGGACAACCCGGAGAACTACATCTTCTTCGGCGGCCTCGGAAGCAAACGCGCCAGTTGAACGGAAGCGAGTGCCGGTACTGGTCGGAGCTGGAGCCAGTACCGGCACCCACTACCCGGCGCCGTCACGGCTTGGACGGCTCCGGGCTCGCGGCGGCGACCGCCGCGTCCTGACCTGCCGGTTGCGAAACGAGGATGAACGCGGCAGCGACCATGGTCAGCACCGCCGCGATCGCCACCACGATGAACGGCACGTTGGTGTTGCCGCCGGAAGCACCGAGGACAACGCCTCCGATGTACGGGCCGAGGATCCCGCCGAGGCGACCCACGCCCAGCATGTAGCCGGTTCCGGTGCCGCGCGCGTTCACCGGATACGTCATCGCGCAGGTGTTGTTGAGCATGAACTGCCCGCCGATGAGGAAGAAACCGGCCAGCGCGATCGCGATGATGTTGAGGATCGCGTTGTGCGTGAACACCACGCTCAACGTCACCAGCGCACCGAGCCCGCACCAGACGCCGAGGCTCAACCGCCGCCCCAGCCAACGGTCGGCGACGTAGCCGCAGACGATCCCGCCCACGAACGGCACGCTGTGCAGTGCCGCGCCGAAACCGAAGCCCAGCGCGAAGTTCCCGCCGCGCTCGATCATCAGGTTAGGTGTCCAACTGGACAGCCCGTAGTTGATGAACAGCAGGAAGAACGCCGAGACCCACAGCGCGATCGTGGCCACCGCATAGGGCCTGCGCAGCGGGATCAGCCAATCACCGCGCTGTCGCCCGGTTTTCACGAGCTGGGCGAACGGGAGTTCGCGGTAGAGCGCGGCGCGATCCGGGCGCACCTTGGACATCAGCGCGGCGGCGCGTTCGGTCTTGCCGCGCGACACCAGGTATTCCGTCGATTCCGGGAACACCGCGATGAACAGCAGACCGACCAGACCCGCGATGGACCCGAAGTAGAACAGGAACTGCCAGCCGTACTGCTCGGTGAACAAGATGCCCAGGATCGAGGCGAGCACCCCGCCGAGGGAGAACCCCGCCGCCGACAACGTCGCCAACCGGAACCGGCTGCGGTTGGGCAGGTATTCGTTGATGTAGGCGGTACCCAGCGGCATGACCACACCGAGACCGATACCGGTGATCAGCCGGATGAAGATGAAACTCTCGTACGAGTTGGCGGAGGTGGCGGTCAGCAGGCTGAACACCCCGGAGATGAGCAGCCCGACGATCATGGTGGGCCGTCGGCCGATCCGGTCGGCGACCACGCCGTGCGTCAACGAGCCGATCATCACCCCGACCAGGCCCGCCGAGACCAGCAGGCCGGACTGGGCGGGGGTGAGGCCCCACGGTTTGGAAACGAAGTGGATGACGTAGGACGGCGCCAGGATGTCGTAGCCGTCGAACAGGATGGCGAGGAAGACCAGTCCGACGAGCTTCCAGTGAAACGGCCGTAGCGGCGCCTCATCGAGTTCGGCCCGAACGTCTATCGAGCGATCAGCCATGTCAACCTCCGTTGGTTGTCCATTTAGCGCTGAAAGTGCGGGAACAGTGGCAGGATTCCAGCCCCGTTCGGCGCGGCGAAGACGCCGTTGCCAAATCGCACCGCAGCGCTGCGGGGGTGGACGCAGCGCTGCGGGGTGCACGTCGTCGTCAGCGGACTCCCAACGTCATTTTGCCCAGGCGGCTGATCTTCGTCTCCAGCACGTCCCCGGCGGTGATCGGTCCGACGCCGGGCGGGGCACCGGTGAACACCAGATCGCCCGGCAGCAGGGTCATCATCCGCGAGGCGTAGGAGACGATCGCCGGGATCGGCGTGATCAGATCCTTGGTGTGCACGTGCTGGCGGTGGTCGTCGCCGTTTAGCACCAGGTCGATCTCGAAGTCCGCGGGATCACCGGCCTCGTCGGCGGTGGTGATCCACGGACCGAGCGGCGCGAAGGTGTCGTAGCTCTTGCGCCGGGACCGGTCCGCGGCGCTGCGCACCGTGATGTCCAGTCCGATGGTGTAGCCCAGCACGTGGTTCAGCGCGTCTTCCTCGGTGATGTCCTTGCCACCGGCGCCGATCACGATCACCAGTTCCGACTCGTGGTGGATCTCCTGACCGGCCGCGACCACCTCCGGCGGCAGCACGATGTCCTGGGTCGGACCGCTGATCGCCGACGGCGACTTGAGGAACACGTCGAAGTCCATCATCCAGGACTCGATGTGGCCGAGGGTGCGTTCCTGCACCTCGTGCATCTCCGCGACGTGGTCGCGGTAGTTGCACGCGCAGGCGATGACCTTCGAGGGGTTCAGCGCCGGTTCCCGCAGCTGGACCTGCTCCAGCGGGATGGGGGTGCCAGCCTTGGCGGCGGCCTCCAGATCGGTCCTGAGTTCCAGGAAGTCCCGGCACAGCGCGCGCCACCATCCGGCGGTGACCGGATCGGGATCGTGCGAGGACGGCAGCGCCGCTGTGACGTCGACGATCCCGTCCTCGGTGACCGCACCGAGGCGGAAGTCGTTGAACAGCGCCAGCTTCACGAGAAGTCCTTTCAGCGAGGGGAGAACGTGCCGGTGATGGCTTGTGGGGTGTCCAGGGACTGTTCGCGGTTGATGCCCAACGCCCGCAGCACCGGGGTGTCGCTGAGGGTGAAGAAATCCGCCTGCTCCAGCGCGTGGTGCTCGACCGCCGACCAGGACGGCACCACGAACATGTCGCCGGTCTCCCAGTCGAAGCGCTGCCCGTCGATCACGCTGTGGCCCGCGCCCGCGCGCACCACGTAGATCCAGTTCCCGGTGCGCCGCACCGGAAGCGTGTGGCGACCGGCGAACACCCGCTGCACGCCGCAGGCCAGCGTCGGCAGCACGCTCGCCCCGGATCGGGGGTTGATGTACTCGACGGTGACCGAAGGCGCGTCCGGCTGCTTGCCCGTCTCCTGCCGCAGCCGCTCCTCGGTGTCCGCCCACCGGTAGATCAGCAGCGGGGACGGCGTGGGATCGAGCTCGGTCCGCACCGAACCGGAGGTGTAGCGGCGGCAGGTGTCGGCGTACTGCCGTTCGGAGCGGTTGTGCTCGCCCTCGACGGCCTGGTTGAGGTCGGGGTGCGGTTCGAAGAAGATGCCGTCGAGGGCCTCCACCATCGGCAGGTCCAGGCCGTCGAACCACAGCATGTTCCGGTCCGTGGTGTTCGAGTGGTCGTGCCAGGCCATTCCCGGAGTGAGGACGAGGTCACCGGAGCGCATGTCGCACGCATCCCCGTTGACCGTGGTGAACACGCCTTCGCCGGAGATGACGAAGCGGATGGCGCCCGGGGTGTGCCGGTGCGCGGGGGCGCTCTCGTTAGGACCCAGGCATTGCACCGCGCCCCACAGGGTGCCCGCCGCGTAGGGACGGCCGCCCAAACCCGGGTTGCGCAGGCTCAGCACCCGCCGCTCGCCGCCGCGTTCGATCGGCACCAGCTTGATGGCGCGTTCGGCCAACGGCACGTACGTCTGCGCGCGCCACAACCACGGGATCGACTTGGGGCGCGGGACGGGCGTGAGCAACTGCTCCGTGATCGTCCACAGTGGAGCAAGGTCGACCACGTCCAGGTCCCGGTAGAACGCGGCTAGTTCCTGATCCACGTCTTGCTCGACGGTCATGACTGCGCTCCTTCCAACTCGTGCTTGTCGGGTGGCGTGCCGATGCCGAACTTCCGCACGCTTTCCAGCAGCGAAACCCGGCGCAGCCAGTCGCGGGCCCGGTCCGGATCGGCCGCCAGCGCCCGCAGCTCCCGCTGGTTGGTGCGACGTGATTCCGGATCGGTCTCGCGCAGCCGGTCGGTGTTGCGCTGCGTGTCGGCCTGGACGTACTCCAGCGCGATGCGCCGACGGCAGCTGTTGAACGTGTCCAGCTCGGCGTCCTCGTCGGCGCCTTCGGCGAGGATCCGGACCAGCCGCCGGGTGAGGTCCATGGCGTCGTGGATGCCGCTGTTGAGCCCGACGCCACCAACCGGGCTGTTGACGTGGGCGGCATCGCCGACCAGCAGCACGCGACCGCTGCGGAACGACTCCGCGACCCGCTGGTGCACGTTGTAGATCTGGTGGTCGATGATCGGGTATCCGTCCTCCCGGGGCGACCAGCCCTGCAGGTGCCGCTGCATCTCGGCGGGATCGGTGGCCTGCTCGGTGCTGACATCGGCGGGCACCGGGTAGAGCAACCGCCAGGCCTCGGGGGTGTGCAGGATGAACAGCCACTCCACGGGGTCCGCGACGTAGTTGACCTCAGCGATGCCGGGCACCTGTTCCCGCAGGTCCACCGGGGTGCTGATGATTAGGAACCGCTCCGAGTAGGTGACGCCCTCGAACGCCAGTTCAAGCTGCTTGCGCACCGTGCTGCCAGCACCGTCCGCGCCGATCAGGTACGAGCCGCGCAGCCGCTGCTCGCCGGTGGCCGTCTGGATGACGGCCTCGACGCCCTCGGCGGTGTTCTCGACCGCCACCAAGCGGGATCCGAAACGCAGTTCGACGAGATCGTCGGCGCGCAGCCGGTCGAACAGGAACTGCACCAGGCGCTGCTGGTTGAGCTGGAGCCGGAACGGGAACTTGGTCTCCGCGCTCAGCACGCCCAGGTCGAACTCGGCGACCAGCCCGTCGCGCCGGTCCCGGAACTGGTACTTCGGCACCACCAGACCTTCCGACAGCATTCGGCCGGTGATGTCGATGTGCTCCAGCAGCTCCATGGTGGCCGCGTGGAAGGTCGACGCCCGCCAGTCCGGCTGCGGCTGCGGGGTCGCCTCGATCACCACGGTCGGGATACCCGCGGTCGCCAGCGATGCGGCCGCGGTCATACCCACCGGCCCGGCGCCAACGACGATCACGGGAAGCTCTTTGGAAATCAGCACAGCTGCGACAGTAGGAAGTAATTCCTCATGAAGGAAGAATTTGGGGATATAATTCCTTCATGCCGAACAATCCAGCCAAGTCGGGCGGCCTCAGCTCAGTGGACAACGCGCTGCGGCTGCTGTCCCTGCTCGGTGACCGTCGGGCGCTGCGGGTCGCCGAGGCGGCCGAGGACCTCGGCGTGGCGCGGTCCACCGCCCATCGTCTGCTGTCCGCGCTGCGCGCCCACGGTTTCGCGATGCAGGACAAGGCCAACGGCGCCTACCGGCCGGGACCGGTGCTCAACGAGATCGGCCTGGCCGCGATCGGACGAATCGACATCCGCCGCGTCGCCCAACCCCTGCTCCAGGAACTGCGCGACGAAACCCAGGAGACCGTGAGCCTCTCGTTGTTGGAAGGCCGCAACATCCGGTTCATCGACTGCGTGGAGGGCACCCGGTCCGTGCGGGTCGGCGGACGCACCGGGATCGTGCTGCCCGCCAACTGCACGGCGGGCGGCAAGGCACTGCTCGCCGCCCTGTCCGAACCCGAGCTCGCGCGGCGCTACGCCGATGAGGACCTGCCGGTGCGCACCGAGTCCTCGGTCGCGTCCTGGACCGAACTCGAAAAGGAACTGCAGGTCGTCCGCCAGGACGGCTACGCGATCAACCTGGAGGAGGGCGAGCAGGGCATCAGCGCCGTCGCGACCGCGGTGCTCGACCTCACCGGCGCACCGCTGGCGGGCATCGCGGTGGTGGTACCCGCCAGCCGGATGGACGCCGCCACGGCGAACGAACTCGCACCCAAGGTGATGGCAACCGCGAACGCGGTCCAGGAACTGCTGCACACCAAGCTGTGAACCGGCGCCAGGCCCTGCCCGCACATCGGGGGCCACGTTCCGCACGGATCACGGCTTCGCTGGGGGCCGTTGAGTTGAACTCCGGTGCTGGGACTCCGGTGCTAGGAAAGAGTCTCGGTGGTCACCGAACGTTCGCCGGGTAGACCGTCGAACAGACCCGTCGCGCCGCGAGGTCGCCACAGCGCAACGCCGCCCGGGGTCGCGGCGGCATCGTCGACCGATGTCACCACGCCCCGCTCGGCCGAATCCAGGGCCCGCAGGACGATCAGCATGTTGGCGTAGCTCTGCTGGATCGTGCCGACGACCTCGGCACCGTGCCGGACCGCGTCGGCGAAGTTGCTGAGCTCGTTGTAGTAGCCGTTGTCGATGCCGCGGAAGACGTTGGTCCGCGTCGTCCCGTCGGGACGGATCAGCGTCACCCGCCGATGCCCGTCCGTGCCCTGCAGGCTCAGCACGCCGTCGGTTCCGTACAGCCGCATGTCGTTGGGTTCCGGCGGAATCGCGATCTCCAGGTAGCTGGCCGTGTAGTTGCCGATGGCGCCGCTGGCGAAGACCATGTTCAGCGTCAGGTCCGACGGCGAGTCGATCGTGCTGTTGGCCCGCTGGACGGCCCCGTGGGTCTGGACGGCATCGCCGCAGAGCATCCGGATCTGGGCGATGTGGTGGATACCGGCGTCGAGGTGCACACCGCCGCGGTACTGCGGCCGCAGCCGCCACGGTGTTCCGGTGAACCTGCCCTGCTTCGGCACCAGCTGTCCGGCCACCCGCCACGCCATCAGGTGCACCTTGCCGATGGCGCCGTCGTCGAGCAGGGCACGCGCGAAGCGGATGTCGTCGCGGTAGAAGAAGTTCTCGCCGATCAGGATCGTGCGGTCGGGGTATTCGTCGGCCAGCGCGAGGAACTGGCGCGCCTGCTGCTCGTCGGTGCCGGTCGGCTTCTCGCAGAACACGTCCTTGCCCGCGGCCAGCGAATCCTTGGTGACCTGGTAGAGGTCCGGGATCGGCACCGAGATCAGCACCGCCTCCACGTCATCGCGGGCCAGCAATTCGTGGTAGTCGGCGGTGAAATCGGCCATGTCCACGCCGCTGTAGGACGAGAAGTGCTCACCCTGGGAAACGGACCGATCGGCGAACGCGGTGACCACGAACCGGTCGGTGAGCGCTCGCAGCGCCTGCCAGTGCAACTGCGCGACGGCCAGACCGGTTCCGATCAGCCCCAGTCGAATCGGCCCGGTTTTCTCGTTGCCCCGCATGCTTTTGCCGCCTTCCGTCTGGTTCGGAGTTCGAAGAGCCGGTGCGCTCGCGAGCTATCCGCTCGCCTGCTGCTTCGCCGAACGGGCCGGCCGGTTGGCCCGCTTGTGCTTGCGCTTGCGCTCGGCGAGGATCGGGAAGTTCTTCTGCAGGTGCGAACGCATCGCCACCCTGGCGGCGTCCGGGTCCCGCGACCGCAGCGCGTCGAAGATCCGGGCGTGGGACTCGGTGGCGCGGTGCAGGCCGCCGGGCGCCTCGTTGGTCACCCGGCGGCTGGCGGTGAGCAGCCAGCGCGCGGAGTACATGATCCGGTCGAGGATGCGGTTGTTGGCCGCGCGGCAGATCGCCATGTGGAATTCGTGGTCGGCGTCGAGGTAGTTGTCCGGATCCGATTCCAGATCGGTCATCCGGTCCAGGTCTTCCTGGAGCCTGGCCAGGGTCTCGTCGGTGATGCTGGTGGCGGCCATCGCGGCAAGTTCCGGCTCCAGCAGCACCCGCATCTGGTGCAGCTCCCTGAGCAGCTCGTCGACGTGCTCGGCGGGCAGCCATTCGACCAGCAGCGGATCCAGGTAGTCCCATTCGGCCTGCGGCCGGACCACGACGCGACGTCCCTGGGCGATCTCCACGATGTCCAGCGAGGCAAGCATTTTGAGCGCATCACGTGCCACCACGCGGGAGACGCCGAACTCCTGCGAGATTTCGAGCTCGGACGGCGCCTGCCCGCTCTCGAACTCGCCGTCCACGATCCGCCGGGTCAGCAGCGCTGCCACCTGGGTCGGGAGGGTGCGGAGCTTGACACCGTCCGGCATCTCTTGTCTCCTAGGCATGTCATCAGCTTATCGGACAAGTAAAACCCGTCGACCCCGAATTCGGCACGTTTTTCCGATTTCCGCGCGATATTCCGCTCTTCCGACCCGGCTGGTTCAAGATCTCGGTCCGCTCGGCAGAACGTCCCGCCGTTGGTGCCGAGCAACTCTGGCCGGGCGCTGGCGGAGGCGACCCAAATCCGCAAGGGCAGCGGCAAGGCCTCAACGAGGAGGTTTTGGAATGCGAGGTACGCACCACCCGAATGCCCTGAGCAGACGTGATTTCCTGGGCAGATCAATGGCGCTGCTGGGCAGCGCCGGTGCCGTGCCGCTGCTGTCCGCGTGCGCGGCAGCGGCGCCCGAAGCAGGCGCCGACGAGATCAACGCGCTGCTCATCACCGGTGGCACCAGCTATCCGCCGTACTGGGAGAAGATGGTGACCGAGTTCCGGCAGCAGACCGGGATCACCGTCAACTACGACCTGCTGCAGTTCACCCCGCTGCTGTCGAAGGAGATCACGCTTTCGGCGGCGCGCAGCGCGCAGTACGACGTCTACAGCACGCACACCGCGCAGATCGGCGCCTTCTTCCCCCATTTCGAACCGCTCAACAGGTATTTCACCGACACCGACCTGGCGGACTTCTTCCCCGTCTCGCTGGCCGCGCTCACCAACTCCGCGAACGGGCAGTTGGCGGCGATTCCGCGCAACATGGACTCGCGTTCGCAGTACTACCGGACCGACCTGTACGCGGCGAATTCGCTCCAGCCCGCCAGGACCTGGGACGAGCTGATCGACGTGGGCCGCAAGCTCACCGGTGGCGATCGCTACGGCCTGGTGCTGCCGGGCTCGGGCGACCCCGCGCAACGGCAGTTCGCCGACTTCCTGTGGCAGGCCGGTGGAGATTGGCTCGACGCGGACAACCACGTCGCGTTCAACTCGCCCGAGGGCGTGGAGGCGCTGACCTTCTACCGCGACCTGATCAAGCGGTACAAGGTCGCGCCGCCTGATTCCGTCACCTACCAGTGGAACGAGAACTCCGCCAACTTCTCCAACGAGATCTGCGCGACCGTCTTCGACTGGCCGGGCGGGTACGCGAGCTACGGGGATCCGTCGTCGGCCAAGACCGCGGGCAAGTTCGGCACCGCGCCGCTGGCCAGCCACCGCACGGGCATCTCCTGCGCGATCGCCCACGCCATGGCGATCAACAGGTTCTCCGAGAAGAAGGACGCGGCCGCCGAATTCATCAGGTTCACCGTCAGCCCGAGCGCCCTGGTCGAGCAGTACCAGAAGTTCAAGTACTACCCGAGCCGCATGAGCATCGCCGAGCAGGTCACCGGTGCGTCCCAGGGTGCGGAGCACAAGTGGCTCACGGACCTGCGCACGACGATCGAAAACGGCAAGGAATGGCCCAAAGTTCCCGGTTTCGACAAGGTCTCCACGGTGGTGCAGACCGCCGTGCAGAGCGCGTTGAGCGATCAGCTGACCCCGAAGGCCGCCCTGGACGCCGCTGCCAGGGAGTGCACCCGGATCCTGCGGCAGGAAGGGACGATCCGCTGATCATGACGACGGAAACGACTGGGCCGCGGCGATCACGCGGTCGTCCCGCGTGGCTCACCGGGTACGCGCTCGCCGTACCGGCGCTGCTGGTGATGCTGGCGGTTTTCCTCTACCCGCTGGGTTTTTCGCTCGTCAAGAGCTTCTTCCGGTGGGACCTCGATGCCGCCGACGGCGGGTTCGTCGGGTTCGGCAACTACTTCGACGTGTTCACCGGCATGTCGTTCGGGCCGACGCTGCGCAATCAGGTGGTGTTCACCGTGGCGTCGCTGGTGCTGGAATGCGTGGCCGGGATGGCGATCGCCGTGTTACTGGGTAGCAAGCTGCGCGGGCTGCGCCCGGCGCGGACGCTGCTGCTGATCCCGCCGATGGTGGCCCCGGCGGTGGTGGGCCTGAACTTCCGCTGGCTGTTCAACGAGCAGTACGGCCTGATCGACGGGGCGCTGAAAGCCCTCGGCCTCCCGGTGATCCCCTGGCTTTCGGATCCCGGCTGGGCGCTGGTGTCGATCATCATCGCCAGCGCCTGGCAGAACACCCCGCTGCTGGTGCTGCTGTTCCTCGCCGGACTGCAGGCGGTGCCCAAGGAACCCGTGGAGGCGGCGGCGATCGACGGGGCGTCCAGCTGGCGGACCTTCTGGTCGGTCATCCTGCCGCTGGTGCGACCGGTGATCGTGATCGCGCTGATGATCAGGATCATCGACCTGTTCCGGACCTTCGACGTGGTCTGGCTGATGACCCAGGGCGGGCCGGGCAACGCGTCGAACCTGCTGACGGTCGAGGCCTACAAGCTGGCCTTCCAGAGCGTCGATTTCGGCCACGCGGCGGCGGTTTCCTACGTCGCGCTGGTGATCTCGCTGATCCTGCTGGCACTGCTGTACGGCATTCCCTGGCTGACCGCGCGGAGGACGTTGCGATGACCGAGTTGGCGCTGGAAACCAGGAAGCCGACAGGATCCGCCCCGGCCCGCGGCAGGCGGGCGAACCTGGGCCTCGCGGCGCGCTACGGCGTGCTCGTCGCGACGGTCTTCCTGTCGATCTTCCCGCTGCTGTGGCTGATCGTGACCTCGCTGCGGACGACGGACGAGATCTTCGCCACCCCGGTCGAGCTGATCCCGAAGTCGATCACGCTCAGCCAGTACGTCAAGGTCTTCAGCGACTACAACATGGCCGACTACCTGCAGAACTCCGTGGTCGTGTCGCTGGCCACGGTCGTGCTGGTGACGGTGCTGGCGTTACCGGCCGCCTACGCGCTGGCGCGGATCCGGTTGCCCGGCGTCAAAATCATCGTCGGGGTGCTGCTGGTGATGCGGATGATCCCGGTCATCGCGTTCGCGATCCCGCTGTTCGCGGTGTTCTCCTCGATCGGCATGCTCGACTCGGTCTGGGCCCTCATCCTCACCCACACCGCCGCGAAACTGCCGGTGGCGATCTGGCTGCTGATGGCCTTCATCCAGGACCTGCCAACCGAGATCGAGGAGTCCGCCGAGATCGACGGGGCCGGGGTGGTCAAGCGGCTCGTCCTGGTGGTGGCGCCGCTGGTCGGACCGGGACTCGCCGCGAGCGCGGTGCTGACGTTCCTGTTCACCTGGAACGACCTGCTGATCGCCCTAACGCTGACCTTCAGCGAGGCCGCCCAGACGCTGCCGGTGGGGCTGACCAACTTCGTCACCCAGTTCGGGATCGACTGGGGTCCGATGTCGGCGGCCGGTGTGCTGATGGTCATCCCGACGTTGTTGTTCGTCTGGTTCGCGCAGAGCTACCTGGTCAAGGGACTCGTCGCCGGTGCGGTTCGAGGCTGACCCGGCACATCCGGAGAAGATGGGAGACATCGTGGATCTGTCACTCGATGGCAAGGTGGCGGTGGTGACCGGTGCCGCGTCCGGCCTGGCGCGGGCGGTCGCGAGGACCCTCGCGGCCGAGGGGGCGCGGGTCGCCGGTGCCGACCTCAACGAGGCCGGTGTCACCGCGGCGATGCGGGAACTCGACGGCGGATCGGGCTCGTGCCGCGCTTATCCGCTCGACGTGACCAGCCGCGCGGGCTGGCGGGAATTCGTCGAATCGGTGGAGCGGGACCTCGGTGAGATCGACATCCTGTGCAACATCGCGGGACCGGCACCCGCCCCGGTCAGCGGGCACCTGGACACCGACGACGAGGAGTGGCGTAGGCAGATCGACGGGCACCTCACCGGCGTCTTCCTCGGTTGCCAGACCGTCATGCCGAAGATGATGGAGCGCCGCTACGGCAAGATCGTCAACATGTGCTCCTTCACCGCGCACGGGGTGAGCGCGGGCATTCCCGGCTACGACGCGGCCTTCGGCGGAATCCTCTCCTACACCAAGGATTTGGCGCGCTTCGCGGCCCCGTACAACATCAACGTCAACTGCGTTTCGCCCGGCAACATCGAGACGCCGATGACGCAGGGCTGGATGTCGCAGCCCGGCGCCTACGACCGGGTCCGCGAGCGGACCCTGATCGGTCGCGTCGGCCAGGCCGACGACGTGGCCAACTGGGTGGTCTTCCTGGCCTCCGACCGGGCGCAGCACGCCGTCGGCATCGAGATCAACGTCTCCGGCGGCCAACTCCTCGCCTGAACGTCGCGGTGCGGAAGGGGAAGGGCATGAAGATCGTCAACGTCACGACGGCGGTGGTCGCCTACCACGGTGAGGCGACGTTGGTGCGCATCGACACCGATGAGGGCATCAGCGGATTCGGGGAGGCCAACCCCGATGCGGGGGCGGCGCCGGTGGTCGGCCTGATCCACGCCCTCAAGGACGACCTGATCGGCGAAGATCCGCGAAACGTCGAACGGTGCTGGGAGAAGCTGCGGCGCAGGCACGTCTTCGCCGGTCCGCAGGCTGGCGTGTTCGTGATCGCGCTCAGCGGGATCGAACTGGCCCTGTGGGACCTGGCGGGCAAGGCCGCCGGTCTGCCGGTGTACCGGCTGCTCGGCGGCAAGTTCCGGGACCGCATCAGGCTTTACGCCGACTGCGGCGACGGCGACGACCCCGCCGGTTCGGCGGCGGGCTGCGCCGACCGGGCGCGCCGGATGGTCGAGGAGGGCTTCACAGCACTCAAGTTCGACATCGACGACCTGGACCACCCGGCGAAGTTCGACGAGTTCAACCACACGCTGGGCGCCGCCGAACTGCGCACCATGGTCGAAAGGGTCGCCGCGGTCCGGGAGGCGGTGGGCCCGGACATCGACCTGTGCATCGACATGCACGCGCGCTACGACGTGCCCAGTGCCTGTCGGATCGCCTGGGAGTTGGAACCGCTCAACCTGATGTGGTTGGAGGAGCCGATCCCGGCCGAGAACATCGACGCGCTGGTGCGCGTCCGCGCCCAGACCCGCACCCCGATCTGCGCGGGCGAGAACCTCTACCTCCGCTGGGGTTTCCGGGAGTTGCTGGAACGCGGCGCGGTCGACGTGGTGATGCCGGACGTGCCGAAGTGCGGCGGTCTGGCGGAGAGCAAGAAGATCGCCAACCTCGCCGAGATGCACTACGTGCCGTTCGCGCCGCACCTGGTCTCCACCCCGCTCGGCACGATGGCCACCTCGCACCAGTGCGCGGCGATCCCCAACTTCCTCGTGCAGGAGTGGCACGCGCTGGAGGAACGCGAGGTGTGGGACAGCTACGTGGTGCGCCCGGACGGCGGCTCGATCGTCCAGGACGGGTACATCGACCTCCCCGATGCGCCGGGCATCGGGGTCGACCTCGACATGGACGGCGTGCGCGCGCACGCCGTGTCCGGCTACAGCGTGTTCGAGTGACGGGAGGCAGGACATGACCGCAAACTCGCAGGACGGCGGCGCACGCCGCGACGCGGATCGGATCGCGCGGACCGCGAAGCGCCTGAAGGGCCTGTACACGGCCGTGGTGTACGACATCATGGACGAACTGGGATTGCCGAACCAGTGCCTGGACCTCGCGATCAGGCCGCTGGACCGCTCGATGCAGGTGGCCGGACCGGCGTACACCGTGATGGCCGCGCCGGACATGCGGGAGCGCAGCGAGATGCCGACGAACGCGAAACTGGCGGACTTCGGGGTCTTCACCCACATGTACCCGGGCTGCGTCGCCGTCGTGGGTGCCGCTGGCGAGCGCCAGAGCGGTATCTGGGGCGAGTTGATGAGCAACGCCAGCCGGGCTCGCGGGGCCACGGCCGTGGTCATCGACGGCGGCATCCGGGACGGCCGCCTGGTGCGCGAGATCGACGGCCTGTCGGTCTTCGCCCGCTACACCTCGCCGATCGAGTCGTTGCGGCGGTCGCGGATCCACGACCTGGAGGTGCCGATCTCGATGTCCGGCTCGCTGTCCAGCCAGGTCCGCGTCAACCCGGGCGACTGGGTGTTCGGCGACGGGGACGGCGTGCTGGTGATCCCCGAGGAGGCCCTTGAGGAGGTGCTCGCGAAGTCCGAGGAGGCCAAGGACATCGAGGACAAGGTCCGCGAGGAAGTGCAGTCCGGCATCCCCGTCGCAGACGTCTACGCCAAGTACGGTCGCCTCTGACCGAGCGAAGTTGATCAACATGGCGTGCTGTCGGGCACGTCACCAGCGGCGTGGTTCGCGCCGCTGGTGACGTTCTGCGCCGCTCGATGATCCGGCGAACCACGCCAATGAGCTGCACGGACTGCCCAACTACCGCCGCATACCGAAAATCACCGCCACGTTTCCGCGAAGAGACCACGCCATCGCGTAACGACAGCCCGCGCCTAGCACTCCGTGGCGGCCGTGGCCGCTGCTGGCTGGTCGCGGCCCGCGTGGTAGATGTCGATGTGACGAGTGCGGGGGCGCTCGCGCTCGGCCAGGGCGCGGGCGCCCGCGGGACCAGCTGGAGCGTTGTATGACACTTGACAACCGGTACGTCCAGCTCGGCCTGATCGCCGCGATGCAGGTGCTCGGCATGGCGATGTGGTTCTCCGCGTCCGCGGTGGTGCCCACGCTGCGCGAGGTGTGGCACATCAGCGACACGCAGGCCGTTTGGCTGACCGCTTCGGTGCAGGTCGGCTTCGTGGTGGGGGCGATCACCTCGGCCGCGTTCAACCTGCCCGACCGCTTCCCGCCGCAGCGCGTCGCCGCGTGCGCCGCGCTCGGCGCGGTGGCCGCGACCGCTGCGGTTCCCTTGCTGGCCAGCGGTTTCGGTCTCGCGGTGCTCTGCCGGTTGGGCACCGGTTTCTTCCTCGCCGGGGTGTATCCGGTGGGCATGAAGCTCATGGCGTCGTGGTTCGGCTCGACCGGTCGAGGGCTCGCGCTCGGCGTGCTCATCGGCGCGCTCACCGTCGGCTCCGCACTACCGCACCTGATCAACGGTCTCGGCGGGCTGGCCTGGCAGGGCGTGCTGCTGACCGCGGCGGGCATCGGGCTCGGTGCCGCGCTGCTGGCCGCGACGCTCGTGCGACCGGGACCGCAGTTGGCCGGTGGCGTGGTGCACCACCGGCCCAGGTATGCGCTCGACATGTTCCGGGAGCGCGGTCCGAGGCTGGCCAACCTCGGCTACTTCGGCCACATGTGGGAGCTGTACGCGCTGTGGACCTGGCTGCCCTCGTTCGTCGCCGCGAGCACCGCTGCCGGTGCCGCGACCGTCGGGGTGGTGTCGTTCGTGGCCATCGGGGTTGCCGGGGTGGTCGGCTGCCTGCTCGGCGGTTGGGGCGCCGACCGCTTCGGGCGCGCGCCCGCTGCGGGACTGGCCCTCGTCGTCAGCGGCGCGTGCTGCCTGCTCTCGCCGCTCGTGTACGGCGCGGCGTGGCCGGTGCTGGCCGTGCTGCTGGTGGTCTGGGGCGCGGCGGTGATCGCGGATTCCGGGGTTTTCTCCACCGCCCTCAGCGAGGTCGCCGACTCGCGCTACGTCGGCACCGCGTTGACCGCGCAGACCGCGATCGGTTTCCTGCTGACCGTGGTCACGATCAACCTGGTGCCCGTGCTGGCCGAATCCGTCGGCTGGCGCTTCGCCTTCCTGGTGCTCGCACCCGGCCCGATCCTCGGGGCACTCGCGATGCGGGCACTGGGTGGGCAGGCGAATCATGCCCGGCAGGGACGACCGCGAGGAGGAACGCCATGAGTTCGAGTTGGCCGCACGGCGCACCAGCGGTCGGGGACACCGCCGAGCTGAGCAGGCGGGTCACCGCCCGCGACATCGAACTGTTCACCGAGATCAGCGGCGACCGCAATCCGCTGCACTACGACCCCGACGCCGCGGCGGCCTCGCGGTTCGGGGAGATCGTCGTGCAGGGCGGTATCACCAGCGCGATCCTCAACGCGGTCGTCGCCGAGGAGCTGCCCGGACCGGGCACGGTTTTCCTCAACACCCACTTCGACTTCACCGCACCCGTGCGTCCCGGCGACACCATCACCGGCCGCGTCGAGGTCACCGAGGTCCGCTCCGACAAGCCCATCACCAAGCTCGCGGTGACCGTCACCCGGGACGACGGCACGGTGGCGCTGTCGGGGAACGCCGTTTGCTACACGATGGCGATGAAGCGCGGCAGCTGACCGTCCTCGGCTGGCCTGGGCGTCCTGCACGGCCGCCGCACCGACACCGGTCGGGTGCGCGACGATCGCTGCTGCCTGTCGCGTGCTGATGCGGCATCGCGATTTCACGCGACATGAGTGCGTGTTGCGGCCACTGATTTCAACGCTCGGTTGATCTCGGCCGTAACTTGGCGGCACATTCCGTAACTCCCCATTATTCCGGATGCCTCGGATCGGTAATCCGCGCTGGCTGAAATTGCACCCACGAACAGCTACGAGGCTGCTGTCGCTCGATGTCCTGCCTGGAGGACATGATGCCAGAGATGTATTTTCGGGTGCGCTGGCCGGACGGTGAAATCCAGCGTTGCTATTCCCCTTCTACTGTGATCGCGGACTATTTCGAACCCGGTGCGGTCTATTCCGTCGCCGATTTCGTCGAGTGCAGTCGGCAGGCGCTGGGCATCGCGAGTGCGCGGGTGCGGGCGAAATACGGCGTGGCGTGCGCCGCGGCCGCCGACCAGCTGGTCGAGATCGAGACCACCGCCGCCGCGTTCACCGACGAACGCCGAGCTGCGGTCACCGTCGAGGCCCTGCTGCCCGCCTCCGGGAGTCCGCGATGAACTTCGCCGGAGAGCATTTCCCGGTCGCCGTCATCGGCGGCGGGCAGGCCGGTCTGTCCGCGAGCCGCTGCCTGCGCGAGCGCGGTATCGAGCACATCGTGCTGGAGGCGCACCAGCTGGCGCACGACTGGCGGTCTCGGCGCTGGGATTCGTTCTGCCTGGTCACCCCTAACTGGCAGTGCGCACTGCCCGGTTTCCCGTACCGGGGTCAGGATCCGGACGGGTTCATGGTGCGCGACGACGTTGTGTCCTATTTGGACGCTTACGCCGCGTCCTTCCGGCCCCCGATCGTCGAAGGGGTGCGGGTCACCCGACTGCGCCGCACCGGGACCGGGCTGTACCGGCTGGACACGACCGCCGGGGAACTGACCGCGGAACAGGTCGTGGTGGCCACCGGGGCGTACCACACCCCCGTCATCCCGCGGATCGCCGAACGGCTGCCCAGCGGTCTGCACCAACTGCACTCCGCCGACTACCGCAGCCCGGCCGCACTGCCCGACGGCGCGGTGCTCGTCGTCGGCAGCGGGCAGTCCGGTGCGCAGATCGCGGAAGACCTGCACCTCGCGGGACGCCAGGTGCACCTGGCCGTCGGCAGGGCGCCGCGCGTCGCGCGCTTCTACCGGGGCCGGGACTGCGTGGCCTGGTTGGCCGACATGGGGCACTACGCCAAGACGATCGACGAATTCGCCGACCCCGAAGGCGTGCGGAAGCGGGTCAACCACTACGTGACCGGTCGCGATGGCGGTCGGGACATCGACCTGCGCGCGTTCGCCCGCCAAGGGATGCGGCTGTACGGCCGGTTGACCGGAATCGTCGGCGCGAGCTTGGCGTTCGGCGGTGACCTGAAGCGCAACCTCGACGCCGCCGACGCCGTCGCCGAGTCCATCAAGGACGCCATCGACGCGCACATCGCGGCACGCGGCATCGACGCGCCGGTGCAGCCGCGGTACGTGCCGGTGTGGGAACCGGACCCGGTGCGCCAGCCGCGACGGCTGGAGCTGGCGGAGGCCGGGATCACCTCGGTGATCTGGTCGACGGGCTTCCTCGCCGACTACCGGTGGATCGAAGTGCCGGTCTTCGACGGCCGCGGCTACCCCACCCATTGGCGCGGCGTGACCAGCGCACCCGGCCTTTACTTCCTCGGACTGCCCTGGCAGCACACCTGGGGTTCCGGGCGGTTGGAGGCCGTCGGCCGGGACGCGGCGTACCTGGCCGAGCGGATCGAGGCCTCCGGTCGCCGCACCGACGTGTGCGGCGCGCTCACCGGTTCGGCCCCGGCGCTGCCCGTTGCACCTCTGATGAGCTGAGGAGGCGTCGTACCGTGACCGCGCACCACGTCTTCGACGCGCACCGCCACCTCGGTGTGCTGCCCTCGTTCCCGTTCTACGGCGGCCCGCCGGTGAATCCGGACACCACCGCACGCGCCAGCGTCAAGCAACTGCTGGCCGACCTCGACGCCGAGGGCACCGAACGCGCCCTGGTGCTGCCCAACTACGGCGTACCGGACCCGGATGTCGCGTTCTCCTTCAACGAGTTGGTGATCGAGGCCGCTCAGGCGGACGACCGGGTCCGCGCCGGGCTGTGGGTCTCGGCCCGGCCCGAGGACGAGCACCGCACCGCACGCGCCCTCACCCTCGCCGGCGAGGCCGGGGTCCGGGCGCTCAAGCTGAGCTTCCTGCTCGGCGGATCGCCCGGGGACCCGGGATGCCGACCGCTGCTGGACCGGATCTTCGGCGCGGCCGAGCGGCACGGCCTGGTGGTCCACGTGCACACCTCCCCCGGTGCCGCCTCCGACATCGACGAGGTCGGAAAGCTGGTGGCGTGGTACGCCGACCGCGTGCCGGTGCACCTGGTGCACTTCGGTGGCGGCATGAGCGGCCACATCAAGCTCGCCGGTTCGCGCTTCTTCGACTGGATCGACGCCGGGAAGCGCGTCTACACAGACCTCTCCTGGGCCATCGGCTTCACGCCGTACTGGCTGGCCCGGGAGATCGAGCAGCGCGGTATCGGTCACGACCGCGTGCTCTTCGCCAGCGACCAGCCGTGGGGCGACTTCACGGGCGAATACGCCCGGCTGCGTGCCGCGGCTGGCGACGGCGAACTCGGCGGGCGGGTCTTCCGCGACACGTTCGCCGCGCTCTACGACTGATCCCTTCCCCACGACGCACCGAGGAGACGAACATGTCCGACACCGTCGAACTCACCGAGCTGGAGCAGAAGTCGCTGGGCGAGATCCCGCACCCCGCCCTGCCCGAAGGTTCCAGCATCTACGGCGCCACCAAGGTCTTCCCCGACTACGAGGCCGAGGACGGCGAAACGTACTTCACCCTCGTCCACGGCATCGCCCACGAGTCCTCGGTCAGCTTCGTCGCCGTGCTGCAGGCGACTCGGGCGCTGCGCAAGGGTTTCGAGTCGGCCATCTACTTCTACGGCCCCGGCTCGCTCAACTGCCTCGCCACCCGCGGCTTCCCCACCACGGGCAACTCCGCCTTCCCCGGCGAGCACAACATCAACAACCAGCTCAAGACCTTCCTCGCCGAGGGCGGCAAGGTCTACTGCTGCCGGTTCGGCCTGTCGCTGCACGGCGCCCGCGAGGAAGACCTGATCGAAGGCGTCATCCCCACCCACCCGCTGGACGTGCAGGACGCGATCATCCACTACGCCCGCAAGGGCGCGATCATCAACTCGACCTACCAGCTCTGAAGAGCTTTCGGGAGGTCGTTCCGGGTGGTGGTGTGGGCGATTTCGCGCGAAATCGGCGCTTCCAAGAACAGGACCGAACACACTCGTTGAGAGGTGCGCTGTGAGCGTTGGCACCGACAAGACGCGTACGACTGGCACACCGGTGGATGTGCGGATCATGACCCGCGCGGAACTCGCCCTGCACGGCATCCGGTTGGACGCACCGGTCAAGCGGCCGGACGGGGCGGGTCCCAGCGACGACGGCCACGTCCTCGTCGACGGTGCCAACGCCGCGCTGCCCACCAATCCCGCCAGCCCCTACCTGGTGCGCGACGGCCGGGTCTGGCTGGGCGAGGAGGACACCGGCGTGGCCATTTCACCCGTGCGTCGGCCGAAGTTCTACGATCTGACCACAGTAGACGGTGTGCGGTACGAGCAGCTCGCCCGGTTGCACGGCGCCGACGTGCTGGCCACCACGGTCGTGCAAACCTGCATCCGCTACGGCGAATCCGACCGCTGCCGCTTCTGCACCATCGAGGAATCGCTGCGCTCCGGCGCCACCGTCGCGGCCAAGACACCGGCCCAGCTGGCCGAGGTCGCCGAGGCGGCCGTGCGGCTGGACGGCGTGCGGCAGATGGTGATGACCACCGGCACGACCGCCGGACCCGACCGCGGCGCGCGCAATCTGGTGCGGTCCGTGCGGGCGGTCCGCGCGGCCGTGCCCGAGCTGCCGATCCAAGTGCAGTGCGAGCCTCCCGGTGAGCTGCGGTGGATCCGCGAGTTGCACGAGGCGGGCGCCACCGCGATCGGCATCCACGTCGAGTCGCTGGACGAGGAGGTGCGGCGGCGGTGGATGCCGGGCAAGTCCACCGTCGCGCTGGCCGAGTACGAAGCCGCCTGGGACGAGGCGGTCCGGGTCTTCGGGCACAACCGCGTCTCCACGTACCTGCTGGTCGGGCTGGGCGAGGATCCGGACGAGCTGATCGCGGGCGCGGGCTCGTTGATCGAGCGCGGTGTTTACCCGTTCGTCGTCCCGTTCCGCCCGATGCGCGGCACCTTGGCCGCTCAGGACGGCATCGGCTCCCCCAGCGCCGAACTGCTGCGATACGTCACCGAGGCGGTCGCGGCGCAACTGCGGGCGGCCGGGATGTCCGGCGCGGACCAGAAAGCGGGCTGCGCGGCGTGCGGGGCGTGTTCGGTGTTGCGAACGGCGGGCGGGTGACCTCGGATGGCACTCGACGACATGCTCACCCTGACGGGAGCCGACACTTCCGCTCCGGTACCGGACATCCTTTCGCTGCTCGGCGACCGCGCGACCCTGGCACGGCAGCCCGCCGTCCGGATCGAGCAAACCGACGACCCGACCGCACTGGCCGCGTATCGCGCCCTGCGGCACGAGTTCTTCGTTCGGCAGCAAGGCCTTTTCGAAACCAGCGACCTCGACGATCGGGACGCCGACCCGCGCACCGTGGTGCTGGTGGCCCGCGACAGCGGCGGCGAAGTGCTCGGCGGCGTACGGCTCGGGCCGGTGGATGACGGCCCCGACCTGGGCTGGTGGTACGGCGGTCGGCTGGTCGTCGCGCCCGCCGCCCGACGCCTTGGCGGCATCGGGCCCGCGCTGATCCGAGCGGCCTGCGCCCGCGCGGAGGCCGACGGCGTGCTCCGCTTCGAGGCGACCGTGCAGCCGCGCAACGAATTGCTCTTCAGCCGACTCGGCTGGCATCGCGTCCGCGAGGTCGACAAAGCCGGTGCGCCCCACGTGCTCATGCGGTGGCGCATCGGCCGGATCGCGGCTCAGGTTTCCGCCACCAAAGCCGCGTTGGGTCCGCTGCTCGCGGCGCTGACCGACGCCCATGCTCTCGGCGGGGCGGGCTTCACCGGTGACGACGGGGCACCCGTGCCGGGCAGCGACCTGGTCGCTGCCTGCGACGCCATCACACCGTCCATTGTGGAGCGCGATCCGGAGTGGGCGGGATGGTGTTCGGTGCTGGTCAACGTCAACGACCTCGCCGCGATGGGCGCCGCACCGGTCGGCCTGCTGGACGCGCTCGGCGCGCGGGACACCTCGCACGCCACCCGAATCCTGGCCGGGCTCAAGCGCGCCGCCGCCGCGTACGGGCAGATCCCGCTGCTGGGCGGGCACACCCAGCTCGGCGTCCCGGCAGCGCTGGCGGTGACCGCGCTGGGCCGCACCGACCACCCGGTGCCCGGCGGAGGCGGACGTCCCGGCCTGCAGGTCCGGCTCACCGCTGACCTCGGCGGCGCGTGGCGGCCGAACTACCCCGGACGGCAATGGGATTCGACCAGCTACCGCGGCACCGAGGAGCTGCGGGCGATGCTCGGCGCCGTCGCCGCGGCGCGGCCCGCCGCGGCCAAGGACGTCTCCATGGCTGGCATCGCGGGCACCCTCGGCATGCTCGCGGAGGCCAGCGGCTGCGGTGCGGTGCTGGATGTCGCCGCCGTGCCGCGCCCACGCGGTGCGTCCGTCGGCGATTGGTTGACCTGCTTCCCCGGCTTCGCGATGCTCACGGCCGACGAAGCAGACGCACCCGCCCCGCCAGCGGGACCCGCGACGAGCGCGGTGTGCGGTGCGCTGACCTCGGCACCAGGCGTCGGACTGCGCTGGCCCGACGGAGAGATCACACCGGCGGTCACCGGGCCGGTGACCGGATTGGGGACCGCGTGAGCACGCTGCGAATGGCCGCCGTCGCGGCGGAGTTCGGCCGCGACCTCGAAGCGGACTTCATCCTCGTCGAGCAGCTGATCAAGCAGGCGCGCGCCGACGGGGTCCGGCTGCTGGCGCTGCCCGAGGCGTGTTTGGGCGGCTACCTGCTGAGCCTCGACAGCAAGGCGACCGGAGCGGACGACGACCCCGGACCACCGCCGCTCGCGTTGGACGGCCCGGAGATCCGACGTCTCGCCGACCTCGCTGGCGAACTGACCGTGATCGCGGGCTACTGCGAGGCGGGCGAGGACGGCCACCGCTACAACAGCGCGGTGTGCGTCACCGGCGACGGCGTGCTGGGCAACCACCGCAAGGTGCACCAGCCGCTCGGCGAGGACGCCAGCTACGCCTCCGGGGCGGACTTCCGCGCCTTCGACACGCCGGCCGGTCGGATCGGCATGCTGATCTGCTACGACAAGGCGTTCCCGGAAGCCGCACGCGCTCTCGCGCTCGACGGCGCCGAGATAGGGGTGTGCATCTCCGCCTGGCCGGGGGCGCGCACCAACGCGGCGGCCGATCTGGCGCAGGACCGCTGGAAGCGCCGCTTCGACCTCTTCGACCGGGCTCGGGCGCTGGAGAACCAGGTGGTTTGGGTTTCCGCCAACCAGGCGGGCTCGTTCGGCTCGCTGCGCTTCGTGGGCAGCGCCAAGGTCGTCGACCCCGGCGGCGACATCCTCGCCGACACCGGGGTCGCACCGGGCGTGGCGACCGCCGAAATCGATGTGGCGCAAGCCCTGGCGACCGCCCGCCGCGCCATGGGTCACCTGCGCGACCGGCGCCCAGAGGCCTACCCGCACACCGCAGGAGCTGGCAACGCATGACCACCGTCCGGATCGCAGCCGCGGCTGCCCACTTCGGCCGCGACCTGGAATTCGACCTGGCGCGCATCGCCAAGCTGATCGAGGACGCGCGCAAGGCGGGCGCCGGGCTGCTCGTCCTCCCCGATGCCGCCCTGGGCGGCTACCTGGCCGATCTCCGCCAGCCCGACCCCGAAGCGCTGCCCCCGGCGCTCAAACCGGACGATCCGCTGATCCTCCAGGTCGCCGGGCTGGCCGCTGAAATGGTGGTCTGCGTCGGCTACTGCGAGGACGGCGGCGACGAGCGCTACAACGCCGCGGTCTGCGTCACCGGCGACGGTGTGCTCGGCCGCCACCGCAAGGTGCACCTACCGGCCGGTGAAGTCGCCGCGTACGCGCCCGGCGACCGCTTCGACGCCTTCGACACTCCGGTCGGGCGGGTCGGCATGCTCATCGACTACGACAAGACCTTCCCGGAATCGGCGCGATCCGTAGCCCTGGACGGCGCCGAGATCCTAGCCTGCCTGTCCGCCTGGCCCACCAGCATCACCAACCGCGCCCCGCGAATGGCCCAGGACCGCCAAGCCAAGCTCTTCGACCTGTACGACCAAACCCGGGCCGCCGAGAACCAGGTCGTGCTCGCCTCCTCAAACCAGACCGGAACCATGGGCGGCATGCGCTTCCTCGGCCAGGCCAAAGTGGTCGGCCCCGGCGGCGACATCCTGGCCCGCACCTGGTCCAAGGCCGGACTGGCGGTCGCCGAGATCGACGTGGCCACCGAGATCGACCGGGCCCGCCGCGTGCTGCGGCACCTCGACGAGCGCCGACCGTCCGCCTACCGGGGAGGCGCCGGGTGAAGATCGCCCTGCTGAGCTATTCGACCAAGCCGCGCGGCGGCGTGGTGCACACGCTGGCGCTCGCCGAGGCGCTGGCCGCGCGGGGCGAGGACGTCACGGTGTGGACGCTGGGCCGCGGCGGTGACTCCGGATTCTTCCGCTCGGTCGACCCCGCCGTGCGGCTGCGGATCGTGCCCTTCGCCGACGGGCCGGAGCACGAGACGGTCGGCGAGCGCGTGCTGCGCTCGATCGCCGTGCTGCGCGACGCCTTCGCGCCGTTCTCGGCCGCCTACCACATCGTGCACGCGCAGGACTGCATCAGCGCCAACGCCGTCGGCCGCTGCGTGCGCACGGTCCACCACATCGACCACTTCACCACCCCGGAGTTGGCCGCCTGCCACGAGCGGGCCATCGTAGGCCCCTACGCCCACGTCTGCGTGTCGAGATCGGTCGCCGACGAACTCGCCGACGGTTGGGGCGTCAAGGCCACCGTCATCCCCAACGGGGTCGCCTACGAGCGCTTCGCGACGACCGACGCCGCGGCCCGCACCCGCTGGCAGGACCGCCTCGGCCGCTACGTCCTCGCGGTCGGCGGGATCGAACCCCGCAAGGGTTCCCTCGACCTGCTGGCGGCGTACGCGCTGCTGCGCGCCGAGCATCCCGACGTGAAACTCGTCATCGCGGGCGGCGAAACCCTCTTCGACTACCGCGACTACCGGGCTCGCTGGGAAACCGCAGCGGCGGAACTCGGCGTCGAGCCGATCGTCCTCGGGCCGGTCGGCGACGACGACCTCCCCTCCCTCGTCGCCAGCAGCGCCGCGTTCGCCTTCCCCTCCACCAAAGAAGGTTTCGGCCTCGCCGCGATGGAAGCGCTCGCCGCGGGTGTTCCGCTCGTCGTCCGCGATCTGCCCGTCCTGCGCGAGGTTTTCGGCCGCACCGCGGGTTTCGGCGACACCCCGCAAGCCCTGGCCACCGAACTCGGTCGCGCGCTCACCACCGACGACCCGGCGCGGCGGGCGGCGGGCCGGGAACTCGCCGCCCGGCACACCTGGCACCAGGCGGCCGAACAGCACATCGCCTTCTACCACTCCCTCCGCTAGCTCGACGTCATCGCCGCTCTCGTGGTGCTCGGGACGACGCTCATCTGGTGAGCGGCGCCGGTGGCGCTGCGCTCGTGAGGTTGAGCACCGCCGCCGCGTTCGTGGACTGGACTTTGGTGCGCTGCTCGGGGCTGAGTCGCGCTTCGTCGAGCACGTCGGTCGCCGCTCGCGGGCTCCAGCACGGGTAGTCGGTGCCGTAGATGACCTTGTCGGGTCCGTAGAACTCCAGCGCCGTGCGGACCGTGAGCGCCTGGGGCGTGACGGTGTCGACGAAGATCCGCTTCAGGTAGTCGCTGGGCGGCAGCGGCAGCGGTTGCCGCGCGTTCTTGTCGATGCGCCCGGCCTGGTAGGGCAGCAGGCCGCCGCCGTGGGTCTGGATGATCTTCAGGTCGGGGTGGCGTTGCATGATCCCGCCGAAGATCAGCCGCAGCACCGTGACGCTCGAATCGAAGAGTCGGCCGATCGTCCGTTGCAGGGCGTCGCCGTAGTCCGACAGCATCTCGCCGAACACCAGGTCCGTCGGGTGCACGATCAGCGGCACGCCCAGTTCCGCGACCCGCGCGTAGAACGGGTCGAGCCGATCGGCGTCGATCGGCTCGACCGCGGTCACCGGCCCGAGGTTCACGCCGCGCAGATCCAGATCGCCGACCGCGTGATCGAGCACGGCCAGCGCCTGCGCGGTGTCCTGCAACGGGACCGCCGCCGTGCCGAAGAAGCGATCGCGGTGGGTGCGCTGCGCTTTCGCGATCTCCTCGTTGTAGGCGAACGCCGCATCGATCGCGTCGGTGGTGGGCAGCTGGTCGAGCAGGCCGCCGAGCACCCCGGTGGTGCACACCACGACGGTTTCCGGTCCGCTGACGGCTTCCGAGGCGGCGAGCCCGGCCTCCAGGTCGAACCACACCGCGGGTAGCGGCAGGAAACCCCGGCCCTCGTTGTAGAAGTACTTGTAGCCGTCCCCGACGCGTTCGGTGCGCGGGTGTTCCAGCCGGTTCGCCATGTGCTCGAAGTGCGATCGCGGGAACCAGTGGAAGTGGGAATCAACAACACGCATGGGAGAAAACTCCTCTCGTCAGACATTCCCCCGGTTGGCGACCAGGATTTCGGCGAACGACTCCGCCGCGCCGGGCGCGTACCGGTCGTGCAGGGTGCGGAAGAGCTCCTGGCACCGCCCCGCTGGCCAATCGGCTGGCAGGTGGGTGGCGGGCAGCCGCGGCGTCTCGCGGAGCAACGTCCGCCAACCGCTGATCAGCAGCAGGTACCGGCCGAGCGCGTCGGTGGCTTCCGGTGCTGGCTGCGCGACGTCCCATTCGCGCAGGAACTCGTGGTACCGCTCGGCGAGCTCGTCGAGTTCCCAGACCCGGGAGATCATGCCCTGCACGTCGTCGAACTTCGGGTATCCGATGAAGGCCTCGATCCGCTGGTCGATGCCCATCTCCGCCAGCGCCTCGTTCATCTCGCTGAGGTCGTGATCGCCCGGCGCGATCCACACCCCGTCGCGCAGCAGGCCGAAGCCCTCCCACGTCAGCCGCCGCCGCAGCAGGTGGCGCTTCGCGCGCTGCGACTCCGGGATGGTGAAGCTCAGAATCGTCCAGGCACCCGCCGGGCCGGGGGTGGCGCCCGGGTCGTGGAAGGTCCGCTGCTCCTGGTTGCGCACCACCGTGAGCCCGACCTCGGTGGCCCGGAAGTAGGCGATCCGGCCCTGCCGCAACCGCTCCAGCAGGCCCCGCTCGGTCATCCGGGACAGCGTCAGCCTGCTCGCCTGCGCCGACAGACCGATCCGCGCCAGCACTTCGATGTAGCCGTTGGTCGAGATCGCCGGGTTGTCCGCCACGCAGTACCGGCCCAGCATCGTCATCAGCACGGCCTGCGGCGTCGGTGTGCGGCTTTCCCCAGGCATCAAGCCTCCTGAAACGCGTGCGGTCGGCGCAACAGCGGCAGCACCTGGTTGGTGAGCACCGCCGGGGAGGGATCGGCGCCGAGCAGCGCAGCCGCCAAGTCGCGGGCCGTTTCGTCACCGAGCGACCGACCGGCGAGTGTAACGATCTTCTCCACGAGCTCAGCGGTGGTCAGCTCGTGACCGGGGTCGCCGCGGGCGTCCCGGCGCATGAACTGGACCGCACCGGAGGTCGTGCGGACCTCCACGCGCGCCCCCCAGCTCGTCGGGTAGGTCGCCGACAGGTCGTCCGCGGCGGCCACCTTCACCCGGTCCGCCAGGTCGAGGATCCGCTCGTCGCGCAGCAGTTCCGGCTGGAATTCCCACGGCGAGCAGCGGCCGCGCCGGACCGCGACGGCCAGCATGTACTGGGCGCTGGCCAGGGCGTTGAGCGAGGAGCCGAACGGTGGCGGCCGGTCCACCGCCCGGACCAGCGGTCCAGGCAGCTCGCACCGGATGCCCAACACGTCCGCACCGTCCACAGTGGTCACCGCGTCGACCGCGGCCTGCACGTGCTTGGCGCCCGCGTGCGCCTTCATGCTGGTCTGCGGCAGCAGGTAGCCGTCCGGCGGGGTGCGCTGGCGCAGCACCGGCGAGCGCGGATCCTCCAGGATGTCCAGCGGTCCCCGCCAACCCGCCCGCACGGACAGCACCGCGCTGATGGCCCGCTCGGCGGCCAGGCCGCTGAGCAGGTACCGCCCGTCGGCGTCGGCCGTGGAACCGGCGATCGCACCACCCGCCTGCTGCGCGGCGAGCGCGATCGCCGACGCCGTCTCCGCCACCGACTGGCCGAGCAGGATCGACGCCGCCGCCGCACCACCCAGCGGTGCCAGCAGCGCGGTCGGCCACCAGCCCCGCTGGATGAGGCGATCCCCGCCCACCGCGAGCGCCGCGGCGAGCGCGACCTCGTACCCGGCCAGGTAGGCGCGCAAGTAATCGGACCAGCGCACGTCCGGGCGCATCTCC
The DNA here is from genome assembly GCF_052246905.1 of Saccharopolyspora antiqui. Taxonomy (NCBI): domain Bacteria; kingdom Bacillati; phylum Actinomycetota; class Actinomycetes; order Pseudonocardiales; family Pseudonocardiaceae; genus Saccharopolyspora; species Saccharopolyspora antiqui. Next base: position 264,452 of record NZ_JBQQBO010000001.1, read on the forward strand.
AGCGCGGCGAGCGTGGCAGGCAGCACCACGCAGCCCGGGCACAGCACGGCGGCGCGGTGGATCCCGGCCACCTCCCAGCCGTTGGCGTACACACCGGCGACGAAGGCGGTGCGCCGCGAACCGGGCCGCAGCTGCACGCCGTCGGCCAGCCGCTCGACGTGCTCGCGCAGCGTGGTACTACCGGCGATCACCGCCGCGACGGTGTCCGCCAGGTGCGCCTGGGTGGCCTGGCGCACCTGTTCCGGAATGGGCTCGCCCGCGACCGCGTGCGCGCGGTCGGCGAGCTCAGCGACCAGCGACATCGGCCGTCTTGCGCAGTTCATCGGTGGCTTCCCGGTCCACTTCGGCGTTTTCGGAGAGCACCACGCCGTAGTGCTCCCGGGCCCCCTCGCGGGAGACGAAGCCGTCCAGGAAGTCCTCGACGACGTCGGCGACCGGGCGTTCGAAGGGATCGCCCCAGCCGCCGCCACCGGCGGTGCGGAAGGTGATCGACGAACCTGCTTCCAGCCGCATCCCGGTGTGCTTCTTGACGTGCACCGGTTCGGCGTCGGGCTGGACGACGATCGTGTCGTTGACCGCGCCGGGCTGGCCACCGTGCAGCCCCCACGGCGGACACGTGGTGCGCTCGTTGGCGATGTTGGTGAACACCACCTGCTGCGGCTCCGCCTCGATCTCCAAGCCGAGCCCGCCGCGGTGCCGACCGGCCCCGCCGCTGTCGGCCCGCAACTCGTGCTTGGCGAAGACGAGCGGATAGCGCGCTTCCTGGATCTCGATGGGGATGTTGCGGACGTCGCCCTGGCACACCGACACGCACGCGCTCGGCCCGTCACCGACTGGTCGGCCGCCCCATCCCCCGCCGTTGATGTTCAGGCAGACGAACCGCGAACCGGACCGCTCGTCGACGCCGTAGAAGGTGAAGCCGGACATGTCGCCCTTGTGCCCGGCGGGCACCAGGTCGGGCAGCGCCGGGGCCAGCGCCTTGATGATCGTGTCCACCACGGTCGGCAGCGAGATGCTCCACTGCCCGAGCGCCGCGGGCGGGCGGGCGTTGAGCAGCTTGCCTTCGGGCAGGATCACGTGCAGGTTCCGGAACGACCCCTCATCCACCGGGTGGGTGGGTAGGGTCAGCGCCTTGAAGGCGACCCGCGCGGCGGCGACGCCACCGGACTTGCCCGAGTTCAGCGGGCCCTGAACCTGTTCGGCGATGTCGGAGAAGTCGATCGTCAGCTCCTCGCCCGCCACCTCGACCCGGATGTCGAGCTTGATGGGATCGTCGAGCCGCTGACCGTCGTTGTCCATCCAGGAGGAAGCGAAGTACTCGCCGTCGGCCATCCGCGCCACCGCGTCCCGGGACAACCGCTCGGACTGGTTGCGCATCTCCTCGACGCAGCTGAGCACCGTGTCCAGGCCGTAGCGCTCGGCGAGTTCGGCGATCCGCCGCTCCCCCAGTCGGCAGGCCGCGATGGCCGCCCGCAGGTCGCCGAGCGACGACTCCGGCATCCGGATGTTGTCCTTGAGGATCTGCAGGACGTCGGCGTCCCACTCCCCGGCCTTGAGCACCTTGATCGAGCGCAGCTGCAACCCCTCGGAGTAGATGTCCGAGGTGGCCGTGGAGCCGAAACCGATGCGTGCGCCGCCGATGTCCACCCAGTGCGCCCGCACCGCCGGGAAGGCCACCACCTGGCCGTCGACGAAGATCGGGGTGTAGACGACGACGTTGTTGAGGTGCTGACCGGCGACGTAGGGGTAGTTCATCACGATGGCGTCGCCGGGCTCGAATCCGTCGAGCCCGTAGCGGGCGATGCCGTCGGCCACCGAGACGCCCAGGTCGGCCAGGAAGATCGGCAGGCCGCCGAGGTTCTGCGCGATGAGTTCCCCGGCCGTGTCCACCAGGCCGACGCAGTAGTCCTGGACCTCGAAGATCATCGGGTTGTAGGCGGTGCGGCGCAGGGCGGCGGCCATCTCGTCGGAATAGGCGACCAACGCGCACCGGACCACTTCGAGGGTGATGGGGTCTGGCAGTACCGCCGCTCCGCGATTTTCAGTTTTGGTTGCTTCCCGTCCAAGTCTCCCGTTTCGGGGTTTCTTGTGGCTGGGTTGCGTCACGGTCCCCTGGGGTGCGGGTGGTGAGGGCACGGGGCTACTCGGGCTGGTCATGCTGGGCTCCCTACTGCGATGACGAGGGAAAGGTCGGCGGCGACGGTGAGGACGTCCCCCTGGTAGAACACGACCGAGGAGGTGGCCTCCTGCACCACGGCCGGGCCATCGATCCGCTGTCCGGGCGCGAGGGTTTCCCGGTCGTAGACCGGGCAGGGCACCGGGTCCGGGCCGCCGCCGTGCAGGACCACCGGACGCGTCTCCACCGGCTGCGCCGCGCCGCGCGGGCGATCCGGTGCGGCCTCGGCGGGAATCGTGGCCAACGGCATGGAGATCACCGTGCGCACCCCGATGGCCTCCACCGTTTCCTCCGGCGCCTGGTGGCCGTAGAGCCGCTCGTGCATCGCGTCGAACTCCGCGCGCACCGCCGAGTGGGTCGCCGCCGAAAGGCCTTCCTCGGGTACCGGCACCGCGATGGTGAACTCCTGGCCCCGGTACCGCAGTTCGAGGAAGTGCTGCACGGTCGGCGGTTGGGCGGGTGTGCCGACGTCGGCGCGCAGCCGATCGGCCGCCTCGGCGGCCAGGTCCTTGAGGGTCACCGCGTACTGCTCGACCGTGGCTGGCTCGAAAACGGCCAGCTGGGTGCGGGTGAGGTCGTGCCGCACCTGCGAGGAGAGCATGCCCTTGGCGGAGAACTGGCCCGGCAGCACCGGGATCACCACGGTGCCGACGTTGAGTTCCCGGGCGATCGAGACCGCGTGCAGCGGCCCGGCGCCACCGGTGGCCACCAGCGCGAATTCCCTCGGGTCCTCGCCCTTCTCCACCGAAACCGCCCGCACCGCCAACGACATCTGCGCGTCGGCGATGGTGACGATGCCCCGCGCGGCGGCGATCAGGTCGAGCCCGAGCGGCTTGGCGACATGCTCCTGGATCGCGGCCTCCGCCGCGGCCCGGTCGAGACTCATCTCGCCGCCGAGGAACCGGCTCGCGCCCAGCCGCCCGAGGATCAGGTTCGCGTCGGTGACGGTGGGGCGGTCACCGCCCAGGCCGTAGCAGGCCGGTCCGGGTGCGGCGCCCGCGCTGCGCGGACCGACCTTGAGCGCCCCCGCCGCGTCGACCCAGGCGATGCTGCCGCCGCCAGCGCCGACTTCGACGATGTTGACGACCGGCAGCGACATCGGATGCCCGGTGGCGTAACCGCCGATGAAGTAGCCGGGGCTGATGTCGACCTCGCCGTCCTTGACGAGGCTGGTCTTCGCCGTGGTACCGCCCATGTCGAACGGGATGAGCCGCGACATGCCCAGCCCGTCGGCCAGCGCGGCGGCGCCGATGACACCCGCGACCGGGCCGGACTCCATCATCCGAACCGGAGAGCGCCGGGCCGACTCGACGGACATGATGCCGCCGTTGGACTGCATGATGAGCAGCCGTCCGCGGAATCCGCGGTGCGCCAACCGATCGGTCAGCGAGTCGAGGTAGCGCGACACCACGGGTCCGACGTAGGCGTTGAGCACCGTGGTCGAGGTCCGCTCGTATTCCCGGTACTCGCGCATGATCTGGTGCGACAGCGTGACGTACGCCTCCGGCCACAGCCGTTCGATGAGCCGACCGAGTTCGAGTTCGTGGTCGGGGTTGGCGTAGGAGTGCAGCAGGCAGACGGCGATCGACTGCACGCCGCTGGCGCGCAGCTCCTCGATCAGCTCGGTCGCCCCGGCGACGTCCAGCGGGGTGCGGACCGTGCCGTCGGCGAGCACCCGTTCGCGCACCTCGCGGCGCAACCGGCGCGGCACCAGCGGAACCGGCTTGCCGAAGAACAGGTGGTAGGGCTCCGAGCGGTTGCCGCGGCCGATCTCGTAGACGTCGCGGAATCCCGCCGTGGTGATCAGCGCCGTGGTGGCACCCACCCGCTGCAGCACGGTGTTGATCGCGATGGTGGAGCCGTGCAGGAAAAGCTCCGCGTCGGGCAGGTGCGCGCCGAGCTTGTCCAGCCCGTCCAGCACACCTTGGGCGTGGTCGTGCGGGGTGGTCAGCGTTTTCGCCGTGCTGAACACGCCGTGCTCGTCCACCGCGGTCAAGTCGGTGAAGGTCCCGCCGATGTCGGCGGCGATCTGTTTCATTCTTGCGCTCCCTGTCAGTCGAGATTCGCGCGCCAGGAGTCGGCCAGACCTTCCAACCGGCGGGCGAGCACGTTGAGGGCGACACCGGCCACGATCACCACGAAGACCGACGCGAGCACATCGGTGGTGCCGAGGTGCCCGGCGAAATAGCTGATGTTGTAACCAATTCCGCCGTCACCGGCGAAGAACTCGCCGACCACCACGCCGACGAGCGCGCGGCCGACCCCCAGTCGCAGCCCGGCCATGATGGTCGGCACCGAGCCGGGCAGGATCACCTTTTGCAGCAGCGCGGCTTCGCTGGCGCCGAAGGACTTCGCGGCCCGCACGAGTTGCGGATCGACGTTGCGCACGCCCTGCATCGAGTTCACGATCACCGGCACCACCGACATCAGGAACGCGATCGCGACGACCGTCGGGCTGCCGAGGCCGAGCATCAGCACCAGCAGCGGGAACAGCGCGACGATCGGCGCCGAGTACAGCAGCCACACGTACGGTTCGATCGCGTACTCGACGTACCGGTAGCGGCCCATGACCAGCCCGAGCACGACCCCCACCACGGCGGCCAGCACGAACCCGATCAGCAGTTCCAGCGCGCTGATGCCGATGCTGCGCAACAGCAATCCGGACGTCCCTTGGCTGATCAGGGATTCCCAGATCAGCTGCGGCGATGAGGTCAGGAACGAGTTGATCAGCCCCAGTGCGGCGGCCAGCTGCCAGACGACCGCCACCAGGACGAGGAAACCGCCGCCGAGCAGAACGGGGATGATGCGGCTCTGCCTGGACATCAGGCCCCCTTCCAGGACGCGACCCGGCGTTCGGTGACGCGCAGCAGGGTGGTCACGCAATAGCCGAAGACCGCGACGAGCAGCGTCAGGAACAGCAGCGGCGCGATGACGAAGCTCTGGCCGTAGCTGGAGATCTGCAGGCCGATGCCCTGGGTGCCGCCGTAGAGCTCGGCCACGATCACCGCGATCACCCCGCGTCCGGCACCCAGCCGCAGCCCGGCCATGATGGTCGGCAGCGCGCTGGGGAACAGCACCTTGCGGAACACCGCGAAGTCGCCCGCGCAGAACGAACGCGCCACCCGCACCAGGCGCGGGTCGGTCTCCCGGATACCGGCCATCGCGTTGACCGCGATGGTGATCGTCGCCTCGATGAACACCATGGCGATCTTGGCGGCCGGACCGATGCCCAGCGCGAGCACCACCAGCGGCAGCAGCGCCAGCGACGGCGTGACGTAGAGCGCGACCAGCGCGGGTTCGAGGGTCTGCCGCAGCCGCACCCGCCAGCCCATCAGCATGCCCAGCGGAACCCCGACGACGACCGCGAGCACGAATCCGGAGATGAATTCCAGCAGCGTGAGCTGCGCGTTGCTCCACAGCTCGCCGGAGCGCGCCAGCTCCCACCCGGCCTGGGCGATCGCGGTGGGGGTGCTGGTGAACTTGGTGTCGACCACCCCGGACTGCCCGGCCAGCTGCCACCCCAGCAGCACGATGATGACGCTGGTGACGACGATTCGGGCCTGCACCGGGAATTTCGCGGTCATGGCTGTGCCGCCTCTCCGCGTTTCACAGTTGTGGTTCCGCCCGGCTCGATCTCACGTTCCGTGGTTTCTTGTGGCTGGTTCGCGTCACGGTCCCCTGGGGTGCGGTTGGGGAGGACGGAGGTTGGCACGGGGGGTGTCATGACGTCACCGGCGCCCCGGTCGCGCTGCCGAAGAGCAGGTCCGCGAGATGCGTGCGGTAGCGGCCGAACGCTTCGCTGGCCCGCACCGCCGCGTCGCGCGGCCGGGGCAGGTCGATCTCCATCACTTCGACGACCCGGCTCGGGTTGGAGCCCATCACCAGCACCCGGTCCGCCAGGAAGATCGCCTCGTCGATGCCGTGCGTCACGAACAGCACCGTTTTGCGGTCCAGATCCCAGATGCGCAGCAGTTCACCGGCCATCAGCTCGCGGGTCTGCGCGTCGAGGGCACCGAAGGGCTCGTCCATCAGCAGCACGGCCGGATCCATCGCCAGGGCGCGGGCGATGCCCACGCGCTGGCGCATGCCGCCGGAGAGCTCGTGCGGATAGTTGTCCTCACGCCCGGTGAGGCCGACCAGTTCGACGAACTTCCGCGCCTCTTCCAGCCGCTCGGTCTTGCCGACACCGGCGAGTTCGAGCCCGAAGGCGACGTTGTGCAGCACCGTGCGCCACGGCATCAGCGAGGCGTCCTGGAACACCATGGCCCGGTCGGCTCCGGGCTTGGTGATCGGTTCGCCCTGGATTCGGATCTCGCCCCCGGCCACCGGGACGAGCCCGTCCGCGGCCATCAGCACGCTGGACTTCCCGCACCCGCTCGGGCCGACGATCGTGATGAACTCGCCCTCTTCGATCTCGGCTTCGAAGCCGTCCACCGCGGTGAACGAACCGGTCTTCCCCGGGTAGGAGATCCGCACCTGGTCGAACGTTATGTGCGCCATTGTCACCTTCCGTCAGCTCGCCGCGGGCAGGAATCGGGGGTCCAGCCACTGCGAATCCGGGATGCGGGCCTTGAAGACCTTGGCGTGCAATCCCATGTCCCAGAACGCGTCCATCGCCTGCGCGGACGGCAACCGGCCGTCGGGGTGCAGCTGGTCGATCCACTCCGCCATGCTGGCCTTCGCGTCGTCCAGCGAAATCTTGACCGCGGTCGACATCGCCTGCGCGGCCACGTCGGGCTGGTCCTTGGTCGTCTGCATCGCGGCTGAGAGCGTGTCGACGAACCGCTTGGCCCGGTCCGGGTTTCCGTCCAGGAAGGACGATTTGCCCCAGACGACGTGCATCGGGTAGCTGTCCACCACGTCCTTGAGGTCCAGGATCTTGCGGTAGCCCGCCTTTTCGGCGTAGACGGTCTGCGGCTGGGTGAAGATGTTGGCCTGCAACTGGCCCGCCTGCATGGCGGCCAGCCGTGCCGCGGACGCACCGCCCTGGATGATCTTGATATCGGTGTCCGGGTTCAACCCGGCCTTCGCCACCGCGTAGCGGGTGAGCAGGTCGGTGGAGGAGCCGAGGGTGGTCACGCCCCACTTCTGGCCCTTGCCTTCGGCGACGCTGTGGATGTTCGGCGTCGAGTACCAGGCGAACGCGGTCATGTCGAAGCCGCCGTAGAACACCTTGATGTCCTGGCCCGCCTCTTCGGCGGTGAGCGGCCCGGTCAGCGAACCGATCGCCACGTCGACGTCACCGGAGAGCACGGCCTTGGCCAGCTCCGCGTCTCCCTTGAAGGTCACGGTCTTGACGGTGAGCCCGTGCTCGGCCCACATGTTCCGCTCGTTGGCCAGGTAGACCGAGGCCAGCGTGGTGGCCTCGACCGGCAGTCCGAGCGTGATCGTGTTGCTGTTGTTCGCGCTGCCCCCGCCGCAGGCACTGGTGACCAACGCGAGCAGAGCGGCGATGAGAACCAAGGGACTGCGCGGCAATCGCGAAAACCGTCGAGAGGGCATAACAGACCTCGTCCTGTCCACAATGGAGTCCGAGGTGCCGACAACCGTGAGATCAACCAGGTGCACCTCGTCGTGCGTCAGGGATATTGCATCATTTCGCGACGACCGTCAAGAAGTTGATAAACCTCAGCTCGACGCCGGATCCCGCGCAGCGCGAGGCCGGGCGTCGCGACGGTCCGGTTCGCGGTGGAATGCCTGGATCGGCGGCGTTGTCGCGCGCCCGCCCGGCAGGACTGCCCTTGGGCGGCCGGAGTCTCGGTTTCGCCAGCTCAGTGCCCGTCCTCGACATCGACAGCTGGACCGATCGAGTGGTCCGCCAGTGGCGGGGGCTGCGCAGACCCGTTTCACGGGACGATCAACGACTACCGGGCGGCATTGAACTCTGGTACGACAAGCAATCAGCCGGAAATGCCACCGGGCCGATTTCGAGCCACCCCGCAACACCCCGAGCAGCGAAACACGCATCGATACGTCGAAGGCGAGGCCATCGTGGATCTCACCCACCACTTGGCTGACCAGGTCGATTCGGTCGGCAAGGAACCGACGCCCCGCGAGTTGGTCCAGCGCGCCGCGGAGCTGCGTCCCATGCTCCGCGCGCAGCAGGACGCCGCGGAGGCCAGGGGGCACTACGACGAGGACGTGCACCGCGCCCTGGTGGACGCCGACCTGTACCGAGTCCTCACCCCGAGGCGATATGGCGGACTCGAAATGGACCTGTCCGCCTACGCCCGGGTCGTCATCGAGATCTCCCGGGGCGATCCCTCCACCGGCTGGTGCTACAGCCTCGGCCACAACCACAACCTGACCACCGCTTCGCACTGGTCGGCGCAGGCGCAGGACGAGGTGTTCAACAACCCGGCCGGGTACTTCCGGTCCTCGCACAGCGTCGCGGGCGCGATCGAGGCCACCCCGGTCGACGGCGGATTCCGGCTGACCGGCGCGTCGCCCTACCAGTCCGGTGTCCCCTACTCCACCTATGCCACCGTGAACGCCGTCGTCAAGGACAGCGTCGGCCCGGACGGCTTGCCCGAGATCATCGCGGCCATCGTCCCGCGCGGCGAGTTCCAGGTGCTCGACGACTGGAGCGGTGACGGCACCCTCGGCCTGCGCGGCAGCGGCTCGAACACCGTGGTCGTCGACGACGTGTTCGTGCCCGAGCACCGCACCAGTCTGTTCGACTGGGTGCACCACGACTACGACAAGCCGTCCGAAGGCAACGAGTTGCACGGCAACCCGATGTACCTCGGGCCGGTCGCCGGGTTCTTCCACCTCGCTCTGGTCAGCCCGATGGTCGGCGCGGCCAAGGCAGCCGTGGACGAGTACGAGAACATCATCAACACCCGCACGATGCTCTTCCCACCGTTCGACCTGCGCCGCGACGACCCGCACCACCAAGCCGACCTCGGCATGGCCATGACCATGACCGACGCCGCGGAAGCGATCGTGATCCGGGCCTGCGACCAGTACATGGAGTACTGCGCGGACCTGGTCGAACGGGGAATCACCTTCACCATGGAGAAGGACGTCCGCCTGTACGGGATCATCCAGCGCGCCGGTGAGCTGGCCAGCGAGGCGGTGAGCCTCCTCTACCGCTCCGCTGGCTCATCCGCGGCCCGGGCGGGACATCCCATCCAACGCTACTTCCGCGACGTCTCGATGTACCGCGGACACATCTCGGCGCAGTACCAGTGGACGGCGATGAAGATCGCCCAAGTCCACTTCGGACTCCGCAAGAGCCCCTTCTGACTCGCCCATCACCGAACGCCCATCGCCGATCGGACCGGCCGCGTCAGGGGCCTTCGATGGGTAGGTCCACCACCAGCGTGGTGCCCGCTCCGGGTGGGCTGGTGATCGTGACCGTCCCGCCCAACGCCTGGACGCGGTCGGTGAGCCCGACCAGCCCGGAGCCCGGCCCGGCCGTCGCACCGCCGACTCCGTCGTCGCGAACCACCAGGTGCAGGTTGTCCGCCAGCACGTGCACCGCCACCCGCACCACCGACGCGCGGGCGTGCTTGGCGGCGTTGGTCAACGCCTCGGAGACCACGTAGTACGCAGCGACCTCGACCTGTTCGGGCGGCCGAGCCGGGATGTCCGCGGTTAGCTCCACCGGCACCGCCGAGCGGCGGGCGAGCGCCCGAAGTGCGGGCGGCAGCCCACCCTCGGACAGGATCGCCGGGTGGATGCCGCGGGAGAGCTCCCGCAGGTCGTCGGTCGCCGCCACCAGCTCGTTGGCGACAGCGGCCAGCCGCTGCCTGAGCTCGGGCGGCGCGCTCGCCTCGACGGCGCGCAGTTCCAGCGCCAGCGACACCAGCCGCTGCTGGATGCCGTCGTGCAGATCCCGCTCGATGCGCCGCCGGGCCTGGTCGGCCGCGGCCACGATCCGGGCCCGCGAGGCGGCGATCTCCCGCCGACTGTCCTGCAACGAGCCCGCCATCTTGTTGAAGCTGCGCTCCAGCACGCCGATCTCGCCGACGCCGCGTTCCGGCAGCCGCGCGCCGAGGTCGCCACCGGCGAGCCGACCCGCCATGGCCGCGACCCGGCGCACCGGCCTGACGATCACCCGCGAGAGATAGGCCGCGAACACCACGATGAGCACGATCGATCCGGCGAGCCCGGCGACCGCTGCGCCGATCGCGCGGCGGCCAGCCGCGCCGGAGCGGGCCTGCCGCTCCACCTCCAGACCCTGTTCGACGCCCACCAGGCGGTCGAACTCGGCCCGGATCGCGTCGATGCGCCGCGCGCCCTCGCCGGATGCCGCCTGGGTCCGGGCGGCATCGAGATCGCGCATCGCGGTGTCGACCAGCGGCGTCGAGTAGTCGCGGATGTAGGCGGCGGCATCCTGCTGGATCCGCCTGGCCAGCGCGAGCTGTCCGGGACTGTCGGCCACCAACCGGTGCAACGCCTCGGCCTGCGCGGGAATGGCGGCCTGCCCGGACCGCCACAGGTCGAGGCTGTCGTCCTGCCCGGTCACCAGGAACCCGCGCTCGCCCGCCTCGACGTCCACCACCAGCCGCTCCAACCGGTTGGCCGCCACGACCACTTCTTCGGACCGCCGGGTGCTTTGCTCCGACGCGCGCAGGTCGGCGACCGAGGCGAGCAGGACCGCGAAGGCGGCGGCGACGATCAGCGCGAGCAGGCCGCTCGCGATGAGCATGCGACGCGTCAGCCCGGCCCTGAGCTCCGGCTCGGGTGCCCCGCGCGGTCTCCACGGCATGCCCACAGCGTGGGACGCTTACCGGTGAGACGCTGGTCGATGATGCTGGTCAAGCCGATGGAGCCGCGGTGCGAGTGATCCTGGCCGAGGATGACGTCCTGCTTCGGGAGGGCCTGGCCAGCCTGCTCGAACGGTCCGGCTTCGAAGTCGTCGGGCAGGCGGGCGACGGCTCGCGGCTGCTCGCACTGGTCCGCGACCTGGCACCCGACCTGGTGGTGGTCGACATCCGGATGCCGCCGACGCACACCACCGAAGGGTTGGACGCCGCCCGGGTGATCCGCACCGAGTTCCCCGAGACCGCCATCCTGGTGCTGTCCGCGCACGCCGACGTCGAGCAGGCGATGGAGCTGCTGGCCACCGGGCAGCGGATCGGTTACCTGCTCAAGAACCGCATCACCGACGTCGAGGAGTTCATCGAAACGCTGGAGCGGATCGCCAAGGGCGGTTCGGTCGTGGACCCGGCGCTGGTGCAGGAGCTGGTGACCGCGCACCGGCGCGACGACCCGCTGGCCGCGCTCAGCGCGCGCGAGCGGGAGGTGCTGGCGTTGATGGCCGAAGGTCGCTCCAACGCGGGCATCGCCCGCCGGTTGTGGCTCACGGAGGGAACGGTGGAGAAGCACGTGCGGCACGTGCTGGCCAAGTTGAACCTCCCGGAGACCGACGACGTGCATCGTCGGGTCCAGGCCGTGGTCACCTTCCTGGAAGCCCGCTGACCTGCCCGGATCCGTCGTCGCGGTGATGGTCGTCGCCGGATTGGCGGAGCAGGTCGCGGATGGCGGCGGCGGACAGCGCGGTCTTGGGCAGGAACCCGACCGCCGGACTGGCCGCGATCAGCTCCGCGTAGTCCTGTTCGTCGTGGGTGGAGATCAGGATCAGCCGCGTGGGCGCAAGACCGGCGTCGCGGTGCAGCCGCCGGACCACGTCGAAGCCGCTCTGCCCACCGAGATCGATGTCCACCAGAGCGACATCCGGCCGCAGTGCCGCCGCCTGCCGCAGCGCCTCCGCGCCCGTGGCGGCCACCCCGACGACCGCGATGTCCCCCGCCTCCAGCACTCCGCGGGCGGCAGCGGCGAAACGCGGACTGTCGTCGACGATCAGACAGCGGAACACGACCTCACCCCTCCCGCGCACTCACGTCCGCTCATCCGCACCGCTTTCCACGGCCGGACGCGCTGCGGCGGTCGCCCGCCGCCACCGACCGACCAGCACCAGCACGCCGATGAGCGCGTCCACCACCAGCAGCAGCCAGATCAGCGCGGTGTAGAGGTGCAGCTGCGCCTCGGTCGCGGTGGGCGCGGCACCGTACTCGATCAGCAGCCACTGCTGCGAAGTGCCGGTCAGCACCAGCGTCAGCCAGCCCGCCAACCCCCGGGAACCGTCCCACAGCGCGTGCAGCAGGACCACCAGCACGTACCAGCCGATGATCGCAACGCCGAGCCGCGGGCGGCCCCGCCGCGCCGCCGCCGCGAACAGCGCCGCGCCCAGGATCGCCGTCCACAGCCCGTGCCCGACCGGCGCCACGATGCCGCGCAGCGCCTCGGTCTCGACCAGGTTCAGCAGGTTCAGGCCACCACCGGAGGTGAACAGCGCGTTGAACGCGTAGCCAGCGCTTTCGAACGCGGCGAACCCGAAACCGACGGCGGCGCCGAGCACCATCCCATCCCGCATCGTGTAGCGGGGCAGTCGCCGGGCCAGCAGCCACAGCGCGGCGAGCTTGACGGCCTCCTCGATCAGTCCGACGCCGACGTAGGTCAGCCCGGCGGGTCGGCCGAGGAAGGCGGACTCCAGGACGGAGGCTCCCAGCACGCCGAGCACCCCGCCGTAGACGAAGGCGATGAAGACGCGCTGGCCGGTGACGACCTCGTCGGAGTGCTCGAACGCGTAGGCGACGAAGGTGACCGGGATCAGGAAGCTGCCCAGCAGGATGATGGTGGGGATCAGGGTGACGTTGCCGGTCGCGAACGTGACCAGCACCGAACCCAACCACAGCACCAGTCCGCCGCCGAAGATCCGCACCCACCCCGGCCCGGTCCGCAGCCGGTGCGGCCGGGTTCCGGTGGACGTGGCGTTGTCCGGGACCTCCTGCGCTGCCGGTGGCATCATGGTCGTTCTCCCCTCACGTCCGCTCGGCTTCTCGCGGGGTGGCAAGCCCGCTATCCCGAGCGTGGCGCTGCGCAGGCCGGATGTCGTCACCGCCAGCAACCATTCGCCCTGGCGGCTGGCAGGTATTCGAGCTGCCTGCTACTGGACCTCCGGCGCGGGGGACGACCAGCATCCGCGTGCGCTTGAAGCGCCGCGCGGCCGGACCGGCACCACCGGCCAGCATCCGTCCACAAGGGACATTCGATTGCCATGCTCGCCCCGCTCTGTGCGGCGGCCTCGATGACCGCGCGGCTCAGCAACCGACTCGCAGGTACGAAGGAAACTGGAACCGCAGCGACCGCTGATCATCGTTTGGCGATCAGATGCCGGTGGCTGCGGGCTGGCGGTTGTCCCGTGCCTGGGCGAGCGTGTCGCGCAGTGCGAAATAGGCGGGTTTGCGGATGAAGTCGTCCCACATGACCGTTGCCGCGCCTTCCTCGGGGAAGGTCACCGGGACCCAGGAGTACTTGTCGGTGCAGCCCCAGATGGTGAACGAGTCGCAGCCGTCGACGTTCAGGCAGGCGACCAGCGTCCGGCGGTAGTAGTCGGCCTGTTGTGCCAGCTGCGCATCGGTCGGCACGCCGTTGTCGGGCAGGACCATCCGCACGTCGAGCTCGGTGATGGCGGTGGCGAGGCCGAGTTCGTCGAACCGGCGGAGGTTCTGCTCCAGATCGGCGGGGAAACCGTTCGCCAGGCTCAAGTGGGCCTGCGCGGAGAAGCCGTGCACCGGCACGCCTTGGGCCCGCAGGTCATTGATGAGCGCGTAGTAGGCGTCGCTCTTGGCGTTGACGCCCTCGACGCCGAAGTCGTTGAAGAACAGCTGCGCCTCGGGATCGGCTTCGTGGGCCCAGCGGAACGCCTCGGCGATGATGCCCGGTCCTAGTTCGCGGAGCCAGATGTTCTCCTCGGTCCGCAGGTTGCCGGAGTCGTCGAAGATCTCGTTGGCCACGTCCCACTGCTGGATGCGGCCCGCGTAGCGGCCCACCACGGTCATGATGTGCTCGCGCAGGATCTCGCGGAGCTCGTCGGCGGAGAAGTCGCCGTTCTCCAGCCACTCGGGGTTCTGGCTGTGCCACAGCAAGGTGTGCCCGCGCACCACCTGTTGGTTCTGCTCGGCGAAGTCGACGATCGCGTCGGCCATGCCGAAGTTGTAGCCGTCCCGTTCGGGGTGGATGTACTCCCACTTCATCTGGTTCTCGGGCGAGAGCGAGCTGAACTCGCCAGCCAGCACATCCCGGTACGGCGCGTCTGAGGTGAACGGATCGGGGTAGGGCTGGTCTTCGTGGTGGCCGCCGCCTGCGACGGCCGATCCGATGACGAAACCTTCGGGCGCCGCTTCGCGCAGCGTGTCCGGCGCGCGGTGATCGAGGGGTTGCGCGGCGGCGACCTGGGTCACCAGCGGAATCGCCAGTGCGGCGGCGAAAGTGGCGGTCACGAGGCGGTTCGGCATCATTGCGGACTCCCGCTTCCACGTACCGGCGCTGCTACGTACCGGCGTTGCTTGGAAAGTTCCGGAAAGTTTCAAAACTTCGCGCAACGGACATTAGGCGGTACGCGAGCGGGGCGTCAAGATCCCCGATCTACCGGCAGCGGAAGGCGGTGGGCGAGCGCCCGGTTGTTCCGGGCGACAGCTGCACTCCCCCGGAAACCGTTGGGCGACCAGGTGAGCACGTGTCCGCACGCACGGCGGTCATGGCTTGCGGGCGACGCCGCCGAGGACGATCTCGTCGATGTCGGCGAGCGGCTTGAGCCGCGGCCCGTCCGGCCACCAGTCCGCGATGCGGGTCAACCCCGGTTCGAGCATTTCCAGTCCGGTGAACAGCGACTCGATCCGCGCTCGGCCGCGGAACGTCGCCGACCCCAGTCCGCCGTTGTTGAACAGGTCCTGGATGCGACGTGCGGTTGTGCTGGCACCACTGCCGTCGGCCGGGTCGTACCAGTGCGTCAGCGCCAAGTACGAGCCGGACGGCAAGGCGTCGAGGTAAGCGGCCATGATCCCGTTCGGGTCCTCGCGAATCGGGCACCTGGCGGTGGCGTCCACATTGCCAGGCGACCCCAGCCGGACGAGCAGGAAACCCAACGTTGATCAGGCACGCCGATCGTGCTGGGCGAGCTGTTAGAAGTTCATCTTGGACAGTTCGTCGGCGGCGTGCGTGGCGACGTCTCTCAGGCGTTGCTCCAGGATCTCGCGCGACGCCGTCTTGTCGATGAGTCTCATCTCCACATCGATGTTGCGGATCAAGACGGCGAGTATCGCGGTGTCGTTCGACTTGTACAGCAGCAGTGCCGCCCGGTCGGTATTGGGAATCTCGATTCGCGGCCATCGCCCGTACCACCGGTCGAAGGAGCTGGCATTCATCTGCGTGGGAGTCGCGGTGATCTGCCTGCGGTCCCACTCGGGAGTGTGGAACCAGCGGTGGAACCGAATCTGGAGCTCGGGGGTATCGGTGCCGTCTGAAGGAGGTTGGACATCGCCCGGCCCCCAGCGGCAGAAGAGCGTCTCGCTACCGTTACGTTGGGAGTCGTCCTCGTGCCGCCTGGTGTGCGTGATGTCGGCGTAGCTCGTCGTCGACAGCGTCGACAGCGTCGACGGCGGCACCAGGACGCACAGGTCGGACAGCGGGCCGAATTCCGGGGGCGCGGCCTGGCTCGGCCCGCCTTTCGGCGACTCGGGCGGTAATGGGCTGCACCCGGCGAGCAGTGCGGCGACGATGACGACCAGCGCCCATCTTGGGCCTCTTGCGCGGTTCACGGGCGGAATCTCGCGAGCAGTACGCGGGTCGTCGGGCAGGTGGCGATCTCGCCCGGTATCCACACAGCGTCCATTGTGGATCGTCTCCACTCGAACATCACGCCCACAACGCGCCTCCTCATCGAAGTGTCAGTGTATCGACGTTGCTGGGCTTGTCCTGCACACGAGCCGCCGCGCGCTGGTGAGATTGTTATACGGCACGGACACTTGTCCCCTTTTCCCTAATGGGAGAGCCGCTGACCGGCGGGGCGCGGTGCTGGGTGCGATGCCTGGACACGGCAACATGTGTTGGAAGGGCTGAACTCCCGGTCGTGGTCATCTAGGCTGCGGACCGAAGCGCGCCTGGACGGGTCAGCTTGGGCGGGGTTGCGGCTGGAACCTCGGGTGATCCATCGACCTCCCGGGCAAGGGGCGGCGCGGTGTGCGCAGATCTTTGAGGGGGTGACAGCCTGGATGTCCGAGCCGGGCCCAGGTCGACCTACGGTGCCGCCGACCACCGCCGCCGATCAGCAGGAGGTGTGGACCGCGCCACCACCCCGTCGTCCGCTGAAACCCACTGATCCGGCCACGATCGGCCGCTACCGGCTGGAAGCGGTTCTCGGCGAGGGCGGGATGGGCCGCGTCTACTTGGGGCATACGCCAGCCGGGAGCTCGGTAGCGATCAAGGTGGTACACCGCGAATACGCTGCTGACTGGTCTTTTCGTCGACGTTTCGAGCAGGAAGTGGCCGCGGCCAAGCTCGTCCACGGGCTCTACACCGCTCCGGTGGTCGACGCCGATGTCCAGGCGGACGAGCCGTGGCTGGCCACTGCCTACATTCCCGGCCCCTCGCTGCAGTACGCGGTCGCCGAATACGGCCCCTTGCCCGTCGACGCGACGCTGACATTGCTCGCCAGGGTGGCCGAGGCGTTGGAATCCATCCACGCCGCGGGAGTGATCCACCGCGACCTCAAACCCTCCAACGTCATCCTCACCGCCGACGGACCCAGGGTCATCGACTTCGGCATCGCCCGCGCTGCCGAAGTCAGCTCGGTCACCGGCACCGACGTCCTGCTCGGTACACCGGCCTACATGGCACCGGAGTACATCCTGGGGCAGACACTCACCCCAGCGGTCGACGTCTTCGCGCTGGGCGTCGTGGCGAACTTCGCCGCCACCGGCGAGTTGGCCTTCGGCGGCGGATCAGGACACGTTGTCGTCCACCGGATTCTGGAACAGGACCCCAACCTGGACGGGTGCCCTGAGCCCGTCCGCGGTATCGCCGCGGCGTGCTTGACCAAGGACCCCCAGCGGCGTCCCGCGCCCGCCGAGGTCATCGACCTGTGCGGTCAACCCGCCACCACCGTTGGCAGCGACGGTCACGCCACGCCGTCTCCTGACTCATCTCAGCCCGCCGCCGTCTCGGACGTGCCCGGTGCTGGCACACCCCCGGCGACCCCGACACAGCGCGACACGGCAGACGAGACCTCCCCCAACGCTCCTGCCGCCGCAGCGCCCCCAGACACCCGGCAATACACCCAGCTCCCGCACACCCGGCAATACACCCACGCGCCGCACCCCCAGACGACTGCCCGGCCACGGCACCTCGGGCTCCTGTTGCTGATCATCGGAGCGGCCGTCGCAGTGTTCATCGCGGTTGTGCTCGGCATCTCCGCCCTCCTCACCGCCGGTCCGTCGTTCTACCTCGACGACACTCTCTACGCCAGTTCGCTCGACACGAGTTCGAACGAGGCGATTTCCAGCGTGGCGTTCAGCCCGGACGGCCAGCTCCTCGCCACCACCAGGGGAGGCATGCTGGAACTGTGGGATGTGCCCGGCCGCGAACGGCGCGTCATCCTCAGCGGCCGATACAGCAGCAGCTCAGCCAATCATGTGACCTTCAGCCCGGACGGCCAGCTCCTCGCCACCGCCAGGGTGGACGGCACGGTGGAGTTGTGGGATGTGGCTACGCGTGAACAACGCGCGACCATCACCGGCAACACCGAGCAGATCAATGACCTGGCGTTCAGTCCCGACGGCCGCATCTTGGCCTCCGCTGGCCAGGACAGCAGGGTGCGGCTGTGGGACGTGGCCAGCGGTCAAGAACTCGCCATGCTCACCGGCCACCTCGAAGCGGTGAATGGTGTGGCGTTCAGCCCGGACGGTCGGCTTCTCGCCACTGCCAGCAGGGATGGCACGGTGCGACTGTGGGATGTGGCCACCCGTGCACAACGCGCCACCCTCACCGGTGAATACCGCGTCGCAGTCAGTCGTGTCGCCTTCAGCCCCGACGGCGGGCTCCTCGCCACCGCCGACGACTACAGCAAGGTGGCCCTGTGGGATGTGGCCAGCCGCGAACAACGCGCCACCCTCGCCGACGACACCGACAACCGCAGTGGAGATCTCAACGGTGTCGCCTTCAGCCCCGACGGCAAGCTCCTCGCCACCGTCGGCGACGACGGCAAGGTGGAGCTGTGGGATGTGGCCAGCGGCCGAAAACACACCAGCGAAACCAGCCCCGACCCCAGCGGCGAAAATATGGATTATTCCTATGATTATTCGGTGAACGACGTGGCCTTCAGCCCGGGCGGCCAGCTATTCGCCACCGCTGGCTACGACGGCACCGTGAGCCTTTGGCAAATCCGAAAGTAGGAGAGATACCTACGCCGCGCCCGACCCCTCCACGGCACGGCTGGGGTCGGACGCGTCACTTCCAGACCCGTTAGTCGTTCACCACCACGACCTTCACCGCTTGGTCCGCGTCCAGTTGCGCGTCGAAGGCCGCGCCCAGTTCGGCCAGCGGTTTGCGGTGCGTGATCAGGGGTTCCGCCTGGGCCCGCCCGGTCGCGAGCAGGTCGATGGCGTCTCGGAAGTCGTCCGGGGTGACCATCGCGCTGCCGCGCACCGTGAGCTCCTTGTGCACCAGCCGCGTGGGGTCCAATCGGGCGGGCTCCTCGTAGAGCGCCACGATCAGCACGGTTCCCCGCGGGCGGGCGATTTCGGCGGCCTGCGCCACCAGGGCGGGCGCACCGGTCACCTCGAAGACGATGTCGATCTCCGGATCGCCGGGCACATCGGCCACGTCGGCGAGCGCGGTCACGCCCAACTGCTCGGCGATCGACCGGCGCAGCGGCGATCGGTCGACGCCGATCACCGGCGACGCCCCTTCGGCCAGCAGGACCTGCGCCACGTGCAGCCCGATCGTGCCGAGGCCGAGCACCACCGCGGACTGCACGGGCCGCAGCTCCGCCTGCCGGACGGCGTGCACGGCGACGGCGAGCGGTTCGACCAGCGCGCCCGCGTCGAAGCTCACCGCGTCCGGCAGCCGGTGGACGTTGCGGCCGAGCACCGCGTCAGGAATCCGCAGCCGCTCCGCGAAAGCACCCGGCAACCCGAACGCGATGCTGCGGGTGTTCCAAACCTCGCACAGGTGCCCGACCTGCTCGCGGCAGCGGCGGCACGCCCCGCAGGGCTGGATGGGCAGCCCGGTCACCCGGTCGCCGGGCGAGATGTCCGCGACATCCGCGCCGACCGAAACGACCTCCCCGGCGAACTCGTGCCCCATGATCTGGCCGAGTCCGGTGAACATCCCCTGCGTGTAGGTGTGCAGGTCGGAGCCGCAAACCCCGCAAGCCCGCACATCCAGCACGATGTCGGCGGGTCCGGCCACCGGATCGGGCACCTGCTCGATCGACATCCGCCTCGCACCACGGAACACCCCGGCACGCACGTGAGCTCCCTTCCGCAGACCTGCCGCGACGCTACCGCCACACCCGCCCGGCCCGACCGATGCCGCGCGAAGTGACAACAACTCGCGCGCGCATAGCCAAGACGGCGGTTGAAAGCCGGGGGCCTTTCGAGACAGGCTGGCGCGGAGCATCGCACGTCAACAGGGAGGCGGGGCAATGGCGCCCTTGTCGAACGCGCCCGAGCGCTGGCACCTCCAGCGAACCGCCGACCGCTTCGGCGTTGCCGATGAGTGGGCGGACATCCTCGCATCGACCCACGTCGGCTTCGACGTCCGGTTCACCCATCGCACGCCGCAGAAGTTCCAGGGCACGGTCGTGCGCCGCAGGTTCGGCGAGCTGACGCTGGTGGACTGCGTGTGCACGCCGTTCTCCGGGCACCACGACGTGCTCATGGGCGGCGCGGGCGAGTCGATGATCGGCTTCCAGATGGTCCGCAAGGGTGCCGAGCGGGTCCGGTACGCGACCGGTGAGCACGTGGTCACCCCCGGTGAGGTGATCCTCTGGGATGGCGCGCACCCGGTGGACGTCGAGGTCGTCGAGCCGTTCATGAAACGCACGTTGATCTTCCCGAGGGAGCGGGTGCTCGCGGTGTGCCCGCGGCTCGCCGACCTGCAGGCACTGCCCTCGCTCGCGGAAAATCCCGGCGCACGCCTGCTCGTCAGGTACCTGGACGCGCTCGTCGACGAACTGCCCGGCCTGGCCGCCAGTGATGCCGCCACCCTCAGCACGGCGACCGACGTGGCGCTGGAGCTGCTGCGGGCCGCGGTCGAACCGGGCATCCCCGACAGCAGGGCCGCCGTGCGCGACGCGCTGCGCGCCGACATCCGCCGCTACATCCGCGCGCACCTGCAGGATCCCCGGCTCGGCCCCGAATCCATCGCCAAGGCGCACGCGATCTCGTTGCGCTCGCTGCACAGCCTGTTCGCCGACACCGGCGAGTCGGTGGCCGCGCTGGTGCGCAAGTCCCGGCTGGCTCGCTGCCGCGCGGAGCTGGAACAGCCCGGTGCGGGCACCGTCACGGAAATCGCGTTCCGCTGGGGTTTCTCCGATGCCGCCCACTTCTCCAACGTCTTCAAGCGCGAGTACGGCCTGGCGCCGAGGGAGGTGCGGCGCACGGCGGCGGCGCGCATGAATGGCCAAGTAATCCCGCACGCAGACTAAGGTCTTGCCGGGCTGGTGCGCTTAGCTTTCCGGGAGTGATGCACGGCAAGGCAGGACTGGTCACCGGCGCGGCGGGCGGCATCGGCAGAGCATGCGCGATCCGGCTCGCGGCCGAGGGTGCCGCAGTGGTCGTGGCCGACCTCGAATCGGCCCGCGATGGCGGCGAAGAAACCGCAGCGGAGATCCGGGACGCAGGCGGGCGAGCGGAGTTCTTCGCCTGCGACGTCGCGAACGAGCAGGACAACGTCGCGCTCGTCGCGCACGTCGTCGAACGCTTCGGCACCCTCGACTTCGCCCACAACAACGCGGGAATCGGCGTGCACAAGCTGCTCGCCGACACCGAGGCCGACGAGTTCGACCGGGTCATCGCGGTGAACCTGCGGGGCACGTTCCTCGGGATGAAGTACCAGATCCGGCAGATGCTGCGCGGTGGCGGCGGGTCGATCGTCAACACCTCGTCGAACGCGGGGCTGCGCGGTGTGCGGCTGCTCAGCGCCTACACCGCCAGCAAGCACGGCATCGTCGGGCTGACCAAAAACGGCGCCATCGAGTACGCCGAGGAAGGGATTCGGGTCAACGCCGTGTGTCCAGGGGCGATCATGACATCGCTGATGAGCGGCATCAGTCCGCAGCGGCAGCAGGAAATCCTGCGCCCGCAGGCGATGCGCCGCCCCGGCGATCCGGCTGAGGTCGCCGCCGCCGTCGCGTGGCTGTGCTCGGACGACGCTTCGTTCGTCACCGGCATCGCGATGCCGGTCGACGCCGGTTCCGTCGCGGGTTGGTGACGCGGTGCGCGAAATCGTCATGCCGCGGCTGTCGGAGTCGATGAGCGAAGGGCTGGTCGTCGGCTGGCTGCGCGAGACCGGCGACGAGGTGCGGCGCGGTGAGGATCTGGTCGAGATCGAGACCGACAAGGCGACGGTGACCTACCAGGCCGAGTCGGCCGGGCGACTGGAGATCATCGCCGGTGCCGGTGAAACCCACCCGGTCGGTGCGCCCATCGCCCGGATCGGCGCGGCGGTGGCCGCGCCCGATGTGCGGCTCAAGGCATCTCCGCTGGCCCGGCGGCTCGCCCGGGACAACAACATCGACCTCGCGGCCCTCAACGGGACCGGCCCCGGCGGGCGCATCGTGCGCGCCGACGTCGAAGCGGCCACACCCCCGGCCGACGGCAGGGCAGCCAGCGTCACGGTAACCGGGGTCGAACCCGAGCCGCCCAGGACCGCGAAAGTTACGGCCGAGCCCGGTGTCCGGGGTGCGGTGACGGTCGTCGAGCCGACCACCAGCCAGCGGACCGCGGCCGCGCGGATGGTCGAGGCGAAGCGCACGATCCCGGAGTTCACCGCCACCACCGAGATCGACATGGGCGGCTGCGCCGAGCTGCGGGCGCGGATCGCGGCGATCACCGGTGCGGCGCCCACCTACAACGCCATGGTCGTCAAGGCGGTCGCGCTCGCGCTGCGCGAGCATCCGCGCGTCAACGCCGCCTACCTCGACGACGCCTACCACCTCTACGGACGCGTCAACGTCGGGATCGCGGTGGCAGCCGACAACGCGCTGCTGGTGCCCACCGTGTTCGACGCGGACACCCGCGCGCTGCCCGACATCGACCGCGCCACGAGCGCGCTCGCCGAGCGCGCCCGCGACGGTCTGCTCACGCCCGCCGACCTCGACGGCGGCACGTTCACCGTGTCGAACCTCGGGATGTACGGGCTGAGCGAGTTCACCGCCGTGATAAACCCGCCGCAGGCCGCGATCCTCGCGGTCGGCGCCGTCGAGGAACGCCCGTGCGTGCGCGACGGCGTGCTGGTGGCGGGCCGCGTGCTGCGCGCGACGCTCACGGCGGATCACCGGATCCTCGGCGGCGCCGATGCGGCGGCGTTCCTGGCGCGCTTGCGCGAACTGCTCACCGAACCGCTGACCCTGCTGCTGGGGGGAAGGAGCGACCCATGACGGCTCGCATACTCGGCTCGTACTGGACCACTGCTGGTCCGGTCGAGGTCCACACCGGCCGCGAGTGGAGCCTGTTCGACTGGCCGCGGCGCTGCGCCGAAGCCGCGCGCACCGGGATGGCCGGACTCGGCCTCTGGCACGCCGACCTCGTGCACCTGCTGGAGAATCGCAGCCTCGCCGAGATCGGGCAGATCTTCCGCGACCACGGCCTGGACGTGCTGGAGATCGAGTTCTTGGGCGACTGGTTCCTGGACAGCGGCACGCCCGGCAGGCAGGCCTCCGACGAAACGCGCAAGCTGCTCTTCGACGCGGCCGCGGAACTCGGCGCGCACCACATCAAGGTCGGCAACATCCTCGGCACGCCGTGCGAGCGCGGCAAGCTCATCGACCGCTTCGGCGAGCTGTGCGCGGATGCGGCCACCCGGCACGAGGCGCCGATCGTCTACGAGCTGATGCCCTTCGACCGCAACGCGCCGACCCTCGACACCGCGCTGGAAGTCGTCGAGGGCGCCGCTGCCGAGAACAGCGGACTGGCAATCGACTTCTGGCACCTCGGCAAGCTCGGGCTGACGCCGGACGATCTGCGCGTCATCCCGAAGCGCTATCTGTCCTATGTGGAGCTCAGCGACGGGATGCGGGCAAACCTGCCCGACCACGTCAAGGAGACCACGAAGTACCGGCGGTTGCCCGGCGAGGGCGAGTTCGACGTGCGGGGCTACGTGTCGGTGTTGCGGGAGCTCGGCTACGACGGTCCGTGGGGCGTCGAGGTGCTCTCCGAGGACCTGCGCGCACTGCCCATTTCGGAAATGTTCGAGCGGACGGTGCGCTCCGTCCACGATTCGATGCAGGAGGCCCCGAAGTGAGCCCCACGGATAACCCCACGGATGACGGAGTCGACGACGAGCGCCGGGTGTGGATGCTCGCCCAGATGCTGCGCATCAGGGAATTCGAGGAGCGGGTGAAGCGGACCTTCACCGAGCATCCCGGTGTCATCCGGGGGCACACGCACCTCGCGGACGGCGCGGAGGCGTCCATCGTCGGTTCGCTCGCCGCGATCGGCGAAGGCGACCAGCTGATGGCGACCTACCGCTGCCACGGATATCCGATCGTGCTCGGCACCGAGCCGCGCCGGATGATGGCGGAGATCTACGGCCGCAGCACCGGCCTGTGCAAGGGTTACGGCGGCTCGATGCACCTCGCCGACCCCCGCCGCGGATTCCTGGGCACCTCCGGCATCGTCGCCCAGAACATCCCGCAGGCCACCGGGGTCGCGTATGCCGCCCAGGTGCGCCGCGCGGGTCAGGTGGTGCTGTGCTTCTTCGGCGACGGTGCGACGAAGCAGGGCGCGTTCCACGAGTCGCTGAACATCGCGTCGCTTTGGAAGCTGCCGATCGTGTACGTGATGGAGAACAACAACTACAACGTCGTCACCCGCAGCGACCAGGAGGACGCCAACGCGGCGGCCGGTGAGCCGCTGTCGATCAAGGCGACCGCGTACAGCATGCCCGGTGTGACCGTGGACGGCGGCGATCCGATCGCCGTGCACGACACCGTCGCCACGGCCGTCGCGCGGGCGCGCGCTGGTGCGGGCCCGACGCTCGTGGAGTCCAAGGTGTACCGGCTGAGCGCGCACGGCAACATCATCGCGCCGCCCGGTGTGCCGCTGCACTTCCCCGAGCACGAGGCGGTCCAGGTGTTCGGCGCGGTCGAGGAGTACGAGGCCGCCAAGCGCGGCGACCCGATCCCCCGGTTCCGCGGGACCCTCGTCACCGGCGGCGTGCTCACGGCCGCCGAAGCCGACGGCCTCGCGGGCGCGGCGCGCGACGAGATGGCCGAGGCGGTCGAATTCGGGTTGGCGAGCCCGCTTCCGAAGCCCGAGGACGCGCTCGCCTACGCCGAGGCCTCGTGAGCCCGGCACACCAGGCGGTCCCGAACCGCCCGGTCCACTCACCGATCCAGTGATGGGTGAAGGGCACCTTTCACCAAGTATGTTGGGAAAAGGTGCCCTTCACCTCGAAAACGGGCTCTCAGGAGGAGAACGTGGCACGTGAGCTGCCTTACGTCGCAGCGATCGACGAGGCGATTCGGCAGGAGATGGCGCGCGACGACGGCGTGCTCTACTTCGGACAGAACATCGCGACCACCGACAACGATCCGTACCTGGCCGCGTTCGGCAGCGATCGGGTGCGGGTGACACCGATCTCGGAGACGGCGGAGATCGGGATGGCGGTGGGTGCCGCGATGGCTGGCTACCGTCCGGTCGTCGAGCTCTACATGGCCGAGTTCCTGCTCGTCGCCATGGACCAGGTCGTCAACGAGGCGCCGCGGATGCACACCATGACCGGTGGGCAGGTCCGAGTGCCGCTGGTGCTCAAGGCCGGTTACGGCTTCACCGCTGGCTGGGCGGGCCAGCACACCGGCTCCATCTACGGCATGTTCCAGGGCGTGCCGGGCCTCAAGGTGGCGCTGCCGTCCACACCGGCCGACGCCAAAGGTCTGATGACCACGGCGATCCGCGACGACAATCCGGTGCTCTACCTGCAGCACTACCTGCTCATGCTGGACAAGGGCGAGGTGCCCGAGGGCGATTACGCCATCCCCTTCGGCGTGGCCGACGTCAAGCGCCCCGGCGGCGACGTGACGATCGTGGCCACCGGCTGGACCGTGCACCGCGCGCTGGCCGCGGCCGAGCAGTTGGCCGCCGAAGGCATCGGCGTCGAGGTCATCGACCCGCGCACGATCGCCCCGCTGGACACCGCGACGATCCTGGAATCCGTCGCGAAGACCGGCAGGCTGGTGCTCGTCGACCAGGCCACCCGGCACTCCTCGGTGGCCGCGGTGATCGCCAGCGAGGTCGCCGAACACGGTTTCGCCGACCTGCGGGCCCCGATCAAGCACGTCACCGCGCTGGACACGACGATCGCCTACAGCCAGCCGATGGAGGAGTACGTGCTGCCCGACGAAGCGAAGATCACGCGCGCCGTGCGGGAGGTTCTGGAGCCCGCCGCGAGCGCGAAGGTCGCGCGGTGAGCGCCTTCGACGGCGCCACGGCGCTGGAGGTGTTCCGCGTGATGTGCCGCATCCGCGCGTTCGAGGAACGCGTCGGCCGCCTCAAACGCGCCGACGAGGTGCACGGCCTCATGCACCTCAGCGTCGGCCAGGAAGCGGTGGCCGCCACCGTGTGCGGACAGCTGCGCGACGACGACGCCGTCTACAGTGGACATCGCGCGCACGGGCACGCGATCGCCAAGGGCGCACCACTGGGCGGGCTGATGGCCGAGCTGATGGGCCGCCAGGGCGGGGTGTGCCAGGGCCTCGGCGGGTCGATGCACCTGGTGGACACCGAGCACGGCCTGCTCGGCGCGACCGGTGTGGTGGGCGGCAACATTCCGATGGCGGTCGGCAGCGCGCTCGCCAGCCACCTCACCGGCCGGGACACCGTGGCCGTGGTGTTCTTCGGCGACGGCGCGGCGCAGGCGGGCCACTTCTCGGAGTCGGTGAACCTCGCCGCGCTGTGGCGGTTGCCGGTGGTCTTCGTGTGCGAGAACAACGGTTTCGCCGAGTTCACCCCCCGCTCGGCGCACACCGTGGTGGAGCGGGTCACCGATGTGGTTGCCCCGTACGGCTTTTCACGCGAGACCGTGGACGGCAACGACGCCGCGGCCGTGTGGGAGGCCTTCGGGCAGGTGCTGGCGCGGGCGCGGCGCGGCGAAGGGCCCGCGCTGCTGGAATGCCTGACCCACCGGCTGCGCGGCCACTACGAGGGCGACCCGGACCGCTACCGGGAGGCGCTGTCGGCCGAGGACTGGCAGCGCAAGGACCCGATCCGACGCCTGGCCGCGCAGGGCAGCGCGGCCGGTTGGTTCACCGACGACGACGTGACATCCGCCGAGCGGGACGCGGAGCAGGCGGTGACCGAGGCGGTGGAGTTCGCCAGGACGAGCCCGGCGCCGTCCGCGGCGCACGCGGCGTCGCTGGTCTACGCGTGAAGGAGCGCAGTGCCCGAAACGACCTACGCGAAAGCGATCAGCAGCACGCTCGCCGAGGCGATGCGCGCCGATCCGAGGGTGTTCGTGCTCGGTGAGGACGTCGCGCACGGCGGCCCGTACACCACGACGGCGGGCCTGGCCGAGGAGTTCGGCACCGAACGGCTGATCAACACCCCGATCAGCGAGGCCGCGATCTGCGGTGTCGCGGTCGGTGCCGCGCAGTCCGGCCTGCGGCCGGTGCTGGAGATCATGTACATCGACTTCATCACCCTGGCCCTCGACCAGCTGGTGAACCAGGCGGCCAAGGCGCATTTCATGTCGGGTGGTCAGCTGCGCGTGCCGATGGTGCTGCGCACGCAGGGCGGCGCCGGTTACCGGGGTGCCGCGCAGCACTCGCAGAGCCTGGAGAGCTGGCTGACGCACATCCCGGGGCTGAAGGTGGTGATGCCCAGCTGCGCCGAGGACGCCGCCGGGCTGCTCACGAGCGCGATCAACGACGACAACCCGGTCGTGGTCGTCGAGAACAAGACGCTGTACTTCCGGCGCGAACAGGTGCCGGAACGCATCGAGCCGGTGCCGCTGGGCCAGGCCCGCGTGTTGCGGGAAGGCAGCGATGTCACGGTCGTCGCGCTCTCGCGGCTGGTGCACGAAGCACTGGACGCGGCGAAAAGCCTTGCCGCGGACGGCATCGAGATCGAGGTGATCGATCCGCGCACGCTCGTGCCGCTGGATCTCGACGCGATCGTCGCTTCGGTGCGGCGGACGAACCGCCTCGTCGTGGCGCACGAGGCCGTCGAGTTCGGCGGTTTCGGCGCCGAGATCGCGGCGGCCGTGCAGCACGCCGCGTTCGATTACCTCGACGCCCCGATCGAGCGGGTCGGCGCACCGTTCACGCCGATCCCGCTCAGCCCGGGGCTGGAGGACGCCTACGTGCCCGGCGCCGGGGAGATCGAGTCCGCGGTGCGCGCGTCGCTGGGCAGGTGAGGCTCGCGTTCCGGGTCCCAGCGGATCAGCAGCGACGTGAGGAATCCGGTGAGCGGGATGACCGCCATCACCATGATGGTGGGTCCCGCGCCGAGCGCGTCGAGGACCAGCGGGAACACGAAGGATCCGGTGACACCGCCGGTGCTACCGGCCATGTTGGTGATGCCGGAGCCGAGGGCGCGCAGGTTGCTGGGGTACGCCGCGGCGGCGAGGCTCATCCCGCCGGGTGCCGGTCCGCCGGAGTGCAGCAGCAAGAACAGCGCGGGCAGCGTGAACGCCAGCCACAGCGGGATTCCCTCGAACATGCCGCCGAGCAGCAGCAGCACGAGCCCGGCGAGCGCGAAGCCGACCAGCATCGTGCGGCGGATGGTGAACCGCTGGGCCAGCACACCGGAGGCGAAGCCGCCGACGATGCCGAACACGTTGAACAGCGCGGAACCGAGCGCGGCGGCGGTGAAGTCCTCCCCGAACAGTTGCAGCGAGATCACCGGGAGGTACCAGCCGATGGCGAAGTATTCCAAGCCCTGGCAGTAGAACGTGACGACGGCCAGCACGGTGCGCCGCCGGTAGGGCGGGCGCAGCAACTGCGCGATGTCGCCGATCGACGACTCCCGGCGCGGCGCGGTGGCCGCCCGCGCCGGGCCTGCGATGACCTCCACGCCGTAGAGGCCGCGCAGCGTGCGGGCGGCCTTGTCGAAGCGGCCCCTGCTGGCCAGCCAACGCGGGCTCTCGCTGAGCAGGAACACCTGCAGCACGCCGAGCACCGCCGCGATCAGCCCGGCTGAGCCCAGCGACCAGCGCCAGATGCTCTGCCCGACACCCGCCTGGTAGATGGCGACGGTGAGCAGCAGGTTGCAGGTCGTGGCGACGTACCAGATGCCCTGCCAGCGGTTGAGCTTGCTCTGCTTGCGCGTCGGCAGGAACTCCGCGAGGTAGGCCATCACCACCGCGAAGTCGAACGCCCACGCCACACCCGCGAGACCACGCCCGAACAGCAGCAGCGCGTAGTCCGAGGAGGACGCCGAGATGACCGCCGACAGCAGCGCGATCACCTTCGCGGCCACCAGCATCGGCACCCGCCCCAGCCGGTCGGCGAGCAGCCCCGCGACCGGCCCCAGCACCAGCGCGACGAGCATCGACGAACTGGCCAGCAGGCTCACTTCGCCCGCACTGAGCCCGAGTTCTTCGGTCAGCGGTGCGAGCCCGGCGGAAAGCGCGGCGTTGGCGTAGGCCTCGAAGAAGACACCGCCCAGGCCCAGAACCCAGACCCAGCGCATGCGCGAACCGGTCGGCCGGTCCGCTTCGATGAAGTCCGCGACATCCTGTTCGCTGGCGATCGTGACTGTTGCCATACGGGTGACGCTATGGAGGCGCGGCTGGGCTTTCTTGACGACGCCTGCATGATTCCTTGCGCGTTCACGCGGCACCCCACCGACCGCGCTACCTGTCGTTCACCGCCCGCTCGATGAGCTCGTGCAGGTCGCGCGCGACGTGGAAATCGGGCGTGGTCTGGGTGCCCGCGCGGAGATCCGTCGCGAAATTCCGGTACAGGCGCGCGACATTGGCGACTTCGGTCGGTAGCGCGCTCGCCTCGTCGTCGGCTACCGGCACGGGTGACCAGTGCGGCGCGCCGGGTCGGGATTCGGCGAGGTCGAGTTGGCCGATCTGCAGTTGTGCCGCCCACGGATCGGCTTCCGGTGCGGAGGTGAGCGCGAGGTTTCCTTCGGTGCCTGCGATCTCGATGCGCGTCCTCGGCAAGGCCGCTTCGCTGTCGTGCAAGTGGATGGACACGACCGCCCCGCTGTCGAGTTCGGCGTTGGCGAGGAAGTGGTCGGCCGCGGTGACGTTGATGGGTTCGCCGGTTTCGGCGATCCGGTGCTCGGGGCTTCGGATGGTCGCCCTGGCGGACAGTTCGCGGATCGGGCCGAGCAGGTGCCGCACGAGGTCGAAGGTGTGTCCACCGAGGACCTCGACCAGACCGGCGCCGCTCGTGCGGTCGTAGGTGTAGGCCGTCCAGCCGGGAACGTCGCGCGCGTTGCCCTTGCTCCGCGAGCTGTAGACGGTGGCCGACTGCACGGTCCCGATCCGGCCGTCCGCGATCATCGCGCGTGCGCGGCGCACGGCCGGGGAGAACCGCGCCTGCAGTCCGACGGCCGCGTGCACCCCGGCGGCGGACGCGGCGGCGGCCAACTCGGCGGCTTCGGCTGCTGTGGTGGTCAGCGGCCATTCGCAGTAGACGTGCTTACCGGCGTCCAGTGCCGCGGTGGCCAATTCGACGTGGGCGGGCACCTTCACGGTGACGACGACCAGATCGACGTCGGGGTGCGAGGCGAGGCTGCGGGCATCGGTGAAGGCGTGTCGGGCGCCGAAGCGTTCGCGGGCGGCTCCGGCGCTGGCTGACCGGGTGGTCGCGACCGCGGTGAGCTCGAAGTGGGGCGAGGCGTTGATCGCGGGGATGTGAGCGCGCGCGGCCCAGCCCCGGTCCGGATTCGCCCCCAGGATTCCGACGCGGATCGGCCCGGTCATCCCAACACCGCCACAAACGGGTCAAGTTGTTCCATTTTTTCGACGGTACCAGAAACGGAACACGGTGACCCGGTTGGCTAGAATGCGGGCATGGACTCCGCGGTGGACGCGCTGCTCGCGCAGGGCGGAACCAGCCCGCGCGCGGACGCGCAGCGCAACGTCGAACGCCTGATAGCCGCGGCGCGGCAGGCGCTCGACGAGCAGGGGCTCGCCGTCACGACGCGCGACATCGCGCAACGCGCCGGAGTCGGTCTGGGAACGCTCTACCGGCGGGTTCCGTCGCTGGATGCGCTGCTGGCGGCGATCCTGGTGGACACCATCGACGAGATGACCGAAAGCGCCAAGCGCGCGCTCGACGCCCCCGACCCCTGGCGGGGTTTCGTCGAGTTCGCCGAGGTCTACGTGCGGCTGCGGGCGACGAGCTGCGGCGTGCACGACGCGCTTTCCGGCGCCGGAGGCCATCTCGACCTGGCGCAGCGGATCGGCGGTCTCCAGCGGGCCGTGCGCAAACTGGTCAAGCGCGCGCAGCACAGCGGCGTTATCCGCGACGACCTCGACTGGCGGGACGTCCCGTTCGTGCTGGCAACCGCGATACCCGCCGACCACACCATCGGCCTCGACGCGAAAACGGATCAATGGCGCCGAAACCTGCGCATCATCCTCGACGGACTCCACCTGGCGGCGGACGGTTCGCGATCCGCCCAGCATGTGCACGACGTCACACCGCGCCGCGTTTGACCTTCACACAAGTGTGAATGTTCGAGCATCGAGCAGGACCAACCCGCGCGATCTCGTGGAGCAACGCATGACGCAGGAACTCTTCCCCTACTCTCCGATCGTCTCCCGGCCGCCGCTGAGCTTCCCGGGCGGCGCCCGGCTGGCGTGCTACGTCGGCCTCAACATCGAACGCTTCCGCCCCGACGTCCCCATCGACCGGGCCGGTGGTCCGGTGCCCGATCCGCTGTCGCTCGGCTGGCGCGAGTACGGCAACCGGGTGGGCATCTGGCGGTTGATGGACCTCTTCGACGAGGTCGGCATCCGCGGCACCGGCATCGTCAACTCCGACGTGTGCACCGCCTACCCGGAGATCATCGAGGCCGGGATCGCACGCGACTGGGCATGGGTCGCGCACGGCAAGACCAACTCGATCATGATGCCCGACATCGATCCGGCGGAGGAGCCGCGCTTCTTGCGGGAGATGTTCGCGACGCTCGACGCCGCGCTCCCCACCCGACCACGGGGTTGGCTGGGGCCGGGGCTCACCGAGACGTCCGCGACGCCGCAGCTGCTCGCCGACGCCGGGATCACCTACCTGCTCGACTGGTGCTGCGACGACCAACCGTTCCGGCTGAACATCCCGGGCATGCTGTCGGTGCCGTACTCGCTCGACGTCAACGACTTCATGATGTTCGTGACGAACCCAGGGCTGACCGGTTGCGACTACGAGCGGATCGTCCTCGACCAGTTCGAACAGCTGCTCGCGGACTCGGCCAGCACCGGCCGGGTGCTGGCCCTGCCGCTGCACACCTTCATCGTCGGACAGCCGTACCGCTTCAAGTACCTGGCGCGGGTGCTGCGCACGATCGCTTCGACGCCGGAGGTGTGGCTGTGCACCAGCGACGACATCGCCGAGCACTACCTCGCGAGCACGTCCGGTTCGCCGGGCTCCGATTCCTGACCGGCTCCGGCACGTCACAAATCGGTAAGCGGCCAGACCCTGCCGAGGGACCGCCGCCGCGGCTGGCGCCGACCACGGCTACCCGTGCCGGATCATCGCGCCGAACCGGCCGGGAGTGCTGCAGACCAAATGGGTGCGCCGGTTGGAGATCGCATGAGGATCGCGCGAATCGTCCTGGTGCTGCCGGGGCTGGCGGCACTGGCGTGGGGTGCCGTCCTATTCGGACAGTTCGTGCAGGCGATGGGGCCGAGCAGCATCGTCGCATGGGGGTGGCTGGTGGGCGGGCCGGTGGTGCACGACGGGCTCGTGGCACCAGCGGTGGGGCTGACCGGTTTGGTGATCACGCGCGTCGTGCCGCGAGCGTGGCGCGGTCCCCTGCTGGTCGGCACGGCGCTGAGCGGGGTGCTCGGCTTGCTGAGCGTCGCGCTGCTGTGGCGCCGCTACGGCGCCCCGCCCAGCCCCGGCTTGCACGACGCCGACACGGCGACCGGCCTGCTCGTCGCGCTCGCCGTGGTCTGGGTGCTGGCGCTGCTGGCCGGTGCGGTGAACACCTGGCGGAACTCCCGGCGGACTCGGGCGGAAACCGCCCAGTAACCGGCCCGGGCAACCCTGTTACCACTTTTTCGGGGCACCACTTTTTCTGGGCACCACTTTTTCTGCGCACCACTTTTCCTGGGCACCAGTTGCAGCTAGCCGGTATCCGGGGATTGCAGCCCCCGGTAGGCGCAACTGGTTGCTAGCGGCGAAGCGGAACACGCGCTCAGCGGAACACACTCGATGGCATCGAATCCACTCCTAGAACAAGGAGAAACTGCGATGCGCAGGACTTCACGAGCATTGATCGGATTGGCCCTGGCCGCGCCGCTGGCGCTGGGAATCGGTGGCGTCGCTTCGGCCGCCGCGATCGAACCGGCGGCCATGCCCGCGATGCAGGCCAACCATTCGGGCAGCCACGGTGACCACCACTCCCACGCCCACCCGAGCAACGGCAGCGTCCGCGGCGGCCCGCAGGGTCACGGCTCCAACTACAGCGGCTCGCACGGCCACAGCGGTGCGAACGGACGCGTCGGCGACACCACGCACTAGTCGCACGGTCTTCAATCTCGCGAAAGCGCCTGTCCGGCAAGGACAGGCGCTTTCAACTGTGCGGGGATCCCGGCGCGCGTCTCGCGGGCGGGAACCCCCGGACACATCAGGTGACGACCTGGTTGGCGTGCAGCTTCGCGATGGCCTTCGCGTCGTAGCCGACGCTGGCCAGGACCTCGTCGGTGTGTTCGCCCAGCAGCGGCGCGCCGGTGATGTCGGGTGCGAAGCCGGAGAACTTGATCGGGCTGCCCACCGTCAGGTAGCTGCCGCGGTCCCGCTGCTCGACCTCCACGACGGTGCCGCTGCGGCGCAGCGCGGGGTCCTCGGCGATCTCCTTCATGCTGAGCACCGGTGCGCAGGGCACCTCGAACGTGCGCAGGATGTCGACCGCCTCGTACTTCGTCTTGTCGGCCAACCACTTCTCGACCTCGGCGAAGATGTCGAACAGGTGCGGCTGACGCGCCTCGGTGGTGGCGTACGCCGGATCGTCGATCCACTCGGGCTTGCCGATGGCCTGGCAGGTGCGCGCCCAGTTCTGCTCCTGGATGGTGAAGTAGATGTAGGCGTTGGGATCCGCTTGCCAGCCCTCGCACTTCAGCATCCAGCCGGGCTGGCCGCCGCCGCCCGCGTTGCCGCCACGCGGCACCGCGTCGCCGAACTCGCCGTTCGGGTACTGCGGGTACTCCTCCAGGTAGCCGACCTCCGCCAGGCGCTGCTGGTCGCGGAGCTTGACCCGGGTCAGGTTGAGCACGGCGTCCTGCATGGACACCGACACCTTCTGGCCCACGCCGGTCGCGTTGCGCTGGATGATCGCGGTGAGCAGGCCGATCAGCAGGTGCATGCCGCTGTTGCTGTCGCCGAGCGCCGAGCCGCTGATGGTCGGCGGGCCGTCCCAGAATCCCGTGGTGGACGCGGCGCCACCGGCGGCCTGCGCGACGTTCTCGTAGACCTTGAGGTCGGACCACGGCGAGTCCTCGTTGAAACCCTTTACCGAACCGAAGATCAGGCGGGGGTTGAGCTCGTGGATGTGGTCCCAGCCGAGGCCCATGCGGTCCATGGCGCCCGGCGCGAAGTTCTCGACGAGGATGTCGGCTTCGCGGATCAGCTTCTCCATGACCTCCTTGCCCTCCGGCGACTTGGTGTTGATGGCCAGCGAGCGCTTGTTGCTGTTCAGCATGGTGAAGTAGAGGGCGTCCAGGTCGGGGACGTCGCGCAGCTGGCGGCGGGTCACGTCGCCGCCGTCGATGCGCTCGACCTTGATCACGTCGGCGCCGAACCAGGCGAGCATCTGGGTGCACGCGGGACCGGCCTGCACCCCGGTGAAGTCGATCACCTTGATTCCGGCGAGTGGCTTCTCGGTCATGGTGGTTTCCTTCTCTCGGTTGATCTCGGTGAGCGGGCGGCGGGTTCACTTCGTCGGCGGCGTGAGGTTGCCGACGGTGACGCCCTTCGGGTTGAGGTGTGCGATGTGGCCGCTTTCGGTTCCGGCCGACGGGTCGATGACGCAGTCGATTAGGGCCGGGCCGCCCGAGGCCAGCGCCTCGGTGAGGGCGGCGGCGACTTCGGCGGGTGTGGTGGCGCGGAAACCCTTGCCGCCGAACGCCTCGATCATCTTGTCGTGGCGTGCCTCGGACATCAGCGTCGTCGGCGACGGGTCGGTGGCCAGCGGGTTCACGCCGTCGCCTCGGTAGACCCCGCCGTTGTTCAGCACGACGGTGACGATGGGCAGCCGGTAGCGGCAGACCGTCTCCAGCTCCATGCCGCTGAATCCGAAGGCGCTGTCGCCCTCCACCGCCACGACCGGTGCGCCGCTCTCGACGGCGGCGGCGATCGCGTAGCCCATTCCGATGCCCATGACGCCCCACGTGCCGCTGTCGAGGCGGTGGCGCGGGACCCGCATGTCGATCACGTTGCGGGCGATGTCCAGCGCATTGGCGCCCTCGTTGACGAGGTAGACATCGGGGCGCTCGTGCACGACGTCGCGCACCGCCTTGAGGGCACCCGAGAACCGCATCGGATGCGGATCGGCCGCCAGCCGCTGCGCCATCTTGGCGACGTTGTGCGCTGAACGCTCCGCCAACTCGTCCCGCCAGGCGGTGGGGGCCGCGACGGGCTCGGTCCGCTCGGCGAGCGCGTCGAACACCGACTCGATGTCCCCGACGAGCGGGGCCGCGATGGGCTGGTTGCTGTCCATCTCGGCGGGATCGATGTCCACCTGGATGAACTTCGCCGCCGGATTCCACTGCGGTGCCCGACCGTGGTTGAGCAGCCAGTTCAGCCGGGCGCCGACGAGCATCACGACGTCGGCCCGGCGCAGCGCCAGCGAACGGGCGGTGGCCGCCGACTGCGGGTGGTCGTCGGGCAGCAGGCCCTTGGCCATCGACATCGGCAGGTAGGGGATGCCGGTGGACTCGATGAACTCGCGGATCTTCGCGTCCGCCTGCGCGTACGCGGCGCCCTTGCCGAGCACCACCAGTGGCCGCCGCGCGGTCGCCAGGAGCTCGATCGCGTGGTCCACCGCCTCGGTCGCGGGCCGCTGGTGCGGGGTCGGGTCGACGACCCGCCACAGCGTCGCGGCGCCCGCCGCCGCGTCGACGACCTCGCCGAGCACCGCGGCCGGGATGTCGAGGTAGACCCCGCCGGGACGCCCCGACACCGCGGTGCGGATCGCCCGCGCGATGCCGCGGCCGATGTCCTCCACCCGGCTCACCCGGTAGGCGGCCTTGGCGAACGGTTCGGCCGCCGCCAGCTGGTCGAGCTCCTCGTAGTCGCCCTGCTTGAGGTCGATGAGGTGCCGCTCGCTGGACCCGGAGATCTGGATCATCGGGAAGCAGTTCCTGGTGGCATTGGCCAGCGCGACGAGCCCGTTGAGGAAGCCCGGTGCGGAAACCGTCAGGCACACGCCCGGTTTCTTGGTCAGGAACCCGGCCGCGGCGGCCGCGTGCCCCGCGTCGCTTTCGTGGCGGAACCCGATGTAGCGGATGTCCGAGGCCTGCGCGAGGCGGGCCAGATCGGTGATCGGGATGCCGACCACGCCGTAGATGGTCCGGATGTCGTTGAGCTTTAGCGCGTCGACGGCCAGGTGGTACCCGTCGGTGAGTTCGGCTGCGGGCTCGACGGTGGTGGCTGTGGTGTCCAGCGTGGAGGCGGTCATGGTCCGAAGTCCTTGCTGTGCGGTAGTACCTTCACCTCCCACCCTCCGCAGCGGGCAGCACCGCGTCCAAGACCTGTCTGCGAACAGCTGGTAAGCGGCGGTTATCGACCGCGGCGCCGCACAACAGCCCCGTGTTCAGCCGCCCCGTGTTCAGCCGACCGGTGGCCGCCGCTCATCTGACCGAGTGCTCGGTTGGTAGCGGCTGGTCGAAGAACTCCTCCAGCCGCAAAGCCGTTGCCGCCTTGACGAACGCCCGAGCCACCACCGATCCGGGGGTCGCGGCGTTGATCGCCACCGAAACCTCCGCCCTGGCGACCGGTTCGACCAGGCGGACGACTCTCGTCCTGCCGACCACCGGCATCGCCCGCAACCAGGTGTGCGGCACGATGCTCGCCCACTCGCCGTCGCCGACGAGCGCGTAGAGGGAGGCGACCGAGTCCGTCTCCACCTGCGGCGTCACCACGACCCCGCTGTCGGCGAAGGCGCTGTCGATGACCTGGC
Organism: Saccharopolyspora antiqui; assembly: GCF_052246905.1. Classification (NCBI taxonomy): domain Bacteria; kingdom Bacillati; phylum Actinomycetota; class Actinomycetes; order Pseudonocardiales; family Pseudonocardiaceae; genus Saccharopolyspora; species Saccharopolyspora antiqui. The sequence goes on from NZ_JBQQBO010000001.1 coordinate 300,998, forward strand.
GGATCCGCATGTCGGGGGTGAGCAGCGCCAGCGGCAGCTGCGCCGCATCGGCCCAGGTCATCGTGTCGGTCTGGGGCATCAGCTGGTCACCGGAGGCCAGCACCATGTACCGCTCCTCGTACAGCGGCGTCACCTGCACGCCCTCCTGGTCGTCCGGGGCGAAGTGGGCGATCGCGGCGTCCAGCTCGAAATCCCGCAGCTGGCGGCGCAGGTCGGTCGTCGACGAGCGGGACCGCACCTGCACCTTGGCCAGCGGGTGCGCCGCGGTGAACGCGGCCACCGGCAGCGCGACGGTCGTCGACGCCGTCGGCTCGGCTCCCAGCCGCAGCGTTCCGGTGATGCCCGACTGGACGGCGGCCACTTCGGCCTTGAACGCGTCCTGCTCGGCGAGGATCCGCTTGGCCCACACGACGAGCCGTTCGCCTTCCGGGGTGAGGCCCTCGTAGTTGTGCCCCCGGTTGATCAGCGTGACGCCCAGTTCCCGCTCCAGCTTGGCGATCGACGCCGACAGCGCGGGCTGCGACACGTAGCAGGCTTCCGCCGCCCGCGCGAAGTGCCTTTCCCTGGCCACCGCCACGAAGTACTCCAGCTGACGGAACAGCACGACGCGACTCCTCTCCGGCCGCGCCGGGACCGGGCCGCGGTCGCTCCGGCGCCACCCTCCCCCAATCATCCGCTCGACGGCCGCCGGTGAACCCGGGCCGGAGGGCTAGCGCGCGGGCCGCAGTGCGACCGAGGCGACCACCAACACCGCGACGGTCGCGACCACGGGGACGATCGGGGCGTAAGGCCGCGCGTAGAGCAGCAGCAATCCGTCCACCAGGGCACCGACGACCATCGCCGCCCCGATGCGCAGATACAGCCAGCGATCCGCTGACGCGGACCTCCAGTGCGCGAGCTGGTTCACGAAGCTGACGATGGTGGCGGTCGCGGCCGTGGTGGAGACTTCCGGTACGCCGAGCGATCGGACGGCGTCCATCTGGATTCCCATCGCGACCGCGAAGATTCCGATCAGGACATCGCCCAGCACAGTGGACGGTTGATCGGAAACCGCCAACCAGATGGCCAGGAAGGCGACTTCGGCAGCCGCCACGGTGGCCAGCGCGATCGAGACCCGGTGCGACCACTCCGCACCAGCCCTGCGGCTGGGGGCGATGAGCTTCGCCGAGAACAGCACGCCCACCGCGAATCCGAGCATCGCCACGACCACCCGTCCGGCATCCGGTCCCAGCGATGCGTTCGAGCCCAGCGAACTGACTGCGGCCAAGCCGAGGAACACGACGTTTCCGGTCATGAACGCGGCGAAGACCTTGCCCAACGCGAGGTAGCAGATCGCATCGACCGCACCGGTGGACAACGACAGCCCCACCAGCAACCGGTTGCGCACGACAACCGCCGTCCGCTGCCCGCGAGCGGTCTGCCGATCGGTCTCGGCGTCTGATTCCGCGCCGTCCGAACCGGCGACCGGGCTATGCACGACATCCACTCAAATTCCCCCTTTTCGAATCGGGTGATTTGAGTTCCGCGAAGAACTGGCCGACGAAAAACCTAGACCGGCAGCGTATACCCGGGGTGGGCCACGACGCCGGATCTGTGACCACTCGCACCACCGAGCACCGCCCACTTGGCCCAACCTTCCATAGTGGACGTATCGGGCTCTGAATCTTGGTCGTCAGCCAGCGGATGGCGCCTTGGCTGGGGCGGCGGCGGTGCGCGATACCGCCGCGTCGGAGGCCGGGCGCCGGGCGGGCAGGAACGTCGCGATCGCGAGGGCGACCACGGCCGCGCTGGCTCCTACCGCCATGACCACCCGGAAGCCGTCCTGGGAAGGAACGGGCAGCCCGCCGAACGTGATGGTCAGCTGGGCCAGCACCACACCCGACACGGCGCTGGAGATCGAGGTGCCGATGGCCCGCATCAGCGTGTTCAGGCTGTTGGCGGCTGCCGTCTCCGCCACCGGCACGGCCGCCATGATCAGCGCTGGCATCGCCCCGTAGGCGAGACCGATACCGGCCCCGATCACGCTGGAGACCAGTACGAGCTGCCAGACCTCGGACATCAGCGCGGTGCCCAGGCCGTAGCCGATGGCGACCACGAAGGCGCCGAGCATCAGCGTCACCTTGGGTCCCTTGGCTTTCGAGATGCGCGCGGACACCGGCGCCATGGCCATCATCACCAGACCGGACGGGCTCATCACCAGCCCCACGACCAGCATCGTCTGCCCCAGGCCGTAGCCGGTGCCCGCTGGCAGTTGCAACAGTTGCGGAAGCACCAGGGACATCGCGAACATCGCGAACCCGAACACGGCGGACGCGACGTTGGTCAGCAGCACCTGGCGGCGCGCGGTGGTGCGCAGGTCCACCAGCGGCTGCCTGGTGCGCAGCTCCCACCAGCCCCACAGCACCAGCACGACCGCCGCCGCACCGAAGAGGACATCGGTGCGGGCGTTGGTCCAACCCCAGTCGGCGCCCTTGGAAATGGCCAGCAGCAGGCAGATCAGCCCCACCGAAAGTCCCGCCGCACCCACCAGGTCGAAGCGTCCGCCGCTGCGCACCGCGGATTCCGGCACGAGCATCAGCACCAGCGCGGTGACGACGGCGCCGAGGCCCGCCGAGGTCCAGAACAGCACGTGCCAGTCGGTCCGTTCGGCCAGGAAGGCAGCCGCGGGCAGGCCGAGCGCGCCGCCCACCCCCAGCGAGGCGCTCATCAGCGCGGTCGCCGAACCGAGCCGATCGGCTGGCAGTTCGTCGCGCATGATGCTGATGCCCAGCGGGATGACACCGGCCGCCAGGCCCTGCAGGACCCGTCCGACGACCATCGGCGGCAGCGTGTCGCTGAGGCCGCAGACGGCCGAACCGACCACCAGCAGGACGAGGCTGACCAGCAGCATGCGCCGCTTGCCGTACATGTCCCCCAGCCGCCCCACCACCGGTGTCGCGACGGCACCGGCCAGCAGTGTGGCGGTGATCGCCCAGGTGGCGTCGGCCGCCGAAGCGCCCAGCAGCGCGGGCAGCCTGGGAACCAGCGGGATCACCAGGGTCTGCATCAACGAGACCACGATCCCGCCGAGAGCCAGCACCAACACGACGGTGTTCGCCCGCTGGGGGCCCGAAGCCCCGGCATCGTCGGGTTGGGCAAGGACATTCGGCATGGCACGGGCCTCCGTCTGGGCAATCTGGTCCACTCGACCAGACCGACATTAAATCAATTGATTGACTTAAACTAGCGGAATCGGTTAACTGAGCATGAAGGCCGATGCGGAGGAGGGACACATGGCGGCAGACGGTGCGGGCGAACGGGTGCTGAACTACCCGATCCCCAGCGAGGCGGCTCTGGAGCCACCGGCGCAGTGGGAACAGCTGCGGCAGGAGTGTCCGGTCGCGCGGGTCACGCTGCCCAGCGGGGACGAGGCGTCACTGCTCACCCGCTACGAGGACGTCAAGCAGGTCCTGTCCGACCCGCGGTTCACCCGGCAGCTGAGCGCCGACGACGCGGCCCGGATCTCGACCAACGAGTCGGGCGGGGTGTTCAACAGCTCGCTGGCGATGTCGATCCCGCAAAGCGGTGGCGAGCACCAGAAGTGGCGGCGGATGGTCGGCAAGTGGTTCACGGCCAAGCGGATGCTCGCGCTGCGGCCCGGCATCGAGGCGATGGCCGAACAGCTCATCGACGACATGGTGAAGCACGGCCATCCGGCGGATCTCAAGGCGAGCCTGGGTTTTCCGCTGCCGGTATGGGTGATCTGCACGATGCTCGGCGTCCCCGACTCGGACCGGGACGAGTTCGCCCACTGGTCCGACACGTTGCTCAACCTAACCCGCTACACGCAGGCCGAAGTCGACGCGGCGCAGGCCGAATTCATCGAGTACATGGCGGGCCACGTCACCGCCAAGCGGGCGGCACCAGGTGAGGACCTGCTCAGCGAGCTCATCACCGGCACCGACGCCGACGGTGACCGGATGTCCGACGCGCAACTGGTGGCCACCGGCCAGGGCCTGCTGGTCGCCGGGCACGAGACCACGGCCAACATGATCGGCAAGATGGTGGCCATGCTGCTGGCCGACCGCGTGCGGTGGGAGCGGCTGGTGGCGGATCCGGCGCTGGTGCGCACCGCCGTCGAGGAGGCGCTGCGGTTCGACGCCAACCAGGGCTTCGGCATGCCGCGCTACATCGGCGAGGACGCCGAGGTCGCCGGCACGCTGCTGCCCGGCGGCACCACCGTGGTGTGCAGCATGGCCGCGGCCAACCGCGACGTCACGGTGTTCGACGGCGCCGACGAGATGGACCTCGGCCGCAGCCCCAACGCACATCTGGCCTTCGGCGCCGGGTCGCACTCGTGCCTGGGACAGGCGCTGGCCCGCACCGAACTGCAGGTCGTGCTCGAAGTGCTGCTGCGCCGACTGCCCACCCTGGAACTCGCCGTCGAACTGGACGACCTGCACCGGGTGGAGGGACTCGCGGTCGGCGGGCTGCGCGAAGTTCCGGTGCGGTGGTGACCATGGCCGGGAGAACCGTTCGAGCCGAGCGCGTCAGCGCGACGCGGGAACTGATCCTGGCGGCCGCCGAGCGGTTGTTCGCCGAGCACGGGGTGTTCGCGGTGTCCAACCGGCAGGTCAGCGAGGCCGCGGGCCAGGGCAACAGCGCCGCGGTCGGCTACCACTTCGGCACCAAGACCGACCTGGTGCGCGCGATCGCGCGTCGGCACACCGAGCCGATCGAGCGGGTGCGCCTGCAGATGGTGGCCGACGTCAGCGGTTCCACCGATGTGCGGGACTGGGTGGCCTGCATGGTGCGGCCGCTGACCGAACACCTGGCCGCGATGGACAGTCCCACCTGGTTCGCCAGGTTCGGCGCCCAGGTCATGACCGACCCGGCGCTGCGCGAGATCATGATCAACGAGGCCATGACCTCACCGTCGCTTCGCCAGGCCCTCGAAGGCCTCAACCGGTGCCTTCCCGAACTGCCGGTCGAAGTGCGCCTGGAACGCGGTGACATGGCCCGCCAGCTGACGGTGCACATGTGCGCCGAGCGCGAACGCGCGCTCGCCGAGAACACCCCCACCCCCCGGTCCAGTTGGCACGACGCCGCGACCGGGCTGATCGATGCGATCGTCGGGATGTGGCTGGCCCCGGTGACGACGCGCACGTGACGCGCCGTCGGCACACCGAACCGGTTGCGGTCGAAGATTCGCAGGCAGAGGAGATCCGCTGATGCAGGTGAGCGTTGACGAGGAGAAGTGCTGCGGCGCGGGCCAGTGCGTGCTGCTCGCTCCGGAGGTGTTCGACCAGCGCGAGGACGACGGGATCGCGATCCTGCTCGACCCGCAACCGGCCGAGCAGCTGCACGCCGCCGTCCGCGAAGCCGCCGACATGTGCCCCGCCGCCGCGATCCAGCTGGGTGAGCACGCATGAGCGGGCCCACCAGCGTGCTCGTGGTCGGGGCCGCCGCAGCCGGACTGGCCACTGCGGAGTCCTTGCGGCGCAAGGGATTCCAGGGCAAGCTGACCTTGCTGGGCGACGAGCGGCACCTGCCCTACGACCGGCCGCCGCTGTCCAAACAGGTCCTGGCCGGAGCCTGGGACGTCGAGCGGGCCCAGCTGCGACCGGAATCCGCACTGTCCACATTGGACGCCGAGATCATCCTCGGTGATCCGGCGGTCGGTCTGGACACCGCGACGCGCACCGTCCACACCGCATCCGGGCGCACGCTCAGCGCCGATGCCGTCGTGGTGGCCACCGGCCTGCGCCCCCGCCTGCTGCCCGGGCAGACCGATCTGGTCGGCGCGCACGTGCTGCGCACCCTCGACGATGCCAAGGCGCTGCGGGCGGATCTGCTGACCGCCTCGCGGATCGTGGTGGTCGGCGACGGCGTCCTCGGTGCCGAAGTCGCCGCCACCGCGCGGACGATGGGCCTCGCGGTCACCATGACCGGCCCGCAATCCGCCCCGCTGGCCAGCCAGTTCGGCCCGCTGGTCGCGGGGCAGCTGGCCGAACTGCACGCCGAGCGCGGGGTCGACCTGCGGCTCGGTGCCGCGGTCACCGGCCTGGCCGGGGATGACGGGCGGGTCACCGGAGTGCAGCTGGACTCCCTATTCGGGCATGGGCGGGGTGAACTCCTGCCGACCGACCTGGCCATGGTGGCGCTCGGCGCCGAACCGGCAACGGAATGGCTCGCGAGCAGCGGCCTGCCGGTGGACAACGGGCTGGTGTGCGACTCGCACTGCCGGGCAGCCGAGGGGATCTACGCCGTCGGCGACGTGGCCCGCTGGCACCACGACGGGCTCGGCACCTCGCTGCGCCTGGAGAACCGGACCAACGCCGCCGAGCAGGCCCGCGCCGTCGCCGCCAACATCCTCGGCGAGGACCAGCCCTACACCCCGATCCCCTACTTCTGGACCGACCAGTTCGACACCAAGATCCAGGCGTACGGAGTACCGACCGCCGATGCCGAAGTGACCATTGTGGACGGTGATGTCGCGGACCGCCGGTTCGTCGCCCGCTACTGCCGCGCGGGCCGGGTCACCGGCGTGGTGGGTTGGAACATGCCGAAGCAGACCCGCCAGCGGCGGCAGGAGATCGTCGATTCGCTCGCCGACCCGGCGCCAGTCCCCTGACAACGGCCGAGAACACCGGCGGCAGAACAGGCTCGCCCGCTGCGCACCGCAAGCAGCTGTGGCGCACTTTCCCCGGAAAGGAAGAACACGCGATGACCAGCACGTTGAACCCAACCGGCGAGAACTCCTCCGAGATCCCGGAATACCCGATGACCAGGGCCGCCGGGTGCCCGTTCGATCCGCCGCCCACGCTGCAGGCCCAGCAGGAGGAGGGCCCGCTCGCGAAGGTCCGGCTGTGGGACGGCAGCACGCCGTGGCTGGTGACCCGCTACGCCGATCAGCGCGCCCTGCTGTCCGACCCACGGGTCAGCGCCGACATCACCCGCCCCGGCTACCCGAGCCCCGCTCCGATCCGCCCCGACGCGTCGAGCATCGGCTTCATCCTGATGGACGATCCGGAACACGCGCGCCTGCGGCGAATGGTGACGGCGCCGTTCACCATCAAGCGGGTGGAGGCGCTGCGCCTGGCGGTGCAGAAGATCGCCGACGACCTGATCGACGCCGTGCTGGCCGGTCCGAAGCCGGTGGACCTGGTCGAGGCGTTCGCCTTGCCGCTGCCTTCGCTGGTGATCTGCGAACTGCTCGGCGTCCCCTACTCCGACCACGACTTCTTCCAGGACAACAGCAAGATCGTCATCAGGCGCGACGCATTGCCCGAACAGCGGTCCGCCGCCTTCGGTCGGCTGACCGGCTACCTGGACGACCTGATGGGCGAGAAGCTCAGCAATCCCGGTGACGACCTGCTGTCCGGGCTGGCCGAGCGGGTCAAGGCCGGGGAGCTCTCCCGCGAGGAAGCAGCGGGCATGGGCGTGCTGCTGCTGATCGCGGGCCACGAGACCACCGCGAACATGATCGCGTTGGGCACGCTGGCCCTGCTGGAACATCCCGACCAGCTGGCCGTCCTCCGCGAGACCGACGACCCGAAGCTGGTCGCCGGGGCGGTCGAGGAACTGCTGCGCTACCTGCACATCACGCACAACGGGCGGCGCCGGGTGGCGCTGGAGGACATCGAGATCGCCGGTGAGGTCATCCGCGCCGGCGAGGGGATGATCCTGGCCAACGACATCGGCAACCGGGACCCCGAGGTCTTCGCCGACCCCAACCGGCTGGACATCCAGCGCGACGCCCGCCGCCACGTGGCCTTCGGGTTCGGGGTGCACCAGTGCCTGGGCCAGCCGCTGGCCCGGGTGGAGCTGCAAGTCGTCTACGGCACGCTCTACCGGCGCATCCCCACCCTCCGCCTGGCCGCGGACCTGGCGCAGATCCCGTTCAAGCACGACGGATCGGTCTACGGCGTCTACGAACTGCCCGTCACCTGGTGACATCCCCAGCCGGGCGGGGCAAGCACAACAGCAATCAGGAGAATTCCATGAAGGTGACCGTCGACCAGGACAAGTGCGTCGCTTCCGGGCAGTGCGTCACGGCTGCCGCCGCGGTGTTCGACCAGCGCGACGAAGACGGCGTCGTGGTGCTGCTCAACGAAAACCCGTCGGCCGAGCTGACCGCCGACGTCCAGCACGCCGCGACCGTCTGCCCGGCGCTGGCCATCACCGTCGACGAATAACGACCGCACCCGTCGGCGCGGCCCACCCCGGCGGCTCGCCCACCGGCCGCGCCGACCCCATCAACACCGGCGGAAGTGCCCGTCCTCGACGTCCACTCAGGACACTTCGCGCGACCGCTCCGGGGTGGTCGTCCACGAACCGCCGCGCAGCAGCGAGAGGACCAACGCCGCCAGCGCCGATGCGGCCAGCGTCGCCATCGCGACGACGAAACCCAGCCGCACCGCGGAATCCCCCGCGACGGCGGCGTACGAGGTGATCCCCGACGACCCGAGCCAGGTGGTCACGATCAGCAAGGTGACCACGGTTCCAACGGCCTGCGCGCTGTTGTAGAGCATCGAGCGGACACCGTTGGCCACCGCGCGCTGGTTGCTGCCCACCCCGGCCATGATCGACGCGGTGTTCGGCGCGGTGAACAAACCGATCCCGGCGCCGACCAGGCCGAGCCAGCACAGCAGCGGACCCACCGGCAGGTGCGGTCCCGCCATCTGCGCCGCCAGCCCGACGAGGCCGACCAGCACCAGCAGCGCGCCCAGGCTGGACAGCGAACGCGCCGACCAGCGCTTCGACAACCACCCGCAGATCGGCGAGAACACCATCATCAGCAAGGCCAGCGGCAGCACCACGACGCCGGCCACCGCGGCGCTGCGCTGTTCGACCATCTGCTGGTGCAGCCCGACCAGCACCACCACACCGGCCCGGCAGAAGGAGTTGAAGAACACCGCGCCGTACGCCTGCGCACGACCGGGCCTGCGGACCAGCTGGAGATCCAGCAGCGGCACGGATGTGCGGCGCTCGAACAGCACGAACACCACCAGCAGCAGCGCGCCGACCGCCAGCGCACCGAGCACGCGCGGGTCACCGCCACCCCACACCCCGACCCGGTTGATCCCGTAGAGCACTGCGGCGAGCCCCAGCGTCGACAGCACCGCCCCACCCACGTCGAAGCGCTCCCGCTCGGTCCTCGAACGGGATCCGCTGGGCAGCATCCGGGCTCCCAGCACCACGGCCGCGATCCCGAACGGCACGTTGACCAGGAACAGCGCCCGCCAGTCCACGAAGGTGATCATCAACCCGCCGAGCGCGGGACCGATCGTGCTGCCCACCGCCGCCGCGGTGAGGTTGAGGCCCATCCCCTGCACCAACCGATCCGGGGGGAACACATCGGCCAGGATCGGAGTCGTGTTGGTGACCGTGGTGGCCGCGGCGATGCCCTGCAGCACCCGCAGCACGATGAACACCGGGGCGTTCGGGGCGATCGCGCACAGCAGGCTGATCACGGTGAAGCAGGCGAGCCCGACGAGGTAGATGTTGCGCCTGCCGAGGATGTCGGAGATCCGGCCGAACACCAGGATGAACGCGGTGTTGCTGAGCATGAACGCCACCAGGAACCAGTCCGCGGTGGCCGCCGAGACCCCGAAGGACGCCGACATCGCGGGTAGCGCGACGTTGAGCGAGGTGGCGTTGATCAGAACCAGCATCAGGCCGAGCGTGGTCACGCCGAGGGCCTGCCGACACCGTCGGCGCACCTCGCGATCGTCGTCGAGGGTTGTCAGGGTTTCACCGTGCGTGCTCGCGGTCTCTGCGGAACTGGACACGCTGCGCGGAACCTCTTTCGTTGTCGGCGACCGTTCGTGTCTCTAATTAACCTCTTTCACCCAGGTCTCCGCCAGCCCCTCCAGACGTGACGATGCCCGCGCGGGCACGGCGGAGCTCACCGGTAAGAACGGGATTTCCACTCACCAGCACGTGCGGATCGAGCTGGCCTGCCGAACGCGCCGCCTCAGCTGGACTCCGACCGGGCGACGGCGTCGAGCCAGTGGACCAGCAGGGCGGTTTCCGGGTCGCCCAGCGGGCTGCGCCCGCCCTGCAGCTGAGCCGCTAGCTGCAGGGCGGCGGTGCTCACACCGTCGCCGGACGCGGCCTTGGCGGGCCGTTCGGTGTTGACCAGCAGGCTGTCGTGCACGGCGTCCCGAACGCGGTCCGACAGATCCGGGTCGGCGTAGGTCTCGGGCTGGCTGACCAGGTTCAACGCAACGCCGATGTTGGCCGACATGATGGCCTGCGCCGCGACGTCCGGGGCGACCCGCAGCTTGCCCACCTCCGCGCACCGAACCAGCACCTCCCGCAGCAGCCGCAGCGCTTCCTGCGCAGCGGCCGGCACGGCGGCGAAACTCGGCGAGTACATCAGCCGGTACACCGCCGGGTGGGCGCGGGCGAACGCGACGTGCGTGTCCCAACCGCTGCGCAGGTCCACCACCGGGTCCTCCGACGGTTCCGCGGCTCGCTTGGTGGCCAGGTAGCGGTCGAAACCGTAGTCGACCACGGCGCTGAGCAGCCCGTTCTTATCACCGAAGAGGCGGTAGAGCACCGGGGCGCCAACGCCGACGGCCTCGCACACCGCGCGCGTGGCGATGTCCCGATCCGGCGACTCGTCCAACAGCTTCTCCGCGGCTTCGAGCATCTGAGTGCGCACATCCATGGCCGCCATCGTAGCCGCGATAGCGCCTCGGCGGATCCGCGTTACGTCGGGCTGTATCAGCGATACGAATTTTTCGTAGCGCTATCACGATCCGCGTGATAGCGTTGCTACGTCAACAACGGATCGGCGTTACGGAGTAGTCATGAGCAGTGCACCTCGGGTCGCAATCGTCACCGGCGGGTCCGGCGGCATCGGGCAAGCGGTCGCGGCACGACTGGCCGCGGACGGCATGAGCGTGCTCGTCCACTACGCGGGCAACGCCCAGCGGGCCGACGACGTCGTCTCGAAGATCGTCGAGAAGGACGGCACGGCCAGCGCGTTCCGCGCCGACGTCGCGGACGAGGACGAGGTCGCCGCGCTCTTCGACGCGGCCGAGCAGCGCTACGGCGGCGTCGATGTCGTCGTGCACACCGCGGGCATCATGCTGCTCGCGCCGTTGACCGAGCTGAAGCTCGAAGATCTGGATCGGATGCACCGCACCAACATTCGCGGCACGTTCGTCGTCGACCAGCAGGCCGCCCGACGCATGCGCAGCGGCGGCGCCATCATCAACTTCTCGTCGTCGGTGGTCAAGCTCGCACTCCCCAGCTACACCGGCTACGCCGCGACCAAGGGTGCGGTCGACGCGATCACCCTGATCCTGGCCAAGGAGCTTCGCGGGCGCGACATCACCGTGAACGCCGTCGCCCCGGGTCCGACCGCGACGCCGCTGTTCCTGGACGGCAAGGAGCAGGCCGTAATCGACCGCCTCGCCGCCATGACTCCGCTGGAACGCCTCGGCACCCCCGACGACATCACCGAGGCCGTCGCCTTCCTCGCCGGCCCCGCCCGCTGGATCAACGGCCAGGTCCTCTACGCCAACGGCGGAGCCATCTGACATCCCGCAACGCACGAAGGAGAACCACCATGTCCAAGACCATCGTGATCACCGGCGCTTCCAGCGGATTCGGCGCCATGACCGCCCGTGCGCTGGCCGATGCCGGGCACACCGTCTACGCCGGGATCCGCAACACCACCGGTCGCAACGCACCGGCGGTCGCCGATCTCACCGAATACGCCAAGTCCTACGGCGTCGACCTGCGCGCGGTCGAGATGGACGTCTCCAGCCAGTCCTCCGTCGACGCCGCGATCGACCGCATCATCAGCGAAACCCGTCGCCTCGACGTGGTGATCCACAACGCCGGGCACATGGTTCTGGGCCCCACCGAAGCCTTCACACCGCAACAGCTCGTCGAGGTGTACGACACCAACGTGGTCTCCACCCAGCGGGTCAACCGCGCCGCGCTGCCGCACCTGCGCGCCCAGCGCGACGGGCTGCTGATCTGGGTCGGCTCCAGCAGCAGCCGGGGCGGCACGCCGCCCTACCTCGCCCCGTACTTCGCGGCCAAGGCCGCCGAAGACGCCCTGGCCGTCAGCTACGCCGCCGAACTCGCCCGCTTCGGGATCGACACGACCATCGTGGTGCCGGGCGCCTTCCCCACCGGGACCAACCACTACTCGCACGCCGGCCACGCGGCCGACGGCGCCGTCGAACGGGACTACGAGCAGCTCTACGACGGCATCATGACGGAAATCCCCGCCCGCCAGGCCGAGATGGCGCCAGCCGACGCCGATCCGCAGGAGGTGGCCCGCCAGATCGTCCGGGTCGTCGACCTGCCGAAGGGGCAGCGCCCGTTCCGGGTGCACGTCGACCCGATGCACGACGGGGCCGAGGAGGTGTTCGACCTCGGCGACCGCATCCGCACCGAGTTCTTCCGCCGCATCGGCTTCGAAGATCTGCTCACGCCGGTCGCCGCGAACGCGGACGCGCACCTCGATTCGCGCCCGTGAGGTGCGCTCTCCCCGCGAAATAAGTCCACATAGGACGAACAGCGCCGCGCGCAGGCCAACGGTTTACCGAGCCCCCTGCGCGCGGCGCTGTTCAGCCCTTGGTGATGTAGGCCTCAAGGTGTTCCTGCTCTTCTTCGAGCTGGCTGATCCGGCTCTTGACCATGTCGCCGATGCTCACGATGCCGACCATGCGGCCCGCGGAGACAACGGGAATGTGCCGAATGCGGCGCTCGGTCATCACGACCGTCAGCCTCTCGACCGAGTCCTCGGGCCCGCAGGTGACCACGTCGGTGGTCATGATCCGCGTCAGCGGTGCGAGCAGGATGTCGGGGCCGTGGTCGCTCAGGCGGCGGACGACGTCGCGTTCCGAGACGATCCCGAGGATCGCGCCGGAGGCATCCGTCACCACCATGGCACCGATGTTGTGCTCAGCCAGGGCGGCCACCAGGTCGGACACCGTGTTCGCGGCCGAGATGGTCGCCACCTTCGATCCCTTGTTCCGCAGGACGTCGGCAATCCGCATGGCCGACACCTCCGATCCCCGACTCGTCTGATGCGCCGACTCTTCCGATGGGGCAGTCGCCCGAGCCCCGTTGTCGCCTAACAGGGTAGCGACCGAGCCGCGTCCGGAAAATCCTAATTGTGGGCGTCTTTTCGAGGAGCTCCGATCACGGAGCGCACACCGCGGCCCCGTCCCGCGGCTCAGCGCTACCTGGCGCGGGGAGTCAGATGTGCGGGATCCCGGTCGGCGGGGTCGGAGTCGGGGGGATCGAATCCGTCACCGGCGTCGTCGTCGCGGCCGGGCTCGGCCTGCCGCGATCTGGCGGCCCCCAGCGTTCCCGCCCAGCGCTGGTAGAGATCGTGCTCGACGTCGCACAGGTCCAGCACCCGACCCGCGAGGAAGTCCACCAGTTGATCGATGTCCCCGGCCCCGGCGTAGAAACCGGGGCTGGCGGGCATGATGATCGCGCCCTCCACCCCGAGCGCCCGCAAGTTGTCCAGTGTGGACAGACGCAGCGGCGTCTCGCGAAGCACCAGGACGAGTCGGCGCCGCTCCTTGAGCGTCACATCGGCGGCGCGCTGCAACAGGTTCCTGCTGGTACCGGTGGCGATCGCGGCGACCGATGCGGTGGTCGCCGGAACGACCACCATCCCCTTCGTCCGGTACGAGCCGCTGGCGGGGCCTGCCGCCATGTCGCCCGCCGCCCAGTAGCGCACCCGCGACACGTCCCGCCCGATCCACGCACCGACGTCGGCCTGCCAGTGCTTGTCCCGCACGGTGTGGCCGGTCTCGTCCAGCAACGTCAACCGAGCGGCCCGGCTGAGCACCAGGTCGACGTCCTCACCAGCGTCGAGCAGACCGCGCAACACCGCCGCGGCGTACGGCGTTCCGCTGGCCCCGGTGACGCCCACGACCCAGGGCCGCCGCGAACCGCTGTCAGCGACCATGTCGGACCTCCTCGTCGACGGGACGACGTCCGCCCGTCCGCGCGGTGATCCGGTCCGCGCACTCGGCGACCAGACCGCCGATGCGGGCGACGTTGTCGGTGTGCAGTTCGGTGAAGAAGGCGAGCGAGCACACCACCCGGGCCACCTGGCCGCGACGGTCGAACACCGGCGCGGCGACCCCGCTCTGCGCCATGTCGTACTGCTGCAAGCTCGTGCTGTAGCCGCGCTGCCTCGTCTGCGCGAGCCGTTCGTGCAGTTCGTCGCGGTCGACGGTGGTGTGCGGGGTGAACTGCTTGATCCCGAGGCGATCCACCAGATCGTCGACGTTCTCCCTCGACTGCCACGCGTGGAAGGCGTGCATCAGCGCCGGTGCCGAGAACGGGAAGTTCTCGCCGACGCTGACCGTGACCCGCACGCCGATCTGCCGCTCCGCCTTGGCGATCACGACATATCCACCGGAACCATCCGGATCCGCCAGGAACACGACGAATCCGAGCCGCCTGCTCAGCTCGTCGATCTCGCCCTGCCCGATGGCGGCCGCCATGTCGTCGGTGACTCCGGTGAGCGTCAGCAGCTTCGGTCCCAGCGTCCAGCCGGACCGCTCACCGGTCGAGGAGACCCAGCCCGCGCGCTGCAGCGTCGCCAGGATGTTGTAGCAGGTGCTGCGATTCATCCCCAGGTCGTTGACCAGTTCCCGCGGCGCGACGGGCTGCGGCCAGTCGGTCGCGAGCCGCTCCAGGATGCGCACTGACGACGCCACCGCCGGAACATCACTGGCCACTCACGATCACTCCCCATCGGTTCGTCACTTCAACACGTCCGCCCAGCGTTCCAACACCGCGTCGAGGTAAGCCGGATCGCCCGTGGACACCGCCGGGAAGCTGGCCCGCCGCTCGAAGGGGCGGCACGCGTCGATCACGGCGCGGCTGTTGTAGGGCGGGGCACCCTCGACCAGCATCGGGTCGAGCTTACTGCCCCACGTGCCGGTGACGACATCGATGTCACTCGCCGGGTCGCAGCGGGTGCACATCGCCCACACCACTTCACCGAGATCGGCGGGGTCGATGTCGTCGTCGACCACCACCACGAACCGGTTCATGTAGGCGGCTGCGGGCAACTGGGCGGCGAGGTGCCCGACCTGCCGGGCGTGCCCGGCGTAGCGGTGGTCGATCGACACCGCGATGAACAGGCGGCCACCACCGGCTTCGTGCGCCCAGGCGCCGCGGATACCAGCGACGCCGGAACCGATCAGCGCGTCCTCGATCATCGCCGACTTCATCACCGTGCGCATGTAGGAGTAGTCGTGCGGCGGCTTGCCCGGTGGGGCGCCGAGCTGCACCGGGTCGTCCCGGTGGTAGAGGCGCGCGATCTCCACCGCGGGGGCTGGCCGCCGCCCGCCCGAGTAGTAGCCGGTCCACTCGCCGAACGGCCCCTCGTCGCGGAGGTGGTCCGGGCTCAGCCAGCCTTCGATCGCGATCTCGCTGCCAGCGGGGATGGGCAGCCCGGTGTGCTCACCGATCAGCACGGGCACCCGCTCGCCGAGGATCGCCCCGGCGTAGTCGAGTTCGGAGATCCCGCTGGGCACCTCGGTGCCGCCGGTGACCAGCAGCACCGGATCGTGGCCGAACGACACGACCACGGGCGCCCGGCCCGCCTTTTCGAACCAACGCTGGATGTGCTGCGCACCGTGCTTGCCCGGGACCGCGGCGACGGTGGCGGAGCGGCCCTCGTCCTGCACCTCCATGCGGTAGCAGCCGCCGTTGATGACGCCGGTGTCCGGATCGGAGGTGATCACGAAGCACCCGGTTCCGACGAACCGACCGCCGTCACCGGCGTGCCACCGGGGTACCGGCAGCGCGAGCAGGTCGACGTCCGGCCCCTCGACCACGTTCGCCAGCAGCGGCGCGTCGGTCACCACCTCGGTGGGGTGGTCGGCGGCGGACGCGGCCCACCGGGACGGTTTGCCCCGCAATGACGCCTTCAGCCCGGCGTCGTCGAGGTCGTCGCCGAGGCGCAGGGTGTGCCCGAGCCGACGGGCGGATCCGGTGCTGCCGGTGAGCACCCGGTGTCCGCTCGGGTAACCGACGATGTCGTCGAACAGCAGCGCTGGAGGTTTCGGCCGCTGGTAGCTCAATTCCGCGATGGCGCCCAGTTCGACGTCCCAGTGGGCGCCCTTGACGTGCCGCAGCTCGTCGAAGCGCGCCACGGTGTCCAGCCAGGTGCGCAGGCTGAGCAGTGGTTCGGACATGGCGTTACGCCTCCTCACCGAGCAGGTGGCTGGCGGCCAGGTCCATCGCACCCGGCTTCTCCAGCAGACTGAAGTGCCGTGCCTCAGCGAGCACCCGCAATTCGGCGTCCGGGATACCGTCGGCCAGCGTACGCGCCATGTCGGGTGGGGTGGCGTAGTCGAATTCGCCGACCACCACCAGCGTCGGGCAGGTGATCGAGGCGAGCAGCGCGGTGCCGTCGAATTCGCCGAGCGCCCGGCAGGCCTGCGCGTGGGCACGCGAGTCGGTGTCCACGAAGATCTCCACCACCCGCGCCACCTCAGCGGGCTCGCTGTTGACGAACGCCGGGGAGAACCAGCGGTCGAGCTGGAACGCCGTCTGCTGTCGGCGCGGTTTCTGCACGGCGACCTGCGCGCGCTGCTCCCACAGCGCACGCCGGTCCGGGCCGTAGCAGGCGGTGGTGTCGGCGAGGACGAGACTGCGCACCAGTTCCGGATGCGTGGCGGCCAACGCGATCGCGACGCAGCCGCCCATCGACATCCCGGCGACGGCGGCCGGACCGGCGTCGAGTTCGGTGATCAGCCGCGCGGCGTCCTCGGCGAGGTCCGGCACCGAGAACGGTGTGCCGTCCCAAGTGGAATCGCCGTGCCCGCGCGCGTCCATCGCCAGCACCCGCGCGCGCGGAGCCAGGCGGTCGATCAGCGGCCGCCACAACTCGCCGCGCTGCGCCAGCGAGTGCAGCAGCAGCACGGGCGCGCCGGTGCCCTCGTCGAGCGCGGCTAGTTCGCCCCAGTTGGTCGTCAGCTTCATCGCGCCGCCCTCCGTTCGGCCGCCGTGGCCACCGCGGTCCGGATCTCCTGGTAGGTCCCGCAGCGGCAGATGTTGCCCTCCAGGTGCTCGGCGATCTCGGTGTCGGTCGGCCTCGGGTTCTCCGCGAGCAATTCGCGGGACATCAACACGAATCCGGGGATGCAGTAGCCGCATTGGGCGGCGTTGCAGTCCACGAACGCGGACACCACGTCGTCGTTGTCGTCGAGCCCGTCGGCGGTGGTGATGCTGGCTCCGTCGTAGCGCAGCGCCAGTGCCAGGCAGCTGGACACGCTCATGCCGCCGACCAGCACCGTGCACGCGCCGCACGCACCGACCCCGCAGCCTTCGCGGGCGCTGGTGCAGCCGATCTGCTCGCGCAGCACGTCGAGCAGCAGGGTTGAGTCGGTGACCTCGGCCCGGTGGGTCGTGCCGTTCACGGTCAGGGTGATGGTGGTCATCGGGTTGCTTCCTCGCTCAGCGCGGTGACGATGCTCTCGGCGGTCAGCGGGAGCCGGGTGAGGCGGATGCCCAGGGCGTCCCGGATCGCGTTGCCGATCGCGGGAGCCACCGCCAGGATCCCGGTCTCCCCAACGCCTTTGGCGCCGAACGGGCCGTCGTCGTGCGGGCTTTCGACGACGATCGGCGTGAGCTCGTCGGGCAGGTCTCGGATGGAGGGCAGCTGGTAGTCCAGCAGCGTGCCGTTGACCAGCTGGCCCTGGGAGATCACCAGCTGGTCGAACAGGGCGTGCCCGATGCCCATGATCGCGGCGCCGGTGAGCTGCTGTTCGACGAGCATCGGGTTGATGGCCCGCCCCACGTCCCCGGCCACCGCCAGGTGTTCGATGTGG
Source organism: Saccharopolyspora antiqui (assembly GCF_052246905.1). Classification (NCBI taxonomy): domain Bacteria; kingdom Bacillati; phylum Actinomycetota; class Actinomycetes; order Pseudonocardiales; family Pseudonocardiaceae; genus Saccharopolyspora; species Saccharopolyspora antiqui. Next base: position 318,820 of record NZ_JBQQBO010000001.1, read on the forward strand.
ACGCGGCCGGTGGCGGTGTCCACCGCGAGCCGCACGCCGACCGCACCGGCGAACCAGTGTTCCGTCGCCTTCTCCGACCGGCCCGTCTCCCGGTCGTAGGGGACCCAGGTCGAGGTGAAGTTCGCCTCGGTGGTGAGCGTGGCACCCCGCGCGCCGAAATGCGCCCGGATCAGCTCGGCGATCGCCTCGGTGTGCCCGGTGCCGGAATGCCGCACGCCATCGGCGACGAGCTCCAGCTCGGCGACGTCCCGGCCGGACCGCTCGGCGGCGAGTCCGATCAGCCGGGCGCGCATCGCCTCGGCGACCCGCCGCACCGCGTTGCCGGTGTGGTAGGTGGATCGGCTGCCAGCGGTGATGGTGTCGTAGGGGGTCACGTCGGTGTCGGCCTTCACGACGTGCACGCGGTGGCTGTCGATCCGCAGCACGTCGGCGACGATCTGCGCCATGATCGTGTCGCTGCCCTGCCCCATGTCGACGGTGCTGATCAGCAGCGTGGCCGAGGCGTCCTGGTTGAGTTGGAGCGTGGCGTTGGCGATGGTCGGGGTCAGCACCGCTTTCACGCCGACGGCCACCCCTCGACCGCGCCGGATGCGTCCCGCACCGCGTTCCAGTGGGGCGTCCCAGCCGATGCGTTCGGCGACCGCGTCGAGGCAGCCGATGAAGTCGGCGCTGTGCATCCGGGTGCCCATCGGGGCGATGTCGCCCTCGCGGAGCAGGTGGCGGCGCCGGAACAGGTACGGGTCCTCACCGAGCTGGTGCGCCAGTTCGTCGATCAGCGTCTCGTGCGACCACGTCACCTGCGGCACGCCGAAACCGCGGAATGGCCCGGCCGAGGGCTTGTTGGTGTAGACGCAGCGGGACCGCACCCCCGCGTTCTGGATGCGGTAGGGACCCGTCGAGACCATGCCGGATTTGGCGGTGATCCGCGGGCCGACGTCGGCGTAGGCGCCGGTGTCGTATTCGACGTCGGCGATCGCCGAGACCAGCTCGCCGTCCGCCCCGGCGGTGAGGCTGGCTCGAACCCGGGCGCCGTGCCTGGTGGTGAGCAGGAACGATTCCTCCCGGGAGGCGGGAATCCGGACCTTGCGCCGGGTGTGCCAGGCCAGCGCCGCCGCCAGCGGTTCGAGGCGGTCGTACATCTTGGCGCCGAAGCTGCCGCCGAGCGGCCGCGTGCTGATCCGCACCCGGCTCAGCGGCAGGTCCAGCAAGTCGGCCACCGTCTGGCGGACGTAGGAAGGTGTCTGGGTCGTGGTGAGCATCTCCAGGCGATCGCCTTCGACCCACGCCGTGGTGGACGGCAGCTCGATCGGCACGTGATGCGTTGGCGGGGCCCAGAACTCGCCGCGGACGGTGCGCGCACCGCTGGCCGCCGCCTCCTCCGGTGCGCCGTGCCGCAGCACGTACTCGTAGTTGACGTTGGTGTCGCGGACACCGTGCAGGTGGCGCAGATCGCCGAAGACCGCGGACGGGCGTAGTTCGTCGTGCACGAACGACGTGCCACGCAACGCGTCGTCCAGGTCGTACACGGGTTCCAGTTCGTCGTAGTAGACGAAGATCGCGTCGACGGCTTCGCGGGCTGTCGCCAGGTCCGCGGCCAGCACGGCTGCCACCGGCTCACCGACGAAGCGGACCTTGTCGTAGGCGAGGGCTGGCTGATCGGCGAACGCCGGACCGGTGAGCAGCCGGTCGCCGAACTGCTTGTACAGGTCGGCGCCGGTGACCACCGCGTAGACGCCCTCCATCGCCAAGGCGTCCTCGATGTGCACCGCGCGGATGGTCGCGTGCGGCCAAGTGCTGCGGTGCACGGCCACGTGCGCGCACACGCCAGCGGGCTGGTCGCCAGCGTGTCCGATGGTGCCGCGAACCCGCCCGGACATGTCGTAGCGCGCACGTCGGCCGCCGACCCATCCGGAGTCCAGCGGCGTCGGGAGGCCGGTGGTCGATGACGACGGGCTCTCAGGCATCGAGGTCCTTCCATGCGCCGCGGACGGCGTCTTCGACGGTGACGCGCGCGAGCCGCTCCTTGTACTCGACACCTCCGCGCACGTCTGGAATCGGTTCGACAGCTGGTGCGATTGCTTCGATCGCCGCGTCCACCACCTCTTGGTCGTTCAGACCGGTGGCATCGAAGGAGACGTAGCGCGGCACCGGGGCCACCGCGCCCAGGCCGATGCGGACCTCGCGCTTGGCGCCGGAATCGACCACCAGCACGGCGGCTGACGCGCAGGGCCAGTCGTTGGCGCTCAGACTGCTGTTCTTGACGAACCGGCCCGCCGCGCGCGGCGGCACGGCCGGGATGCGGATCGCCGTGATCAGCTCGTCCAGTTCCAGCGCGGTGAGCTGGAAGTCCACGAAGAACTCGCGCACCGGGATCGAGCGCGTGCCGCGCACCGAAGCGACGTCCACCGTCGCGTTCAGCACCAGCAGCGCGGTCGGCGGGTCCAGGCGGTAGTCGCCGTGCGCGATGTTGCCGCCGACGCTCGCGGTGTTCCGGACGCGGGGGTTGGCCACGTTCCGGTAGGCGGATGCGGCCAGCGGCGCGAGTTCGCGGACCTGTCGGTCGGTCTCCATCCGCCGCACGCTCACCATCGGACCGGCGCGCAGTCCGGACCCCGCTCGCTCGATCTCGCGCAGGCCTGGGACGAGGGCCAGGTCCACGAAGTCGTCGGCGAAGAGGATCCCCTGCTTGATCAGGATCTGGATGGCGGTGCCGCCGCCGTAGACCATCGGGGTGTCCAGTTCGGCCAGCAGCGCGCAGGCTTCGGCGAGCGTCTCAGGTCGGTGCAGGTGGGGCATCAGCGTCCTCGTCTCACGGCGGTGATCAGCGAGATGATCAGGGCCAGCGCCGCGACCGCGGAACTGGCGATCACGAGTCTCCGCAGGTTCTGGTCGGTCTCCGGTGCGGTGGCGACCAAAGCGGGTGCGACCACAGCGGGTGCGACCACGGTGGGCTTGGCCGGGACGGCGGGCGCGGTTGCCGTTTCAGGCTGCTTCGGGGTCCCGATCGGTTGGCCACCGGCCGCGGCGGCCAACGATTTCGCGAACTCCAACTCCACCTCGCGGCTGCGCCGCCGGATGATCGGCTCGCCGAGGCGGCCGAGCTTGCCCCACAGCGCCACGTCCATCTCGTAGCCGATCACGCTGCCCGCACCGTCGGGGCGGACGGTGAGCCGTGCGTCGATCTTGATCGAGCTGCCGAGCCGCCGGTCCTCGCCCTTGAGCACGGCCCGGACCTCGCTCGGCTCGGTGAGCGACTGGATTTCGGCGGAGAACCCCGCCGCGAACCGCACGTGGGCGATCTCGTTGACCAGTCGCCCGCGGAAGGTCCGCTCGTCGGTCCGCGCCAGCTCCTCGCAGCCGGGGATGCAGGCGCGCATCGTGTCCGGGTCGAACAGCAGCGGGAAGACCTCCTCCGGAGACGCGGGAACGGAGAACTCGGAAGCAAGCTTCATAGAGACCACCATAGGAGACAATAAATCCTGTATGCAGGACATTATGAGCGCGAAATGCGGGTGTCAAGACAGCGAACGCTGATCGTTCTCGCGATACCTGTTCAGCGGCGACTACCTTCGAACCCAGACAAAACGGGTCTTGACTGTCGTCTTACCGGATCTCTACTATCCGCTCCCCAGGACAGTGAGTTTCATATACAGGTCCGCTCTTCGGTGGGTCTCCACAGTGCCCGATCACTGTCTCCACGACCACTGCCACGAGGAGTTGTTCATGACCATCCGCCGTTTCGCGGCCAGCGGCATCGCCGCGCTGCTCGCGATCACGCTGGTCGCCTGCGCGGGCGCCTCGAATTCCGGCTCGGCCGGGGACGGCGATCCCCGGACGCTGAAGATCGCGCACAATTCCAACGCGGCGGCCCTGCCCGTGCAGGTGGCGCTGCAGCAGGGCATCTTCGCCAAGCACAACCTCAAGGTGGAGTTCACCAAGGTCGAGAACATCGGCACCCTGCCGGGCGCGCTCGGCCGCTCGTTCGACGTCGCGCTCTCGGTGCCGACGACCCTGATCACCGCGGCCCAGCAGGGCATCAAGGTCACGCAGGTCGCCGGTGCGACCGTCGACGTCACCGGCAACGAGACCGGTTTCCTGATCGGCTCCCGGAAAACCGGCGTCACCAACGTCAAGCAACTGGCTGGTAAGACGCTCGGCGTGCTGACCGAGACCGGAACCGTGCACGTGGCCACCAAGGCGTGGCTCAAGAGCGAAGGCGTCGACCCGAACAGCGTGAAGATCGTCCAGGTGGACGGGCCAGCGCAGGCCGATCAGCTGGCATCGGGGCGGATCGACGCGGTCGAGACCGTGATGCCCTTCGCCACCAACGTGCTGCACAGCCCGGACGCGATCAATCTCGGCGATCCCTACCTCAAGCTGGCCCCCGAACTGTCGGCGATCTTCTGGATCTCCCAGCAGGACTTCGCCCGCCAGCACCCCGACGTCATCGCCGACTTCCGCGCCGCGCTCGACGAGGCGCAGGGCGTCATCGCGGCCGACGACGCCCGCGCTCGCCAGGTGCTCAAGCAGTACACCGGGCTGCCGGACCGGGTGATCAACGAGTCGAAACTCCCCAACTACACCAGCGAAGTGCGCCCCCAGGACCTCCAGGTGTGGCTGAACGCGATGCGCGAAGCCGACGGGTTCAACAGCGACGTCGACCTCGCCAGCCTCGTGGCCGCGCAGCGGTGACGTGATGACCGATCGCAACGGCAACAGCGCCTGGGCGGACCTCGTCCCGGCGGCGGAACAGCGGAGACTGCGCACCGCGGGGTTCGGCGGCGCGGTGCAGATGGGGCGCCGCCCCTGCCTGATCGTCGTCGACGTCACGCTGTCGTTCCTCGGCCGCAGGCCGGGCGAGGAAAGCGGGCCGGACTACCCGACGGCCTGCGGCCCCGAAGGCTGGCGCCGACTGCCCGCGATCCGCGAACTGCTCGGCACGGCACGGGATCTCGGCATCCCACGCGTGCTCACCTGCGGCTCGCCCGGCGACGCGGTGTTCGTCGGCGGCGCGATCAAGCTCAGCCGGGAACCGGACACCGCGCGGTTGGTCCACAGCGCCCCGTTCCCACCCGAACTGGCGCCCCGCGACGACGAATACGTGCTCGCCAAGGCCAAGGCGAGCGCCTTCTTCGGCACACCGCTGCTGACCTATCTCCACGCGCACCGGGTCGACACGCTGATCGTCACCGGCACGACCACCTCCGGCTGCGTGCGCGCCACCGCGGTGGACGGCGCGTCGCACGGTTACCGCGTCCTGGTCGCCGAGGACGCCTGCTTCGACCGGTCACCGTTCGCGCACGCCGCGAACCTCTTCGACATCCAGATGAAGTACGGGTCCGTTGTGGACTCCGCCTGGCTGGGCCAGCAGCTGCGCTGCCTCGGCGACCAGGCGCCCGAGACCGAGCCGATGGGATTACCGACCTCATGATCACAGCAGCGGACGAGAGCCTGACCTGTCACGGCGTCGCGGTCACCCTGCCCGGGGTGTCCGGCCCGTTCGACATCCTGCGCGACGTCGACTTCTCGGTGTCCCGCGGCGAGTTCGTGTCGATCCTGGGCACCTCCGGTTCCGGCAAGACCACCCTGCTCCGGGTGCTCGGCGGACTGCTGTCCGCCTCGGCCGGTGCGGTCCGCCACGAGGGCACGGCGGTGCACGGCCCACCGGAGGGCGTGGTGACGGTGTTCCAGGACTACGCGCACTCGCTGCTGCCGTGGCGGACGGTGCGCCGCAACGTCGCGCTGGGCATCGAGGCGGACTTCGAGCGCGCGCAGCGCGACGAGCGGGTCGACGAGGCGCTGGGCATGGTCGGCCTGACCCAGCGAGCCGACGAATACCCCTGGCGGCTCTCCGGCGGAATGCAGCAGCGCGTGCAGATCGCCCGCGCGCTGGCCATGCGCCCGAAGGTGCTGCTGATGGACGAGCCCTTCGGGGCGCTCGACGCGATGACCAAGGCCTCCCTGCAGGACCAGCTGCAGAAGGTGCAGGAACTGACCGCGACGACGATCGTGTTCGTCACCCACGACGTCGAGGAGGCGGTCTACCTCAGCGACCGCGTGCTGGTGCTCGCGGGCAGCCCCGCAGCGATCGGGCTGTCCCTGGAAGTTCCGCTGGAGCGCCCGCGGCACCAGATCACCACCAAGGAGCGCGGGGATTACCTGGATCTGCGCCACCGCGTCTACGAGGCGCTGGGCCACGACGTCGGTGTACCGGCGGGCACCGGTGAGCGAGGCGGAAATGACTGAGCGGATCAACGGCGGCGGACCGGCGATGTGGCGGCGGATCAACTTCGTCGGCATCGGGGTGTTCGCGCTCGGGCTCGTGCTGTGGGAGCTGGCGGTGCGGGCGAAGCTGCTCGACTTCTCCTACCTGCCGCCCCCGACCGGGGTCGCCGTCGGGCTCGGCGAACTGAGCAGCAGCGGGGAACTGTGGACCGCGCTCGCCCACACGCTGGTGGCGGCGCTCAGCGGCTGGGCGCTGGCCGGGGTCGTCGGGGTCGCGGCGGGCGCGGTGCTCGGGCTCGTCCGCCCGGTCTGGCGCTACTCGATGGCGAGCTTGGAAGCCCTGCGCGCCCTGCCCATCGTGGCGTTCGTGCCGGTGGCCGTGCTGCTGTTCGGCTTCTCGGTGCAGATGGAGATCCTGGTGAGCTTCTACGCCGCGGTGTGGCCGATCCTGCTCAACACCGTCAGCGGCATGCGCACCGAGGCGCGCATGGTCGAGGTCGGCGCGGTCCTGCGGCTGTCGCGACCGGCGCAGCTGTGGAAGATCCGGCTGCCCGCCGCCACCGCGTCGATCGTCGTCGGGCTGCGGCTGGGGCTGTCGATCGCGCTGGTGCTCACGCTGGTCGCCGAGATGGTCGGCAACCCGGCCGGGCTGGGCGCCACGCTGGTCAACAAGGCGCAGGCGCTGCAGCCGGGGCAGATGTTCGCCGGTGTCTTCGTGATCGGTGTCGCGGGCATCGTGCTCAACGGACTCATGATGGGTGCGGCGAGGTTGCTCTTCCGCGGACAGCTGGCCGCGTCCGGGGAGGTGTGATGACTCGCAGGACGAAAAAGAGCCGTGGCGGCACCCCGATTCGAGGCCTGCTGCCGCTGGTCGCGCTCCTGGCGCTGTGGCAACTGGTGGGCGACCCGGATTCGCCGTACTTCCCGCCGCCGTCGGAGTGGGTGGCCGGGGTCCAGCCGCTGCTGACCGGCAACAAGCTCCTCGACGCGGTGGGCGCCACGTCGGCGACCTTCCTCGTCGGCCTCGCGCTGGCGACGTTGATCGGGTCGGTGGTCGGCACGCTGATCGGGGCGAGCCGCCCGGTGGACCGCGCGCTCTCGCCGAGCCTGGAGTTCCTCCGGGCGCTGCCCGCGGCGTCCCTGGTTCCGGTGGCGGCGCTGATCCTCGGCTACACCACGCAGATGAAGCTGGTGGTCGTGGTGCTGCCAGCGACCTGGCCCATCCTGCTGGCGGTCCGGCAGGCCAGGCGGTCGCTGAGCCCGGTCCTGCTCGACGTGCCCAGGACGCTGGGCCTGTCCCGCTGGCACCGGGCCACCAAGATCCTGCTGCCAGCGCTGCTACCGGCGGTGCTGCTCGGGGTGCGGGTCGCCGCACCGCTGGCGCTGATCATCACGCTGCTGGTCGAGATCGTGACCCGGGTCAACGGGTTGGGTGCCGCGCTGGGCGCGGCGCAGGCGAACTACCTTTCCGCGCAGGTCTACGGGCTGCTCACCATCGCCGGACTGCTCGGATTCGCCGTGAACTGGATCGTGACGCGCGGTGAGGTCGCGATCAGCACCCGGATGCGGGGCACCACCGGCCAGTAGTGTCGGAAAATCGCACGAATCAACGGAGATCGCGATGACGGAAACCGACGCCGCGCCGCAGCGGTGGTACCGGACGCTGGACCGGACCCAGTGGCGGGCGCTGACCGCGGCCAACCTCGGCTGGCTGTTCGACGGGTTCGAAACCTACGCCCTGATCCTCACCGCGGGGTCGGCGTTGCGGCAGCTCGCCCCGGAAGCCGGTGGTCAGTCCGCGTTCCACATCGGACTCACCATCGCACTCACCCTGCTGGGGTGGGGCGTCGGTGGCATCGTCGGCGGGATCGTCGCCGACTACGTCGGCAGGCGCCGGATGCTGTTGACCTCGATCGTGCTGTACTCCCTGTTCACCGGGCTGTCGGCGTTCGCGTGGTCGTGGGAGTCGTTCCTGGTGCTGCGACTGCTGACCGGGATCACGCTCGGTTCGGAGTGGGGCACCGGGACGGCACTGGTCGCCGAACTGTGGCCGACGCGCGCCAGGGCGAAGGCGGCCGGATTCATGCAGTGCGGGCTCGGGCTCGGCTTCTTCGTCGCCTCGGCTTGCTGGCACTTCATCGCGCCGCTGGGCCCGGACGCGTGGCGGTACATGTTCCTGCTCGGGGTGCTGCCCGCGCTGTTCGCCCTGTGGCTGCGGCGTGGCGTGCCGGAATCGGAGCGCTGGACGAAGGTCCGCAACCGTCGCACGCAACTGCGCGGCCAGGACGAACTGTCCGAGGCGGACCGCTCCTACACCCGGTTCACCCTGGGGCAGATCATGGTCGATCCCCGGCTGCGTCGGCTGACCATCCTCGGCTCGATCATGTCGACGGTGACCACGCTGGCGTGGTGGGGTATCTCCACCTGGGTACCGGCCTACGTCGGGAGCGTCGCGGCCCGCGAGGGTCACTCCGCGGAGAGTTTCGCCAGCACCGCAGGCATGATCTACAACGTCGGCGCGATCGCGGGGTACATCAGCCTCGGATTCCTGGCCGACCGCTTCGGGCGCAAGGCGACGGTGCTGCTGTACTTCGCGGCGTCGCTGGTGCTGACCCCGGTGCTGTTCCTGTGGACGCACGACCTGGCCCTGATCCTGGTGCTGTGCGTGGTGAACGGCTTCTTCACCCTGGGCCAGTACACGTGGATGCCGGTGTGGCTGCCGGAGTTCTACCCGACGCACCTGCGCGCCACCGGCGCGGCGTTCGCGTTCAACGCGGCGCGGTTCATCGCCTTCCTCGGACCGCTGACCGCTGGCACGATCATCGACCGGCTCGGCGGCTACGGCATCGCGGCCTCGGCGCTCGGACTGGTCTACGTGGTGGGGATCCTCGTGGTGCCGTTCTGCCCGGAGACCCGCGGACGTCAGTTGCCCGAGTCTTGACCGGTATCGACGAGAAACGACTCGGTGACGCCAATTCCCGACAGGTTCGGGTACAGTGCTAGTTTGATCTTCGCTGGGCGCAGCCCGGCGATCGACGCGGGACCGGGTCAAATACGCCGATTCGGGTATGGCACTCGGCCTGTGGCGCGGCTCGGCTACTATCTCGGGCGTAACCTTCCGGCTCTTGATCGCGGCAGCGGGCGGAAGGCCAGTGCAGCAGGAGGTCTCGGCGTGGCCCCGGACAGCGCCACGGGAAGCGGCCCCACCGCCCGCCGTCTCGTGCTCGGCAGCCAATTGCGCAGGCTGCGCGAGGCGAGCGGGATCTCTCGCGAGGACGCCGGATACGCCATCCGCGGCTCCGGGTCGAAGATCAGCAGACTGGAACTCGGCCGCGTCGGCTTCAAAGAACGCGACGTCGCCGACCTGCTCACGCTCTACGACGTGGCCGACCCGGAGGAACGCGAAACCTTCCTGAACCTGGTGCGCCGATCGAACGAACCAGGCTGGTGGTACAGCTTCAACGACCTGTTGCCGTCGTGGTTCCAGGACTACGTCGGCTTGGAGGAATCGGCCTCCCGCATCCAGACCTACGAGATCCAGTTCGTGCCCGGCCTGCTGCAGACCGAGCGCTACGCCCGCGCGGTCGCCACCCAGGGGCGCCCGGAAATCCCGGGAGACGAAATCGACCGGCGGGTCCGGCTGCGCATGCAGCGCCAGAAGCTGTTCAGCCAGCCGAAGACGCACCGGCTGTGGGCGGTGATCGACGAGTCGGTGCTGCTCCGGCCGATCGGCGGGCGGGAGGTGCTCCGCGAGCAGATCAAGCACCTGCTCGAAGTGACCACGATGCCGATGGTGACGCTGCAGATCCTGCCCTTCGAGGTCGGCCGGTCCGGCGCGGAGGGCTCGTTCACCATCCTGCGCTTCGCCGAAGGGGAAATCCCCGACATCGTCTACCTGGAACACCTCTGCGGCGCGCTGTACCTGGACAAGCCCGAGGAGGTCGAGGTGTACAGCAAGGTCACCCACCGGCTCACGGTCGACGCCCACACCCCGAAGCAGACCCGCAAGATCCTCGCCGACACGCTCAAGCACGACTAGCGCCACTCCCCCGGCCAGCAAATCTCCGCCGCACCTGACCGGCTCGGCCTGCCGTCGATCCGCAGTCGTCGAATGTGACTCAGGTCGCGTTCGGCGGCTGTCACGTTTCGCCCACCCCGCCAGGTCATATTCGCGTGCCACAAAGCCAGCGGTTCGTCACCACACAGCCTCGCACCAGACGGGGTCGCACCAGCGGAATGCCGGGTTCAGGACGAAAGAGGAGGGGAAACGCGATGAGTCACCACGTGGTCGTGATCGGCGCGGGTTATGCGGGCCTGATGGCGGCGAAACGCATTGCGCGACAAGTCCGCCCCGCACAGGTCCAGGTCACCCTGGTCAACGCTCGGGAGCACTTCGTCGAACGGGTCCGGCTGCACCAGTTGGCCGCGGGCCAGCGGTTGCGCACGCCTGCGCTCACCGAATTGGTGCGCGGCACCGGAATCGAGGTCGTGGTGGGAGTGGTGCGCGAACTCGACCGGACGACGAAGCAGCTCCGAATCCAGCAAGAAGGTCCACTTCGGACGGTCAGCTACGACACGCTGGTCTACGCGCTCGGCAGCTACGCCGACACGCACACGGTGCCAGGCGTCGCCGACCACGCGCACACCCTCGCCGAACTCGATCACGCCGCCGATTTCGCGAGCCGCGCGCTACCCGGCCTCGCCAGGTCCGGCGGGCGGGTATGCGTGGTGGGGGCTGGCCTGACCGGAATCGAAGCGGCAGCCGAACTCGCCGAAGCGCACCCCGCGCTGCGAATCAGCCTGGTATCCGGTGACGTGGTCGGCCCAGGTCTTTCGGCCGCGGGGCGAGCGCACATCCACCGAACCCTTTCCCGTCTGGGCGTGGAGATCCGGGAGCACGTGAAGGTCGCAGCGGTATCCCACGACGGTTTGCGCCTCGTCGACGGGACTTCCATCGCTGCCGACGCGGTGCTCTGGAACGCTGGATTCGCGGTTTCGGAGTTGGCTCGGAACTCGCTGCTGGAAGTGGACGCCAGCGGTCGAATCGTTGTCGACGGCACGCAGCGGTCGGTCTCGGACCCGGATGTCTACGCGGTCGGTGACGCCGCCACGGTGCCCGGCCCGGGTGGGCGCGAGCTGCGCATGGCCTGCGCGACCGGCACCCCGATGGCCGTCACGGCCGCGGATGCCATCGTCGCCCGCCTGAGCGGCCGGACGCCGCGCAAGCACCGGTTCACGTACCTCGCGCAGAACGTCAGCCTGGGCCGCCGCGACGGCCTGTTCCAGTTCGTGCGCACCGACGACACCCCGCGCCCGATCATCTTCATCGGACGACGAGCCGCCTTGGCGAAAGAACTGGTAGTCCGATTCGCCGCCAAGCGGTCCCAACGACTCAACGGCCCGTACCCGCGCGCTCGCCGATTCGCCCCCTCGACCGCGACTCGACGCCGAGCGTGACGGTGAGTGACGGATCGCTTCAATGTGTCGTGGTGGCTCGGAGTCTCGTCATCCGTCCAGCGCCGGAGCTGGCACCCTTGGCGTTGTGGATCCGCAGGAGCTGGCGTCGTTCGAGGCCAACCGCGCGCGCATGTTCGGCTTGGCCTACCGGATGTTGGGCGAAGCCGCGGAAGCCGAAGACGTCGTCCAGGACGCCTACCTGCGTTGGCGGGAAGGCCAGGACATCGCCGTTCCGGCGGCGTGGCTGACCAAAGTGGTCACCAATCTGTGCCTGAGCCGTCTCGCGTCCGCGCGGGCCCGGCGCGAACGCTACGTGGGGCCGTGGCTGCCCGAGCCGGTGCTCACCGGTCTGGGGCTCAACGGTCTGGGGCTCACCGGCCCGGGGCGCGAGCAGGATCCGGTGGAAGTGGCGGAGCGGCGGGATTCCCTGTCGCTGGGCGTGCTGGTGCTGTTGGAACGGCTCACCCCGCCGGAACGCGCCGCCTTCGTGCTGCGCTCGGCGTTCGACTACAGCCACCGGGAAATCGCCGAAATCCTCGACATCGACGAGGTGCACGCCCGCCAGCTCTACAGCCGCGCGCGGGCGCACGTCGGGGAGCCACGACGCCGATTCACCGCAACTCCTGAGCAGCGCGAGAAAATCGTCGAACAGTTCCTCGCCGCGGCCGTGGGCGGTGACCTCACCGGTCTCGAACGGCTGCTCACCGAGGACGCGACCGCGTGGTCCGACGGCGGCGGCGAGGTCGCGGCGACCCGACATCCCGCCTTCGGCCGGTTCAAGATCGCCCGGATGTTGACCGCGCTCGCCGCGACGGATCGGGCGGTGACCGCCACCTACGCCATCGCGACGGTCAACGACACACCAGCGGTCCTGGTGCGGGAGGCGGGCATGCTCACCGTCGTCATCGTGCCCGAACTCACCGAGGACGGGATCGTCGCTGTCCGCGCGATCCTCAACCCGGCCAAGCTCGCCTTCATCACAACCCAACTCGCGACCGCTCGATCCGTCTGAAGACGCACCACGACATCCTCGGGGCACGGGCGGACCGAATCGTCTGCTGCGCCTGGCAATCCCGCCCGCTTGGCCATCTCCGCCTTGCCGCGTCCGACTTTTCCCAGCCTAGGTGGCACCCCACGCGGGCGCAGGGCCGGAGCCCGGCGCCTGCGCACGAGGCTGCTCTTTTCGGGGCTCTTTTCGGGATGCATCCCGCGCGTGGTGGCAGCACGCTTGTGCTGGCGGGCAACGCGAGGCGACGACCGAGGGAGTGGCGATGGCCGAACCCGCGCGACCCACAATTCCGCAGCCGGTGTTGAGCCCTCTGACGGCCGCGGCGATCTTCCTGGTGGTCACCGTGGACCCAGGTCGCGAACCGATCGCCCGGGACCTGTTGGCCGACCTGTCGGGGTTACAGCGGGGCGTCGGCTTCGGGATGCCCGAGGGCAGGCTGAGCTGCGTCGCCGGGGTGGGTTCGCAGGCGTGGGATCGGCTCTTCAGCGGGCCGCGACCCGCCGAACTGCATCCGTTCCGAGAACTGACCGGGCCCCGGTACCACGCCGTGTCCACCCCGGGCGACCTGCTCTTCCACATCCGGGCCATGCGGCTCGACCTGTGCTTCGGGCTCGCCAGCCAGATCATGGACCGCCTGCGCGGGGCGGTGACGGTGCGTGACGAAGTGCATGGTTTCAAGTACTTCGACATCCGCGACCTGCTCGGTTTCATGGACGGCACCGAGAACCCCGTCGGGCCAGCGGCCAGCGCGGCGGTGCTGGTCGGCGACGAGGATCCGGACTTCACCGGCGGCAGCTACATCATCGTGCAGAAGTACCTGCACGACCTGGACGCCTGGAACGCCCTTTCGACCGAGGCGCAGGAGAACGTCATCGGCCGCACCAAGCTGACCAACATCGAACTGGACGACGCCGTGAAGCCCGCCGATTCGCACGTCGCCCTGACCTCGATCACCGACCCCGACGGCACCAAACGGGAGATACTCCGGGACAACATGCCCTTCGGCAGCGTCGGTCGAGGTGAGTTCGGCACCTATTTCATCGGGTACGCGCGCACGCCGGAGGTGACCGAGAAGATGCTGCGCAACATGTTCCTGGGGGATCCCCCGGCACGCCACGACCGCATCCTGGACTTCTCCACGGCCGTGACCGGAACGCTGTTCTTCGCGCCGAACGCCGATTTCCTCGACAACCTCCCTGATCCACCCAAGACCGGAACCGACGCGGCCGAACCGGCTCGGCACATCCAGGCCCTGCCCGACGGCTGCCTGGGAATCGGCGACCTGAACGGGAGGGCAGCCCGATGAACAACCTGCACCGCGAACTGGCCCCCATCTCGGACGCCGCCTGGGCCGACCTGGAGAACGAGGCGCGACGCACCTTCGCCCGCCACTCGGCCGCACGCCGCCTCGTCGACGTGCCCGAGCCGGGCGGGCTCGAACTGGCCGCGGTCAACACCGGCCACCTGAACGCCGTCGACTCCCCCGCCGCGGATGTGGCGGCGCACGCTCGCCGCAGCCAGCCGATCGTCGAACTGCGGGTGCCCTTCACCGTCGATCGCCAGCAGGTCGACGACGTCGAACGCGGGGCCAAGGACGCCGACTGGCAACCGGTGAAGGACGGCGCGAAGGAGCTCGCGTTCGCCGAGGACCGCGCGGTGTTCGAGGGATGCACCGCCGCCGATATCACCGGCATGCGCGCCAGCTCTTCCAACCCCGAGCTGACCCTCCCGGCAGAAGTGCACAGGTACCCCGACGTCATCGGCGAAGCGCTGTCCACGCTCCGGCTGGCCGGAGTGGACGGCCCCTACGCGCTGGCGCTCAGCGCCGCCACCTACGCCGCCGTCAGCGAGATCTCCGACCACGGCTATCCGGTCTACCAGCACCTCGTCCAGTTGCTGGGCGATCAGATCATCTGGGCGCCTGCCATCAACGGAGCGTTCCTGCTGTCCACCCGTGGCGGTGACTTCGAACTACGCCTCGGCCAAGACGTCTCGATCGGCTACCTGTGGCACGACGCGACGAGCGTACGGCTGTACTTCCAGGAAACGCTGACATTCCTCGCGTACACCAGCGAAGCCGTGGTACCGCTGGCGGCAGCGCCCTGACTCGACGGATCTCCAAGCCCAGCACAACAGACCTAGCGCCCCTTGCGCAGGCTGGCCACCGCATGTCCTGCTGGTGCGATGGATGGCGGCAGGTTCCGACCGGCTCTGTCATCGGTCAGGGCCGTCGGTCAGGGCCGGACCATCTTCGCGACCTCCGTCTCCGCGAAGTCGCCGAGTCCGTCGAAGTCGGTCGAAACGCTGAGGTGGCGCCACTTCTCGTCTTCGGTGGCGCGCGCCGCGCGGATCTGCGGTGCGAGCCAGGCTGCGTCGGAGCCGAGCAGGAGCCGGACCGGCGGTTCGGGCTCGTCGGCCATTGCCACGATCAGTTCGGCGATCTTGACCGGGTCGCCCCGCTGCACGTCCGGATTCTGGTTGTAGGTGGCCACGAACCGGCCGACCGTGGGCCGGTACTCCGCGCGGATCTCGGTCTGTGGAAGCGGATCCTGCGACCACCCCGTGCGGACTCCGCCCAGTTCGACCAGGGTCGCTCGGATGCCCAGCGGCGCCACCTCACGGGCCAGGATCTCGGTGAACCCGCCCACGGCCCATTTCGACGTCTGGTAGGCGGCGATGCCGGGCTGTGCCCGGCGGCCGCCGATGGTCGAGATCTGGAAGATGTGCCCGCCTCGCTGGCCCCGCAGGACCGGTAGCACGGCGCGGGTGACGTTCACCACGCCGAACAGGTTGACCTCTATGTTCCGCCGGAATTCGGCTTCCGGCATGTCCTCAATGGACCCAACGCTGCGGTACCCGGCGTTGTTGACGACGACATCGAGCGAGCCGAATTCCTCCAGCGTCCTCGCCACGGCCGCTCGCGCGGCGCCCGCGTCGGTCACGTCCAACGGGTGGAACCGCAGCTGGTCACCGGCATCGCGCAGCACGGCGTCCAGGGCGCCGGGGGCGAGATCGGTCGCCATGACACGGTCGCCGGAATCGAGGAGGGCCCGGATCAGTTCCTGTCCGAGACCACCGGCCGCGCCGGTGATGAACCACGTTCTCGGCATGCTGTTCTCCTAGAGCAGTTTTTCGATGGTGATCGGCAGATCGCGAATCCGCTTGCCGGTGGCGTTGTAGACGGCGTTGCCGACCGCGGCCGCCACACCGACGATGCCGATTTCACCGGCCCCGCGCACACCGGCGGGATTGTGGTTCAGGTCGGGGTGGTCGAGGAGGTGCACGTCGATCGCCGGGATGTCGGCGTTCACGGGCACCAGGTACTCGGCGAGGTTGCCGTTGGCCAACCGTCCCGACTCTTCGATGTGCAGTCCTTCGTGCAGCGCGGCGGAGACGCCCCACACCACGCCACCGATGATCTGGCCGCGGGTGGTCTTGCGGTTGACCACCCGGCCCACGTCCATGACGCTGAGCAGTCGGGACACCCGCGTCTCGGCGGTCCACCGATTGACCCGCACCTCGCAGAACTGGGCTCCGAACGAGCAGAAGGCGTAGTCGTCGGCCTCGTCACCGGGACCCGCGGAGCCGACGGCGCTGATGCCGGGACTGCGCACGGTGCGCAGCAACTCGCCGAAGCCGAGGGTACGGCCGCCCGCCGTGAGACGGCCTTCGCCATAGCCGACGTCCTCGGCGCGCAGCCCGTGCAACGGCGAGGCGGGTTGCGTGATCGCCAGGTCGATCAGCTCCCGTTTCACCGCGTCGGCCGCGGCCATGATGGCCGGGCTCACGGAGGCGGTGCCGGTGCTCCCGCCGACGAAGCCAGCTGGTGCCAGCGTCGAATCCCCGATCCTCGCCGCCACCCGCTCAAGCGGGATGCCCAGCGCGTCGGCGCCGACGATCGCCACCACGGTCCACATGCCGGTCCCGATGTCCGCGGCGCTACCCGAGACTTCAGCGACATCGTCCGGCCGCAGTCGCACGGTCATCGACGCGGACCTCCGGTAGGTGGGGTGGATGGCGGTGGCCATCCCCATGCCCACGAGCCAGTCACCGTCCACGACCGACCCCGGCTCGGGGTTGCGGCGATCCCAGCCGAACCGTTGCGCACCGACGGCGTAGCACTCGTCGAGATGCTTGCTCGACCACGGCACGCCCCGTCCCTGGAAGATCGTGGCGTAGTTCTTCATGCGCAGCTCGATCGGATCGATGCCCAACTGGACCGCGAGTTCGTCGAACGCGGTCTCCAGGGCGAACGAGCCCGTGGCCTCGCCCGGGGCGCGCATGATCGAGGTCGGCGCCGTGTTCAGGGTCATGACCCGGTGCCGGATGCCGATGTTGTCCGCCGCGTACCAGCTGCGCGACGTGCGGTGGGCGGCTGCTTCGCCGCCCGGCAGGTCCACCAGCGGCGACCGGCTGGACCAGGAGTCGTGCCGCAGCGCGGTGAGCCTGCCGTCGGATTCCGCGCCCAGCCAGATCCGCTGTGCCGTGGCCGAACGCAGCATGGTGCCGGAGAACACCTGTTCCCGGGTGAGCACGACCTTGACGGGCCTGCCGAGGGCACGCGCGGCCGCCGCAGCGAGGTAGGTGTGCGCGCCGGTGAAGAACTTGCCGCCGAAGGAGCCGCCGGTGAACGGGCTGATCCCGTGGATGCGCGACTCGTCGAGGCCGAGGGCGGCGGCGAGGTCGGCGACCACGAGGCCGACTCCCTGGTTTCCCGTGTAGACGGTCAGCGTGCCGTCTTCCCAGCGGGCTACCGCGGAGTGCGGCTCCATCGCCGCGTGGCCCTGGAACGGTGTCGTGTAGCTGGCCGAGAAGATGTGCTCGCTCGCCGCTACAGCCTGCTCGATGGACTCCACACCGTCGGCGAGGAAGTCGAGCACGGCAGGTTGGAAGTCCCAGACCTCCGGAGTCTCGGCGGTGGCCACGCCCGCTTCGAACGAGGCGGCCACCGGGCGGTGCTCGTAGTCGACCTGGACCTTCGCGGCGGCGTCGCGGGCCTGTTCCAGGCTTTCGGCGACCACCAGGCCGATGATCTGGCCTTGGTGGCCGACTTCACGGTCCTGGAGGGGAAGCCACATCTGCCCCAGCGGCCCCGGTCCGGGGAGCAGCTTCAACGTGTCGAACGGTGTGTAGACCGCGAGCACTCCGTGAGCCGACAGCGCGCCGCTCACGTCCATCGCGCGGATTGCGGCGTTGCCCGTCGTGCTGACCACGGCGTGGCCGTAGACCAGGCCCGGGAAGTTGTGGTCGGAGCTGTACTTGGCGGCTCCGGTGACCTTGAGGGGGCCGTCCACCCTGCTGATGTCGCCGCCCATCGGGGAATCGGGCATGTCACAATCCTCCAGGCTCAGAAGCGCTCGGATCAGAATCCGCCGGGCCAGCGCGGGTTCGAACCCGTTGGCCGACAGCGGACGCGATGTTGCTTTGAACAGCGAATTCTCGACTCGGAAGCGGGCTACCAGGAGTCCCGTCCGCACTTACTCTACACTTGTAGACATGGTTGGCCACGATCCCGACGCGGCGCATGGCGCCCCACCCAAGCGCAAGCGCAACGCGGCGGCGACCCGCGAGGCGATCCTGCGGTCGGCACACGTCGCGTTCACGCGGCACGGCTACGACGGGGTGGGGGTGCGCGAGATCGCGCAGGCGGCCGGGGTAACCGCGATGCTGGTCAACCGGTACTTCGGGTCGAAGGAACAACTCTTCGCCGAGGTGGTGGACGTCGCCTTCGCGCCCCGCAGCGTCGTGACCGATGACCCCGCGACGCTGAGCCGGGACGTCGCCGAACTGCTGGTGGCCAAAACGGCACCGGAAGCCGAACAACTCGACCCGTACCTGCTGATGTTGCGCTCCGCCGGGAACCCGCGCTCCGCCGAGATCATCCGCGCTGGCATCGAACGGCACGTGGAACGCCACCTGACGGAAGTGCTGCCGGGGAAACGGCTCGCGGAGCGGGCCGAACTGTTCCTGTCCCTCATCGCCGGATTTTGGCTGATGCGGCGGATCCTCGGCACGCGCGGACTCCAGCGGGCGGATTCCGAGGACCTCGTCCGCTCGCTCGCCGCGATGTTCCAGCCGATGGTCGAACCCTGCCCCGGCGAATCAAGCACCTGCCACACCAGCGACCCGGTCGACCGATCCTGACCACCGCCCGGCGAGCGGTAATCACTTCGGTAGCGATCGTTTCGCTGATCGGCTCAGCACTCACTTCCCAGTGATCACTGAACACTGTGGACATAGTCATCGCGCCCGATCGATT
Organism: Saccharopolyspora antiqui; assembly: GCF_052246905.1. Lineage (NCBI taxonomy): Bacteria > Bacillati > Actinomycetota > Actinomycetes > Pseudonocardiales > Pseudonocardiaceae > Saccharopolyspora > Saccharopolyspora antiqui. Next base: position 337,770 of record NZ_JBQQBO010000001.1, read on the forward strand.
CGTGTCCATTGTGGATTCTGATGTGCCCTGGCGCAGCGACTCGGCCGTCTGGCGAGATCGAGAGGTGCCGCGGCGCCCTCAGTGAACGGACCGGATGGTGCCGCCGTCGACGCGAATGGTGGCCCCGCTGACGTAATCGGCGTGCGGGCTGGCCAGGTATGCGACGGCCGCCGCGATCTCGCACGGCCGCCCGAACCGGCCGATGTCGTTGGGGACCCAGTCACGCACGGCCGCGCGCTCGATTTCCTCCCATGCCTCGCCCCAGCCGTGCGCAGGCGCGGCGTCCACCAGAAGTTCGCGGACGGAGTCCACCAGGATCGCGCCGGGCGCGACGACGTTGGACGTCACCCCGGTGTCCGCCAGTTCGCGGGCGAGCGAGACCGCGAGGTTGTGCCGAGCGGCCAATGACGCGTTGTAGTGCGGCTGAACCGCCATCGGCTGGATCGCCAGACCGCCGCCGATGGTGATCACCCGGCCCCACCGCCGCTTTCTCATCTCGGGCACGAGGCGTTGGATCATCCTGACCCCGGAGATCACGTTCACGTTGTAGGTTCGAGCCCAGATGTCGGGCGTGGCGTCTGGCCACGACACCTGGTCGTAGGCTCCCGCGTTGTTGACGAGGATGTCCACCACGCCGCCTGCCAGGACGGCCGCCGCCACGGCATCGGCACCGGAATCGGTGGACAGGTCGCCGATCGCGACGTCCGCCCGCCCTCCGTCGGCGCACACCGCCTCGGCCACGGCCTTCGCGCGCGTTTCGTCCCGGCCGTGGATCACCACAGCGGCGCCTTCGGCCGCCAGCATCCTGGCGGTCGCCTCCCCCAGCCCCTGAGTCGAGCCCGTCACCAGCGCCCGCTTGCCAGTCAGCTTCAAGTCCATCGGTATTGCCTCTCCATGCCCGCTTTCCCCCGCACTCGGGTTCAGCCTTAAGTATACCAGTGTAGACTTAAGGGCATGGGAACCAATCTTGATAACCTCACGGACGCGACCGGGAGCACGGCCACAGTCGTCCTCGGCCATTCCGACATTCGGATCCGACCCGTCGGACTCGGCTGCATGGGCATGTCGCAGTTCTACGGCGAGGCCGATCCCGCGGAGTCCGTTCGCACCATCCGGGCCGCCCTCGACCTCGGGGTCGACTTCCTGGACACCTCGGACATCTACGGCGCCGCCACCGCCGCACCCGGACAATCCAGCCTCGGCTTCGGCCACAACGAGGAGCTGCTCGGCACGGCGCTTGAGGGCAGGCGCGACGACGTGGTGCTGGCGACCAAGTTCTCGGCGAGGCCGATGCCGGACGGCACCGTGTTCGACGGCCGCCCGGAGTACGTCGCCGAGGCGTGCGACGCGAGCTTGCGACGCCTGGGCACCGACCGGATCGACCTGTACTACTACCACCGCCTCGACCCGAAGGTCCCCATCGAAGACACCGTCGGCGCCATGGCGGACCTCGTCGCGGCGGGAAAGGTGCGGGCCATCGGGCTGAGCAACGTGGCAGCGGACATCATCCGCCGGGCCGCCGCCGTGCACCCGATCTCCGCGTTGCAAAGCGAGTACTCCCTGTGGGAACGGGGAATCGAAGCCGACGTGGTGCCAGCCTGCCGCCAGCTGGGCATCACGCTCGTCCCCTACTGCCCGCTCGGTCGCGCCATGCTGACCGGCCGGATCACCCGAGACACGTCCTTCGGCGAGACCGATTTTCGTTCCACCGTGCCGAAATTCCAGGGCGAGAACTTCGACCACAACCTCTTCCTGGTGGAACAGCTGCGGAAGTTCGCTGCCGACAAGGGCTACCCGCCCGGCCAGGTGGCGCTGGCCTGGCTACTGGCCCAGCCGCTGGACGTGGCGCCGATCCCGGGCACGAAGCGGATCGCCCACGTGCGCGAGAACATCCAGGCCACCGCAGTCCCGCTCAGCGCCGACGACGTCGCACTGCTGTCCGCGACGTTCGATCCCGCGCTGGTCAAGGGCGAGCGGTACGCGACCACCTGATCCGACGCGCCACATTCGTTCGGTGTTCTGTCACAGAACGCCGGGGGCCGGTGTCTTGTGGGTGGCAGAGGGGTGCAACCACCCAACAATGACAAGGAGTCCACTATGGACGCTCGTTTGAACCTCCTCGGCAACCCGGTCGCGGCCAAGGCCCTGAAGGGCATCATCTCGGCGGGCAGGGTGGCCAGGGACTCGACGTTGCCAGCCGCGACGCGAGAGTTGGTGGCGCTGCGCGTCAGTCAGATCAATGGTTGCGGTGTGTGCGTCGACATGCACACCAAGGAGGCCGCACACGCCGGGGAGACCTCGGTGCGCCTGAACCTGGTCGCGGTCTGGCGGGAGGCCACGGTGTTCACCGAGGCCGAGCGCGCTGCCTTCGAGTTGGCGGAGCAGGGTACCCGCATCGCCGACGCGGCTGGTGGTGTCCCGGACGAGGTCTGGGCGAATGCCGCCAAGCACCACGACGAGGACCAGCTCACCGCCTTGGTGTTGCTCATCGCCGTCATGAACACCATGAACCGCCTGAGCGTCATCGTCCAGCAGCCCGCCGCCGGGGACTACCAGCCCGGCCAGCACGCCCAGTTCGGATAACGAGGAGTACTTGGTCGGGGCCGCTGGTGCCGTCTCGCACCAGCGGCAGTACCCCCTTCGCCGGGGCGTCCCGCCGTGCTGGCATCCGTTGTTGCGGGGCACGACGTTCGTGACTGCTCGGCGGCCGGACCGACGTGACGTGAGAAGTCAACGCTGTGGTCGCGGCGGCAACGGTCGGCGATGGGGCCCCGGCCTCAACGGCTCAAAGCGGTCTCGCACTCCACGCGCGACAGTTTCTCGGGATTGCGCACGGTGTAGAGCCCGGTGACGAGGCCGTCCTCGATCCGCACCGCCACCACGCTGTCGATCTCCCCACCCAGCCGCATGAGCAGAGCGGGGCAGCCATTGACCTGTACCGGCTCGACCGACAGCTCGTCGCCGACCATTTTCAAGCCGACGCCGAACAAGCGAGCCACCTTGTCGGCGCCCACGACGGGCCGCGGCACGGCCTGCTTGACTCCGCCACCGTCGGCCAAGGCGACGACGTCCGGCGCCAGGATGTCGACCAGGCTCTGCAGGTCGCCGGTCTCGATCGCCCGTTGGAACGCGTCCAGCACATTTCGCATATCGGCCGGGGAGACGACGTCGCGCGGTCGGCGCGCGGCGACGTGCGCCCGTGCCCGGTGCGCGATCTGGCGGACCGCGGCCGGACTCTTGTCGACGGCTTCCGCGATCTCGTCGTAGCCGAGATCGAACACCTCGCGCAGCACGAACACCGCCCGCTCGGTCGGCGCGAGGGTCTCCAACACCAGCAGCATCGCCATCGAGACGTTGTCGGCGAGCTCGACGTCCTCGGCCACGTCGGGCGCGGTCAGCAGCGGCTCGGGCAGCCAGGGGCCGACGTAGGACTCCTTGCGCCGGTCGAGGGTACGCATTCGGTTGAGCGCCTGGCGGGTGGTGATCCGCACCAGGTACGCACGCTGGTCCCGCACCGTGTCCAGATCGACGTCCGCCCACCGCAGCCAGGTCTCCTGCAGGACGTCCTCCGCGTCGGCGGCCGAGCCGAGCAGTTCGTAGGCGACCGTGAAGAGCAGGTTGCGGTGGGCGACGAACGCCTCAGTAGCGGGGTCCGGGCGGCCGTCCTCGCTCATGGGTGCCTCCTGTCTCGGCGGTTTGCCGGTGTCAACCACGAGACACCGGACCCCACCGAGTTGTGACAGCGCCGGTGCGTGACGCATGTCGCGCACCGACATATTGACCGGACTACGGCGCGACACACCTGCGTGTCGGCGGTGGTGACGAGAACTCTCCCGATATGAGTCGTGCAGCCGAGTTGGAGGAAGCTGCATGGTGCTACCGGTCGATCCCGAGCGCGAGATCGACACGCTGCTTCTGCCGCAGTGGGGACGCGTCGCGCCGGTACCCGATGCCGTCGTGTCGTTCGTCGTGCTGGACGACGAGGGCCGGCCGATCGATCCCGTGCGGCGGTTTCTGCGTGACTTCGTTGCCCGTGGACGCCGACAGGGCAGCGTCCACAGCTACGCCTACGCGCTGCTGCGGTGGTGGCGCTGGCTGATCGTGACCGAGGTTGAGTGGGACCAGGCGACGACCGGTACCAACCTCGGACGGTGCGGCACAGCAACGCGGTGTTGCGCGCGTTCTACGAGTTCTGGATCGACCGCAGCGAGGGTCCGCTGATCAATCCGGTGCCGCAGGAGCGGAAGAACGGGCGGCGCCCGAACCCGCACCACAACCCGCTGGAGCCGTTCCGGCCGCAGGGCAGGCTGCGCTACAACCCACCGGTCCCCAAACGCCGGCCGCGGGTGATCTCTGACCAGCGCTGGGCGGCATTGTTCGCGGCACTGCGATCGGACCGGGACCGCGCGATCGTCGCGATAGTGATCAGCAACGGTGCCCGTGCGGCCGAGCTGCTGGGCATCCGTCTCGCCGATGTGGACTGGGGCGATCAGCTGGTCCGGGTGCGCCGCAAAGGCACCGGCGCCGAGCAATGGCTTCCGGCCAGTGCGGAGGCCCTCGTCTGGCTACGCCTGTACCTGGATCAGCTCGGTGAGCTGGACGCGAGCGATCAAATCTGGTGGACCTTGCGCCGGCGGCGCCGAGCCGGCGGCCCACTGGGCCGACAGCCCCTGAACTACGACGCACTGCGAGCGGTGTTCCGACGGCTCAATGAGGCGCTGGGCACGAACTACACAGCACGACCTGCTGCGCAAAGCCCACCCGCCCACGGTCGTGACCGACGAGGACGCCGCCACCCTCGCCCGGGACTATCCGCAGCTGGTCGCCGGGCTCGGCCTGGATGACACGGTGATCACCGAGCTCGTCGGCGGACAACGCGATGTGTTCACCGCGGCCTGCGCCGACCAACTTTCCGGCCTGCACGGCCCGAAAAGGCAAACCCTGCCCGGCCCGGCCGTGGGTCTGCCTGCTCTGCCCGCTGGCGGTGTTCGCGCCCCGGCACGCGGCGAACCTGTTGCGGCTCAAGGCGTTCTTCTCCTGCCAGTGGCAGCAGATGCCCGCCGGCCAGTTCATGGCCGTGTTCGGCCCTTACTCCCAGCGGATCGGCGACGTGCTGGACCGTTTCGCCCCCGCCGTCGTGGCTCGTGCTTCTGCCCAGATCGGCGACCGTGATGACGAAGTTCCCCTGCGCCCGGAGGAGTCCACTCGATGACCACCGCATTCGGCTTCGGGCAACGCGGCTCAGTGTTCGCCGGCCTGGACATCTGTGATCAGGCTGGCTTGACACTGCCCGACGGGACACATCGGCCGGTGTTCGAGGACGTTTTCTGGGATTTCACCGCGGTGATCGGCTTGCCGAACCAGATGTCCAAGGTCAGCCGCCGGTTCGACTTCACCGCGATCACCAACCCTCGCTGGCAGGTGGTCGCCAAGGAGCAGATCACGGCCATGCTCGCCCCCAGGCATGAGGCGGTGATGCCCTTGCCACGCGCCTACCGGACTCCGCTGCACCTGCTGACCGCGGCCGCGCGCCTGGCCGAGCTGACCCGGTTCCTGAACTGGCTCACCGACCAGGGCGTCACCAGTCTTGGCGAGGTGGACGCCGACCGCTGCGAGGCATACCTTGCCCACCGGCGCTACCTGCTCGACGAGAACGGCCAAGTCGTCGGCGAACGCAGTCCCGCGACCCGCCGCGCCGCCGCCCAGACCGTCGTGGACCTCGTCAACCATCGAGAGCTGTTCAGCGGCGATCGCGTTCCCGAGGACCTACAGCCCTGGGGAGACGCCGCCCCGTCGGTCGTCGCCGAGATGCCCTGCGGCCACGGCCAGAACAAAACCCCCGCTACAAATGGTTCCGCAATTGGGTCAACGGGCCAGCCAGCCAGCGCCTCGGTCTGGCTCCCATCCCCGAAACCCCAGTCAGTCTTCGGGCTCTACGTCGCACGCTGGCGATCGAGCTGGCCTACCGTCCCGGGGGCCTGCTCGCCGCGAAACTGCACCTCAAGCACATCGTGACGGCAACAACGGAGGGATATGCGTCTCGACCGGGCGGGGCGCAAGCCGAGCTGTTGGCTGAGGTCAACAAGCACGAGACCGAGCGCAACCTGGATCTGGTCTGGGCTGAGTTCCGCAACTACCAGCAAGGCATCATGCCCGCTGGGCCAGGGGCTCACGAACTGACCGAGTTCTTCGCCCACATCGACGGCAAGCTCACCACCAGTGAGACGGGGCCGCCGAAAACCCAGCGCAGCGACCGGGAAGTGCTCAACCTGCTCACCAGACGCGCCCAGACACTGCACTTGGGCACGGCCAACTACTGCTGGTTCAGCGACCCGTCCCGGGCGCTCTGCCTGAAACTCGCCGGCACCCCGAACGCCGACCGGCCCCTGGCCGGTATGTGTGACTCCGCGCGCTGCCCGCAAGCCACCCACCACCCCTGTCACCGGCCGGTCTGGGCCGAGCACGCCGCGCAGACTAAGACTTTCCTCGGCAGCCTCGGACCCACCCGCAAGACCGAACGAGCCCGCCTGCAAGCCGATTTCAACCGAGCGCTGGGCGTCCTGGACGCAATCGACACCGCCATCAACCAGACCAAGGAATGACATGCGGATCACCGCAGCACAGCGCATTGCCAACGAAAACCGCATCCGCGCCGCCATCGACCGGCTCCTACGCGGTGAGATCCGATCCGGTGGCCGATGCGACATCAAAACCCTCGCCACCGAAGCCGGGACCGCACCGCCTTCTACGGCAACCGCCCCTACGCGCACCTCAGAGTAGAATTCGAACAACGCTTGCGCGCGATGCAACAGGCTGGCGACATCCCGGACCCCCGCGACGCGCAGATCTTGCGTCTCAAAGCCGACAACCGCGCACTCAGCGAGCGACTCGCCGAGGCCACCGGCACGATCGACGAACTCACCGACTTCCGCGCACAAGCCATCGCGCGCCTGGCCGCCCAACACGAGGAAATCACCCGCCTACGTCAGGCGGCTGACGACGCCAGAACATCGATCACACGCCTGCCGCGGCGAAACGCGGTCATCGGTCCCTGCTGAAGAGGCGCCGAGGACCAAAACCACCAGTACGACAGGCAAATCCAACCCGAACCAACAGAATCGAGCCGACAATGACATGGTCGATACCACGAATCACCATCGGCGCTGAACGCCGTTTGCTCGAAAGCATGCTCGACCGCAACCGGGCCGAATTAATCAACACGGTGCGCGGCTTGTCCGAAGAAGACACCCGCCGCCGCCTCGTTGCGTCGATGACCACGCCGATCGGATTGCTCAAGCACGCCGCAGTCGCCGAACGGATCTGGTTCCAGCACATCCTGGCGGGCCTGCCCAAGAGCGAATGCGACGGCGGCGCGACATCGGGCGACGCCAGTTTCGTCGTCGACGACAACGAGACCCTGGCCGACGTGATCGCCGAATTCGAGCGCGTCAGCGAGCGTTCCCGCGCGATCGCCGCCGACTTCAACCTCGACGAAACCCGGACACACCCCCGCCTCGGTGACGTCAACCTGCGGTTTATCTACCTGCTCTTGATCGAGGACTTCGCGCGTCACGCTGGCCACGGCGACATCCTCCGCGAGCAGATCAAGCATCCCGCTGCGCCCACCCCCGACGTTTCATAACAGCGATAGCTGGGTGATCTGTGTCACGCCATCCAGGCAGAAAAGCAACACACGCACTCGTTTGCGTCGCACATCCGTGCGGCGCAAATCGAGGCAGCTCAATCGCCACACGAACCCAGCCGCACACGGCGACTGCGAACACAAGCCGAATGCTGGCCACGGACCTGGTGAACAACGGCCTGCCCATCCATATCGGTGCGGCACTACTCGGACACTTGAACCTGCAAACCACTCGCGGATACGTCGCCGTGTTCAACGAGGATGTCGTACGCCACTACCAGGAATTCCTCGACCGCCGACGGCAGTCACGATCAGTTGATGAGTACAAGCCTGTTACTGACAGCGAGTGGTCCGAATTTGAGGAACACTTCGACCGGCGAAAAGTCGAGCTGGGCGGTTGCACGCGACCATACGGTTCCCCTTGCCAACATGAGTATTCGTGTTTACGTTGCCCCATGCTCGCCATGCACCCGAAAATGCTGCCACGGCTCGACGAGATCGAAGAAGACCTGCTTGCCCGCCGCGCCCGCGCCGAGCACGAGGCATGGCTCGGTGAGGTGGAAGGCATCGACCTCACCCTCACCTTCCTCCGACAGAAACGGGAGGAGACCAAGCGGTTGGCCCGGGTCGCACCAGTTGACCTGGGCCTACCAACGATCACCGCGTATGGATGACCGGCCCGGCTGGATCCCTCGAATGCACTGCGGCGGCGGTCCAGCCGACGGCATCATTGAACGCCCTCATCGCGGCATGAGCGGACGTTGAGAAACATGACGACAATTGCCCGTCGACAAACGATGTGTTGGGCAAGGCCCAATGGGCGATCGGGAACATCAACGGTCAGCGGACAAGAATTGAGACATCCATCCCGTTGCACGATGCGGCATTTCATGGCCTGTGCGGGTGGAGTTGGCCCACTGTCGGCGCTGTGACCTGCGGTGGGCCACCTTCGGTGGTAGAACGAGTGCGCGACTTCGTCGGTGAAGGTGGCCCGTTCGGCCTCCCTGTTGCGCGAACCGGAATTTCGTGTCCTCTGTGGCAGGCCGATAGCTTCGGATTCATGGAGTGGAGCTTTCAGACGGCCGAAGAGCTCGTTGCCGCGTTGCGCGCCGGTGCGGTGACATCGGTGGAACTGACCGACGAGGCGATCGCCCGTATCGAGCGCGACGACAAGGTGATCAACGCGATCTGCGTGCCGGACTTCGACCGCGCGCGGGCCGCCGCACACCGTGCCGACCAGGCACGCACGCGTGGTGAGGACCGGCCGCTGCTCGGCATTCCGGTGACGGTCAAGGAGTCGTACAACATCGCCGGGCTGCCCACGACCTGGGGCATGCCGCCGCACCGGAACTACATGCCGGCCGAGGACGCGGTACAGGTGTCGCGACTCAAGGCCGCGGGCGCGGTGGTGCTCGGCAAGACCAATGTGCCGTTGGGGCTGCAAGATATACAGAGCTTCAACGAGATCTACGGCACCACCAACAACCCGTGGGAGCACGGTCGCACGCCGGGCGGATCCTCCGGCGGGTCGGCGGCGGCCCTGGCGTCCGGGTTCGGCGCGCTGTCCATCGGCTCCGACATCGCCGGCTCGCTGCGCACCCCCGCGCATTTCTGCGGCGTCTACGCGCACAAGCCGACGCTCGGACTGGCGGCTAACCGCGGTATGGTCCCGCCGTCCGAGCCGGCATTGCCGGCCGACCTCGACCTCGCCGTCGTCGGTCCGATGGCGCGCACCGCCCGCGACCTCACGCTCCTGCTCGACGTCATGGCCGGACCGGACCCGCTGACGCTCGGCGTGGCGCACCGTTTGGCACTGCCGCCCGCCCGCCACGAGCGGCTCTGCGATTTCCGGGTCTTGGTCCTCGACGAGCATCCGCTCATTCCGACCGGGTCCGCCGTGCGGGCGGGCGTGAACCGGGTGGCCGCCGCGCTCGTCGACGGCGGAGCCCGAGTCGAACGGCACAGTCCGCTGCTGCCCGACCTGGCCGAAGCCGCGACGCTCTACATGCAGTTGCTGATTTCGGGCTCCGTTGCGCGTTTTCCCATCGAATCGCACGAGCAGCTGCGGACCCGCGCCGCCGGACTGAGCGCGGACGACCAGAGTCTTGACGCCGTGCGGCTGCGCGCCATGGTGTTCAGCCACCGCGACTGGATTGAGGCGAACAACCGCCGCGAGGTCCACCGCCACGGCTGGCGGCAGCTGTTCGCCGAGTTCGACGCCGTGGTGTGCCCGATCACGCCGACGCCCGCGTTCCCGCACGACCACAACCCCAATCCGTTGGAACGGCGCATCGACATCGACGGCGTCGAGTACCCGTACTTCGACCAGCTCGTCTGGGCCGGCCTGGCCACCATGCCCGGCCTGCCCGCCACCGCCATACCCGCGGGCCGGTCCCCCGAGGGCCTGCCGGTCGGAGTGCAGCTCATCGGTCCGATGTTCGAGGACCGCACCCCGCTGCGGCTGGCCGAACTGCTCGAAGGCCCGCATCATCGAGGCGAAACGCGAAGGCTGGCTGGGCGAGGTCGAGGGTCTGCAGGTCAGCTACAGCGGCGTCAAGGACAAGCTGGCCCAGATTGACGCCACCCTCCAACGGAAAACCGCCGCGACCGAGCTCGGCATGCCATCTTTCGATCAAGTTGCCGGACGATCCGCTTCCACGACACCACGCAACGGAAGAACTGGTTCAGGGAAGCCCAGCGGCTCTGAGCCACCGTGACCGGATTTCGCTAGCCTGACCTTTCCCTAGCTCTTGAATGAGAAGGTTGGACCGTGGCTGTGTTCGAGGACCGGTACGTCGCCCACTCCTGGGTCGAGCGGAACGGGAAGCTGCTGTTGCTACGCAGGCGTGTGGGCCGGTATCTGGGCGGGCGGTGGGATATCCCTGGCGGAACCGTCGAACCTGGAGAGCAGCCCGAAGACGCCGCCGTGCGCGAGACCCTCGAAGAGGCCAGGCTGCGGGTGGCCATCACCAGCCAGCTCAGCCATTACACCAATGTGGACACCGAGGGACGACCACTGCGCTTTCACACCCTGACCTACCGCGTGGTCGAGCAAAACCACAGCGACGTCGTATTGAGCGAGCCTGAGCACGACAAGCATGTGTGGCTTTCCCTGGAAGAGGCGGCGAGCTTGCCCCTGGTATGGCATGTCCAGGCCACGGCTCAGTCGATCCTCCAACAGGAACTTTGAGGCATTTGCCTTAGTTCAGAGAAGCTTGTGTCAGATGCTCACTCCTTCGGCCTGACCCGTCCCAACGGGCACGGCTGGCCGAGATCCGCGACAACTTGATCGCCCGAATCGCCGAAGCCGAGCGGGAGGGCTGGCTCGGCGAGGTCGAGGGTCTCCAGGTCAGTCTGGCTGGTGCCGAGGAGAAGCTCCGCCAGCTCGATAGGGGCCACGGGCAGCATACGGCCGTAGACCTTGGCATCCCCACCACGCGTGGTAATCGATGAACCCACGAAGGTGGGCTTCTGCATGGCCCTCAACCAAGATCGAGAACAGGTTCAAAGAAGCGTGCATCAAACGCCCTTCAGAACACGATCAAGTGCCGCCCGGCCTGCAGGTCCCCAGTTCGGCTTGCCGCCGGGAAGGCCCCGATCTCCGTTCTGTCCCATGAGCATCAGGAAGAGGCTCTTCATAGCGGCCAGCCCGCGGGCGCGCCGGATCGCCGCCTCGTCTGCATGCGCGTACATGTCGAAGAACCGTGAGGCCGTGCCCGCGGGTAGCAACACCCATGCGGCGGCGAGGTCCCACGCCGGGTCGCCGGCGAATATGTCACCGAAGTCGACGATGCCCGAGAGCGTTCCGTCCGAGACGACGACGTTCGCGGGATGGAGGTCGCCGTGCACCCACACCGGCAGGCCCTCCCACGCGTGGGCCGCAACGGCGTCGTCCCAGACGGACCGGACGTCGGCAGCGATGTCGTCGGGGGCAACGGCCTGGAAGAAATTCTCAAAGCCGTCCGTGCAGTTCCTGGGATGGGCGCCGCGGTCCGTAGCGATCGGCGCCTCGGCGGGCGCCTCCACATGGAGCGCCCGGAGGAAGCCCGCCAGCGCGTCGGCCGCGTGGGCGCCGCGGCTGATCGAGCCGTGGTCCAGCGGCTCGCCGGGAACCCACGTCATCACGGTCCAGTGTTTGGGGAAGCGCTCGGACGGTTCGCCGAACCGCACCGGGGTCGGTACTGGGAGCGGCAGGCGCGGGGCCAGCACGGGTAGCCACCGCCGCTCCTTGAGCTGGAGCTCCGGGGTGGGGTCCATGCGCTGCATGCGCACGGCCAACTCGTCCCCGAGGCGCCACATTTGGTTGCCCCAGCCGCCCGCCACCTCGCGGATGGCCAGCCCTGCAAGGTCTGGATGTTGCTCCTGCAGCAGGTCGCGGACCAGGTCTGCGGTGATCTCGATCTCGGTGTCGGTCATGCGAAGTCACAGTACCGAGGCGGCAGGGGGAGCGGCTCTCGCTCTCCGGAACATCTCGCAGTGATTCCGCTGGCATCACTGATTCGGTTTCAGAGAGCTGCAGATCAGGGGCTTTGGGGCGGACCGGCCCCAAAGTTCAGAGAAGCCTGTATCCGCTGTCCCATGCTGCGCATGGAGCCCCGGCAGCGAGCCCGGCTGGTGGAGATCGCCCGCAACCTCACTGACCGTATCGCTGAAGCGGGCTTCTCCAGGGACTCCAGGTCAGCCTGGAGGCGGCGCGCACGAAACTAGCCTCGCTGGACAGGCTGGCCCGCAACCGCACCGTCGCCGGTCCTGTCGACATCGGCATGGGAATAGCGCGGTCAGCCGCGCCGCCGCCGGGGTTTGCTCTTCGCCGTGGTGGGCGATCAGCGTGTACCGGGTCGCGGCCTCCGTGCGGGCTTGCAGGCCGGTCACGGTCTTCAGCAGTGCGGGGTTGGCGAGGTAGTGGTCGGCCGCGGTGGTGGCGAGCTCGGCGATGCGGGGGTCGTCCGGTTCCCAGTCCGCGGCTTCGGCTGCGCGTTCGGTCAAGGCGACGAGCCGGGTGTCGTCGAGAGCGTGCTCGAAATGGGTGAGGTAGTCGTCGAAGCCTTCGGGGACCAGGGCCTTGGCCAGTACCCAGCCCTCCCTGGTGGCCGCCACCTCGTGCGCGGGGAATCCGAGGCCGAGCATCCGCTCCAGCAGCGCCACAGCGCGGTCGGGCAGCAGCGCACGGTCACCATCGGCAAGCCGGTGCAGCGTGTCACGCCGCGCGATCAATTCTTCGATCCGTTCGGTGAGCTGCCGCTCGACGTCGGCGAGCGCGGCGGCGAACCCCGCAGCGTCGGCGTCGAGCAGGGTCCCGATCTCGGCCAGCGGCACCCCGGCGGCGGCCAGTGTCCGGGCCTGCACCAGCCGCAACAGGTCGGCCGATCCGTACCGCCGGTAGCCGGAGTTGTCGCGTTCCGGCTCCTCGACCAGGCCGAGCTTGTGATAGTGCCGCACCGTCTTCACTGTGACGCCGACGAATGCCGCCGCCTGCCCGATCGTGACCCCGTTCCTCATCTGCTCAGCTTGCCTTGTGCTCGTCGAATTCGGCGACTACGCAGACCGCAGCCGAGCATGTGGACGGGCCACGCCGAGCTCGTTGAGCTCGGCGTGGCCCCGGCTCGCGTGCTGCCTGATGCACGACCGGAAGGGGTCTCGCCCACACCGAAATAACCGGATCCGGGTGAACGGGACTCTGGCCCGGTAGATCCGGGTGAACGGGACTCTCACGGAATTCGGAACCGGGTCGAGGCGTACGGGTCGCAGGTGCTCAGTCCGTCGGCTCAGCCGGATCGGCCTGCCCGCCGCAGAACACCTCGTTGACGAGCCTTTGTTGGGCGTTCTGGAATGCTGTTCCGATGGACAAGTCGGCGTCGTCCACGCAGTTCAGCGCGGCGGTCACGGTCTTGCTGCCGTCGGGTGTGCTGAACATTAGCGCCGAGTGGCCCACGGAGGCGCCGTTGTGGGAAATGACGGTGCCACCGGCGTCCGTGGTCAGCACGAACACTCCCAGGCCGTAGTCCATGTTCGGGATGCCCGTCGGGTGCGGGGTGCACATCTCGGCCAGCAGCGGGGCCGGCAGGAGCTGGCCGCCCAGCAGCGCGGAGATGAACGTGGCCAGGTCCTGGGTGGTCGAGATCATGTCCCCGCCGCTGGAGACCCAGGAGGGGTCCTGGCGGGTGATGTCGATCGTCTTCTGCTCACCGGCGTCCTCGTACCGGTAGTAGGCATGGGCGTACGGCTCGGGGATCTCCGCGCCGTCCGGCACCACGGTGCCCGACAGCCCGAGCGGCCCCAGGATCAGCCGCTGCATCTCCTGGGCGAACGAGCGGCCGGAGACCTTCTCGATCAGCAGCCGGGCCAGCGCGTAGTTGGTGTTGGAGTAGCTCCAGCCCGTCCCCGGCTCGAACCGCGCCGGCCTGGACAACGCCAGCTCCACCAGCTCCCGCGGCCGGTAGGCCTTGAACCGGTTGTCCAGCCACTCTTTGCCCGTGGTGCTGTAGGGGATGGGGATCCCCAGCACGACCGTCCCGTCGTCGTAGACCTCGCCGGTGTAGTTGAACAACCCGCTGGTGTGCTGCAACAACATCCGCACCGTGATCCGCTCGTCCAGCCCGAACTCGGGCAGGTAGCCATTCACCGACGTGTCCAGCCCGACCTTGCCCTCGGCCACCAATCGCAGCACCAGCGTCGCGGTGAAGGTCTTGGCGTTGCTGCCGATCCGGACATACCCGTTCGTCGGCGGCTTCGCGGTCCCGTCCAGTTCGGCCGTCCCGGCGCTGCCGACCCACTCGCCCCGCTCGTCGTGCACGCGCAGCGACACCCCGATGAAGCCGGAGTCGACGATCTCCTCGATCGCCTTCCGCAGCTCCGGGCGGTCCAGCCCGGCAGCAGCCGCCGGCGCAGCCCCGCTGTCCGCACTGGCACTCCCGGCGACGTCGAGGGCGGCGGTGATCTTGCGGGCCATCTCGGCCATGGTTGGGCTGGGCCTGTCCTGGTGGGTCTGGGCGGCTTCGATGGCGAGCAGGACGGTGTCGCGGAAGTTGTCGGCCTCGGCCGGATCTTGCTGGTTCAGCAGGCGCATCGCCGCGGTCAGGGCCGGCAGCACCTGGTCGGCGAGTGCGGCGGCGGACTTGCCCTTCAGATCGATGTCCTTCGACTTCGCGGCGAGCACGTGCCCGAGCAGTCCGGTCGCCGACGCCAGGGCGATGCCGCCGTCGGTGGCGATCTTGACAGGCTTGCTGGCGGCACCGGCGGCGGCCATCAGCGAAACTGCGCCATACGCGGCGGTTCGCAGGGTGCTCCGGTCCTGATCGGTCAAGGTGATGGACATGCGGTTTGCTCCTTCGACTCTGTTGTTCCTGGCCGGCGCGACGAGCTTCCGGCCTGACCCAAGGTCAACCTCAACCGTGATCTATTCCACAGAGCCCAAGATCACCGCCCGTGACTACTTCCATGCTCCAGGCGGGCAAGCAACACACGACGCCGCCGAACTGGCCGAGTTCGAGGAAGCCGCGCTGCACCCCGAAGCCTCCGAGCACGGCCAAGCTCCGCCCGGCAAGCAGGCGCGGTTGCGGGTAGTGGATCGGTCGTGATCGAGTCGTTCTCGTGGGATCTGCTCGTCGGCATCGCCGCCGCGCTGCCGCTCGCATGGCTGGCTTTGGTCATCGTGCTGCGCCTGGTCCGCCGACTCGCCGCGGACAAGACCCTGCCGCGCGGGGTGCGCGTCTGGCTCGGCCTGCTGCTGGCCTACCTCGGATTCCCAATCGATCGGCGTCACCGCCGTGCTCCGCGGGGTCGTCCGCCTTGCAGGCTCGACGCCGTCCGCGCATTGGCCAGGCATCGACCACGGATTCGCCGTCATCGCCAGCCTCACCGGACTCAACCATCCGGCGCGATGACCGAACCGGTACTCACCGCGCTGGCCGCCTCGGCCGCCGCGTTCGCGCTCGTCCTGATGTCGGCGGTCGCCCGCTTCGGCGTTGGGTGCCGTTGCTCCCGGCGTCCACCGTCTGTTCGGACTCCACGCTGCGGTTCCGATGCCGACACTGACCCAGTTGCCCACCAACGGCTCTCCGGTCTGTGGCTCAACCGCCGCGAGCTGCGCTGGCCACTGATCGGCTGGTTAGCTCTCGGCGGGTGCCCTTGCGCCGTCGCCGGTGGACTCCTGCTCGCCCACACCCTGCTCACCCCGCTCAAGTGGGTTCTCGGGGTGTTTCTGATCGGCGTGGTGACCTGGCGTGCGGTGCAGCGGACACCGCGCCCGCCCACCGAACCGGGCTTCGCCGCAGTCGAGGCCGCATCTGGAATTGGGGCGGCGCTGCTGGGCTCGGTCTGATCGTTGACCGCGTCGTTCTTCCTCGCCGTCGGCTTGACCCGCGCGGCCTACATCGACACCGAGGCCGCCAGCGCGCGGGGATCTGCTGACCGGCCAGGTCTGGCTCGACGGCGCCGTGCTCACCCCGGTCCCCTGCCTGGGGCCTGGGCGGCAAGAAGACCGTCGGCCGGATCAAGCAACCTCTGGTTCGTCCCGCTCATCGAGACCGGTCTGCTTACTGCGGGCGCGCTCTTGCTGATTGGCCTCAGGACAGGACCTTTCGGATCGGCTACATAGGACAGAGGGATAGTCCAGTAAAGGTGCTGTCACAAACTTCGCGTCGTCGGCATCTCGTGTTCGAACAGTTACCCCGGATAGGAGCGGGACGCGATCGCCACTCCCGCTCCAAGACGGGAGTCGCCTACAACCTCAAGGAGAAACCCCGTGAACCTTGCGCTGTGGATCGTTGCCGGACTGCTGGCCGTCGTCATGCTGGTCGGCGGCACCTTGAAACTGTTCGTGCCGAAGGAGAAGCTGGCCTCGGCCCCCGCCGGGGGATGGATCGGCGACGCCAGCGTCGAGTTCGTCAAGACCCTCGGAGCCGTCGAGGTCCTGGCGGCGGTGGGCATCGTCCTGCCTGCCGCGGTCGGTATCGCGCCGGTTCTGGTGCCGGTGACGGCTGTCTGTTGGGTGTTGCTGATGATCGGCGCGATGATCACGCACCTCCGCCGTCACGAGAGCAAGGCGGTCGTGGCGAACCTGGTCTACCTCGCCATGGCCGCCTTCGTGGCGTGGGGCCGCTTCGGTCCCGAGTCCTTCACCGGTTGACCGGTGTGCGGTCCTGCGAGGTGATCCCGGGAACGCGGCAGGGCACCTTTCGCCAAGCGGGTTGGCGAAAGGTGCCCTCGGCTCGTCACTTGATGCCGCGACGACCAGTTGGGTCGGGTCAGTCGGCGTGTTCGGTGGCTGCGGCCTGCGGGATCGGTTCGCCGCGCGGCGGGATCTTGTCGGCCTCGGCCGGGTCGACGGTGTTCAGGGAACCGTCCGCCGCGCTGGTGGCGATCGCCAGCATGGACCGCAGCGCCGAGTTGATCTGCGCCTGCTCGTGCTCGGTGCCCATGTCGCTGAGCTCGATGAGCACGCTGCCGCTGCCGAGCAGTCCGTAGCCGTTGCGGGCGATGCCCTCGTAGTCGTCGCCGGGGTACTGCGACACGATGGCGCCGCCATCGGTCATCGACCGCTGCGCCACCACCGAGATCTGCTTGGCCAGCGCGACATCCTCGGGCGTCACACCCGGGTTCGTCGGCCACAGCAGCGATGCGTTGATCTCGCGGCCCTGGTCGTCGAGGTAGCGGCCCTGCATGTGGTAGTCGACCACGATCTGCGGCTGGAACCGCGCGTATTCGCGCTGGATCAGACCGGACTCAGTGGACGGGTTGTCCTCGGGTGCGACCGCCGGGTCGTGGTAGCGGTTGATGTCGTAGCCCTTGCCCGCCTCGCCGTACTCCGGGTCCGCGTCGGGATCGTAGTTGTACCGCCAGTTGTGCTCGTGGCCGTCGGGATTGGCCCGCACCACGATGTCCACGGTGACCTGCGACCGCAGCCAGCGCTGGTGGCTGCTCTGCCCGACACCGACCTGGCGCAGGAACTCCAGCGCCGCCGGAGTGCCGAGCGGCTCATCACCGTGCTGCTGGGTGATGTAGAGGATGCGCAGCGGCCCCTGGCCCACCCGCGCGCTCCACACCGGCCTGCCCTCATTGGACTTGCCGATCGGGGAAACCTGGATCGTGCCCCGGCTCCGCCACTGGAGTTCCAGCAACTCCCGGGCGAGCTCGGCGGTGCTCGGCCTGGGGTCGAGCTTGCCTCCCTGCGGTGCGGCCTGGGTAGGCGTAACGAGCCCCAGCACCGCGAGTGCGGTGACGAGGGCAGACAGTAGCGCGATGCGCATCGACTTCGCCATGAGGCAGGAGTTTGCCCGTCGCACGGGCGTGAAACAAGATCCGTTCAGCGCAATGAACCTGGGTTTAACACGACCAGGTCAGGCGGATGGATGCCGGTGCTCGCCGCAGTTTTCGTAAGGAGTCCTATTCGGACTTTCCCCGACGACTTCGCTCGCCGGACGCGTCAGTCCCGTTCGGCCCCATCTTGTGCGATGGGGCCGGTTTTGGATTCGACGGTGCGCTTGGCCCAGGAGATCTCCACCTTGCCGGTCGGTGTTCGGGGCAGGTTGGGCAGCAGCACGATGTGGCGCGGCACCTTGTACCCGGCCAGGCCGCGGCGAACCCAGTCCTGGAGCTCCTGCTCGGTCAGCGCACCGTTCGGTGTCGCGACCACGGCCGCGACCCGCTCGCCCCAGGTCTCGTCCGCGACGCCGACGACAACACCATCGGTCACGTCCGGATGGGTCAGCAGGGCGTCCTCGACCTCCTGCGGGTACACCTTCTCACCACCGGTGTTGATGACGCCAGATCCCCGACCGAGGAATCGGATGGCACCGTCGGCGTCGATCTCGGCGAGGTCGCCCGGTATCGCGTAGCGAACCCCGTCGATGGTGCGGAACGTGGTGGTCGTCTTGGCGGTGTCCTTGTAGTAGCCCAGCGGCATCGGGCCGCGGTAGGCCAGCACGCCCGACTCCCCGCTGCCCGGCGCGATCGCCCCGTCGTCGGAGCCGATGACCTTCGTGGCGGGCACCGGGAAGAAGCGGGCTGGCAGGTCGGCGACGGACGAGGTGATCGCGAAGGCGAAGGGGCCGCCTTCGCTGGAGGCGATCGCGTCGGTGATGGTGACGTCGGCGCGTTCGTGCAGGGCGTGTTTGAGCCGATCGCCGAACGCCGTGCCGGAGCTGAGGACCGACCGCAGCGAGCCGAGGTCGTGCGGTGTTCCGGCCTGCTCGGCGGCGATCAACTCGTCGACCAGCGGCTGGCACACCGCGTTGCCCGCGACGATGATCCGCCCGACGCGCTGTTCGGCCACGGTCTCCCAGACGTGCCGCGGGTTGAGCCTGCCGCGGCGCACGGTGACGATCCGGGCGCCGACCAGCAGGGCGCCCATCGAGTTGAACAGCCCGGTGCCGTGCATCAGCGGGACGATCGGCATCGTCGCCAGGGACCGACCTCCCTCGTGCGCCGCGACGGCGATCTCGACCGCCTCGTCCAGCGTCGCGGGCAGCGCGGCGACACCGAGCGGCTGGAAGATCGCGACCGCGATCGAGTGCAGCAGGTCGGACTGCCGCCAGATCACGCCCTTCGGCTTGCCGGTGGTGCCGCCGGTGTACATGAAGATCTGATCCGACCCCGGACGTTCCTCGGGCGGACGCGGCGGGGTCGCCGCGAGCAGGTCGGCGAGTTCGGCGACGTCAGGCCCCGGCCGGTCGGCGGGAGCCGCGCCCACCCGGACCAGCAGGCGCAGGGTCGGCACGTGCCGCGCGGCGTGCGTGACGTTCGCCGCGAGTTCGCCGCTGAACACGAGTGCTGCCGCGTCGGCGTCGATGAGCAGCGCGGACAGTTCGTCCTGGGTGTAGCGGTAGTTCGCGTTGATGGGGGCCGCGCCGATCTTGAGCGCGGCGAACACGGTTTCGAGGTATGCGGCGCCGTTGTACTGGTAGCAGGCGACCTTGTCGCCGGGGCCGACGCCGCTGTCGGCGAGCGCCGCGGCCAGCCGCGCGGAGCGTTCCTCGAACTCCGCGTAGCTGTAGTCCCGGCCGGGTTCGGAGATGGCCACGGCATCGGGCAGCCTGCGCGCCACGGCTTCCCAGATGGTGCTGTAGGAGACGTCCATCGGATCAGCACTCCTCGCGGATCAGCGGATGAACCTCGTCCCCGCTATCGAACGCGGCGAAATCCGGGCCGAACAAGGCCTTGTGCTTGAGCGGCTGCGCGAGAAGTGGCGGCGGGACGTGCTTCAGCCGGATTCCCCCACCACCGCGCCGACCGGCACCGGCCGCATTCTGTCCACTGTGGAATATCCTGGCCCGGCGGCTGGTGTCCATATCGGCGCTCCTCGTCGAGTCGATCCGACAGCCGTGTTCCATCGTAGGAATCCGGGGAAGCCGCCGACACGGCCGCTACGACCGAGCTGCCTGGGCTATCAGCCGCACCGCGACCGTGACAAATGACGTAGATCTGGGCCAGGTCTTCCGCGTGGCGGGCTTTTCTGATGACGCCGGATGACTCGATGTGCATGCTGGTGGCCAGCGGTGCCCCGTCGGTAGCCGCTTGCCACGCCCTCGGGGGAGCACGACATTGCTCGGAGGTTCGGAAATGTCCCGCGACGCGACGCCGGAGTCCGTCCGCGTGCTCATCGTCGATGACCACGCGGCCGTCCGGCGCGGGATCCGAACTTACCTGGAGGTGCTCGGCATCGTCGTGGTGGCTGAGGCGGCCGATGGCCACGAAGCCCTGCACGAGCTGGAAGTCATGGCCGAGCGGGGCGAACTCCCCGACGTGGTGCTGCTGGACCTCGTCATGCCGAACATGGACGGCGCGACCGCGACGGCCCGGATCACCCGCCGCTGGCCGCAGATCCGGGTGGTGATCCTGACCAGTTTCGGCCAGCAGGAGCGGATCCAGGCCGCGTTGTCCAACGGGGCTGCCAGGTACCTGCTCAAGGACGCGGAACCAACCGAGGTGGTGGCGGCGATCCGGGAAGAGGCGTTCCCGGATCCGGTGCTCGCCCAGCGGCCGAGCAGACGGGACCGTCCACCGCACTGAGACGCCGGAAACCACCGGATGAACCGCACAACCCGCAGTCAGCGTTGACGAAGGGGACGGCGATGCCGATGACCGGCACCCAGCAGGGCCTGCGCGGCAAGCCGGTCAGCGTCGCCGGGTGAAACCGCCTTCGGGGACGGCCGGGGCCGTCCCCGGGGGGCGCTACTTGCGTTCCTGCGGGTGGGTGGCCAGTGCCTCGACGGTCACGTCCATCCACTTCCACATCGGCAGCGAGGTCAGCGCGTCGTGCAGCGCGGCCGGATCGTCTGCCTCGTACAGCCCGACGGTGGCGTTGCGGCCGGGAACCCGCCAGAGCCGCTTGAGGATCCCGGCGTCGCGGAGCTGCTGCGCGCGTTCGCGTTCGCCCTTGCGCAGCTGCTCGCGGGTCTCGTCCGGGGTGTCGGCCGGGAGGAGGTTCTCGGTGCGGACCAGGAATTCCATCATCTCTCCAGGTTCTCGGTGCGCCACGTGCTCGGCGCGGTCGGGCCGATGATCAGCACTGCGGCCAGCCCGGCTCGACCGGCCGCGGCACTCACGATGCCTGCACCTCCAGCAGCAGTTCCGCCAGCTCCTCGGGCGCGGTGACCATCGCTTCGTGACCGGTGGCGATGTGGTGCACCGGCCAGCCGCGGGCCGCGGCGCGCTCGGCGTGCGGCTGGAACACCCGCATCCAGTCGGTGCACTCGATGAAGGCCGCCGCAACGCCCTCCCCGGCCCCGGTGAGCCGCAGCGGTTCGGTGTAGGTGAGCCATGGATGGGGCGTCAGGCGAGCGGTCAACCAGTCCACATCGGACTGATCGGTTACCCCGAGCACCTGCAGGGAACGCACCGGGACGAGCCAGCCGAACCCCGGCCCGGACACCGACTCCCGGTAGTGCCCGGCCACCTTCTCGGGCAGCAGGTCGATCGCGGCGTCCCCGTCGTCGCCGATGAATGCGTCGAGGTAGACGCGCTTGGCCAGGCGCTGCGGGATCCGGTCGGCGACGCCGGTGACGACCTGCCCGGCGTAGCTGTGGCCGACCAGCACGACGTCGTGGGCGTCGTAGGCCTCGATGAGCGCCACGACGTCCTGGACGTGCGTGCCCAGCCCGACCGACGGGTTGAGCAGGTGCGCGCGGTCGCTGAGCCCGGTCAGCGTCGGGGCGTGCACCTCGTGACCGGCCGCGCGCAGCGCGGGAACCACCCGCTGCCACGCCCAACCGCCGTGCCAGGCACCGTGCAGCAGAACGAAGGTGCTCACGCGGCCACCGATCCCTTGCCCTCGTCGCCGAGGTTCTCGAACAGCGCCAGTCCGGCGGCGGTGTTGGAGGCGGGCACGTGGTAGGTGTCGGTGATCCGCGCGATGTTCTTGTTCAGCGCGCCCCGCATGACCAGCCACATGATGAGCTCGATGCCTTCGGTGCCCGCCTCGCGGATGTAGTCCTCGCGGGTCAGCGCGGCGAGTTTGTCCGGATCGGACTCGATCGCTTCGAGGAACATGCGGTCGAACTCGGTGTTGATCAGGCCCGCGCGTGCTCCGGCCAACTGGTGCGACATACCGCCGGTGCCGAACACCGCGACCTTCAGGTCCGGCGGGAACGACCTGATCGCGCGCCCGAGCGCATGCCCGAGGGCGTAGCAGCGCGCAGCGGTCGGCTGGGGGTACTGGATGACGTTGACCAGCACCGGGACGACCGCGCATGGCCAGGCGTCGCCCGGCTCGGGGCAGTAGATCGACAGCGGGACGGTCAGCCCGTGGTCGACGTCGAGCTGGTGGAAGGTCGCGATGTCGAAGGACTCGTCCATCAGCTCCCGGATCAGGTGCTCGCTGAGTTCCGGAGCGCCGACGACCGGCGGCACCGGTCGGCGGCCCCAGCCCTCGTCGGCCACGTCGTAGGACTCGGCGGTGCCGATCGCGAAGGTCGGCACCAGGTCCAGGTCGACGGCGTTGGCGTGGTCGTTGTACACGATCACCGCGACGTCCGGCCGGTGCTCGGCCATCCACGTCCGGGCCGGTGCGATGCCGTCGAACAGTGGCTTCCAGTACTCGTCCGCGGTCTTCTCGTTGTCCATCGCGGCCCCGATGGACGGTACGTGGGAGGTCGCCAGACCCCAGATCACCTCAGCCAAACTTCCGCCCTCCCGAGCGCAGCGCCGCCGCGAACTCCTCCGTCGTCATCCCGGTGAACACGCCACCGAGGTACTGCATCGACTTCTGGTCCATCATGGCGAGCTTGAACGTGTAGAAGATGGACGCGCCGAGATCTAGCATGCCGGTCCAGTCGCGATCGAGGATCGCCTGCTTCTGCTCGGCGGAAAGCCCGTACGCATCGCAGTAGGCGGCCTCGTCCTCGCTGAACCGCTTCCGGTTCTCGGCGTGCTTCAACGACCCGCACATCCGGTTGAGCGCCAGGCCCTTCCGGTTCTGCGCCAGGTCTAGGACGTAGTTGTCTTGAGCCTTTCGCATGTCGCCTCCCTCACGGAATCCAGTTCGAGCACACGTGCATCGGGCGCCCGGGCCGGTGCCCAGCACCCGTCGCGGCAGCGGTGTTCGCCCACGACCGATGTCCCGGAGTCGTCGTACCCGGTCCGCCAGGCTCGATTCCGTCGAAATGGTAACCGCGGTAACCAGATTCGAGAACGTCGTCGAGCCGCTCCCCGGAACAGCGGGCTGGGACATCGGCCTTCGGCCACGATCATGGGAACGGCTCCTCACTCGCCGTCGGGGCGTCCGGCTTCGTGGTCCCGGGCCGCCCTGATCGTCTGCGCGAGCAGGGTGGCGATGGTCATCGGCCCGACACCGCCGGGTACCGGGGTGATGAACGAGGCCCGCCGCGCCGCCGCCGCGTACTCGACATCGCCGGTGTTGTCGGCGTAACCCGCGTCGACCACCACGGCTCCGGGCTTGATCCACTCGCCTTTGATCAGCTCCGGCCGGCCGACCGCGGCGACCAGCACATCGGCTTCGGCGACGTAATCGGCCAAGCCGGTCGTCCGGGAGTGGCAGTAGGTCACCGTCGCGTCGCGGGCCAGCAGCAGCATGCCGACCGGTTTGCCGAGGATGGGGCTGCGCCCGACGACGACGGCGTGCTTGCCCGCCAGCGGCACCTCGTAGGCGTCCAGCAGCGCCATGATCCCGCCCGGTGTCGCCGAGTGGAAGCCGCCCTCGTCGAAGGCCATCATCGCGAACGAGGTGCGCGTGACACCGTCGACGTCCTTGGCCGCGTCGATCGCCTCGAACGCCGCGCGTTCGTCGATGTGCTCCGGCACCGGGTGCTGGAGCAGGATCCCGTCTACCGCTGGATCCTCCGACAGCTCCCGGATCCGGCTCACCAGCGCGTCGGTCGTGGTGTCGGCGCCCAACTCGATCCGCCGGGACCGCATGCCGACCTTCGCGCTGCGGTTGGCCTTCATGCGGACGTAGGTGTGCGATGCGGGATCGTCGCCCACCAGCACCGCCGCCAGCACCGGCACCCGCCCGTGCGCGGCGACGAACTCCGCCACCTCCTGCTGCACGCGGTCGAGGATCGTCGCCGACACGGCGCGTCCGTCCAAAATCTGTGCGGTCACTCGTTCTCCTAGAACACGACTGTCGTGTTGCCGTCCCTGATGACGCGGTCGTCGCAGTGCCAGGCCACCGCCCTGGACAGGACCAGCCGCTCGACATCGGCGCCCTTGCGCTGCAGGTCGCGCGCGGACTCCTCGTGCGACACGCGGATGACGTCCTGCTCGATTATCGGCCCCTCGTCGAGGTCCTCGGTCACGTAGTGCGCCGTGGCACCGACCAGCTTCACCCCGCGTTCCTTCGCCCGCTGGTACGGCCCGGCGCCGATGAAGGCCGGGAGGAACGAGTGGTGGATGTTGATCACCGGCACGCCCAGCTCGGTCAGGAAGTCGCCGGAGACGATCTGCATGTACCGGGCGAGCACGAGCAGGTCGATGTTGCCCTTGAGCAGGTTGAGCTGCTCCTTCTCGGCAACGCCCTTCTTGTCCTTGTCCACCGCGACGTGGAAGAACGGGATGCCGAACTGCCGCACGTCGTCGCCCAGATCCGAGTGGTTGGAGATGACCATCGGGATGTTCATGTGCAGCTCGCCGCGCCGCTGCCGCCAGAGCAGATCGAGCAGGCAGTGGTCGGCCTTGGACACGAAGACCGCGACCCGCTTGCGGCGCTTGGCCTCGACCAGCCGGTACGTCAGGCCCAGGTCGTCGGTCAGCCGCTGCTCCAGGATCTGGTTCAGCTCGCCGAACCGCGTGGACAGGTCGGGCAGGTGGAAGACCGTGCGCTGGAAGAACCGACCGCCCGCCGGGTCGCTGGAGGACTGGCCCAGCGCGACGATGTTCGCGCCTTGCTCGGCCAGCACCGTCGACACCGCCGAAACGATGCCCGGCCGGTCCGCGCCCTGCACGATCAGGCGCCCGTAGTCCTCGGCGGAGATGTTCTCGGTCACAACCGGTCATCCTTCTTGGCGACTGAGGCCAGCAGTTCCTGCCGCCAGATCTCGGTCCTGCGGAGTTCGTTGAAGGTGAAGATGTGCAGTCCGCGGATGTTGGTGCGGACCTTGGGCGCGGCCGTGCCCAGCTGCTTGGCCAGCTTCGTCGGGTTGTACCCGCCGGGGAGCAAGAACCGCCACAGCAGGCTTTGCTGCTTCTGCAGGAAGCGCGCCGACTGGCCGAGCCCGATACCCGCCGAGATCCGCATCAGCTTCTGCCGGTTCACCGGCCCGGGAATCCCAACGTACACGGGCAGTTCGACGCCCGCACCGGCGATGCCAGCCGCCCACGAGCTCGTCGTGGTGGCGTCGAAGCAGATCTGGGTGAGGACGCGGGTGGCCAGCGGTGCCTTCTGCTTCAGCGCCAGCGCGATCGCCTCCTGCGGGATAACCGAGTGCCCTTCCGGGTACCCGCCGATGCCCACCTCCTGGAATGGGTGGTTGGCCGCCTCCATCGCCTGCAGCAGCGAGAACGCGTCGGCGAAGGCGCCGACCGGCTTCGGCGCGTCACCGCCGATGACGAAGACCGACGTCACCCCGGATTCGCCGAGCCGGGCCATCACGTCCCCGACGTGCTGGGCGTCGACGAACAACCGGGCAGGCAGGTGCGGTGCGACGCGGTAGCCGTGCCGCACCAGGCGCTCGGTGAGGTCCAGCGTGGTGTCGATCCCCTTCGCCTCGGTCACCGTGACGGTGAGCGGGACCGAGGTGGGCACGTGGTCGAGCACGTCCTGCTCGGTCTTCTTGAACGGCATCACCTCGTAGCTGATGTTGTGCACCAGGTCCGCCAGATCGGAGCGCCGACGCGAGCCGTCGGCGACCTCCTTGCGGGAGTTGGTCATTTCTCCTCGATCCCGTGTACGAATGCGGAAAGGTCAGGATTTGCGGTAGGAATCGCGGACTTCCCGGACATAGGGCGCGGGCGCGACGGTGGCCCGGATCTCGACCTGCCGGTGGCGCTCGACCGCTGGTTTGCCGGAGTTGGGCTGCTCACCCCATTCGCGGTATTCGCGCATTTCGGGACCGGAGATCGCGGGCACCGCAGTGGGAATCCAGCCCGACTCCTGGTCGAACAGTGCGCACGAGGTGCGCCACGCCTGCTGCTCGGAGCGCCAGTTGGTGAGCTCCGGCGCGACGGGGAACGTGTGGGGACGCACGGCCGAGTTGCGCAGCAGCTCCACCGGCGACCCGACGCGCCGGATCGCGGCCTCCAGGCTCTCAACACCCATCACGTGGACTTCCTCCCGCAACCGGACCCGTGCACCGAAGGGGCGGCGTCGACAACACCGCCGCTAGTCAGTAGAGCCGAACGGGGCCCGCGTTTTCCTCCGGCATCGAGGCCGAGTTGACCGCGACAAATGACCGAGGCGCGCAGGCGGCTTGCCGTAGCACCATGTCAGCCACCAGCGACTTCGCCCCGAATCGCCTGCGGCGGAAGCAGCCTTGCCCGCGGTGCCCGCCATGTGCACGATGCGGAGATCGTCCAGCCGGATGGCCCGTCGACCAACCGCCGCGCCGGTCGTGGCTGCCGCCGCCTCCCCATCGCGTCGAGCCGGTCGTGCTGCGTGCTCACCCGAATCACGCTATTGACACCGGTGGAGCCGCCAAAACAGGCTGATGTCGGCTCTCGTGAGGTCAATCCGCTGGCCCCAGGTGAGTCAAATGACGTAGGGCAGAGCGGACTGCGGGACCTCACAACACGCCTCCGCGGCTCCTACTGTCCTTGCTTGAGTGCCGATGACGATCCGAGGAGATGTCGCCAATGAGTTCGTTACTGGTGGTCAGCGCCCATGCCGGTGATTTCGTCTGGCGAGCGGCGGGCGCGATCGCTCTGGCCACCAGCCGTGGCCAGCGGGCAAAGGTGCTTTGCCTGAGCTTCGGCGAGCGCGGTGAGTCGGCCAAGGCCTGGCGCGAGGGCAAGTCGCTGGAGCAGATCAAGGAGATCCGGCGCGAGGAGGCCACGAACGCGGCCAACGCGCTGGGCGCGGAGATCGAGTTCTGCGACGCCGGGGACTACCCGCTGCGCGAGTCCGACGAGCTGATCGACCGGATCGTGCGCGTGTACCGCGAGGTGGAACCGGCGGTCGTGCTCACCCATCCGCTGGTCGACCCCTACAACCAGGACCACCCCGCCGCGGCCCGGATGGCGTTGCAGGCGCGGGTGCTGGCCCAGGCAGTCGGCTACGACGCCCCCGGCGAGCCGCTCGGTGCGCCGCCGGTGTTCTTCTTCGAACCGCACCAGCCCGAGCAGTGCGACTTCAAACCGAACGTGCTGCTGGACATCACGCCCGTGTTCGACCTCAAGCGCAAGGCGATGGAATGCCTGCCCGCGCAGCAGCACATGTGGGACTACTACACCGATCTGGCCAAGCGCCGCGGCGTGCAGGTCAAGCGCAACGCGGGCCCGAACCTCGGGCTGCCGCACAACACGATGGGCGAGGCGTACATGCGCCTGTACCCGCAAGTGACCGAGGAGCTCGCATGAGGACGGTCGTCGTCACCAACCCGCCCCGCGCCGCCATCGAAAAGGTCGACAAACTGGCGGAATACGGCGTGGCGACGGTTCACGAAGCGCTCGGCCGGACCGGGTTCCTGGGGCCGAAGCTGCGTCCGGTGCACCTCGGCTCGCGCATCGGCGGCACGGCGGTGACCGTGGTGTGCTGGCCCGGCGACAACCTGATGATCCACGCCGCCGTCGAGCAGTGCCAGCCCGGTGATCTCCTCGTCGTCACCAGCACCTCCCCCAACAGCGACGGCATGTTCGGCGAACTGTTCGCCACCGCGCTGCAAGTTCGCGGGGTGCGCGGCCTGGTCACCGAAACCGGTGTCCGCGACGTCGCCGACCTGCACGCCATGGGCTTCCCGGTGTGGACCTCCGCGGTGAGCGCCCAGGGCACCGTGAAGGCCACCGCCGGTGCGGTGAACGTGCCGATCACCGTCAGCGGGCAGCTCATCCGCCCCGGCGACGCGGTGCTCGCCGACGACGACGGCGTGATGGTCGTGCCGCGCAACGACGTCGACCGCGCACTCGACGCGGCACAGGCCCGCCTCGACAAGGAAGAGGCGACGCGGCAGGCCTTCCGCAGCGGCGAACTCGGGCTCGATCGCTACGGCCTGCGCGCCAAGCTGGAAGAGCTGGGCGTCGAGTACGTCACCGCCGAGGAGTACGGCCTCTGATCCGTTTCTTCCCCGGCTCGAAAACACGCAGCCGATCAAGCCACACCAGCGAATAAGCCACGTCATCCACCCCGGCCCGCACAGCCCGAGGCCTGGGCAATCGCCAATGACGTAGTAGGAGAACGGAAAACACATGAGCGCGAAGAACCTGCAAGACGTGTTGGACCAGGCCGGAAACACCGTCGACCTGCTCCGCAACTCGCAGCTCGGGGCATACATCTACCCGGTGGTCCCGGCGGAGTTCACCAACTTCCGCCGCGAGGTGATCGCCTGGAACGAAACGGCGGTGCTGTTCGACCAGACCCACCACATGGTCAACCTGTTCATCTCGGGCCCGGACGCGCTGCGACTGCTCTCCGACACCGGGATCAACAGCACGGCGAAGTTCCCGGTGGACACCGCCAAGCAGTTCGTCCCGGTCTCCCCCGAGGGCGGCGTGATCGGTGACGGCATCCTCTTCCGGCTGGCGGAGGAGGAGTTCGTCTTCGTCGGCCGCGCCCCGGTGGCCAACTGGCTGACCTTCCAGGGCAGCAAGGGCTACCAGGTCGACATCCACGAGGACCAGCGCTCCCCCTCCCGGCCCTACGGCAAGCCGGTCACCCGCGACCTGTGGCGCTTCCAGATCCAGGGCCCGAACGCGTGGCCGGTCATCGAGAAGGTGCACGGCGGTCCGGTGGAGCAGGTGCGCTTCTTCCGGATGGGCCACCTGAACGTGGCGGGCGAGCGGGTCCGCACGCTGCGCCACGGCATGGCCGGGGCGCCGGGCCTGGAGATCTGGGGGCCCTACGAGACCTACGACAAGGTGCGCGACGCGATCCTGGAGGCGGGCCGGGAGTTCGGCCTCGAACCCGCGGGCGCGCGGGCGTATTCGTGCAACACCCTGGAGTCGGGCTGGATCCCCTCGCCACTCCCGGCGATCTACACCAGCGAGGAACTGCGCCCGTACCGCGAGTGGCTGGGCGCGAACAGCTACGAGGCGACCAACGCCCTGGCGGGCAGCTTCGTGTCCGACAAGATCGAGGACTACTACCTCAATCCGTGGGAGCTCGGCTACGGCTCCTTCGTGAAGTTCGACCACGACTTCGTGGGGCGCGACGCGCTGGAGGCGATCACGCCGGAGACCCAGCGCCGCAAGGTGACGCTCGCCTGGAACGCCGAGGACGTCGCGAAGCTGCTGGCCTCCCCCGTCGACCCGAACGGTCCCGGGTACCAGTTCTTCGACCTGCCCAACGCCAACTACGGGTCGTCGAACTTCGACTCGGTCGTGGACGCCGACGGCAACGTGGTCGGGCTGTCCCTGTTCACCGGGTACAGCGCGAACGAGCGCACCGCGCTCTCCCTCGCGACGGTCAACCCGGACGTCCCGCTGGGTGCCGAGGTGAAGGTGGTCTGGGGCGAGCCCGACGGCGGCAGCCGCAAGACGACCGTCCAGCCGCACGAGCAGTTCGCGGTGCGCGCCGTCGTCAGCCCGGCGCCGTACTCGGCGATGGCCCGCGAGACCTACCGGCCCGGCTGGCGCACCGCCACGGCCTGAGGCCCGGTCCGGACGGGCGACAACCCGCTGCGGGTGGGACGGGCGATTTCGCGCGAAAACGCCACCCACTCACCACGGGAAGCGCCGATTTCGCGCGAAATCGGCGCTTCCCCGCGACATTCGTCGGCCGATACCGGCGCTGCGATCCGCATACCATTCCGCGGTCGGAAACTTGCCCAGTCAACGAAGACGGGAAGCCAGCAATGAGGACCAAAGCCGCCATCATCCGCGAACCGGGCAAGCCGTGGGAACTCGCGGATCTTGAGCTCGACGCGCCGCGCGACGGCGAGGTGCTGATCAAGTTCGCCGCCTCGGGCCTGTGCCACTCCGACGAACACCTGCGAACCGGCGACAGCACCTGCCGACTGCCGATCGTGGGCGGGCACGAAGGTGCCGGTGTCGTCGAGGAAGTGGGTCCGGGAGTCACCCGCGTCCAGCCCGGCGACCACGTCGTCTGCTCGTTCATCCCGGCCTGCGGTACCTGCCGCTACTGCTCGACGGGTCACCAGAACCTCTGCGACCAAGGCGCTCAGATGGCCACCGGGATGCTCTCCGACGGCACCTTCCGCTTCCACGACGACGCCGGTGCGGACCTCGGCGGCTTCTGCATGCTGGGCACCTTCGCGCAGCGCGCGGTCGTCTCCCAGGCGTCCTGCGTGCGGATCGACGCCGACATCCCCTTCGAAGTCGCCGCACTCGTCGGCTGCGGTGTCCCGACCGGATGGGGCTCGTCCGTCTACGCCGCGGGGGTGCGCACCGGCGACACCGTGGTCATCTTCGGTGCCGGTGGGGTGGGGTCCAACGCGGTGCAGGGCGCGCACTACGCGGGCGCCCGCTACATCGTGGTGGTGGATCCCGTTGCGTTCAAACGGGAAAAGGCACTCGACTTCGGCGCCACGCACGTCTTCGACAACGCAGCGCAGGCCCACGAGGCGGTCGTCGAACTCACTCGCGGGCAGCTGGCGGACCACGCGATCTGCACCGTGGGCGTGCTCACCGCGGACGTCGTTTCGCAGGCCACCGCGATCGTCGGCAAGGGCGGCCAGGTCACCGTCACCGCGGTGGGCCGCAGCACGGACACCCAGATCCAGCTCGCGGCCAACGGTCTGCTGGTCGGCTACCAGCGGCGGGTCCAGGGCCACGTGTTCGGGATGTGCAACCCGCTGCACGACATCCCGCGCCTGCTGGAGCTGTACCGGCTCGGCCGACTCAAGCTCGACGAGCTGATCACCCGCCGGTACACCCTCGACGAGATCAACCAGGGATACCAGGACCTGGAAGACGGCAAGATCATTCGCGGGGTCATCCGCCACGAGGCGTGATCGCCAGAACCGGACTGCCGCAGCGGTGCACGTGCCAGTTCGAACCGGGGCGCGGCGCGAACACCGCACTGCTCTCGAAAGCTAAAGCCAGCTCCGGCGACCATCGATCGCACTCGCTGATCCACGAGGTGCCGCAGCCCGGAAACGGCGCCGTGCAACAGCAACCCGAAGGAGGCCGACAATGGCCGTCGGCAGCGTGGCAGAAGACCATCGGGACGACCGGCGAATCCGCACCCAACGGCGCAGGATCCTGGTATCCGGCACCATCGGCACCACCGTCGAGTACTTCGACTTCCTGCTCTTCGGCCTGATCGCGCCGGTGGTCTTCGAGGAGCTGTTCTACCCGAAGACCAACGCGCTGGTCGCCACCATCGCCGTCCTCGGCACCTTCGCGGTCGGATATCTCGCCCGACCGCTGGGCGGCATCGTGTTCGGGCACTTCGGCGACCGCATCGGCCGCAAGCCGGTCATGTTCATCACGCTGATCGTCATGGGTGCCTCGACCACGCTCATCGGCCTGTTGCCGACCTATGCCGCGATCGGCGTCATCGCACCGATCCTGCTGGTGCTGCTGCGCTTCACGCAGGGAATCGCGCTCGGCGGCGAAACCGTGGGTGCGGTCATCCTGGCCACCGAGAGCGCGCCGGAGGGCAAGCGCGGCGGATACGCCGGGGTCATCCAGATCGGGGCGGCGGCCGGTTCGGTACTGGCCTCGCTGGGTGCCGGTCTGGTCGCCGCGATGCCCGCCGACGACCGGATCGAATGGGGCTGGCGGATCCCGTTCCTGCTCAGCGCCGTGCTGGTGCTGGTCGGCGTGTACGTGCGCGCCAAGATCGAGGAATCGCCGGTGTTCAAGCAGGCCGCGGCGCAAGCCCCGCGCAAACTGCCGCTGATCGCCGCGCTGCGCGAGGAACCGAAGGCCTGCATCACCATCTTCCTGTGCGTGATCACCGAAACCAGCATGCTGCAGATCTTCACCGTCTACGTGCTGGTCTACGGCGCCCAGGAACTGCACATCGCGAACTCGGTGATGCTCATCGGCGTGCTGATCGGAAACGTCTTCGGCATCGTGACGAACCCGCTGTTCGGCCGGATCTCGGACTTCGTCGGCCGCCGCGTCATGATGGCAACCTCGCTGATCATCGGGGCGCTCTACGTCGCGTTCGTCTTCTTCCCGCTGCTGGAGACCGGCAACAACGCGCTGATCATCCTGGCGATCGCGATCCCGCCCGCGATCATCCAGACGATGCTGTTCGCCACCGAAGGCAGCTTCTACACCGAACTGTTCCGCAGCGCGACCCGACGGTTCTCCGGCCTCGGCTTCAGCCGCCAACTGGGCGGCGTCATCGGCGGCTTCTTCCCGTTGATCGCCGCCGCACTGCTGGCAGCCACCGGCACCGTCTGGTCGGTCGTCGGCTACTACGCGGCCATCTCAGCGATCTCCCTGCTAGCCGTCCTGACAGCCCGAGAAACCAACCGCGAAACCCTCGCCTGACGCTCGGCGGACAGCTCCGCCGGGTGCACGGAGCAGGCGCTCCACCGCTGCCGAATCAGAATCCTGGCCATCAGCGGCGATCACGTCCCTAGCGGTTTCCGACATGCCCGCATCATCGCGCATTCGCACATCTTCGTGGCTCGGGATGATCGAAACGGTCCTTCATCGGGATGAGCGGAGTGCTTGCGGAGTCGCCCGTCCCGCGAAGTCCGTGACCGACAAAAGGAAGTAGCCACCGCGACCTGGTGATAACACACCGCAGAAAGGAAATTTGCTTCACATCGACCGCAGAACAGGACATCATGGTGATAGGTGCTTGACCAATACGCGCTGGACGCGAAGGAGCAGACGTCACCATGAACTTCTCGGTTGACGCCGAAGCAGGCGTCGCGTCGGAACTCATCGACCTCGGAACGATTCCGCTCTCAGAGCTGCGGACACTCGACCATGCGGCGCTGCATCAGTCGTTGCGGCACGTGGTGGAACGAGCTGCGGACATCGGGGCAACGGAATCTAGTAGTGGCCAAGGTAGCGGCGAGAGGGTCGACTGACGCCACGGTCCTCGCACTGCGCGCTCGTTCCGGTTCGGCACACCGTGTTCAACCGTCGAAGGAGTAGCCATGCCGGTCGGCCGCGAAACCGCCCCGGACGACTTCGAACTCCACCGCCTGTCCTGGGCCGACTTCGATGACCTCGCCCGCGGCAAAGGCGGTGGCCGCACCATTCGCCGGTTGCGCCGCGCCGAGCGCAGTCGCCGGTTGCTCCTGCTGCGAGCGCTGGTGGACGACGTGGCCAAGGTTCCGCATCTGTGCGGACCACTGCCTTCCCCGGAATCAGCCTGGGAACTGCTGGCGCGCGTCCAAGCGGAAGCGCCCAAGGTGCTTGATCTCGTCCTCGCGCATCCCTACACCGGAAGTTGGGTCGGCTACACCACGCGCTTGTTCCACCACCGAACCACCGGCGTCTGTCCACTGTGGGTGCACATCGGACACGTGCACGCGATCGCGGCCGCGGCGGCGATCCGGGCGGGGCTGCGGTTCCGGACTTCGGTGCCGGTTTGGCACGGTGGCGCGATTCTGCCGACCCTCGGCCTGGCCCGCCTGCCCTCGGAAGCGCCGCACGCCGTGGCTGACGTGGAGGGCGAGGTTGGGCAGGCGGTGGAGATCCGGAGCGGGACCACACGTGTGCACCTGCCGCACGACCACCGCGTGGACGCCCCGGGATGGTGGGGCATGCGGCAGGTCTCGATTCGGGCGCACGACCAGGTGCTCTCGGTGCGGCTGGACGACATCGATCCCTACCGGGGGATCTACGAACCGGTGCTGCCACAACGGCTCGGCACTGACGAGGTGGCATCCTGGTGGAGGCTGCTCACGGATGCCTGGCACCTGATCGTCCAACACGTACCCGAGATCGCCCCGGCCCTCCGTGCTGGTCTGGAGTCACTGGTGCCTCGCCCGGCCGTGCCGTTCCGGATGCCGAGCGCTTCCACCGGAGAAGCCTTCGGCAGCGCGATCGTCGGGCACCCCGACGACGCCGTCGCGCTGGCCGCCACGCTCGTCCACGAGTTCCAACACATCCGGCTGGGCGGACTGCTCCACTTGACGCGGTTGCGGGAAGAAGACCCGCAGGAGAGGTTCTACACGCCATGGCGGGACGATCCGCGCCCCCTGGCCGGAACGCTGCAGGGCGTCTACGCGTTCTTCGGCGTGACCATGTTCTGGCGAGCGCTGGCGCACGCCAGTCCCGGATTCGCCGATCGCCGCGCCGCATTCGAGTTCGCGTACTGGCGCAACGCCACCTGGCGCACCCTCCAGGTGCTGCGGGACGATTCAGCTCTGACCACGGCGGGGCACCGGTTCGTCAACGGCATCGCCGAGCGACTTGGTCCGTGGCAAGACGAGCCGCTTCCCGCCGAGGCGGCCGACACGGCTGCCGCATTGGCGGCGGATCACTACGCCGGATGGCGAATTCGACACGTGCGGCCGCATCCGGAGACCGTTGCGGCGGTCGCCGAAGCTTGGCTGGCTGGTCGGCAACGCCTGGCCGGGATCCGCGTGACCAGCGACCGAACTCCCACACCTGTGCCGGATGGCGCCTGGTCGCAGGCACGGATCGACCTGACCCGCCTTGGCCTCGTCCAAGAGTCGGGCGACACCCAGCACACGATGCCCGAAGCATGGTCGACCGTTCCAGATGCCACACCGGCGGATTTCGCGTACACCAGTGGTCGTCTCGCCGATGCCGCACGCGGCTACCGGGCGGAACTGGCCGCGGACCCGGACCGCCCGGCTTCCTGGATTGGGCTGGGCCTTGCTCTGTCGGGACTAGGCGTGCGGCCAGCCGCACGGGCGTTGCTGACCTGTCCCGAACTGGTCCGCGCGGTGGACCGGCGGATTCGAACCGGCGCGGCGCGCGTGGCCGCGCCGGACGAACTCGCTGGCTGGATCGGACGACTCCTGCCCTGAAACCTGGGCCATACGCCAAATCACAGCGGCGCGGGGTCGATGTCGCAGTCAGCTCGATTGCCGCTGACCGCAGCCAGCACGGCCGGATGCGCTTCACCGAGCACTCTGCGGTAGCGGCTCAGCACGTCGGCATGTTTGGACTCCGCCTCTTCGGCGCGATCCGCGGCGCGGAGGTCGAGAGACAGGTTGTGGGTGGCCGCGATCGTAGTGGGATGATCGACTCCGAGCGCCAGTTCCGCTCGTTGCACCATCTGGCCGCTCAGGTTCAGGGCCGTCTCGACCTCGCCGAGCGCCGCCACGTCGCTGGCCAGGTTGATCGCGGCCACCAGGGCGTGCGGCTGATCCGGGCCGAACATCGTTCGAAACTGCTCGGCGGATCGTTCGTCGAGTTGCCGTGCGCTGCCCGGCTCACCGAGCAGTCGGAGCGTCACCGCCAGGTCGACGGCCGCGGAAAGGGTGTGCGGGTGGTTCTCCCCCAGGTTGCGGCGGAACCGGTCGAAGGTGTCTTCGTTGAGCCTGCGAGCGGCCTGCAGCTCACCGGTCTGCCGGAGATCGATGGAATGCGATATCGCACAAACCATGGTGTTCGGGTGATCAGCGCCATAGCGGAAGCGGAACCGTTCCAGCGCATGCCCGGACAGTTCCAACGCTGCCTGGTGGTCACCGTTCTTGCGGGCGGCGATGGACAACTGGTGCTGGCGTTGCAGGGTTATTGCCTTGTCCTCGCCGAACAGTTGCCGACAGCGGTCGGCGAGGCGTTCCAGTTCGCCATGCGCCCAGGCGTAGTCGCCCAACTCAAGACGGTCCAGAATCAACCCGGCGTACGAGTGGTTGGCCGGGGCGCTGTCGAAGCCGCGGACCTCAACCTGCCGCCGAGAGGTGTCCTCGTCCAACTCCCGCGCCCGACGGTAGTCCCCGGACAGTCGCAGGCTCACGGCCAGATCGTGCGCGGCGCCCAGGGTGACCGGATCGTCCTCGCCGTAAAGCCCCTTGGCCTTGCGGTAGGTTTCGTCGTTCATGTCCCGGGCTACCAAGAATTCACCCTTGGCCTTCAGGTCGAACGCGACGCTGAGCTCCGCGACCAGCGTTTCCTCGCTGTTCTCACCGGAGGTCTGCTGGCGCAGGGCCAAGGTTCGCTCGTTGAGCGCCGCAGCATCCGCGTACCGGCCGAGGGTCCACAGGTAGAAGCCCAACCTGCCAGCCACTTGGAGCAGCTGCGAGTCGGTCTCCGCCAGCGTCTCTGACCACACGTCGATAGCACGCTGGCCCAGCGCCGCGCACTCCTCGTGGTCGCCCCAGAAGTACAGGTACTCGATCAGGTCGATGACCAGCTGCCGCACCCAGGGGTCATCGCATTCCAGGATTTCCGATGCGTACGCGTGCGGCAGGATGGCTTGATATCTCGGCCATTGCGTCGGCGCGGCCGGGTCGTTCGGATTGAGGTTGGCCAGCAGCAGATGGGCACCGTGCCGCATTTCCGCTCGGCGCTGCGGTGACATCCGGTCGCGGAGGACCAGTTGCACCAGCCGGTGCAGCTGGAGCGTGTCATTGCGATGGTCGATCTTCGCCAGGCCGAACCTGTTGATGTCGCGAATAGCTCGACCGAGCCGGATCGGATCGCGCAGCGCGGCGTCCAGCTCCGGCGAGATCGACGTGCCGCGAACGCCGGTGAACAAGCTGCGGGAAATCGGTTCCGGCGCGAAGAACGCGCACACCTGCAAGAGTTGGTGCGCAGCTGGGTTGCGGGACTCCAACTGGTCGAACGAGACGTTCCAAGCCGCGGCGAGCGACACCTCGTAGTCGTTGGTGGCCGACGCGTCGAGGATCTCGGCGACCTTCTCGTCGAACACCCGCAGGTATTCGCTGATCGGCATGCCGGTCTCCGCGCGCCAGGCGGCGGCTTGCGCGATGGCCAGCGGCAAGTCCCCCAGCTTGTCGGCCAGCGCGTCGGCCTCCGCATCAGTGATCTCCGGGCCGCGGCTGCGCAACAACTCCTTGCTTTCCGCCCTCTCGAACAGTGTGACCTCCAAAGGGCGAGCGACTTCGGCCCAGTCGGGATTTCGGGATGTGATCAAGATTTCCCCCGGCCCGTTGGCCGGGAAGAAGGGGCGTACCGCCTCCGGGCTCTCGGCAGCGTCGAATACCAGCAGCCATCTTCGAATGGGGTGACCGCGCCGGAGCGCCTCCCGCACTGCGGGCACCGCCGTGTTGGCTTCGGCGCTTCCGGGCAGGCGCAGCGCCTTGGCCAGTTCGGTGAGTCCGGCGCGGATCTGGGACGACTGCCCGGCCTCGACCCACCACACCAGGTCGTAGTCCCGCAAGTGGCGGTAGATGTACTCGACGGCGAGCTGGGTTTTGCCGATGCCGCCCATGCCGTGCAGCGCCGCGGGGAGGATCGCGGCGGCGCCGCCAGCCGTCAGCCGATTGTCCAACTCCGCAAGCGGCTCCTCGCGGCCGGTGAAGATCGGATTGCGCGGCGGTATGTCACCCCATATCGGCGGGACGTCATCCGGCTGCCGCTCGCGGAGAATTCGGGCGGCCACAGTGGATGGTGGACTGGCCGGATCCTCCGCGCCAGTCGCAGTCTCGCCCATCTCGGTCGACGCCACCACCCGCAGCGGCGAGTCGTCCGAGGCGCGGACCGATGGTTGTGGGTCATTCGTTGATTCGGTGCTCTGAATCGCCATCGTCTCACTCACCGTAGTTCCATTGCTACTGAAAGTATCGGACGCCGACGTGGTTGAACTGAGACCGCCGGTTTCCTCCGAAGGAGTGGCTTCTACTTGAGAGCGTTCTTCACCGAGGAGGGCTTCGCTCAGCTTTTGCGCGCGAGCGAGGTATGGACCGGAAAGAGCACGCATCAGAGTCCGCTCGATCTCGACGGACGCTCCCGGCGATGGACCGGGGATCGGCGTCGCGTCCGGATTTCCCAGGGCGTCGCGGAGTTGGCTGGCACCGACGAGGCGATCGGCAAAAGCATCAGCGACGAGACGCACGACGTGCGCCGTCTCCGAGCGGCGTCCGCCGCTGAGCAGGATTTCCCGGACTGACTGGTCGAAATCGAAGGCGGCGGTCTCCCAGCTTTCCGCGTCGGCACCCTCGACCGGCTGGAGCAGTCCGCTGGTGAACACCTCGGCCACGTGAGCGGGATCGGAGCCCGGCACGAGTTCGGCCTGGACCAGCCGGGCGACCGGCACGCTGACGGGCACCGCGGCCAACAAGGTCGCGAGCCGGAAGGCCTGCGGGGATGCCGTGCTCAGGAAGCTCGTGACGCGCTGCCGAGGCGACGGGGCACCGTCGCTCTCAGCACGGGCAGGGGCTTGGCCCTCGGTCGGCTGTGGCGAGCGAGCACGGGCGAAAACCACCATCGCGTTGGCGGATTGCGTCCGGGCGCCTGCGACCAACTGCGCCCAACGGGTCAGCCCGCTCGTTTCCAGTTCCAGGATCGGCACGGCGACCGCGTTGGCCGGAACTGGGTCGGGGTCCAGCCATGCGTCCGGTAGCTCCACCGTCCACTGTCGATTCGGCGCCACCGCGCGTGTCGCGGTCACCCTCGCGCGCTGCGGCCGCAAGCCGCCGCGGCGCCAGAGCCGCTGCGGCAGCAGATGTGCGACGGCCACCGACATCGACTCACCCCACTGCGCGAGCAGCGGCGAGATCAAACCTTGTCGCCAGCATTCGCCGACGCCGTCGGTGAGGATGAGAACGACCCGTCGACCAGACGAATCGTTCAGTTCGGCAGGGCTGCGGATGGGCGTTTCCGCTGTGCCGCCGCGCAACCGCGGGGTTTGGCGGGTGTCCAGCACGCGTCGCTGGATCGAGCGGAACGCGCCGAGCCGTTCCAACGAGGTGACGACCGCGTTGATCGTCGACCGCCACAGCGCCATGGACGGGCTGGTGTCCACGACCAGCGTCAAATCCAGCCAGCGCGTCATGTTCGGCCGGGTCATCGGCAACCACAGCCCATCTTCAACGGCCCGCTCCGCGGTCGCCTCCTCGTCGAGGAGCGCATCCTCCGCGTGCGGGGATGGAACCTGGCGTTTGAGCGGCCGGAGCGCGCGGGCGATGTTCGGCCCGGCGGCCGGTGGGCTAAACCTCGGTCGTGCGGTGTTGTCGAGCCGAATGGTTGTGCCGCTGACGGGTTCCGACGTCTCGGCCGACCGACTTGCCGTCGACCCGGCACCGACGTTGTCGTCGTGCTGTGCGGCGGTGTGCTGTTCAGAACTGTAGCCCGCGTCGTCGCGCTGGCTGGACCGCTGTTCGGTCGATAGTGGGTCGTGGCGGCCTGATTCGACCGCGGGGTCCGGGCGTTCGACGTCCGGCGGGCCTGGATCGCGTTGTTCTTCGCCAGGGGGTTGGGCGA
This sequence comes from Saccharopolyspora antiqui, assembly GCF_052246905.1. Classification (NCBI taxonomy): domain Bacteria; kingdom Bacillati; phylum Actinomycetota; class Actinomycetes; order Pseudonocardiales; family Pseudonocardiaceae; genus Saccharopolyspora; species Saccharopolyspora antiqui. The sequence continues at coordinate 377,251 of NZ_JBQQBO010000001.1, forward strand.
GGTCGTTGCCTCGGTGTCGTCCCCAGGCGTACTGGGTGGCGGCGGTCAGCCAGACGGCATCGGCGACATCGGACCAGACCAGGTCACCGGCTGCGCGGCTCGGGGTGGCCGCAGAGTCGCCGGGCATCCGTCCCGCCAGCTGGGCGCGACCTGCCGACTGCTCGTCACCTCCGGCGCGCACGTCACGTTACCGAGTTCAGTTGCCGCCACAACGCGTCCAGCAGCCGCGACCACGAATCGTCGTCGTCGCGGTAGGCGCCTGAGGTCGCCAGGTAAACCGCGTCCAGCAGTTTGTCGGCGGGCAGGCCGCCACCGTCCGCGGCGCGGTCGAGGAATTCCTGGACCATCCGCTGCCGCTGCTCGTCATCGGAACCGGCCAGATGCGCCGCCACCATCGCGGCGAGTTGCTCGGTGTTGGGCTCCCTGATCGTCAACCGGAGGCAGCGGCGCAGGAACGCCTCGGGGAATTCCCGCTCCCCGTTGCTGGTGATCACGACCATCGGAAAAGCACGGCAACTCACCCGGCCGTCGACGACGGTCGCCGTCCTACCGGGGTCATCGGCCAACACGGACACCTCAGGTGATCGGTCCCGCATCCGCTCCAGTTCCGGAATGGTGAACTGGCCGTCCTCGAAGATGCTCAACAGGTCGTTCGGCAGGTCCACCTCGCTCTTGTCCAGCTCGTCGATCAGCAGCACGCGAGGGAGTTCGGCGGGCAGGAATGCGGTGCCCAACGGTCCGAGCCGCAGGAATTCACCCACCGGTGGTTCGGCGACGGACATCGCACGGTCCGCGGTTGGCGGTGGGGTGTCGGCGTCCACGCCCCACCGCGCCAACGCCTGGCGCGTCGCGGCCGCCTGCGCGCGTCCTATCGCGTCGTAGGCGTACAGGCCCGCTTTCAACTTGGTGCTGCTGGTGATCGGCCACCTCAGCACCCGGCCGAGTCCCAGCTCCCGGGCGATGCGGAAGGCCAGGCTCGACTTCCCGGTGCCGGGTCGGCCGGTGACCAGCAACGGGCGGCGCAAGTACAGCGCCGCGTTCACCATGTCCACCTCGTGCGGGTCGACATCGCGGTCGGACAGGTGCGACTCGGCACCGAGTCGCCGCCGGGCCTCACCGTCGTCCGGCGGGGGTGCGTCGCGGTCGGCCAGCGGGCCGCCGCGGAAATCCCGCCAGGGCGGCGGAGCGGGCAGCAGTTCGGTCAGCCGGATGTCGCGCAGCGGTCGGCCGGTGCCCCGGTAGATCCACCAGCCCGGCGTGCCGAAACTCGGCGACTGCCGCTGTGCCGCGCCGCCGTCGTGGTGCTCGTCGATGTCCATCGGCCTAGCCCGCGAGTTCGTCGAGAGTCAGCAAACGTCCCGGATCATCCCACAGCACAACCATTTCCTGCACCGCATTCACGTCGAACGGAGTAGGTGAAGGTGAATCGAGATGCGCATCCCGCCGGAGGGTCTGGGTCCGGATGGCCAGATCGCCCAAGCCACCCTCGTCGGCCAGCCATTCGACGATCGCCCGCAAGCTCGCCGAATCCGCGTCGCGACGATGCCACAGCACGGCTGGCAACCCGGACTGCAGCGCGGAAATCAACTGGTCACCGCTGCGGGGCTCCGGGCGCGGCGCAGCGGTGAGCACGATCGCCGCGCACCGCTGCTCCCGCTCCAGCACGGCGGCGACGGCGTGCGGGTTGTCCGGACTCGCCGGGCGGGCGAAATGGACCTCCGCCGTCCACGGATCGTCGCGCAACATCTGCCACCGCCGGTTCCACACCCGGTGCCAGTGATCCGACCTCATCCGTTCCAGCGAACGCACCACGACCGGGTAGTCCAGGCACAGCGGACGGGGAACCCCGGACTCCTGCTCCTTTCGCCACAGGTGGACGGGAAGGTTCAGCAGCGCTCGCGGCAGAACCACCTCCAGGGCCACCGTCCCGGCGTGGCCGCGCCACGCGCGCTCGGCGTCGATCACCAGCTCATCGACCCGCCGCTCGATCTCGTCGACCCGGACCGTTCGGATTTCGCCGCGCGCGGGTGGCCATTCTTCCGGATCGTCCTGCCGCCAATGGGAAATCACGAAATGGTCCGGGTCGATCCCGTCGTGTTGCACGACGATCATCAGGTGCAGCCGGGTACCGGCCGAGATCGGCTCGGAGCCAGCCTCCCGGAGCTTCGCGAGCTCGGAGCTGAGCTGGAGACGCCTGGCCTGCGCGTCGTTCCACTCCCGAAGCCGAACGCGCAGCGCGCTGTCGCCGACCTGCCGCGCCAGGAGTTCGACGAAGGACAACGCTGGCGGGAAACCGTCCGCACCCGCGTTGAAATCCGCCAGGTGCGCGAGGACATCCCATGCACTCGCGTCGGGCGGTGCGGGTGGCACGCCGGGACCAGCGGCTCGGCGCAACAGCGTGGGTAGTTGCGGGACGACGACCTCGTGCAGCGAATCCCGCAGCTGGTTCAGCTCACTGGCGGGCAACAGGTCGAGCACGCCCTGCGGTGTGCTCGACTCGGTGGAACTCACCGCGTCCACTGACCGGGCGGCATCGAACAGGCGCAACCACGCGACGGCGCTGGTTTCCTTGACCACCACGGAAATCTGTCGGAACAGGTCGGGCTCGGCCGCGTGGTCCTGCTCGATCACGTTCCGGAAGAAGTCTTCCGACGCGATCAGGGCCAACGCGCTTCTCGTGCTCGCCAACGACTTCTTCGCGTCCTGCGCGTCGAGGATGCGGGCCGCGAAATTGATCGCCGGGCTGACCTTGCCATTGGGACTCAGCCGGACATCGCCAGCGTGCAACGCGACCCTGAGTTGCATGACCGCCGCGGCGGAATGCACCGCGTTGTGCCGGCGCAGTCCGGCGAGCAGCCTGTTCCACAGCTGATCGGCCAACCGAATCCTGGGGATCTCCGGTGGCACCAGGATTATCTTTCCGTCGCCGCGATCCTCCACCTCGCAGGAACTCCATCCGACGCCTGCCTCGTCGAACGCCTGCTCCAGCAACTCCTCAAGACTGCGATGCACAGCTAGCTGACCGAGGGACTTCCGGCGCGAATCGCTGAAGCTCGCGACATCGACCAGCACGATGTTCCGGAATTGTGCCTCTGAGTACTGCGGCATGAGACCCCCTCCCAACCCGCGATACCCGTGCGCCGTTTCCCCCCGCGACTCCCATCAGAACTGGCAACGGCCCGGCGCAACACATCGGCCTACTACGCACTGTATCGCGACAGTAGGCCCTTGGAGATGACCCGTTTGATCTTCGGTCTGGCGGTGCGCATGCCTCCGGGTGGTCCATCGACGTCTGCCGCCTGCTCGTCAAGCGGCCGGGCGGCGGCGCGCGGAAAGCCACCTGGCGGCACCACATTCCACCAGTCGAGCAAGCTGCCGCTGAGCAGCTCACTCCGATCAGCGGTGGCCACTACTCCTGCCACGCCGTGATGACCGCTATCACCGCAGCGGCCATCACGCTGGCGAGCGCCACCTTGATCACGCCCTCGGGCTGGAGGTGCACCAGGAGAACGATCAGCGCCCACACCTGCACGACGGTGAACATCGCGCTGTAGAACAGCGTCGTCGGGCTCCGCCTCCGACGATGGCGCCTGGCGGTCTCCACCCCCGACGCGGCGGGCACCGACGTCGTACCTGGAGCATCCGGGCGAACGCGGTGCGACGAACGGCTTCTCGTCATGTCCGTCAACCTCCTCCTCAAAAGGTCCATGACAGACATGTACGGCAAACCGCCGCCGCCTAGTGCGTCACCTGACTCATTCGCCGAAAAGCGTTCGAGGATTCAGGAAACGAGCCGCTTCAGCTCCTCCAGGCGGAGGATCGTCACCTGTCGGCGCCCCGTCTTGATCAGACGTTGCCGCCGCAAGGCGGCCAGCACCCGCACCACCGACTCGCGGGACGCCGCGACCAGACCGGCCATGCTCTTCTGGGTGAGTGGTATCGAGATCGTGACCCCGTCCCCCGCCGTCACCCCGTACCGTCCCGCGAGGTCGACCAGCAGGGCCGCCACGCGTTGTTCGACCATGCGACCGCCGTGCTCCGCCCGTTGGTGGCTGATCTCCCGCAACCGCTCCACGATCACGCGCAGCACCGTCCACGCGAGCCGAGATCTGGCCTGGCACAGCGCGGTGAACCGTTCGGCGGGCACGACGATGGCCTCGACGGGATCGAGCGCCCGCATCGTCGCCGAGCGCGGTTTGCCGTCCAACGCCGCGAACTCCCCCACGATGTCACCTGGACCGCGAACGGCGAGCACGCCTTCGTACCCGGTGGCGACGTCGGTGACGATCTCGATGCTGCCCATCAGCAGGACGTAGACGTGCCGGGACGAATCCCCCTGCCTGCAAAGAGATTCACCTGGCTCGAACCTCCGAACCGTGCCAGCCCGCCGCATCAGCGCCTGCTCGGCCGGATCCAGCATCGCCCAGAACGTGCCGCGGTGCGGGCTCGGCTGGTCTTGAGGTTCGCCCATACCCGCCCCTGTCAGGAATGATCTCGGTATACCAAGAATGCTCATTCCGCAGGCATCCAACAACCGTCCGAAAGCGGTCGATGAAACGCAGGTGGCGGCCCTCCGAATGGCGGTCTCCTGGTTCGGCTGCGCTGGAAGGGGAGTGCGCAACCGGGCCGTGGCTCGGTTGCGCACTCGGCTGCGTGGTCAGGCCAGCTGAGGGCCTGGTTTGCCGTTCTCGATCACGAAGCGGGCTCGGTCGCGGATCGGGGCACCGGCGGTGTTGACGTAGTCCACGATGCGGTAGTCGGCCGTCCACTCCGTGGCGGTGATGACGTTGCGGACGTAGCCGCGATTGCGGTTGATGAACTTGATGTGCGGATTCTCCTGCAGCTGGACCAGATCGCCGGCGTTCTGGTCGGTCCCGTTGCCGCCCGAGGTGATGGACGTGCCGATCAGTTCGCTGCCCACGGTCGCCGAGGCCGGGTCGTCGAAGTCTGCCTTGATGTCCGCGGCGTAGTTGGCGTGCACGTCGCCGGTGATCACCACCGGGTTGGACGCCTCGGCCAGCCGGTCGCGCACCAGGTTGCGCTCCACCAGGTAGTTGTCCCAGGCGTCGTCGCTGAAGGAATCGGCGTCGCCCGCGGTGAAGTCGCGCTGCGAGAAGAACACCTGCTGCGCCAGGACGTTCCAGCGCGCGGTCCGACCGGCCAGGCCGCGCAACAGCCACTCGCGCTGGTCGGCGCCCAGGATGGTGCGCGAGGGGTCCGCCCGCTGGTCGGCCGGGACCTGGTCGCTGCGGTACTGGCGGGTGTCGAGCAGGTGGACGTCCACCAGGTCACCGAAGGTCAACCGGCGGTGGATGCGGATGCCGGGGCCTGACGGCCGCTGGGCGCGGCGCAGCGGCATGTGCTCGTAGTAGGCCTGGAACGCTTGGGCGCGGCGCTGGCGGAAGACCGCCGGGTCCTGGTCGGGCTCGGTGTCGACCTGCGAGATGTCCCCGGCCCAGTTGTTCTCCACCTCGTGATCGTCGAAGACGACCGCCCACGGGAAGGCCGCGTGCGCGGCCTGCAGGTTCGGGTCGGACTTGTACTGGCCGAGCCGGGTGCGGTAGTCGGCGAGGGTGAAGATCTCCCGCGCGGGCACGTGCGCGCGCCCGATGCTGCCTGCCGCGTCGCCCTCGTAGATGTAGTCGCCGAGGAAGGCGACGAGGTCGAGGTCTTCCTCGGCCATGTGGGCGTAGGCGTTGTAGAAGCCGTCGGGGTAGTTCTGGCAGCTGGCGAAGGCGAACGAGAACCTGTCGAGGCGGGCGCCCAAGCGCGGGGCGGTCTTCGTGCGGCCGACCGGGCTGAGCTCGCCACCGGTCCGGAAGCGGTAGAAGTACTCGGCGCCGGGACGCAGCCCCGACACCTCGACGTGCACCGAGTGCGCGGATTCCGGCCGGGCGAGCTCAGCCCCAGCGGCCACGATGTTGCGGAACTTCTCGTCCGCGGCCACCTGCCACTGCACCGGAACGATCCGAGCGGGCATGCCGCCGAGACCGTCTTCGGCGAGCGGTTCGGGAGCCAGGCGGGTCCACAACACCACGCCGTCCGGCAGTGGATCGCCGGAAGCCACCCCGAGCGCGAACGGCGCACGGATCGCCGGACCGCCAGCCCCGGCGGGGGCGGCGTTCGCCGCGGCACCGAGACCGGTGGTGCCCAGCGCTGCCGCGCCGATGGCGGCCGTTCCGGCCAACAGGACCTGGCGGCGGGACGGGGTTGATTCACGGGGGTCGGAATTCTCTGGCATGTGCCACCTTTTCGGCAGTGTGCTCCGGCCCCGGAGGGCTTCGGCACGGAGGAGGAAAGGCGGACAAACGCTAGTTTCGCCAGATGGACGGCAGGAGAATCGCCGTTGATCGCCCGATGTACCAACGGGATAGCTGCGGGGGCGGCGCAGCCGCGGCGCTATTCGAACCGCACGTCGGCGAAATCGATCGACACCATCAACGCGTCGAAGTCGGGACGGCCCGTGTCGTCGCGCAGGTAGGCTCGCCGCTTGGTCGGCAGGCGGATGCCGTCGGCCTCGACGTAGTCGTGCACGTACTGCGCGGCGGAACCGCCGCCGACCAGTTCGCCCTGGTAGTCGTGGCGGCGCAGCAGGAAATCCGCGCCGAAGTAGAGATCCTGCACCGCGCTGTGGCTCACCACCTCCGGCGGGAACGTCGCGCGCAGGCAGCGCCAGGTCTCGCCGTCGGCTTCGAGCGGATCGGCCTCGACCACCGAGAACCCCGGCATGGCCAGCAGGAACGGAGAGGTCAGATACGTCCACACGGCGTAGCCGTTGAAGAACGCCCGGTGCAGCGGATCCCACGAGGTGCCCGAGCCGTGCCCGGCGAACGAGGACGCCGGATCGAGGCGTTCGGCGACGACCCGCCCGTCCAGCTTCTCGATCGCCACCCGATGCGGGCTGAAGCTGGTCCGCTGGTCCGGGGCGCCGAACGGCTGGACCGAGGCCCACTGCCGGTGCAGAGCGACGGTCATCCGCCGGGGCGCCGGATCCTGCGGCTGGCCTTTCTTCCCGAACAGCTGACCACCGGTGACGATCGACGCGCGCACCGACGACAGCTCGTGCCACCGACGCACACCACCGTGCGCGGCGAGAACCGCATCCAGCAGATCGGTCATCCCGGTCTCCCTCGGTCCGAGCAGGCGTTCCACCAGCATCAAGTCGCGGCGGCCGCCCGCACTGTCAGTCTTTGTATGCAACTTACCAGTTCAACGACGTGGTTATGGGATACCCGGGGACGTTCTTCCAGCACGACACCCCAGCTGGCGTCGGCCAGCCGGGGTGTCGGCGCATCAGTTCGTCAGCGGCACGGGAGACGCGGTCGTCAGGGCGCGCCGCAGCGGTAGCTGGCGGCCGCATCGGGGTCACCGTGTCCGAGATACCTGGAGACCCGCGGGTAGCGGCACAGGTCGCGGGTGGTGGTCTTGCCCGTGGTGTCGGTGACGGCGGCGGGCAGGGTGTCCGGCGCCTGCTCGTGTTCGACCCAGTTCACCAGCGCACCGAGCGCGTCGGTGGGCACCGGACCGCTGCCGCCACCGCAGTGCGCGACGCCCGGCGCCAGGAACAGCCGGTAGAAGCTGTCGACCCGGTTGGTGCCGCCCATGGCCTGCGTCACCCGCTGGCGGTAGTCGATCGTGCCCTGCGGCGGGATCAGCGTATCGGCGAGGCCATGCCAGCTGATCATCTTCCCGCCCGCCTTCCGAAACGCGGAGAGGTCCGGATCGTCGGTGCCGATGATGCCGTTGTACTCCTGCTGGGACTGCTGGAAGAGCTCGGTGAACCGGCGGTAGGTGATGGTGGCGGTGTCGAACTCGGGCTGCCGCTCCAGGAAGGTCTGGACCCAGTTCTTGGCGATCGGGAAACCGGGTGCCGACATGGTTCCGTCCGGAGCGGTGACGGTGGCGGCCAGTCCGCCGAAATCCGCCCCCTTGGGCAGTCCGTACCACAGCGGCTGGGGTCCGTCCCAGATCTTGCGGACCACGTCGGCGTCCGCCGCCGAGATGGTCACCTGCTCGCCGTCGCAGACGATCGTCTTGCCGATGAGCTGGCGCGGGTCGTAGTCGCAGGTCTGCGGTTGGCCGATGATGCCGTCGGCGACGCCGTCGCGAGCGTCGCAGGCCTGCACGGCCGCGTCCTTGAACGCGGCGAACTCGCAGGCGGTGGGAAAGTTGTGTTCCTGGTTCATCACCACCTGCGGCCACAGCGTGGCGACCGCGAACCGATCCCAGTTGATGGCGGGCGCGTAGGCGAGGATGCCGTCGAAATCGTCGGGATAGCGCTGGGCCGCCAGATAACCCTGCCGCCCGCCCGTTGAACACCCGTTCCAGTACGAGTAGGCAGCTGGACGGCCGTAGAACTTGGCGGTCACCTCCTTGCCGACGACCGCCAGGTCGTGCTGCGACCGGGAGGCGAAGTTCTGCAGCAGCGGGAGGTTGACCTGCCCGTCCGGGGTCAACGCCCACGCACTGGTGTCGAGGAACGACAAGGTGACACCCGCGTCGGTGGACGCCGCGGCATAGCCGTTGCGCACCGCGGCGACCAGGGACGCTCCGAAATCGCCAGCCGCGTAGCCGCTGCCGCCGACCGCCTGGAAACGGCCCGTCCAACCGGTTTCCGGCAGCAGGATCTTGACGCGCGCGTGGTCGTTGGCGCCGGGATGGTTGAGGGTGACCGTGATGTCGCAGTACGCCGGGACGCCGGTGATGGGCGGCGGCGGTGCGGGCGCGGGCGGCTGGACCGGGAACGTCACGGTGCCGCCTTCCTGCCGGATGGCCGTCACCGACTCCACGTCGGCGCCGGGCGGGGCGGAGACCGACATGGCCGAACACGCCCGAGGTGCGGAACTCGCGGAACTCACCGCGGCGCAGGCCGACAGCGGCAGCAGCACGGGCAGCAGCGAAAACGCTGCGATGAACTTGAGAACACGTCTCATAATTGTCCTATTTGGATGGTCAGGCCGCTTGCGGTGCAGCCCGCCCGAGTGGCGGATGTGGTTTCCGGCAGTGGCTGCCCGGTGGAGGTCAGCGCCGGATGACTTCCCTCGCGAGGAACTACTCGACGCCGCAGCGCCGGGTTCAACAGGTCGATCCGATTACGGCGGTCCAGCGGGCTGGTGCATGCTGCGTTGGCGGGCTCATGAACCGATCGTGATGCCGCCGGAGGACCGCAAACATGTACTCCTGATCCCAGGATCCGCCACGCGGCATGCGAGCTGGATCGCGGCATCGGCAGATGCACGGATCCGGCCAGCCCTCGTCGCCGATGCCGGGACGCGGCTGGCGGAACACCGCTGGCCAGGGGTTCACCAACGATCCGGAGGAGAGTGGACACCGTGGACCGGGCACGGCTCGCCGACTTCCTGCGCTCCCGACGGGAGGCGCTGCAACCCGAAGACGTCGGGCTGCCCCGCGGCGGACGGCGCCGGACGGCCGGGCTGCGCCGCGAAGAAGTCGCCGTGCTGTCCGATATGTCCATCGATTACTACATCAGGCTCGAACAGCGACGCGGGCCGCACCCGTCGGAGCAGATGCTCGCCGCGCTCGCCCGCGGTCTGCGCCTCTCCCTCGAAGAGCGCGACCACCTGTTCCGCCTGGCTGGTTACGCCAACCCGCTGCGCGCCGCGCGCACCGAGCACATCAACCCGGGGATGATGCGCATCTTCGACGGTCTCGAAGGCGCAGCCGCCCAGGTCGTGACCTACCTCGGGGAGACCTTGCGGCAGACCCGGCTGTCGGTGGCGCTGCTGGGCGACGAGACCGCCTACACGGGGTTCGCGCGCAGCCTGCACTACCGGTGGTTCACCGACCCGGCGGCGCGGTCGATCTACCCCGAGGAGGACCACCCCAGCTACACCAGGCTGATCGTGGCGAACCTGCACCGCATGTACACGCACGACGGCAAGGAATCCCGCGCGGCCGGGATCGTCGACGCCCTGCTCACCAAGAGCCCGGAATTCGCCGCGATCTGGCGCGAGCACCCGGTCACCGACGCGTACTGCCCGCCGAAACGCATCCAGCACCCGCGGCTCGGCCTGCTCGAACTGCACTGCCAAACCCTGATCGACCCCGACCAGTCCCAACTGCTGGTGGTCTACACCGCGTCGCCGGGTAGCGAGAGCCACGAGAAACTCCAACTGCTGTCCGTCGTCGCCGACCAGCGCGAACCCAGGCGGTGACGTACACCGACAGCGTCACCCGACGGTCGCCGAGCTGCTCACCGGCTACTAACGTGGCTGCCGTGCCGCACCGGTCCACGCCACAACCACCGTCTCGCCACCAACCGCTCCCAGGCTCGGCACCGGGCCAGCGAATGCGAGTGGCGCGATGCTGAACAGGAGAGCGTTCTCCCGCGTCTTCGCCGCCGCGTCGGCTTCGGCCGTCACCGGCTGTTCGACGACTCCCGCCGCGGCGCCGTCCTCCGCCAGCACGACGGACCCACCTGCTCTCGGCCCGCTCAAACACGTTCGGACCGATGTGCTGGATGTCGCCTACTACGAGGCCGGGCCAGCCGACGGCGAGGTCGTGACTCTCTGGCACGGATGGCCCTATTCCATCGACTGCTACCGCGACGTGGTTCCCGAACTCGTCGAGCGCGGATTCCGCGTGATCGTCCCCTATCTGCGCGGAAACGGCCCGACGCGGTTCTTGCGCGCGGACACCGTCCGATCTGGACAGCAGGCCGCGCTGGGTCAGGACGTCATCGCTCTGCTGGACGCACTGCACATCCCCCGGGCCGTTTTCGCCGGATACGACTGGGGCGGTCGCGGCTGCTGCGTCGCGGCCGCGCTGTGGCCGCAGCGGTGCGCCGGTCTCGTATCGGTGAACAGCTACCTGATCCAGAACCTCGACGCCGCACTGACACCGGATCCTCCGGCCGTCGAATCCGCCCACTGGTACTTCTTCTACTTCCTCAGCGAGCGCGGCCGAACCGGACTGGCCAACGACCCCGAGGAAATCGCCCGGGTCGTCTGGACCAGGAACTCGCCGACCTGGCATTTCACCGAGGGCGACCTCGACCGCGCGGCGGATGCCTTCGACAACCCCGACTACGTCGACGTCGTACTGCACTCCTACCGACACCGCCTGCTGGCCGCACCTGGTGATCCCGGCTACGACCACTTGGAGGCGCGGCTGCTGGCGCAACCGCCGATCACCGTTGCGGCCGTCACCCTCGACGGCCTGGCCGACGGGAGCGTGCCCGCCACCGACGGCACCGCTTCGGCGAAGTACTTCACCGGACCGCGCGTGCACCACCAGATCCCGGGGGTCGGGCACAACCTTCCGCAAGAAAACCCGCGAGCATTCGCCGCAGCCGTTGTCGAGGTGACCGCACTCCGATGAGACCGCAGCCGAAAAATCCACTGATCCGCTGGCTGGCCAAAGGCGCCGTGGTCACCACGGGCGTGGTGATCGCCGCAGCCTGTTCCGCACCGGCCCCGCACCCCGCCAGCCCGCCCGGCGCCAGCCCCGCAGCGGCGAGCGAGTCGAGTTGGCCACCGGCGCCGGTGGTGCCGCTGCCGTCCCAACCAGCCCCCTTTCTCGTGGTGGACACACCCCTGCCCGACCAGCTGGCGATGGGCTTGGCCGTGATCCGCTACCGCGCCGAGAACCTGCGCATCGTCGCGGTCTACGGCCCGAACGCGCTCGACGTCTCGCCGCGGATCGGCCACATCCACGTCACCGTCGACGGCGCGGCCTGGCACTGGGCGGACGGCAGCGGCGAACCGCTCATCATCCAGGGCCTGCCACCCGGCCCGCACCAGGTCTTGATCGAACTCGCCGATCCCACGCACCGGATCATGGACCGCAAGACCGTCGATTTCGTCATCCCACCGCGCGACGGCAATCCCCACTGATTTTCCGAAAAACCCTAACCCGGAAGAGGAAAGACCCGCATGTCTGAAACCACCTACACCGCGGTCGTAACGTCCACCGGAGAGGGCCGCAACGGCGGCCGCGCCATTTCCGACGACAGCCAGCTCGACGTCCAGCTCGGCATTCCGAAGGCGTTGGGTGGCGCGGGCGCGGGCACCAACCCGGAGCAGCTCTTCGCCGCTGGGTGGGCGTCCTGCTTCGCCGGTGCGGTCAAGCGCGTCGCGGCCGGGAAGAAGGTCGCCCTGCACGACCTCGCGGTCATCGCGGAGGTCACCCTGCACCACGACATCGACGCCGACGAGTTCCACCTGAGTGCCGCCTTGCACTTGGAGCTGACCGGGATCGACCAGCAGACCGCGGACGAGCTCGTCGCTGGCGCGCACCAGGTCTGCCCCTACTCGAAGGCCACCCGGGACAACATCCCGGTCGTCCTGGACGCCACCGTCGCCTGAACCCGGCTCAACCCCCTCGACGCCGCCCCGGTGTCGAGGGGCGAAGGACTTCGCCGAACGTTCACGGAAGCGGCTGAGCCGCGAAAAATTTTGGCGCACAACGAATTCGTTGCGCCGTTCGGTTAGCGATTCGCGGTTCCAGCGCGTCGCCGCCGGACCGCGTTGATCGCGCTGTCGAGCGCGACGAAAGCCACCAGGCTGATGCCGAGCACCGCCAGCACCCAACTCAGCGCGACGGCGGTCAGCAGGACGAGAGCCACGGCCTGGCGCGACAACTGCCGCCACACCGGGGGCGGCAGGGAGGCCCACTTCCCCCGGTACGGGTTGTGCACCCACCACATGCGATAGCCCAGTCCGATCAGGACGAGGAGCCCGATCGCCAGCACCGCCAAGAGGAGTTGGTTGGCCAGTCCGAAAAGGGTGCCGGTGTGGAACTCCGCGCTCAACGTGGTCAGCTTCGCCGCCAAGGAGTAGTCCTCCCAGCCGATCCGCTCGGTCACCTGTGCGGTGTAGGGGTCGATCGCGATGCTGTCCCGCTGGATGGGTAGCCCCACCGAGCGTTCCGCGATGGTGAACACGCCGCCGTCACCGTTGGGTGGAGTGACGATCACCTCACCACCGAGTCCCGCGGCCCTGGCCACGGCCAGCGCGTGGTCGATGCCGATCCGCGCGGGGTTCGCCGCCGCTGGAAACGTCGGCGATGCCAGCAGAACCGGGGACGACCCCAATGGGATCGAGGGCAGCTCTGGTGGAATCGAGGGCAGCAGCGGTGGAATCGTCGGCAGCAGTGATGGGCGTTCCGGCTCTCGCGAAGGAGTCTCCGGCGTCGTCGGTTCCGGCGGGGTCGTGCCGGGTACCGTCGTGGTTTCCGGCACCGACGGCGGCGCTTCCGGCACGCTCGGCGGCGCTTCCGGTTTCGCAGCGGAACTTTCCGGGACTCCCGCTACTACCTCCGGTGTTGACCGCGGGGTTTCCGGTAGCAGCGGCGGCGTTACCGGAGGCGGGACTTCCGGCATCGCCGACGGACTCGTCGGTACCCGCACCGGTGCCGCGGTGAGCGTCGGCGCCCGGAAGTGCAACGGGTTGGCCGCCTGATCCGACCTACCGCCCGCGTACTGGGAAATGGTCAGGCCGGTGGTGCCGAGGATGAGCAAGCCGACGGCCAACCACAGCCCGAGCGGTCCGTGGACGCCGCGCAGCCGTGCCCATCGCTCGGTGGCTCCGCGCTGCGTCGGCACGAGCAGCTCACGCCACGTCACGCGCTTCCGGCGACGCGGCTGGGCGAGCCACAGCACCAGGCCGCCGAGGATGATGAGCGGCAGCCAGCTCGCGGCCAGCTCCGCGTACAGCCGACCCGGCTCGCCCAGGTGCAGGTTGCTGTGCAGCTTGCGCAGCCAGACATTGGCGGGCAGCAGATCGCCGACCGTGGTCAGTTCGCCGTTGATGTAGTTCGTGTACGGGTCGACGAACACCGTCCTGCCCTCCGCGCCGTCGCCGGTGCCCCGCAGGCCCGGGACCGACAGCACGACCTGGGTGGTCCGGTCCGGCCCGGACGGCGTGCTGACCGACCGCAGCGCGCCTTCCGGGTGCGCCACCAGCGCCGCCCGCACTTGCTCCGACACCGGCCTCGGAGAGCCGTTGGGCTCGTTCGCGTACAGCTGGGAGTGGTACAGGTCTTCGTGGATCTGCGGGCTGACCGCGTAGACGAGTCCCGTCAGGCACAACACCACCAGGAACGGTGCGACCACGATCCCGGCCAGGAAATGCACCCGACGAGCGAGCAGCCGGACGGCCGTGGCCGCGCTGCTGCGGGGCTGCTTCGCCCTGACTGCGCCGCCGGGCGGGCGGGTTTGCCGATCGGTACCGGGCGAGGACACGGCATCTCCTTGGGGATGTCGAGCAGGCGGGCTGGGGCTGGGTACGACGTCAGGCAACGCCGACCACGCCGTAGAAGGTCTGCTGCTTCCCGTCGGCCGACTGGGCCGTCAGCGCTAGCTCCCACTGGCCGCTGCTCGGCAGGTGCACCGAACCGGCCGAGTAACCCGCTGCCACCTTCCGGAGCGAGACCGGCACCGGCTTGTCGGACTGCGTCGGCGGGTTGAACACCGCGGTGATCGTCAGGTCGTCCTTGACCTCGCCCGCCGGGTCGAACGCCGAGACGTGCAGCTCCCTCTCCCCGGCCGCCGTCGGAACCACGATCAGGTCAAACGAGCCCTGCCCGTCCCGTCCTCCGGTGTCGAACGCCAGCCGGGCAGGCGGTGCCTGTTGCCGGTCGGTGACCGGTTCGGCCTGTGCGATGCGGCTGGGCTGCCCGATGCCGAGCATCGTCGTCGCGGCCACGATCGCCGCGGCAATTCCCGCTTGGACCAGCACCATTCTGCGCAATCGGCTCGGCAATCCGGCGGTCGCGGCACGCTTGGCGCGGCGTTGTTTCGCTGCGCCAACGGTTTCCGGTCCGAGCGGGCGCCCCATCCACCAGCGTCCGACCAGCCCGATCCAGGCGAGCACCAGGACGAGCGCGATCTTCGCGACCCAAAGCCAGTCCGCAGGGGTGCTCATCGTGGTGAATCCGCCGACTTGCTGCCAGATCTGGTAAGCGCCAGTGGCCATGAGCACACCCGTGCACACCAGCGCGGCGCGTGCGAACCGCGTCCCGATGGCGCGGAGGTCGGCGACCACGTCCTTGCGCCGCAGCACCGCGGCGAACATCACCAGCCCGCCAGCCAACACCGCCGCAGCGGTGAGATGGACGGAGTCGACGACGACCGAAAGCGGCACCAACGGCCCCACCGCGCTGTGGCTGGCGAAGCTCCACGTGGCCGCCAACGCCGCCGCGCAGCCCAGGACCGAACCGCCGCCCAGCGAGCGCGAGCGCGCCGTCTGCGCGGGCGCGCTGGACATGAACTGCGCGAGACCGATCCCGACCAAGGCGAGCACGGCGAACCGGGCGAGCAGCGTGGCGCCCATCTCGGACTGCAACGTGCCCACCAGGAGTCCGAAGTGGATGGATTCGGTCAGCGGTGCGTCGGCCGCGTAGGGCCCATAAGTCACCGCGACCGCGAGCGTGGCCGCGAAAAGCCCGAACCACGAGTACGCGACGAGCCGACGAGCAGCTGTGCTGTCAACAGCATTCGGCCAGACGATCGCGACGAACGCCACCGTGCCGACGAGCAGCGACAACGCGGCGAGCCCGCCGAACTGGGCCACCGCGTAGCAGATCGTCGCGACCGCGCTCGGCCCGGCGCCGAGTTGTGGGGCATCCGGCACCGGGCTGCGGGATGCCAGGTCGAAGGTGAACGTTCCGCCAACCGAGCCGAGCTGGTTGGTCGGCACGCGCCACGCCACGTGGTACGTACCGGCGTACTTCTGCTTCGGGATCGGCACCGAGATCGTGTCCGCGCGGCCGTCCGGGTGGGTGGGCCGACCCGGGTCGAACTGCCGGTCGTAGGGGTCGGTCATGCGTACCGTGGCCAGCCCCGCTGGAACCGGCCGGTCGAACCTCAGCAGCAGGTCGTCCGGCCGAGCCGTCGCGCCAGCGCTCGGGGAAGTCGACCGCAGCACGGGAACATCGGTGGACACCGGCGCTGCCACTGCCAGCAGCACCCCCCAGCAGGCCAGCACCAGCAGCACCCACGCGATCGTCCCTCCGGTGACGGCCGACCTGCGGGTGCCCGTTCTCCCGGTTCGGGGGCGTTGTTCAACGAGCGTCATCGGTCAACCACCTCCACGGCCTTCGGGGACGCCACGTCATCCGGTTCGCTCGTCGGCAGGGCTTCCGCTTCTGGTGCGGGTGTTGGGCGTCGACGCCGGTACACCCAAAGTCCGACGAGCGCGACGACCGCGGCGCCGCACGCGAGAGCACCCAGGCCGCTGTTGGTGTCGTCCCCCGTCTCCCCGGCCTGGGGCCGATCCGCTGGTCCTGGTGGCGGGGCGCCCAGGTCAGCGGCCACCGGCGGAGGCGGAGCACCGGGCGCGGCTCCCGAGTCGATGACGATCACCGGAGCACCGGGGGTGGTCCGTCCGCCGTCGTTGGTCCAGCGTTCGACGGCACCGTTGCTGAAGGTTTGCGTCGCCTCGAACACCATTCGACCACCGGTCGGCAGCGGACCCATCGTGATGAGGAAGGGTTCGAATTGGCGGGGTCCGACAGATCCACCTGTCAGGACGATCGAACCGACGACCTCGTCGATCACCCGATCGCCCACCCTGACCGGCGGATCCAGCGGACGGGGTGTGATGGTGGCCGTCCAGCCCTCGACCGGGACGACCTCGACGAACGCGATGGGAACGTCGCGGGGAAAAACGAGTTCCAGCCGGTTGCTCGTGGTATCCGACCGCTCGTTGGCCAGCCGGAAGGCGAAAGTCTCGGTACCGCCGCCCCTGGCGGTGTCGGGCACGATGGAGACCCGGGCCGCGGCGGATGGGGCCGAGCCGAGCGTGGTCATCAGCACCGCCACGAGCAGCCCGGCCAAGCGGGTGGGGAAGCAATTCGGACGATGAGCCATGGGATCTCCCGGGATGTCGCAGCCCGGGACCGGGCGAGGAAAACCCGGCCCCAGGCGCGATTTCACCTGCTGTCGTCAGATGGTTCGAGGCAGCTGAGTTGTTGCGGAATCAACTCAGCCGATCGGGTTCAGCTGCTGCGGAGTCAGCTTTTCCCGCCATCCAGCAGGAATCTGTTGCGACCAACCGTTGTAGACCAGCGGAATCGGCAACACACCTTGTCCGCCCATCCCGGCCTGCCCGGTGAGGGTGTCCTCCATCTTGGTGTCCGCAGTGGGTTCGAGCACCAACTGACCGGCGATGGTGGCATCCGAGATGTTGCCGTCACCGTTGGGATCGACGTCGATCACCTGCGCCGCGTCGGAGAACTTGTTCGACACGTAGGCGTAGTAGCCGCCGCCCTGCTTGGCACCGAAGTTGATGCCGTGGCAGCCAGCGTTGCACCCGAGTTCCTTGACCACCGTGTCGGTCTTCGGGTCGATGACCGAGATCGTGGCGCTGAAGGTGTTGGCAGCCAGCAGTGCCTTGCCGTCCGGACTCACCGGGAGCTGGATGGTGAGGCCACCCCACGGCTTGTCCCCGTCACGCCCCGAGACCGGGTCGTAGTTCTCCCACAGGTCGATGCTGGCGTTGTGGACCTTCTTGCCGTCCTGCACGCAAGCGTCCTCCGCGAGGGAGACGCAGGAAATGCTCGCACCGAGGAAGTCCGCCATGTAGAACTTCGACTGATCCGGCGTCATCCCGGTGGCGATCGGCAGCTCGCCGGTCGGTTCCTTGCGGTACGTTCCCGTCGCGTTGTCGATCACGCTGGCGTCGTAGGGATTGACGTTCGGTGTGACGGTGGTCTTCCCATCCCCGCTGAGCCAAAACGCGTGCGGATGCTGCGGCGGCTCGTTGGAGGGTCCGACCGGGATCCGCCGGTCGATCTTCGTGGCACCCGGCGAGAGTTCCACGACGTCCGTCCCACCGTTGATGGCGACCTGGACCTGGTCGGTATCGGTGCGGGTCATCACGTGGGAGGGATCCGGTCCGACCTCGATCGTGCGCAGATGTTCACCGGTGGCCCGATCGAAGACGGACAGCTCGTCGTCGAACCATTCCGTCTGGTACAGGTACTTGTAGTCCCGGTCCGTCCACATGTTGTGCGGGTTGTTCATGTTGATGCTCGAACCGGAGATCTTGCGGTCGATCGTCCAGTTCTCGACATTGATCTTCGTGGGCGCACCGACCTTGCTCTTGCCCGCGTACTCCTCCATCTGGGTGTCTATCCAAACTTCCCCCACACCAGGTGTTTTCGGTGGGGTCAGCTGGTCCAACGTCCTGGGGTACTCGAACTTCTTGTCGTAGTAGGCATCCAGGTTGGGCACCAGCAGCGGGTTCCCCTGCTCGTCGTACTGCAGGATCGGTGCTGGCGGGAACACCGGGTTCCACTCCGTCGGTTGGCTGTTGCTGAAGTGCTGCCAGTTGTCCGGCACGGTGGCCGTGAAGAAGATCCGGACCAGCTGCTGGATGACGTCCGCGCTCGACGGAACGGCCAGGTCCCGCGAGTTGACCTGGAGCTTCTTGCCGAAGTCCAGGCCGATGGTCAGCGGGTCGTCGACCACGGTCGCACCGAGCATGTACGGGTGGATCGTGCACGCCCAGGCGTACAGACCCGGCTCGGTCAGCTGAGTTGAATCCTCCCCTGCGAAGGCGCCCATCTGCTCGAAGAAAGGTGCCCCCTCCGGCCAGATCAACGAGGTGATGTCGTGCAACGACTCGTTGTCCGGCTGGGCGATCGCGAAGTTCGCGGTGATGGCTGGGCCCTTTTCCGCGAACATCGCCAGATCGTTCAGCGCCCGCTGGAGGTCGAGACCGACCGGCAGGCTGTTCAGGTTGATCGGCGCGTCGACCGGGAGGTTCGCCACCTCGGCCTGGAACTGGTTCAGCAGCCCCGCGGCCTGGGCGGCGTACGGCCGTGCCTCCGGTTCGGCGGCGGCGAGCGACTGCACCGCTGCCAGGGTGCTGTCCAGGTTGAGCGCATCGGCCAGGCTGGCCCCGGTCTGGCCCAGTGTCGGCGCCGACCTCGTCGGATCCTGCACCAGACCGGTGAGCGAGTCCACCAGGTTGACGTTCATCAGCCCGGCGGACTGGGCCGTGGCCTGGCTGCCCAGGGCGCCCCCGTCCGGCAAGCTGGGGACGATCCCGCCGTCCAGGGCCGACGTGCCGACCCGCGGCAACTCCGCGACCGCGAGCGACTTGCCGCCGAAGAGTTCGAGTCCGGAGTCGAACCAGTTGCCGTTGCTGTCGTTGAGGGTGAAGGTGATCGGCACCGGACCGACGCCGACCGGCAGGGCGGCCACCGGCGTCGCGGCGACCACCGTCGAGACGGTGGCCACTGCGACGCCTACCGAGACCACCGTGGTGAGGCGGAATCGTCGGCGCCCCGGGGGAGCGTTTGAGGACATGTGATTCCCTTCTGTATCCGTGCGATCTCCAGATCGCCAGCGGATGTTGCACTTCGGAAGGCGTCACGCACCGGCGGGACTTCCCCCGAACCAGCCGTGGTTCCGACCCGCCTCGAAGTGCGCCGCACAACAACGCTGCCCCGAAACGGATTAAGGTCGAACTCCGCGGCCATCCCTGGCACAACACGCGAATTCCGACGTCAGCGGTCGGCTACCAACGGCACCGTCCGAACAAGTCGAACGCAAAAATTAGAACATGATCATCGTTAAGGAACCAGATACCCAAGTAAACCGACCGTAAAACGCCGCTCACAACACAATTCGCTCGCCCCGTGAGAAACTGCGCAGATAACCGCTCGACATGCGTTTCAGCAAAATACTTCCCAGCCGTGCCGCGAACGAACGGCGCGGAATGTTGGCAATGGCGACCGGCACCGCGAAATGTCCGGTCAGGACACGAGAAGAGCGGCCTCGTTCGATTTGCGGCGCGGGCATTCCCAGCGGCGGTAGGTATTTGCGATCCAGGCGTTGACAGCTGGCTTGGCTGATTTCCGCCGATTTATCGACGGCGCGTGTTCGCCGGACCTGCGCGATTGAATCCCCACTTCGGAACGAGCGTCCCGCGAAGCGCCCCTTTTCCGCCGCTAACGCTCGGACCGCGACACCCAAGTGCGGACCAACTGCGCGCTCACCAGGGCGAGCAACAGCGCCGCCAGCAGCGCCACCAAGGGCGGGCGCTGCGCTTCCGTGGGCAACGGCTCCGCCCGTCCCGCCGACAGATCGGCCTGGGAGTTCAGCACGTCGGTTTCCCCACCACCCGCGCCGCGCGCACCCGGCTGGAGAACACCGACGACGGGATTGTCGGGCAGGAACCCGAACTGCCACGTGCCGGTGAGTGGAACGCCGAAGCGCACGACGTCGCCGCTCGACGAATCCGACGACGATCGCGGCGCATTCCAGTGCGCCTCATTGGACGGTGGCGGCGAGGTCGGAGGCCCCGGCGGTGGTGAGGCCGGGGGCTGCTCGCCACCGCCGGGAGCTCCCGGCTGGTCACCCCGGACGACCATGCCGCACGCCGTGCTCAGCGCCGAATGCGCGACGGGGATCAGCGGATCGAGAACCGGTGCCAGGGCTGGGATCTCCCGCAGCCGCGCGATGGCCGCGTCGGCGATCTGGGTCCCGGAGAACACCACCTCACCGCCTGCGACGGTGCCGATGGGGATCGGCGGTGCGGCGTTCCACGCCTGGCGGAACGGCTCCTGCAGGCCACCGAGCGGATCCAGCGGGCCGAGGGCTCCGGCGATCGGATCGGCCACCGCACGGGGATCCAGCAGGACCCCCTGACCGGCCACGCCGTCCAGGACCGCCGTGCAACTCGCGGCGATCATCGGGTCGGCGGCACCCGCGGCGCTGGCGGGCTCAGCGCTGAAGCAGGCGATGGTCACCGCGCCGACTGCGAGGTAGCGCCTGGTTCGCATGCGGTTCGCCTCCTGGTGCGAGCTGGGACGGATTCTCGACTTTCTCTCAGGTGTGCCGCGGCCCGATGTGGAACCCTCGGGCGAGGAGAAAACGGCTCCCTGGCATGGTGGCATGCCCGACCGCTTCTTCCCAGTGGCTCGAAAATCGTTGCCGCACTCGGGTTTCGTCCATGTTTCCAACCCCCGACGCGTGTTCTGAACTGGTCCTCAGCGATTTCCGGCACGAGTGGACAGGATTGGCTTCGATCATCGATCCGACGACCGCCGAGCAAATAGGTTACGGCCGCACCACGCCGCGACACCGACGGAGGGCGCACCCGGTGGAACATGTTTGCGTTTCCGGAAATCCCGACTCGGCGCACAACAACGAACCAGTCCGCGGAGATCCTCCAACACATTTAACAACAGCGTGACACGAATGAGGTTGGTCCACGCCGATCGAATTCGGCAAGCAGCCGTGGCGGTTCATTCACCGCCCAACACGATGTGCGAACCGCGAAAGGTGTGGAAACTGCGGCCGATCGCGAGTTCAGCGCGTCGCCACATGCACGACTACGCCCTGCTCGACGGTCCTCCAGTGCCCGAGCAGTTGCGATTGTTCAGTCGGCCACATCCGCACTACCACGGTCACCTCGCTCGCGAGTTGCACGCGCAGCCGTTTGCGGAAGTCGGCCAGCTGCTCGCCGTCGAAGGGGCGATCACTGAGCCGGAAGAACAGCACACCGCGATTCGTGACCGCCACCAGTGCGTGCAGTCGATCAGGCCCCACCAACGGGCGCGGGCACGTCCACGCCATCCAGAGCACTTCGCGGCCGACCAGGCCTCGTCGAGACTCGTCCTGCCCCGGCGCGAGTTGGTCGGATTTGGCGAGCAGTTCCCATCGGGACAGGTAGTGGTCGATCGTCGCCGGACTGAGCGTGATCGCGAACCGCGCGCGGATCAGATCGGCGACCGCCCGCCGGGTCCACAACAGGTGCGGCAGGCCCAACTCGTCCGGTGAACTGGCCGCGGCGGTCTCAACCACCCACTCCTGCTGCGCCGTGGAAAGCGCCAACCGCTCCCCGCGGCGGCGGCCCCGGCGCCGCGGGCGAAACGCCTGTTCGCCCTTCTCCTGGTAGGCGCGGACCCAGGTGCCAACGGTCTTCCTCGAAACGCCGAACGTGCGCGCGACGTGCGATTGCGAAACGCCGGACTCGACGGCGGCGACGACCTGGCGGCGAAGCCGCTCCAGCGCCTCAACCGGTAGGCTGCGCGCGCCTGCCTTGATCACGCTTGGGTGCTGGTCCATCCGGCATCCAGTCTCCCGGGGGTCAACGCGCGCCGACCGGAATCCGCACGACGGCCTGGTCGATTTCGGAAGTCCGCACCGTGACGGCGAGTTCCCACTGACCCGGCATCGTGATCGGCACGTCCGGCGAGATGGCGTGGGTGCCGCCGATGACCTGGAGATCGACGGGCAGCGGTCCGATGGAACGCGTCGGCAGTCGGAGTTCCGCACGCAGTTCGGGAACCTGCTTCGGTCTCCCGCTCGCGTCGAACACCGCGAGGTGCACCTCGTTCCGGCCCACCGCGCCGGGTGTCACCAGCACCGCCAGCTTGCCCAGGCCCTGTTCGCCACCACCGGCGTCGAACGGCAGCATGCCGCTGACCGGCCCGACGCGGGTCGGGATTTCCGCCGCCGCACGCATCCTGGCGAGTTCGGCGGCGGCGGGTTCCGCGCTCACCAAGGACACGGTCACCCCGAGCACCGCGGCGGCGAGTGCGAGCTCCACCGCGATCAACCGGCGGAACCTGCCGACTTCGCGAGCTTCGGGCCCGCTGCGGGCTCGCCGCTTTTCCTTGCGGCTCTGCGGTTTGTCGGCGACCGCGACGGCGTCGAACCCGTAGTGCCGACGTACCCAGTTGCGGGCCAACGCTCCCATGCCCACGAGCAAGACGACCACACCGAGCTTCAGCGCGAGCACCGCGCCGTAAGTCGTACCGAACAGGGCGGACGGCGTGCCGACCTCGCGCCATGCCTGATAGGTGCCCGTCACCACCAGGACGCCGACGCAGACCAGCGCGGTTCGGGAGAACCGGGGGATCGCCATTCGCATGCCCACCACGTCGTCCGAACGCAACAAGACGCCGAGCAGCACCGGCAGACCACCGAGCCAGACCGCCATCGCGAGCAGGTGCGTCGCGTCGACCGGCAATGCCAGCACGACCTGGACGCCGCTCGCGCTGTGGCTGGCCAGACTCCAGGTCACGACCAGCGCGACAGCACCGACGAGCACCAATCCGGTCCGCAGGCGCTGGTTTCGGGCGCCGTACTGGGCGAACGGCGCGCGCCGCCGCACGTGCACCAGTGCGGCGGCGACCAGCCCCAGCAGCCCCAGTCGCACGACGAGCACCACACCCATCCGACTGCCCAGGGTCGAACCGAGCAACGCCGGATCGGCGAGGTCACCGATGGATCCGCCTGCGGCGTACGGCCCGTACGCGACGAGGGCACCCGAGGTGCCCGTGAGCAGGATTCCCCAGGCATTCCAAAGCAATCGGCGCACCCCGGCCACCGCCTCGCCGCCCGGCCAGCACGCCGCGACGAAGAAGGCAGTACCCACCAGCAGCGCGAGTCCGACGTACGCGAGCCAGCGGGCGATGCCGTACAGCACCGATACCGCGCCGCTGGCACCACCGGTGTCCGGTCCCGCACCGGACGCGACGCCGCCCGTGACCTCGCCGACGCTGAACGCGAACGCGCCCGGCACCGGATGAGCATCGGCGGACACCACCCGGAAGGCGACCGTGTACGTCCCCGCAGCCAGTTCGGTCGGCAACCTCGCCGCCACGACATCGCGGCGTTCGGGCGGATGCGCCGGTCGGCCGATGCCCGCGACCTCGGCGCCACCTGGCCCGATGAGCCGGATCTCGGCCAGGCCGATGTCGACGGGTTCGTTGAACTGGAGGGCGACCTCGTGCGGCGCGGTGGCGAGCACCTCGAAGTTTCCCGGCGTGGTGCCCAACAGCACGGCGTGTGCCGAGGCGGTGCCGGGATTGGTGATCAGGAGGACCAGGAGCACGCCAAGAACGCCGAGCAGTCTTCGCAGTTCCACGGCAGTCCCTACACCCGCACCGTTTCCTCCTGCTCGGCTGTGGCCGCTCGCGCTCGCGCAGGCTTGCGCCTGGCAAGAGCTGCCCAGCCGAGCCCGGTCAGTCCGGCGAGGAGCCCGGCACCGCCGAGCAGACGGGCCGGTGTGTCCGAAGTGGACTCGGCGACGGCAGGAGGCTGTGGTTGCACCACCGACAAGGACGGCGCCGGGTATTCCGGCTCGGGCTGCCCCGCTGCCTCGGTGTCGATCCACCGGACAACCGCACCGTCGGAATATGTTTGCAGCGACTTGAAGACGAGCGGGCCCGCTTCGTGCGGCAACGAGCTGATGCTCACCGGAAATTCCTGGAACGTGTCCGGGGCGATCTGGCCGCCCTCCCAGACGATGGACGTCACCGCCTCGTCGAGGGTCCCGTGCTCGGTGCTTAACGGTGTGCTGAGCTGTTGCTTGTGGACGGTGACGGTCCAGCCGGGAACGGCCTGCGGCGTGGCGGAGGCCAACGGTCGATCCGCCGGGAAGTTCACTTCGATTCGCACCGTTGACGCGTCATCGCGTTCGTTCGGCACGCGGAAGGACACCGTGGACCGCTCACCGGCCACCACGGTATCCGGAGTGACCGAGACGTGCGCCGAGGCGGTGGGTGACAGCAGAAGCGCTGCCAAAACGCCGATTCCGACGGCGATGGCGAGCTTGCGGGAGCTGGGCAGAGCGGCGGAAGACATGGGAGCTCCTTCAGTGTCGTGCGAAAACCCCGGCCGGATGACAGCCGGATGCGAAGGGGATTCGACAGGAGGCGGGTGCGGTGTTCGTCGCCGTCACTCCGATGTCTTGGCGGGGAGCTCGGAAGAGGTCGCGGCCCAGCGGAGGGCTGGCGCCGGAAGCGCCCGGCCGGAAAACAGGTGCTGCAAATGCGGTGCGAGCATGCTGTTCCTTTCTGCGTTAAAGACCGAACAGCGACCGGTTCCCTCCGGTCGATCAAGGTGGCGGAACCTCGTTCGGCGGCCGCCCGCGACGGCGGAAGTCGCGGTCCCGCTATTACGGCCGGTATCCGTGTCGACCAGATGGCTGGCACATAACCGCCGCATCACGAGGTATTAATTCAACCTGCCTTCGCCGTTTTTTCGGCGGTGAATTCGACATATTATCCGGGGGCTTCCGCAATTGCGGGCACGCATATACCGGACACCGGAATGCACTTCCCGAACACCAGAAAAGAGCTGGTCAGAGCGCCACGACAGCCGCCCGAAGCGCCCCGGAAGTGTTACCTATTTGCCCGTCAGCCATTTCTCGGACACCTCCATGCGTGCCGGTACGAGCACTTGTCCGGTTGTTCCACGGCACGTCCGCGAACTGCGCGAACACCGCCACCACCCGATGTATCCCGCATGTTAACGCGTGTTCAAAAATCGGCCATGCGGCGCGGAACTCCGCTGGTCAGAAGCACAGCGTTGTGCCACGATTGCGCTGCCGAACAAAGCAACCGCTGCCACATCGGCACGCTCACCGACCGAGCGGACGGCGAGCAGCGGAAAGCCACTGAACGGCATTCAATCCCGAGAAACCAGGATGATCCTGGTTTCTCGGGGTGATTCTGGGCGCGCTGATCACGATCTGCGCACCGGCGTGAGTTCTCGCTGAGGAGGCGTTGATGACTGCGGGTGTCCTGTCCAGGACCGAGGTGGAGTTAGAGGTCCTGCTCGACCGGAAAGAAGTTGTCGCCGACGACGTGGTGCGGCTGACCCTGCGCCACCCGGCGGGAAAACAGCTGCCCGAATGGGAACCGGGTGCGCACCTGGATCTCGTGCTGCGCGAGGACCTGGTTCGCCAGTACTCGCTGTGCGGTGACCCGGCCGACCGTTCGGTGCTCCAGGTGGCGGTGCTGCGGGAATCCGCTGGCCGCGGCGGTTCCGGGCACGTGCACGACCGGCTGGCCGATGGCGACGTGGTGCGCATTCGCGGTCCCCGCAACCACTTCCGTCTCGTCGACGCCCAGCGGTACCTGTTCATCGCGGGCGGAATCGGGATCACCCCCATCGTGCCGATGGTCGCGCAAGTCCAGGCGCGGGGCGCGGACTGGCGGCTGGTGTACGGCGGTCGGTCGCGCACCTCGATGGCGTTCCGCACCGAGCTGACCGAGCACTACGGCGACCGGGTGAGCGTGTGGCCGCAGGACGAGGCCGGACTGCTGGACCTGGACGGACTGCTCGGGCGACCGCAGGAAGCCACCGCGGTCTACTGCTGCGGTCCGGAGCCACTGCTGGCCGCGGTCGAGGAGCGCTGTGCGCGGTGGCCGCTGGGCACCCTGCACGTGGAACGGTTCTCCCCGAAGACGAGCGCCGACACGCAGCAGAGCATCTCGTTCGACGTCGAGCTCGCACGCTCGGGGATCACCGTGAAGGTGCCGAAGGACAGGTCGATCCTCGAAGTCGTCGAGCAGGCTGGCGTTCCGGCGTTGTCGTCCTGCCGGGGTGGCATCTGCGGTACCTGCGAAACGCCGGTGCTCGACGGCATTCCCGACCACCGTGACTCGCTGCTCACGGACGAGGAACGAGCCGCGAACGACACGATGATGATCTGCGTGTCGCGATCGTGCAGCGACCGGTTGGTGCTGGACCTGTAGGAGGAGACCGGGCTTCCACCATCCACAGCGGACACTTTTGGGAGTTCTGGTCACCCCGGTCGAACCGCAGCGTTTGGTGTCCCACCGGAGTGCGCACTTTCGGCGCGACGTTCTCACAGGTTCCTCATGGCGCTTTTCATAGGTTCCCCACAGATATTCGGCCGCTCCCCGGCTACAGTGAGGGCGGCCCTGTAATGCGGACGGGGTCACCAATGGGGTCCAGCGGGCGGGCGGAACGCCCGCTGGACCCCGCGACACCTGCGCTCGGCAGGTGAGCGATTCTCCGGTGCAACAGCCGTGGCGACCGAATTCTCGGGTCTCGCGCAGTTCCCCGCGGACCGGTGCGGCAGGATTTTGGATCTTCCGATGGAGCGACATGGTGGCACGAGCACGGCACATCTGCCAACGCCACCGACCAGCAATCGGCGCCGCACGGCAATATTCGTTCACAGCGGAGAAACACAGCGCCAGGACAACCATTTTCGCAGCTCGCGGGCTCACGGAGGTTAACCGCGCGCCGAATTCGCGACGACGTTCCGACGGCCCCATCCGATATCGAAATAATGATCGGTGACGCAAATAGGTGACACGTGGCGAGCAGTGGGCACCGCACCTACCTCGGGCCGCTGAACAGTGCCTTCACCGTTCCTGATCAGGTCGGATCGATCGCCGCCGCCGACACCTCTATCCGTTCCGGAAAGTGCTGGAGCACCGCGCGAGAATGGGCCCGTCACCGCCAGCAGAAACACGGGGTGAATCTCTTGTGATGCACAGTTAACCAACGGGTCGCGCGGCCGAAACGGGTGGCATCCGTAATGTCCGTGCCGCGATGTTTCCGCCATCGCGGCGGATGGTTCGCCCTCGACAAAAGAAGAAGGGAACGCGATGCGCGCACCGCATTTGCAGCGCACGTTCAACTCCGCAAGATTCAGGCCACGCCGATCCCAGTTCGCGCACGCCTCTGCGACCGCCGCCGTGCACACCAGTCAGCCGGTGTCCACAGTGCTCAGTTCGAGGAAGAACGCGCCCGCTGATTCCAGCGGCCGCCGAACCGGTGGTCCGGT
Organism: Saccharopolyspora antiqui; assembly: GCF_052246905.1. NCBI lineage: Bacteria > Bacillati > Actinomycetota > Actinomycetes > Pseudonocardiales > Pseudonocardiaceae > Saccharopolyspora > Saccharopolyspora antiqui. Next base: position 404,781 of record NZ_JBQQBO010000001.1, read on the forward strand.
CGTTCGAACAGACGCCATGCGGGCGGTGTCCCCGACGCACCAGCCACGGCTGTGGTCTGCGCACCACAAGTGATCACCCATTCACTCACGGATGCCCGGCGTTGACCGGACATCCGGCAGACTTCGGGGCTTGAGCATGATGACCACACGTGACGCTCGCAATCTTTCCCCGGAAGCGCTGGAAGAGTTGCGCAGGCGGGCCGTGGCCGCAGTCGAATCGGGATCCTCCCGAACGGAGGTGGCGCGCCTGCTCGGGGTGTCCCGCAAGACGGTCGGGGCGTGGATGCGGGCCTACCGGCGAATGGGCGAGGAGTCCTTCCGCCCGAAGGTCCGCGGTCGGCGACCGGGTGAGCAGCTCGCGCTGTCCCCGGCGCAACAGGCGTGGACCGTCAAGGCGATCGTCGCAGGCACCCCCGACGAGCACGGCCTGCCCCACCTGCTGTGGACCCGGCAGGCCGTGGCCGAATTGGTGAACCGCGAGTACCGAATCCTGCTCAGCCCGGCCACCGTTGGCCAGTACTTGGCGCGCTGGGGCTTGATCGACGAGCCCTATCTGAGGGAAATGATGCGCGCTCGGGTGACGGCAGTGGTACCGCGCCAGCGGGATGTGGCGGCCGAGGACGAGGCGTGGATACCGGAGGCCGAGGTGCTCTGGGTGGCCTGGACGCTGCCGCGCGCCGTGCCCGAGCAAACCGGAGCCACTCGGAAGAAGAACCTCCTGACCGGGTTCCGGAACTACTTCGGCGACGTCAACGTGCTGCAGGCGATCTCCAATCGCGGCGCGGTGTTCTTCCAGGCCCGGGTCGGACCGTTCGACTCGGCGCACAGCGAGGGATTCCTGGTCCGGTTGATGGATCAGTTCGGACGCCCGCTCAACGTGATCATCTGCCGGTGGCCCGCGCAGCACCACGGGATCCTGCGGGCTTGGCCGCGGCGGCATTCGCGCCGGATCTCGCTGCGCTTCACCCTCAACTAGTCCCCCGTCAGAGGTTCTCGCCTCGTTCCAACGAAATCGGCCGTGTCAGAGCTCGTGGGTGGTTGTTCCGGTTTCCCGGGGTAACCACCCACCTTCGCCGCCACGGGCGGGCGCCCACCCGCGGCGTTCCCGCGCAGGTTGGCAGTTGCTTTTCCACCAGCGAACTGTTTGGCGCACAAGGGATTTTGGACATGAAATCAGACAACTGGTGCCAAACCCGTTGAAATCAGGTCATGTTCGGTTGATCCGCTCGCGAGCTAGGCTTGGCGTCGCAATGGGTGCACGGAAGGTTTGCTATGCCTGAGCTTGCGCGTCTTCTCGGCGCCGATGATCCCGTGGTGCGTCGAGGCTGGATCAGCGAGACCCTGGTCAGCACCTTTGCCGAGTTGATGGACCGGGATCCGGCCGCATTCCGGACGAAATTCCGAAAAATGGCCGCCGACCCGTTCGCCTTCTACCGGGGCAGCGCCTGCCTGTTCTACGCCGACGTGGTGCGCCTACCGGATCCGTGGGCGGACGAGCGGACGAGTCGCGTGTGGATCCAGGGCGACTTGCACGCGCAGAACTTCGGCACCTACATGGACGGATCCGGTGTTCTCGTCTTCGACGTCAACGATTTCGACGAGGCGTACCTCGGGCATTTCACCTGGGATCTGCAGCGCTTCGCGGCGAGTCTGGCGCTGCTTGGGTGGAGCAAGGCCCTGCCCGACGCCGACATCGTCGACTTCGTGGCGCGCGCTGCCGCGTCCTACCTGGACCAGGTGCGGATCTTCGCGCGATCCGACGGCGACTCGCGGTACTCGCTGCGGCTGGCGACCACCGAGGGAACGATCCACGAGTTGTTGCAGCAGACCCGGTTGAGCAGCCGGGCCGCGATGCTGGACCGGATGACCGAAGCCGAGGGGTACGACCGCCGGTTCCGGGGCGGCGCCGGGGTTCGGCGGCTCGACGCAGCCGAACGGGAGAAGGTCGAGGCGGCGTTCCATCGGTACCTGGACACGATTCCGGTCGAGAACCGGATGCGCGATGTCGCCTACACGGTCAAGGACGTGGTCGGCAGCAGCGGGTTCGGCATCGGCAGCGCGGGCCTACCCGCGTACAACATCCTCATCGAGGGGCCGACCGAGGCGCTGGAGAACGACACCGTGCTGTCGATGAAGCAGGGCAACGTGGCCGCCCCGTCACGGGTGGTGACCGACGAGCACATCCGCGACCACTTCCGCCACCACGGCCATCGCACGGCGGTTTCGCAGCGGGCGTTGCAGGCGCACGCGGACCCGCTGCTGGGCTACACCGAGATCGACGGCGTCGGCTACGTCGTCGACGAACTGTCCCCGTACGAAGCGGATCTGGACTGGCAGGACCTGACCGAACCCGAGGAGATCCTCCCGGTGCTGGACTTCCTGGGCAGGGCGATGGCGAAGGTGCACTGCGTCTCGGACGCCCAGTCGGACAGCAAACTGGTGCAGTTCCAGACCGAGGAAGCGATCGCGTCGGTGGTCAGCGGGCGGGAGGAGGAGTTCGCCGCCTGGCTGGCCGACTTCGCCCTGCGCTACGCCGATGTGGTGCGCGACGACTACCGGTTGTTCGTCGACGCGTTCCGCAACGGGGAGATCGGCGGCGTCAAATCCACCGCTGGCGTCGCCTGAGCATCCCTGCTCGGCTAGCATACCGCTCCGCCGGGTTTTGCCGTGCGGTCAGCGGGTTTCCAGCCGCCCGTCCGGAGTGACCTGGTCGGCGCGGGTTGACGGAGCGGCGCACGAGTCGCGCACCAGGAGCCTGGTGGGCAGCCGGACGTGCGGCTCGGCGAGCTCGCGCCCGGCGAGCACCTCGACCAGCATCTCGATGGCCCGCTGCCCCATCAGCTGGATCGGCTGGTCGACGGTGGTCAGCGCGGGTTGCGTCATCCGGCTTTCCGGCACGTTGTCGAAGCCGACGATCGACAGGTCGGCGGGCACCCGCATGCCCAGCGTCACCGCGACGTCCATGGTGGCGATCGCCGACAGGTCGTTCGCGGCGAAGATCGCCGTCGGCGGCTGCGGCAGTTCCAGCAGCCGCCGGGCGGCGTCCCGGGTCGTCTCCTCGTCATACCCGGCGACGCCGATCAGGTCCGGGTCGGGGGTGATGCCCGCGGCTTCCAGCGCGCTGCGGTACCCCTCCTCGCGCCGCCGGGCGGACTCCAGGTCGCGCGGCGGACGCCCGAGGAAGCCGATCCGCCGGTGGCCGAGGCTCAGCAGGTGCTCGGTGGCCAACTGGGCGCCGCGGAAGTTGTCCGAGTCCACCGTCGGCACACCCGCCCCGCCGACGCGCGGGTCGACGGCCACCACGGGTGCGCTGGATTCCGGCGTGAGCACGGTCGGCGTCACCATCACCGCCCCGTCGATCAGCGTGCCGGACAGCCGGGACAGGTAGCGGCGCTCCCAACCCACCTGGTCGGTGCCTTCCCGGCCAGCCGAGTAGACGACGAGTTCGTAGCCGGTGCCCTTGATCGCTCGGGCCGCGCCCTTGAGCAGTTCGGCGCTGAACGGCTCGATGTCCCAGACCAGGATTCCGATCACGTTCGTGCGGTGGTTGCGCAGGCTGCGCGCCACCAGGCTCGACTCGTAGCCGAGCTCGTCGATCACGGCGCGCACCCGTTCGACGGTGCTGGCCGCCACCCCGTGGCGGTCGTTGAGCACCTTGGAAACGGTCGCCACCGACACGCCCGCCTTCGCGGCGACATCGCGGATGGTCACACGGCTATTCCTCACACCGGAATCCTACGCGATGTAGAACGTTATCGATAACGTTGTCGATAACGATTGACAGTGCGTCCGGGAACCCTGCACGATGTTCGCGAATCGAGGCGAGCCGAGTCCTGTTCGCGGACACCCGGCCAACGGAAGCGCCTCGCGCACCGGCGGTGGTCCGCGCGGCGCGCCACGTTTCCCTCGGCCGGTCCACATAGGACTCCGCTTCGCCAGCGAGAGGCAAGGCACCGATGCCAGTCCCCTGGGCTCCGGGGCCGCGCTACGACTACGCCCCGGGCACGCCGCTGTGACCGGGGCAGGGAGGCGGACAGCATGAAGGCATCGCGCAGGACCGTACTCGCGGCCGGTTTCGCCGTGCTCCTGACGGGCGCGGCCGCCTGCGGCACAGCCGGGCCGCAGGCGGGCAACAGCGCCAGCGGAGCCGCTTCCGCGTGGATCATCAGCGGCGTAACCGAGCAGGCCTTCCGCAATTCCTTCAACGCCTGGAACAACGCCCAGCCGAACCGGCAGTTCGGCATCCAGGCCTTCGCCAACGACCCGTACAAGCAGAAGATCCGCACCGCGGTCGGCGCGGGCGACGCGCCCACCCTGATCTACGGCTGGGGCGGCGGCGTACTGAAGTCCTATGTGGACGCCGGTTCGGTCGAAGACCTCACCGACCTCGCCGCCGATCCCGCGCTCAAGGACCGCTTCCTGCCCTCGATCGCCGCGACCGGGCAGGTGGGCGGCCGGACCTACGCGCTGCCGAACAACGGCGTGAAGCCGGTGATGGTGTACTACAACAAGGACCTGTTCGCCCGCATCGGCGCCCAGCCCCCGAAGACCTGGGGCGAGGTGATGGCCCTGGTGCCGAGGTCCAGGCCGCGGGGATCGCCCCGTTCACCGTCGGCGGCCAGGCCAAGTGGCCGCTGCTGCCCTGGCTCGCGTACCTGGTGGACCGCATCGGCGGACCCGAAGTGCTCGACGACGTGGTGGCCAACAAGCCCGGCGCCTGGTCCGATCCGGCGGTGCTGGAGGCGACCCGCAAGATCCAGCAGCTGGTCAACGCCAACGGTTTCGTCAAGGGCTTCTCCTCGATCTCCGCCGACAGCGGGGCCGACGTCGCCCTGGTCTACACCGGCAAGGCCGCCATGAGCCTGGGCCTGCCCGCGACCTACCAGACGATCCAGACCGCCGATCCCGACTTCATCACCGCGGGCAAGCTCGGGTACTTCCCGTTCCCGGCCGTCGAAGGCGGCGCGGGCGACCCGGCGAACGTGGTGGGCAACCCGACCAACTTCTGGTCGATCTCCGCCAGCGCCACCGAGCAGGAGAAGCAGGTGGCCCGCGACTACATCAAGAGCAACCTGCTGGGCGAGCAGTACGCCGCCGATCTGCTCGCCGTCGGCAACGTGCCCCCGGTGGCCGGGATCGAGGACGAGATCGCCGCGTCCAGCGATCCGGCGTACTTCCGGACCGTCTACGAACTGGCCGCCAAGGCCCCCCACTTCCAGCTTTCACTGGACCAGGCGCTCAGCCCCGCGCAGGGCGACGCGCTGCTGACGAACCTCCAGCAGATCTTCCTCGGGCAGATCACCCCCGAGGAGTTCGCGGCCAACATGAACGCCACGATCAAGAGCTGAAGGCGGATTCGACGTGTCAGTCCTCAACCCCGGCGGGCCCGCGATCCGCCGCACGAACTCCAGCGCGAACGGCCTGCTGGCGTTGCCAGCGCTGGCGTTCTTCGTCGTGTTCGCCCTCGTTCCGCTCGCCGGGGCGGTGGTGCTGAGCTTCGTGCGCTGGGACGGGCTCGGCGCGATCAGCTGGGAGGGCCTGGGCAACTGGACCAGCGTGCTCAGCGACCCGGTGACCAGTGGCGCGCTGCTGCTCACGTTGAAGATCATGGTGGCGTCATGGCTGGTGCAGACCCCGATCAGCCTGCTGCTCGGGGTTTTCACAGCCGGAACGCAGCGCTACCGAGCGGTGCTCGCGGTGCTCTACTTCCTGCCGCTGCTGCTGTCCTCGGCGGCGGTGGCGATCGCCTTCAAAGCCGTCCTCGACCCGAACTTCGGACTGGGCGCCACGCCGGGTCTGAGCGTGCTGGCGCAGGACTGGCTGGGCGATCCGGATCTGGTGCTGTACGTGGTCGTCTTCGTCATCGCCTGGCAGTTCGTGCCGTTCCACACCCTGCTGTACCAGGCCGCGGTGCGGCAGATCCCGGACTCGCTCTACGAGGCGGCGACCATCGACGGTGCCGGTCGGCTGAAGCAGTTCCGCTACATCACGCTGCCGCAGCTGCGGTACACCATCGTCACGTCCTCCACGCTCATGGTCACCGGTTCGCTGACCTACTTCGACGTGGTCTTCGTGCTCACCGGCGGCGGGCCCGGCAACGCCACCCGGCTGCTGCCGCTGGACATGTACCTCACCGGGTTCACCGCAAACGACATGGGAGCCGCCAGCGTGCTGGCCGTCATCCTGGTCGTGATCGGGCTCGGTCTGGCGTTCGTGCTGACCAGGTTCTCCGGCTTCGCCCGGATGAGCAGCGAACAGGAAGGGCTCTGATGGCCGTCCCGACCACCGCCGTCGCACCGGGGCGTTCGTCCGCGCGCCCGGGCGCCGCGCGGCGCAGGCGCGGCGTGCGCCAACCCCCGAACGTGCTGGCCGGTCTCGGCGGATTCTGCTGGCTGGCCGTCATCATCGTGCCGATCTACTACGTGGTGATCTCCAGCCTGCGCTCCGAAAGCGGCTTCTTCGCCACCAATCCGCTGGCCCCGCCGACCAGCATCTCGCTGGACAACTACGCGCTGGTGCTGCGCAGCGGCTTCGGCCAGTACTTCCTCAACAGCGTCATCGTCACCGCGGCATCGGTGGTCGTCACCGTCGCGCTGTCGCTGATGGCGGCCTACGCCGTGGTGCGCGGGCAGGGCCGGTTCGTCCGCACCGCGTTCTCGGTCTTCCTGCTGGGCCTGGCGATCCCGGTGCACGCCACGATCATCCCGCTGTACTACATGATCACGCGTGCGCACCTGTACGACAGCCTGCTCGCCCTGGTCCTGCCGTCGATCGGTTTCGCGGTGCCGATCACCGTGCTGATCCTGGCGAACTTCATCCGCGACATCCCGAAGGAACTGTTCGAGTCGATGCGCCTGGACGGCGCCACCGACCGGCACGTGCTGTGGAGCCTGGTGCTGCCGCTGGCCCGGCCCGCCCTGGTGACCGTCGGCATCTACGACGCGCTGCACGTGTGGAACGGCTTCCTCTTCCCGCTGATCCTCACGCAGAGCCCGGACAAGCGGGTGCTGCCGATGGCGCTGTGGACGTTCCAGGGCGAGTTCACCGTGAACGTCCCGGCCGTGCTGGCGGCCGTGGTGCTGTCCACCCTCCCGATGCTGGCTGCCTACGTCCTCGGCCGCCGATACCTGGTACGAGGCCTAACAGCCGGTTTCAGCAAATGAGGTCTCCATGAACTCATTTTGCTTCGCGGTGCGGGCGGCGGTGCGAGTGCCGTAGGTGGGATAAGCGGCTGCGCCGCTTCAAAAACAAGACCAAAGACCGGCTCTGACAAGCCCGCCGCGCCGCGCGGGACTTTCCCGAGGAGTGATCGAAAGACCATGCACGACAAGTCAGCGATGGTCCGCGTCGAGGGCGACCACCTCGCCACCGCCGCCGGTGGCCCGGTGCGGCTGCGCGGGGTGGGGCTGGGCGGGTGGATGAACATGGAGAACTTCATCACCGGCTATCCGGCGACCGAGGAGTTGCAGCGCAAGGCCCTTCGGCGGGTCCTCGGCGAGAGCGTCTACGAGGCGTTCTTCGACCGCTTCCTCGACGTGTTCTTCACCGACGACGATGCGCGCTTCCTCGCGGAAATCGGCATGAACTGCGTCCGGCTGCCGTTCCACTACCGGCATTTCGAGGACGACGACCGGCCGATGGAACTCAAGGAGGATGGTTTCCGGCTGCTGGACCGGGCGATCGAGACCTGCGCCCGCAACGGCCTGTACACGGTGCTCGACCTGCACGCCGCACCCGGCTTCCACAACCAGCGCTGGCACAGCGACAACCCCACCCACCGGTCGTTCTTCTGGACCCACCGGCACTTCCAGGACCGCGTGGTGCACCTGTGGGAGGCGCTGGCCGACCGGTACAAGGACAACCCGTGGGTCGCCGGGTACAACCCGCTCAACGAGCCCGCCGATTCCGATGGCGCGGCGATCGGCCCGTTCTACCAGCGCCTGCACACCGCCATCCGCGCGGTCGACCCGGACCACGTCATCTTCCTCGACGGCAACCGGCACGCCACCGACTTCGACCTGTTCCGCGAGCCGTGGCCGGGCACCGTCTACACGGTGCACGACTACGCGCTGGCGGGCTTCGCCGACAGCGGTGACTACCCGGGGATCTCCCGCGGGCAGTACGTCGACCGGGACTACCTCAAGTCCCGGTTCCTCCAGCGATCCGAGTACATGCGCCGCACCGGCACCCCGATCTGGGTCGGCGAGTTCGGGCCGATGTACGGCGGTGTCCCCGACCGCGACGACGCCCGCTACCGGGTGCTCGCCGACCAGCTCGAACTCTACGACGAGCACGGTGCGGGCTGGAGCCTGTGGACCTACAAGGACATCGGCCTGCAGGGCATCGCGCACCTCACCCCGGATTCCCCCTACCTGCGGCGGATCGCGCCCGTACTGGACAAGAAGGCACGACTGGGCGTCGACGTCTGGGGCGGGGTCGACACCGGCGTGCGGCACATCCTCGACCCGATCGAGAGCACCTTCGCCAAAGAGTTCCCGGACTTCGACCCGCTGCCGTTCGGGCCGCAGCAGTGGATCCACGTGCTGGTGCGGCACATCATGCTCGCGGAGCCGATGGTCGACGACTTCGCCCGCTGCTTCGAAGGCATCGACGAGGAGCAGGCCCGCGCGCTGGCCGACTGCTTCCGATTCGACCGCTGCGCGCAGCGCTCCCGCCTGGTGGACCTGCTCAAGGAGTACGTGTGAAGATCGACAGCATCGAGACCCTGGTGCGCGGCCAACTGGCCATCGTCCGGATCCGCACCGAAGACGGCGCCGAAGGCATCGGGCAGACCGCCCCGTACGAGGCGGCGACCAGCGCGCACGTGCTGCATTCCATGGTGGCGCCGCACTTCCTGGGCAAGGATCCCTGGGATGTGGAGGCGCTGGTCGACGAGTGCCTTCGGGTGCACTACAAGTTCCCCAGCAGCTTCCTGCACCGGGCGCTGGCCGGGGTGGACACCGCGCTGTGGGACATCCTCGGCAAGGTGACCGGCCAGCCGGTGTCCAAGCTGCTCGGCGGGCACGCGCGGACCTCGGTGCCGATGTACGCCTCCAGCATGCGGCGCGACATCACGCCCGAGGCCGAGGCCGAACGCCTGCAACAGACCATCGCGGCAGAGGGCTTCCGCGCGGTGAAGATCCGCGTGGGCGATGCGATGGGCCGCGACGTGGACGCGGCCCCCGGTCGAACCGAGCGGATCATCGCGCACACCCGCGAAGTCCTCGGCGACGGCGTGGACCTGTCGGCCGACGCCAACGGCGGCTTCTCGGTGGGTCGCGCGATCCGGGTGGGCCGGATGCTGGAGGACCACGGCTACTTCCACTTCGAGGAACCGTGCCCGTTCCCGGAGATCGAGCTCACCGCAGAGGTGGCGGCGGCGCTGGACATCCCGGTCTCTGGCGGCGAGCAGGACATCTCGCTGCCGCAGTTCCACCGGATGATCAGCGGGCGCGCGGTCGACATCGTGCAGCCCGACATCGGCTACCTCGGCGGCGTGTCGCGGGCGCGCAAGGTCGCCGTGTTGGCCGAGGCCGCTGGCATTCCGTGCACCCCGCACTGCGCGAACGACTCGCTGCTCCAGGTGTTCACGCTGCACCTCGCCGCGGCGATGCCAGCGTGCACGCAGTACCAGGAGTGGAGCATCGAGCGCACCCCGTGGACGCAGGAGGTCTACGAACCGGTGCTGCGCGTCGTCGACGGCGCCGTACCGGCCCCCACCGCACCGGGCTGGGGTGTCGAACTCCACCCGACGTTCGTCCGCGAGGCGCAGCGCACCACGTCGAAGCGGTGAGAGCTCCCCGCCACCAGCGCGGAAAACCGGACGCGCTGGTGGCGGGTGACCGGCCGGAATGCGAGTGCCCCGGCACGCCCGCACCGGGAATCCGGGCGGTGCGCCGGGGAACTCGCGCTCGGTCGGCGGATTTTCGCGTCACTGCATGGTTTTCACCACGTCCAGCGCGCCGAGTCGGCGCGGCGCGGGCGCCAGCTTGGTGGTGACCGCGGCGGGGTCGCTCGGCCGACGGTGGTGCCAGTCGGTGACCGCCTGGTAGGCGGCCCCGACCGACAGCAACCGGTCCTCGGCGAACGGCATGCCGCCCAGGACGGTCCCGATCGGCAGGCCGTCGGAGGTGAATCCGATCGGCACCGCGAGCTCCGGCAGGCCGAGGATGTCGAACGGCACCGGCCCGGTCTGCACCACGACGTCGCACCGCGCGAACAGATCGGTCAGCACCCGGTCGAGCAGCAGGAGCTTGGCGCGCTGGCCGATCAGGAACTCATCGGCGCCCAGCAGAGCGCCCTGCAACCAGCCCAGCACCGACACCCCGAACTTGCGCAGGTCGTCGGCCAACTGCGGCAGGAACTGCTCACTGCGCTCGGGCAACCGGACGTTGTTGAAGACGTCGCCAGTCAGCAGCTCCCACTCATCCGGCAGCGGGACCTCGACCACGGTCGCGCCGGGGATGTTCCCGAGGGCGTCGAGGAACGCCGCGCGGGCTCGCGCGGTTTCCGTGTCCCCCGGGGCGTAGCCGGGAATCACGCCGATCCGGGTCGGCCAGCGCAGCTGGACCTGGCCGCGCTTGGTGACCGGCGTCGCCGCGCTGATCAGGTCGGGAACCGCCGGTAGGCCCTGGGTTCGGGGGTCGTCCGGGTCGGCTCCGGCCATGGCGGACAGCATGATCGCCGCGTCGAGGGCGTCCCGGGCCAGCGGGCCGGGGTGGTCGCGGGTGTAGCTCAGCGGGACGATCCCGTGCAGCGACACGCGGCCCATGGTCGGCTTGAGGCCGGTGAGGTTCTGCGCGTTCGACGGCGCGGTGATCGAACCACCGGTCTGGGTTCCGGTGCCGGAGGTCGCCAGGCGTCCGGCGACGGCGGTCGCGGTCCCCGTCGACGAGCCACCCGGGTCGACCTCGGGTCGGGCCGGTGCCCAAGCGTTGACCGTGGTGACCTGACCGTCCGGGGTGGTCGCCCGCGTGGTGGCCAGCGGACCCATCTGCGTCTTGCCGAGCACGATCGCGCCAGCCGCCTTCAGCCGCGCCACTGGGGTCGCGTCGTAGGGCGGGATGAAATCCGCGAACAGGTACGAGTTCGCCGTGGTGCGCGTTCCGGCGGTGAAGTAGTTGTCCTTGATGGCCAGCGGAATGCCGTGCAGCGGGCCGCGCGGTCGCTGCCGCCCGGCCGCCCGGGCCTCGGCCAGCGCCTGCGTCTCGCGGACGACGTTGAACGCCCGGTAGGTGCCATCGTGGGCGTGGATCCGGTCGAGGTATGCCGCGACCAGATCTTCGGGGCGTAATCGCCCTCGCCTGATCAGCGTGGCCGCCTCGGCGATGGTCAGCTCCGTGGGATCGGCCAGCGCTGCCGCGCGCGGCTCCACGTCGGGGGGTGCGGTGGGGGTGTCGGTGCTGGGCGCCGCCTCGGCGATGGCGGGCAACGCCACGGCTCCGGCGACGCCGAGCGCGGCGGTGCGGGCGAGAAAACCACGCCGGTCCACCCGCTGGTCGAGAGGTTCGTTCACGAGCGGGTCCAGGCGGTCGCGATGGACGGGTAGAGCTGTGGTGGCGCCACCTGCTGCGCCAGCGCGGCATCCGCGCCGAATCGGTAGGCGGCCAGCGGCAGAACGGTGGTGCGCATGAAGGAGCGCAGGCTTTCCAGCGCGGCGTCCCGGCCGGGTGCGCCGGTCTCGGGGTCCGCTTCGGTGCCCGGCGGCAGTTGGGTGAGATCGATGCCGAGCAGCGCCAAGCGCGCTTGGATGAGGGTGTCGAGTTCGTCGTCGGTTGGCGTCGCGGGCGCCATGCGGAACCTCCTCCATTCGGGGATTGCCAGCCTTGGCCGCCAAGATTTCGATCATGAATACGAAACGTTGCGACAGAGTAAAGTCCGTGCACGCGCAACAATCTCGGCAGTCGGAGGACATCGCGCGGCCCGGGAACTGGGGGCGATGTCCGGTCTGGGTGTTGGGCCCAGTTTCGGCCCGGGGTGCCCGTGCGCGAGAATCCCCGTTTTGATGCAACGGCCGCTCACGAGCTGCGGAGTGCACAGTGGAGTGTCAGTGGTCTTCCGGGTCGGTCGTGGTTTGGCAGGTTGGGGCTTGGTAGGTGCTGAACCGCAGGTACACGCCCAGATCGGCGTGCCGGTGCGACGCGATCGTGCGGTAGCTGAGCAGTTCCTGCAGTCCGGACACGGTTTCCAGTGCGGCGGGCGCGATCGAGTGGATCAGTTTCTGGTAGGGAATCGGATCGATGCCTTCGGAGCGCATCAGCGCGGCGATCCGGTCGTGGGCCTCGGCGTCGGATCGGGCGTTGTCCGGCAGGCGCAGGTAGAGGTTGGCCTCCTCGGGACCGGAGCTGCCCGAGCGGAACGCGAGGCAGGTCAGCGGTTCGTTGTCGATGGTGGTGTCGTGACCTCCACCGTAGATGGCCCGCCATGCGGATTTCGCCCGCTCGGTGTCGTGGCGGTGCGCGAGCGCGGCGATGAGGTCCATTTCGGACTGCCGCATCGGGTGGTGGCGGAAGTAGACCTTGACCCGCGCCCGCGCCCGCTCGTCCAGGTCCAGGCCGACGAATTCCATTTCGTGGCCGCGCTGGGACAGTTCGGGAAGGCGTTGGAGGACCGGATTCCAGGCGGCGACCATGTTGAGCCGACGCATCGCCTCGGTCACGACTTCGATGGCGCGATCCGGGCCGTGTGCCTGCGGGTTGAGGTAGACCTTGTAGGTCGGTGGGTGCGGCGGTTGCCAGGCCAGCGAATGCCACACGGTAGGCCGGTTCGGCAGCGGGCAGTCGGCCAGGAAGAGATCCGCGACGGCGTGAAACCGGTCCAGCGAAACACCACGGGTCTCGGCGAGGCGGTGGGTGAGCGCCAGTCCCGCTTCCTGGCGGCTGCGCGGAGTCGGCTCGGTTCCGAGCGATTCGAACAGCACGCGCAGCTCCGCGTCGCCGCCCTTCCAGCTCACCGACATCTCGGCGGGAAAGCCGTCCGCGGAGACGAACGAAGGGGGTGCGCAAGCCGAACCGATCGGCTGATCGCCCCACGGGGACAGCACGGCATCGAGTTCGGAGACTGATCTGTCGACTGCAGAGCTGGCGAATCCCAGTTGATGGGACATCTCTCTCCAGTGGCCGGTGAGGAATTCGGCGAAGGACAGCTCGGATACGCTGTAGATTCCCCATCTTTTTGTTACCAGGGGCACATCGTGATGACTGGACACTTCCCCGACCTCCATAGTGGGACTTACGCTGGATCAAGTCGGCGCAGATACATCATTAAATATCGCATTCGATTTGAGCAACCTTGACTGATCGTTACAGAAGAGGTGGGCTTCATGCGAAATTCGGGGGAACCACAGCGAAATCAAGACTCCAACAGGGGCCTGCCCGGTGAAGTTTGCGTTATCGGCGCCGGATTCTCCGGACTCGCCGTAGCACGCGCACTGCGGAGCCGCAATGTTCCATTTGCATGTTTCGATCGAGGCGTAGATTTGGGCGGCGTGTGGTGTTTCACGGGCGGAAGCGAGTCCGAACGCTCCCCCGCGTACCGATCCTTGCACCTGAACACCTCGGGTGCGGTGACCTCGTTCAGCGGTTTTCCGATGCCCGCGTCGTACCCGCCGTACCCGCGGCACGACGAAGTTGCCGCGTACCTCCGCGATTTCGCCGACCACCACGGCCTGACGCGGCACATCGAGTGCCGAACCGAGGTGACCGCGATCCGCGCCGAGCCGGACGGGACGTGGCGGGTGACCGCCCGCGACCGCACCGGCGGCGAAAACCACCGCCGTTTCAGCCACGTGGTGGTGGCATCGGGATATCAATGGGAGCCGAGACTCCCGGATCCCGCGATCACCGGGAGTGATTCATTCAACGGCGAGATCATCCACTCGGCCGATTACGTCGACCCCGCACCGTATTCCGGAAAGCGCGTGCTGGTGCTGGGCTTCGGGAATTCGGCCTGCGACATCGCGGTGGAACTGTCCCGTGTGGCCGAAAAGACGACGCTGGCCTGCCGCCGGGGCGCGCACGTGGTGCCCAAGCAGCTGATGGGCATCCCGATCGATGAGATCGCCGCGAGCCGCTGGTGGTCCTGGCTGCCTTTTCCCTTGCAGCGCAAGCTCATCGAGGTGCTGCTGCGGATCATCCGCGGACCGATCACCTCCTACGGAATCCCGGAGCCCGACCATCGGGTGCTGGAGGCCCCGGTCACGATCTCCGACGAGTTGCTCAGCCGCATCCGGCACGGCGCCGTCGCGGTGAAACCGATGATCGACCACTTCGGTTCCGCGCGGGTGCACTTCGCGGACGGCACCGCCGACGCCGTCGACGCCGTCATCTTCTGCACGGGATATCGCGTGTCGTTCCCGTTCGTGCCGCCGGATTCGGTGTTCTCCCGCAGCGGTCAGGTCGCGCTGTACCAGCGGGTGCTGCCGCCGCACCACCCCGGGTTGTACTTCGCCGGGCTCATCCGGCCGGTGGGCGCGATCACCTACCTCGTCGAGCAGCAGGCCGAGTGGATCGCCGAACTGATCGCGGGCGAGGCGGCGGTGCCGTCCACCGATGACATGGCGTCGGAAATCCACACCCATCTCGACCGGGCCGCCCACCGGTACGGCACCGCGGCGATCGACTCCATCCACGTCGACGTGCCGACCTACCTGCGCGCGATCCGCCGCGAGCGCAAGGCAAGCCGACACCGTCGGCGAGCACGACCCAACTCGGCCACCCGCCGTTCCCGACGCGAGAAACGAGTTCCGGCTTGAGTTCGCCGAAACCCACGGTGGATCTAGTCGGGCGTTCCGGTGCGGCGGACGTGGTCGATCGCGTGCTCCAGGATGTTGATCAGGACGGCTTTGCTGCTTTCGCGATCACGCGCGTCGAAGAGCAGCACCGGGATGTGGTCGTCGAGATCCAGCGCCGCGGCCACCTTCTCCGCGGTGTGCCGACGGGCGCCCTCGAACTCGTTGACCGCGACGATGAACGGGATCTGCCGGTCCTCGAAGTAGTCCAGGATCGCGAAGCTGTGGTCCAGTCTGCGCGTATCCACGATCACCACCGCTCCCAGCGCACCGTCGCAGACCGAGTCCCACATGAACCAAAAGCGTTCCTGGCCGGGTGTTCCGAACAGGTACAGCCGCATGGCTCCGCTGTTGAGGCTCACCCGGCCGAAGTCCAGCGCGACGGTCGTCGTCTTCTTCCCGTCCAGGCCCGCCAGGTCGTCCACATCGACGCTGGCCTCGGTCAGCACCTCCTCGGTCTGCATGGGCGGGATTTCCGAGAGGGTTCCGATCGCTGTCGTCTTGCCGACCCCGAACCCACCACCGAAGACGATCTTCGCCGACTTCGGCATTTCGGGGACAGCGGCCTGCTCCTCAGAGACCACGGACACCGTCGAGCACCTCCTGTAGAAAGTCCAGGGCCTTCGGGGAGCTCGCCTGCTCGCCGGTGCCGACCGTGAGGGTGCCGCGCTGGGTGAGGTCGCCGACCAGCACCCGCGCCATCAGGATCGGGATGTCCAGGGCAGCCGCGACTTCGGCAACCGAAAGCGGCTGCTCGCACAGCGCGATCACGGCCAGATCCTGGGCCGACAGACCAGGTTGGCCGCTCGCACCGGATTTGGCGACCACCTGGGTGGACACGTCCAGATCCATGCCAGCGGACTGGGTCCGCCCGCCGGTTCGCATGTAGGGCCGCACCAGCGGCCCCGCCGCTTCGTCAAACCATTCGTTGTCCATCATGCGTGCCCTTTGGGTTGCTCGTCGCCGTTCCCGCGCGGTGGTGTGCTCAGGCGTTCGCCGACGCGCTCGACGAGTGACGCCATCTGCTGCCCGATCATCTCGACATCCACCGCGTCACCGGCGAGGACCGCCAAGCGGGTGCCGTAGCCGACCTCGGCGAGGAACAGGAACGCGTAGTCCATCTCGATGATGGTCTGCCGGACCGATCCGCCGTCGAAGCTCGACCCGGTTTTGGTGGCCAGGGCCTGCATCGAGGCGGCCATGGCCGAGAGCTCTTCGGCCTTTTCCTCCGGCAGGCGTTCGGACTTCGCGACGCACAGCCCGTCCGCCGACAGCAGGACGCTGTCGCGGACGCCGACGACGTTCCGGCCGAATTCGTCCAGCAGCCAGCTCACATCGTTGCTGCTCATGTCATCCTTCGTGGTTCTGGGATTCAGATCCGTCGCCTAGGCCCCTGCGTGCGCCGCGGTAGAACGCGTAAGCGCGCGTCGATGGCTGCGTTGGCCGCTGGTCATCACCGACCTCGGCATCCGGCGATCCGGTCCGCTGCTTGCGCTTGCTCAGGTTCGTTCCTCGCCTGCGCCTGGGCAGCTCGGAATCCAGGTCGGCGTCCGGCAGCTGCTCGTCCTCGCCCGTGCTCGCGGGTGCGGGTGCCGCCGTGCGGTCGCGGGGGCTGCGCTGCCGGCTCGTGGCGCTGGCATCGCGCGGTGGAAAGGAATCCGCGAGGGCATGCCGTCGTGCCTCGTGGGGCGCCGCGGTTTTCCAGTCCGCGCCCGCCACCACGATGTCCTGCGGGAGTTGCACCGTGGCGACGATGCCGCCCCGGTCGGCGGCGCGAAGGGTCACGACGGTTCCCCGGCGACGCGCGAGCCGAGCGACCACGAACAGTCCCAGGCGCGCATTTCCCTGCAGGGTGAACGTGGCGAAGTCCGGTGGGTCGGCCAGCATGGCGTTGGCCTTGTACAGGCCTTCCTCGCTCATGCCCAGGCCGCCGTCCTCGATCTCCACGAGCACGCCGTTGCCGGTGCCCTTGGTGCTGACCCGCACCTGCTCGTCGGGCGGGGAGAACGTGGTGGCGTTGTCGATGAGTTCGGCCAGCACGTGGATGGTGTCCGTCACCGCCGGACCCTGCACGGCCACGTGCGGCACGGGGTCGATGTGGATTCGGGGATAGTCCTCGACCTCGCCAGCCGCGGAGTAGAGGATGTCGACCAGGGACACCGGATTGCGGTACTGCCGACCCGGTTTGCGGTCGGCCAGGATGCTCATGTTCTCGGCGTGCCGCTGCTGCTGGGTGGTGAGGTTGTCGATGAGCAGCAGCTTGGAGAACCGGTCCGGGTCCTTCTCCTCGCGTTCCACGACATCGATGGCCTCCAGTGCCCGGCGGGTCAGCGCCTGGTGGCGTCCCGCGATCCCGGCGAACACCTTCTTGATGCCCTCTCGGGCCTGGCTTTCCTGCACCGCGGCGTGCACCGCAGCGTTCTGCGCGATGTTGAACGCATCGGCCACCTGGCCGATCTCGTCAGGCCCGAAGTTCAGTTGCGGAAGCTCGGCTTCGACGTCGACGCGCTCGCCGCGCTCCAGCCTGGACATGATCTCGGGCAGCCGTTCGTGCGCGAGCCGCAGCACGGCGTCCTTGAGATCCGCCAGGCGGGTGACCAGGGCGCGATCCACCAGTTTCCGGGAGCTGCGCAAGGCGAATCCGATACCGAGGAGCACGGCCAGCAGTGCGACCAGGCTGCCCACCAAGACTCCGGTGAAGCGCGCGTTCCCGTTCGCCAGGCCGAGTGCGGCGCCGTGCTCGGCCTGCGCTTTCGCCAGGTCGATCAGCTGGGCGGCGACCCGGTCGGTGCTGTCCTGCCAGTCCTGTTCGGACATCGGGAAGTCGCGGTCGTTGGTCGCGCCGCGGATGAGCAGGGCGTTCTCGAAATCCGTGACGCGCTGCCAGTCGCCGCTCCCGATCAGCTGGCCGTAGCGGGCCTGGACGCTGTCGGATGCGAACGGCAGCGCCGTCGCCAGCCTGCCGTGGTAGGTCCCGACGAGATGGGCGAAATCCAGGTACTCATCGGGTGTGAGCCGCCCGGACGCCAGCGCGCCACCACCCAGCGATGCCACCCGGGACATCTGGTCCGCCGCACGGAAGATCTCGGTAGCCGTGATACCGGCTTGACCGGCCTCGGCATCCGGGACGATCCGCGCCTGCGTGTCGAACAGCACGGCTCCCGCGTCGAGCAACGAGTTGTAGTACCGGTAGATCTCTTCCCGGGCCGCCAGACCGACCTGCACCTGGGCGCGTTCTCGCGGCAGATCGTCCAACAGACCGATTAGGACACCGACCTGGGTTTTCACCTCGATGGGCGTCGCGCCCGATGCCGACAGGGAATTCAGCTTCGCCGTCAGCGCCGTCACGGCTTGGTCGGTCTCACCGCGCTGCTTCTCCAGCGCGGTCGGATCCGCACCGCCGCCCGTGAGGGTGCGCATGGTGAGCTCGCGTTCCCGCTGGATCGCCACGAGGCTCTGGACAGCCGGGATCGAGGCGTCCTGCACTTCGACCGCGACCTCGCGGACGTAGAACCCGTCGGCGATCTCATACGATGAGAACACCATCCACATGAGCAACAGGATCACGCTGGGTGCGATGATCAGGCGCGTGAGACGAGAGCGGATCGTCCGGTAATCGGTCTCGGTCGTTGACTTCACAATGCCCCATTTCCAGCGCGCGCCGATCCGGCCAGGGCAATATCACCCGCGGCATCCCAGCTGCGCGATGTCCACTCGCCGAGCCCCGAGGATCTCGTCGTGCCCCGCACCGCGAACGCGACTCGCTGTCGCGACTGGACTCGTTGGAGTGCAGCGATTCTGCGTCCCATGGCCTCTTACGTGTCACAACGTGATCGAAGTTCAAACAATCGGGCTGAGCGTAGCACCGGATGATCATCACCTCCGCCACACGGGTGACCCCTGAAGTGACCGGCCGCAATGCCGACCAACCCGACCGGAACCAAGCCCGCCAAGCGGCCGGAGACCCCGACCAACGCCCCGACCGCTCCCCGCGTCTACCTGGATCGGGGCGAAGACGGGGCGCCGGATCGACGAGCCGACCTCGTGCCGCCTGGCGGCATGTTCCACCGCCGTTAACGCGAGGTCACGTTGCCGGAGGCCCCGGTGACCGGAGCGTCGATCGACGCCGGTGCATTGAACGTGCCACGGCACCGGCTCGATCTCGAACCGCCCGAGTTCACCATGCGGATCGAACTGCCCAATCAACGAGTCCACTTTCGACGGAGGCGCGAGTAGCACGAAGCGGGCGAACGGTTGTGACGTGATCGATTGGTGGTTTCGCGCGCCCCTCGACAAAGTCGACGATTCGTCCACATCGGACGTTATCGTGATGTGCGAGAGTGTGGCGCATTCCGCACCAGAGGCACCAACCGCCGACTGAGGCCGCTCGGAATCACCGTGGCGCGAGGGCGGTTGCGGCTTCCGCGGTTGCTTCGAGCAGCTCCTTCGACGGATTGCCGCTCACGGCCTCGGTTTCCGCGATGGTGATCGTCTTGCCGTTCGCCTGGGAGTCGTAATGGTGTCCGGTGAACCGCACGTCCGCGAGGACCGGCAGGATGTCCCCGGTGTCGTGTTCGTCGATGAGTCGCCGGAATTTGCGGGCATCTGCGGCCGTTGCCATCTGGACCTGGGAAACCAGCACCGACATGGTGTTTCCGCCCTCGTCGCTGACCTGGAACTGGACCCGCCGCAGATTCCGGCAAGGCGTGCGCGCGAAGAACTCCTGCACCTCTCCGAAGGAGAAGGACCAGCACTCGACCGCGTCGACCGCCTCCTCGCGGGCTTGGCGCAGCCTCAACTGCCGCCACGCCTGTCTCGATGTCCCCTGCCGCGCAGTGGTTTTGGCCCTAGCGAGGTTCGATTGGATGTTGCGGACCACGGCCGACTCGGCGGCTGAGAGAGCTGTCGAACCACCTGCCGAACCGCTGACCGCTGTGGTGGCACCAAGGCCGCCGGAGGCGGATAGCGCCAATGCCGTCCCGGCCGCGACCGCGACCGGCCCGCTACGTCCTTTCGCCTTGTGGATGGGATGAACCGTTCCGTCTGGGCGCGTTCGAAAACCGTCCGCCATCGCGCTCCCCTCACTTCCGATCAGCTACGTGCCGACCATCCTGAGCATGCGACTGCGTTCTGTGAACAAGACTGACGCAAGGTCGCTTGCATGGAGCAGTGACTCCACTCGAAAAGATCAGTGCGGCGTCAACTGTCCGTAGCTCGTGCGCCGAGCTGTCGCAGGAAATGGCGTCTGGCGCGATGAGGGCCCCGAACCACGGGACTGGCGAAGGTCTTGTCGGAAGCCGGATCCCGGATGTGATATCAGGGGTTCGCGCAGTTCAACATCGCCGCAGGTTCAACAATCCCGCTCCATCGACGGCCTTCCGCACGGCAGCGGCGGCTGCCCTACTGAAGGTTGATCGCACACGCCGTCCGACCGGCGGATGGAAGGGGACGGCCTGATATGACACCAGGCGAATCGCTCGCCCCGACATCCGCACCCGGCTTCGCACGCGAGCGCACCGACCGGGCCAGTCGCGCGTCGGAACGCGCATCGAGCACCGAAAGCGCTCGCGTGCGCCAGCTCGCCGCCGCCACGACCGTGCGGACCTCTTGATGGACGCCCGAACCGTGTTGCTCGCCGCGCCGCGCTCGCGGCGGAATCCGATCTGGTACTGGTGGTCGGCTCGACCGAGCCCTCCGGCTGGCCGACGAACCGGACGGCTCGGATCGGCGCGCAACGCCATGAACAGCGTGGTCATCCGGCCACAGCTGACCGACGTGTTGGTGACAGGCGTACTCGCGCTGATCCTCAAGGCGGTCGACGCGCGGTTGCCGGTCCTCCCGCTACGGCGCGGCATCCACCGCGACAGCGCTCCCGCCGAGAGGATCTAGGGGCTTGAGCGTGGCGGTCGTTACGGACTGGGGAGTTGTTGGATCGGGGTGGGTTTGCCCAAGTAGTAGCCCTGACCTTTGTCGCAGCCGAGGCGGCGGAGGAGGTCGAGCTGCTGTTGTGTTTCAACGCCTTCGGCCACGACGTCGACGCCGATCGCGTGGGCCATGCCGACGATGCTGGTGACGATGACTTCGAGCTCCTCGCTGTCGGCGAGATCGGTGACGAACGACCGGTCGATCTTGAGGACGTCCATCGGCAGGCGGCGAAGCTGCGCCAGCGATGAGTTCCCGGTCCCGAAGTCGTCGATCGCCAGGTACACGCCGAGTTCCCGCAGTGCAGCCAGCACTCGTGCGGCTGCCAACGGGTCCTGCATGATCGCGTTCTCGGTCACCTCCAGGCAAAGGGCGTGGGCGGGCAGCCCGGACACGGCGAGCGCTTGCTGCACGATCGACTGCAAACGCGGATCTTCGAGTTGGCGCGGCGAGAGGTTCGCGTTGAGGTGCAGCTCCGACCCGTGCCGCTGGCGTTCGGCGGCGAGTTGGCCGGTCGCCGTGCGCAGCATGTGGGCGCCGATGGTGTTGATCAGCTCGCTCTGCTCGGCGAGCGGGATGAATTCGCCCGGCGAGACCGTCCCGTGGACCGGGTGCGTCCACCGCAGCAAACCCTCCACGGCCACCATGCGATCGGTGCGCAGATCGACGACCGGTTGGTAGGCCACCCAGAGCTGGTTGCGCTGCACGGCGTGGCGCAGGTCCTGTTCGAGGACCATGTGCCGCTGAACGCGTTCGCGGAGCTCCACGCCGAAGAACGCGTACCGCCCGCCACCCCGCGTCTTGGCCCGGTACATGGCCACATCCGCGTCGCGCAGCAACTCTTGGCCGGACCGGGCGTCCGCCGGTTCGGCCACCACCACTCCGATGCTTCCGTTGACGTGCAACTGCCTGCCCTGCACGTGGATCGGCTCGGTGAGCGCGCCGAGCAGGCGTTCGCTGAACTCGCCGAGCGCGTCGTGGCCGGTTTCGCAGCGGGCGACGACGACGAATTCGTCACCGCCGAGTCGGCCGACCAGGTCCGCGTCCCGCGTCGCGCGCACCAGGCGCTCCCCGATGGTGCGCAGCACGTCGTCACCGGCGCCGTGGCCGAGGGAGTCGTTGATGAGCTTGAAGTTGTCCAGGTCGAGGAACAGCACGGCCATCGGTTGGGTTCGCGACCGGCCCAGGTGCCGCAGGACCAGCGTGCGGTTGGCCAGTCCGGTCAGCGGGTCGTGGGTGGCCTCGTACTCCAGGCGCTCCCGGGCGGCGCGGCTCTCGGTGATGTCGGTGAACGAGCTGACGACCAGGTGCGGCGGGCGGTCCTGCGGATTCAGCGCGCGGGAGTTGACCGCCAGCCACACGCTTCGCCCGTCCGACCGCTGGAAGCGGACCACTCGCGAGTTCTCCGGCGCGCCACTGCGCCGCGTCGACATGGCGAGGTGGTTGTCCGGTCCGAGCGCATTCCCGGCTTCGTCGAACACCGGCCAGGAGGTCGGTGCGGAACCGATGAGCTCGGCCGCGCTCGCGCCGAGGATGCGCCGCGCGGCGGGGTTCGCCGACTCGATCCGGCCCGTCGAGCCCACCACCACGACGCCTTCGTCGAGCGCGGCGACGACGGTGGCGAAATCCTGCTCGGCCCGCCGACGCGCGGTCTCGTCCGCGCACACCAGAACGAAACCGGACTCCATCTCGGCGGCCGAGATCCGCACCACGAGGGCGGTGCCGTCGCTGCGCCGATGCCGTGCCTCGGTGACGCCGCCGTCAGCGGTCAGTGCTTCGGGCCGCAGCGGGACGCCCACCAGCTCCGAGACGTGCCTGCCCAGCGCCTGATCCGCGGGCACCCCGTAGACGGCTTCGGCGGCCGGGTTCCAGCTGGTGACCACGCCTTCCCGGTCGGTCGCGATGATCGCGTTGTTGACGTGCTGCAGCAGGGCCGCCTGGTAGCGCAGCGTCGCCTCGGCGGCTTTCTGGACGGAGATGTCCCGGCCGATGACCTGCTGCGCCGGGCGCCCTTCCCACGTCGTGCGCACCGAAACCAACTCCACGGGGACCGTGGTGCCGTCGACGCGCCGCAGTTCGGCTTGGGCTCGCGGGGTGGCCGCACCCTGGGTCGTCAGCAACCTGATCCGCTCGCGCATCGGGGGGATCGACTCCGGAGCCACGAAGTCGGTGACCCGGCGGCCGAGGAGCTGCTCGCTGGACCCGGCCCCGAGGATGGTGCCCATGGCCGCGTTGGCATACCTGATGATTTCGTCCTGGTGGACGCAGATCGCGTCTGGGCTGAGCTCGACGAGCAGCCGGTACCGGTCGGCGAGGTCGGTCAGCGCCTGCCGGTCCCGATGAAGTCCGGTCATGTCGCGGACCAGTCCGATCAGGCCGCCGGTACGTCGACTCCCCAGCGGTCGGGCGTGGAAGTGCAGGATCCTCGTTTCGCCCTTCGCGGTGACGATCGGCTGTTCGAGATCGAAGTCCCGCCACACCGCGGTCTCCTGCGCGACCACCAGCCACGGTTCGACGAGCTCGCGCAATCGGTTTCCGATGGTTTCGTCGGCTGCTTCCGGCATGCCGAGCAGCACGTCCATGCCGGGCATCCAGGTGACCTCGTCGGTGGTGAAGTCGAACGTCCAGCCAACCGCGCCATAAGCGGACAACGCGAGGTCCAGGAATTCGCGGCCGACGGCGGAACCGCCCGGGAACCCGCCGTCAGGATCAGCCTCCATGATCCGTCCAATGGCCGGGCCGCGCGCACTTGATCAGCGGGTGGACTGCCCGGTCATGGCCGTAGCACCGCGTCACCACCCCAGTCGACTTCCCATAAGTACTGGTCATCAACCCTGCGCACCGGGCACCCCGAGCCGCGGCTGATCAATGGTGAAAAAGCCGAGAAATGCGATCTTCACTCTTTCGTGTTAACAAAACGAGAACGCGAACACATTTCGTAGCAATTTG
The DNA here is from genome assembly GCF_052246905.1 of Saccharopolyspora antiqui. Taxonomy (NCBI): domain Bacteria; kingdom Bacillati; phylum Actinomycetota; class Actinomycetes; order Pseudonocardiales; family Pseudonocardiaceae; genus Saccharopolyspora; species Saccharopolyspora antiqui. The sequence goes on from NZ_JBQQBO010000001.1 coordinate 428,440, forward strand.
CCGAATTGTTCTTCACTCTAACGGGGAATTGAATCAAGATTCCCGTGACGGTGAGTAGTTCGATCTTAAAGGCCGCCTGCGTGTTTTCGATCGAGCCGAGCCGAACCGCGGCGATCCGAACCGCCACAGCCACCGGCAAGTGGTGGATCGAAACGATCACAACCCGAGGAGGGAGAGGAATGCGGGCACAGCACTGCGGAATCAGCGGCATCGGCGCGGTGACCGGATACGGCTGGGGTCGTGAGGCCCTCTGGGACGGCTTGGCCACCAGCAAGGTAGCCGCCCGCCTGATCGACGGGCACGGCCCCGACCGGGACCAGGCGGCGTGGGTGGCGACCGTGCCCGAGGGCGGTGACGAACTGGACGGGCCGAGCCGCTTCGCCAGAGCCATGCGGGCCGCGGCGCGCGAAGCGATCACCGACGCCGAGCGCCGGGGCTGGCGGCCCGGGCGGCGGGTGGGGCTGCTGCACGCGGCCGTGCTCGGGGACGTGGACCTGTGGCGGGACTTCTACGCCAAGCACGGCGCGGACGTGTCGAAACGCGACTACCTCGCGCTGATGCCCTCCACCCCGGTGTCGACGTTCATGCAGGAGTTCGGCTTCCACGGCCCGGCGATGAGCGTCTCGGCGACCTGCGCCTCCGGCAACGCTGGCCTGCTCACCGCGAAGGCCTGGCTGGACGCCGGAGTGGTGGAGGACGTGGTGTTCGTGGCCACCGACCTGTCCTCCACCCCCGAGATCGTGCTGCACTTCCAACGGCTCGGGGTCACGGTCACCGACGTCGAACCGCTGCGGGCCTGCAGGCCGTTCCAGGACGGCACCCAGGGCTTCATCATGGGCGAGGCATCGGTGGCGATGGTGCTGTCGAAGCGGACCCCGAACCCCTACCTCCACGTGCTCGGTGGCGCGATGTCCCACGACGCCCACCACGTCACCTCGATCGACCCGAGCCGGACCGAGATCACCCGGTGCTTCACCGAGGCGCTGGCGAACGCCGGGGTCAACGCGTCGCAGGTGCGCTACCTCAACGCCCACGGGCCGGGCACCGCACAATGCGACCGCGCCGAGACCACCGTTTTCGACGAACTGCTGCCCGCCGACGCCGAACTCTTCTCCGTCAAACCACTGGTCGGCCACTGCATGGCCGCGGCATCGGCGGTGGAGATCGCCGCGACCGCACTCGGCTACGACCGCGGGCTGCTGCCCGCCCCGCCGGTGTTCGGCCCGGGGCATCCCCGGCTGCTCAACGGCCCCACCCCGCCGGTCGACGGGCTCACCTTGAAGTCGTCGCTCGGCCTGGGCGGGCACAACTCAGCGGTCGTGCTCGCACCCCCGGCCTGAGTGGCAACGGCCGCTGCCACTCACGACCGATGGCCGCTCGCCGAGGCGCCCTGCTTGCGTCCGACGATCCACCACAGGAGCGGGCCGAGGAACGGCGCGCAGAAGGCGAAGATGATCCAAACCAGCTTCATCCCGCCGCTCTGGCTGCTGCCCAGGATGCTGATGAGCGCGCCGAGGAAGAAGACGACGTAGGCCAGGACGACGAGACCGGTCACGACGACGGCCGAAACTCCCCAGACCTGTTCGGTGCCGGGGGCGACAACGGTGGCTGCCAACGGAGAAGGCATCGGTGGGTTCCCTTTCGGTAGCGGGTGGAGGCGATCAGCGCGGTTTCCCGTCGCTGCTGTTGTAGATCAGCGTCGCCGTCGTCGGGGTCAGCGCACATCAGCTCAGCAGGTCGTCCTGGGTTATCCGGAAGTCGTAGTTCCGTCAGCCTGGAGGCTGATCTTCGGCCGGTGGCACCCCGAGGCCGGTCCGGCGGGATCATCGGCCCGGTCGGCGAAGAACGCGCCGCTGGGCGGATGCCCAAAACTCCCGCTGGGCGGATGCCCAAAACTGTTGTGCGGCAAGAGACATTTGTCGTAGCAAGCCTGTGACACAAGCAGCTGTGATCGCGATCGCGGCATGTGCAACGGTCGTCGTCAGGCGGTGTGGCGCGGTGCGCTGATTCCGCGCATCCGGGCCGAGCCCGGGTGTGCCTGGTTGCCGTTCGACACCGGTAGTCGTCTCCAGAGAGGTGGACACGGTCGAATGCGGTCACATCGACATTTGCGTTCTCCCCGGCACAGGGCTGTCGCGTTCGTCGCGGCGTTGGCGGCGGGCGCGGCCGCCATCACAGCCGCTGGCGGCAGTGCCGCTGCGCAGCAGGAATCAGCACCCAACACCCCCACCCGGTCGTGCGGCAGCCTGACCGAATTGGCGCTGCAGAACACGACCGTCGATTCGGCGATCGAAGATCCGGGAGACGCCAGCACGCCGCCGTCCTGCCGAGTCACGCTGACCGTCGCCGATCCCACCGATCAAGGCGCCATCACCGTGTGGGTCTACCTCCCCACCAGGACTTGGAACGGCCGGTTCCAGGGCGTCGGCGGCGGCGGATTCCTCGGTGGCGATCCCGCGCGCCTGATCGATCCGCTGCGAGCCGGATATGCCGCGGCGGCAACCGATACCGGCCACGCGGGCAATTCCGCGGAATTCGCGCTGGACGGCAGCGGCCGCCTCAACTGGCCCGCCATCCAGGACTTCGGATACGAAGGCATCCAGGACATGACGGTCACGGCCAAGGCGGTCGTCGCCGCGTACTACGGGCAGCATCCGGCCTATTCGTACTTCAACGGCTGCTCAACCGGGGGTCGGCAGGGCGTGATGGAGGCGCAGCGCCATCCCGACGAGTACGACGGCATCCTCGCGGGCGCACCCGTGATCAACTTCCCGGAGATGCAGACCGGTCAGATGTGGGGCCAGGTCGTGATGCTGGAGCAGCACAACCCGGTCGCGCCCTGCAAGTTCGAAGCGGCGGTCACCGCGATGGTCGACGCGTGCGACGCCCTCGGCGACGGGGTGCGCGACGGCGTCATCGGCGATCCGCTCGGCTGCGAGTTCGACCTCGGGACGCTCGTCGGCCGAGAAACACCGTGCGGCACGATCACCGCGGCCGATGTGGACGTCATGCGCAAGATCGGCGAAGGGCCGCGGCGCGCCGACGGCGAGCCCCTCTGGTACGGGCTGGCTCCCGGCGCACCGTTCGCGGGCCTCAACGACACGGTCGAAGTGGACGGCCGACTGGTGGGCGCGCCGTTCGACTACGACCTGTGGTGGTTCGGTCTCTTCCTCGCCCAGGACCGCTCCTTCGACTGGACCAGCCTGACCTACGCGTCGTTCGAGGCGTACTTCGACCAGGCGGTCCAGATGTATTCCGAGGTGCTCGGTGCCGCCAACCCGGACCTGTCGGCCTTCCAGGCGGCTGGCGGGAAGATGCTGCTGTGGCACGGAAAAGCCGACTTCGGCGTGCCGTTCCAGGGCACCGTCGACTACTACCAGCGGGTGCAGGACCGGCTCGGTCCGGGCCAGACCCAGCAGTTCCTGCGGCTGTTCCTGGCACCGGGTGTCGGCCACTGCGGCGACGGCGCCGGTCCGGCGCCCGCCGATCCGCTGGGCGCGCTGGTCAAGTGGGTGGAGCACGGCAAGGCCCCGAAGACGCTGGAGGCCACCAGGGTCGACGACGGCGGCCAGGTCACGCAGACCCGCCCGATCTGCGGGTACCCGTTCGTCGCCCGCTGGACCGGCCGGGGCGACGCGAACGATGCGACCACCTACCGCTGCGCGCCGGACACGCAGTTGGAGCGCCCGAAGGCATGAGTGCCGGTGAGAACCGGTGTTTTCACTCACGCCCCCTCCCCCGGCCGCGAGCCGATTTCCCGGCCGACGCACCCGCACAGCGGTGTGCGTCCGGCCGGGATCGGCGCCCCGAGCACCAGCAAGTGTCCGGGTTCGCACCCGTGACAACGAGGACGCGAGCGGGAAAGCTGGGATGGCATGAAGCGACTCGACGATGCCCCGCTGAGCGCGTTTCACGTGCGGGTTTGCCTGTACACCATCGGCGGATTCTTCTGCGATGGCTACATCCTCGGCTCGATCGGGCTCGCCCTGCCGCTGCTGTCCGCCGAGATGCACCTCGGTGCGTGGTGGGAAGGGCTGCTCGCGGCTTCCGCGCTGATCGGCATCTTCGCCGGTGCGGCCATCTTCGGTCCGGTCACCGACGCGATCGGCAGGCAGAAGATGCTGGTCGCCGACCTCGTGCTGTTCGTCGTCGCGTCGGTGCTGCAACTCTTCGTCACCGGTCCGGTACTGCTGCTCGTGCTGCGCCTGCTGCTGGGCGTGGCGATCGGCGCCGACTACGCCATCGGCCCCGCGCTGCTGTCGGAGTTCGTGCCCCGCAAGCAGCGCGGTCGCCTGTTGGCGAGCATGAACGCCACCTGGACGGTCGGATTCGTGGCCTCCTACGGGGTCGGATTCGGCCTGCAGGCCGCACTGGGGCCGGAGGCGTGGCGGTGGATGCTGGCCAGCAGCGCCGTGCCCGCCTTCAGCACGCTGCTGATGCGACTCGGCACACCGGAATCGCCGCGCTGGCTGATCAGCAAGGGCCGCGTCGCGGAGGCCCGAGCGGTCGTGACGAAGTACTACGGACCCGACTACGAGTTGGACGAGCCCGCCGATCCCGCCCGGCGGGCGAAGTACCGGGAGCTGTTCTCCCGCAAGTACCTCGGCCGCACCGTGTTCGCCGGGATGTTCTGGTTCTGCCAGGTGTTCCCGTACTTCGGCATCGGCACCTTCCTGCCCAAGATCGTCGAGGCGTTCGGCATCGGCGACGACCGGTTGGGCGAGGTCCTCTACAACCTGCTGCTGCTGTGCGGCGCGATCTTCGGCTGGTTGATCATGGATCACATCCGGCGCCGGTCGTTCGTGATCTGGTCCTTCGTCATCGTCGGCGTCGCGCTCCTGGTCCTCGGGCTCCAACCGGAAGCATCGCTGTGGCTGCTCATCCCGGTCTTCCTGGTCGTCGCCTTCGTCATCTCCGCCGCCGCGGACCTGGAGAGCGTCTACCCGTCGGAGGTGTTCCCCACCGAGGTGCGCGCCTCCGGCGTCGGCATCGCCTCGGCGATCAGCAGGGCCGGAGCCGCGATCAGCACGCTGCTGTTCCCGACGATCTTGAACGAACTGGGCATCGGCCCGACGATGCTCATCCTCGCCGGAGTCGTCGGCCTCGGCGTCGCGATCTCGGTGCTGCTGGCGCCGGAGACCCGTGGCGTCGCGCTCGACGAGGCCGGTCGAGCACCGGAAGCAGCCGCCAGGAGCGAGGAGGCAATGCCGTGAGCTATGACGTGATCGTCGTCGGACTCGGCGGGATGGGCAGCGCGGCCGCGCACCGGCTCGCCGCCCGCGGCCAGCGGGTGTTGGGCATCGAGCAGTTCCACGCCGCCCACGATCTGGGGTCCAGCCACGGAAATTCCCGCATCACGCGCCTGGCCTACTCCGAACATCCGTCCTACGTGCCGCTGATGCGCCGGTCGTACGAGCTGTGGCGGGAAGTCGAACGCGAGTCGGGGCGGCGATTGCTCACCATGACCGGGGCGGTGATGCTCGGTGATCCGGATTCGAGCGTGGTCTCCGGCGCGCTGCTCAGCGCCCAGCAGTGGGGGCTGCCGCACGAGGTGCTGGAGCCCGCCGAGGTGCGCCGCCGCTTCCCGACGTTGCACCCGAGGGACGACGAGCTGGCCGTGGTCGAGGACAGCGCCGGGTTCGTCCGACCCGAGCAGGCCGTGCTGGCCCACAGCGATCTCGCCACGCGGGCCGGTGCGCGGCTGCACTACGGCGAGCGCGTCATCGACTGGACCACCACCGCGAGCTCGGCGCAGCTGACGACGGATCGGGGAACCTACGTCGCCGACCGGCTGGTGTTCTGCCCCGGTGCGTGGGCCCCGGAACTGCTCGCCGACCTCGGGATCCCGCTGGTGGTCGAACGGCAGGTGATGCACTGGTTCCAGCCGCGCGGCGGTGTCGACCGGTTCGAGGACCACCCGGTCTACCTGTGGGAGGCCGATCCCGAGCACATCGTCTACGGCTTTCCCGCGCAGGACGGGGAGGAGTGCGTGAAGGTCGCCTTCTACCGGCGGCCGGGCATCACGACGCCCGACAGCATCGACCGGACCGTCCACCCGGCCGAGGTCGAGGAGATCGCCGCCTACCTGGCCGATCGGATCCCCGGGCTGGCCGGGCACCACCTCCGCTCCAAGGCCTGCATGTACACGCTCACTCCCGACCACCACTTCGTGATCGGCCCGCATCCCGGACACCCGAGGGTGGTGGTCGCGTGTGGATTCTCCGGGCACGGGTTCAAGTTCGTGCCGCTCGTCGGCGAGGTGCTCGCCGACCTCGTCGTCGACGGCGCGACATCCCACGACATCGCCCTGTTCGACCCGACCCGCGCGTTCACCACGCCCTGACGCATCCCTCGGATGGTGTGCGTCAGGCTCGCCTGGGGGTCTGCCTGTGATGTTTTCCACGGCGTCGGTCGGTAAGACCTGCCGCAGGCGCTGCCACCAACCAAATCAGCGGCCCGCCCGTGCGGGTCGCGGCACAGTCATGAGGAAGGGAACGCGATATGTCCGAGTCGGACATCGACTTCTACTTCGATCCGGTGTGCCCGTTCGCCTGGATGACGAGCAAGTGGGTCCGGAAGGTCGTGGCACAGCGCGACTACGCGGTGGACTGGCGGTTCATCTCGCTGCGGTTGATCAACGCCGAGGTCGACTACGACGCCCACTTCCCACAGGGGTACGAGGCCGGTCACACCGCCGGTCTGCGGCTGCTGCGGGTCGCGGCTCGCGTGCGGGCCGAGCACGGGCGAGCCGCGGTGGGGCCGTTCTACCAGGCGATCGGCAGCCAGGTGTTCGACTCCGACGTCGCGGCCGACCTGGAACCAGCACAACGGGGCAGCCGCGGCTTCGTCGAGCCGCTGCTCGCGCAGATCGGGCTGCCGGTGGAACTCGCCGACGCGCTGGACGACAGCGGCTGGGACAGCGAGCTGCGCGCCGAGACCGATGAGGCGTTGTCCTTGACCGGTAAGGATGTCGGTACGCCGATCATCCACTTCGGACCGCCGGAGGGCACCGCGTTCTTCGGACCGGTCATCAGCCGACTGCCCAGCGATGCGGACGCGGTTCGGCTCTGGGACCACGTCGTCGGGCTCGCGTCCTTCCCCGGTTTCGCCGAACTCAAGCGCAGCCTGCGCGAGCGGCCCCAACTGCGCAGCTTCGGCGTCCGCGACGAAGAAGTCGGCAGGCAGGAAGACTGGCACGGCGGCAGCCGACGGTTGAAGAAGTAACGCCGACCGCCCGAAGAAAGGACATATCGCGCGTGGCCGAGACGTTCACCGTGCGGCGCGACGGGCGGTGGCGCCTGCACACCCCGGACGGGCATCCCTTCCTTTCGATCGGTGTCGTGCACGCGGACGACACCAACCTGCGGATGGAGCACAACGCCAAGATCTTCGCCCAGCGCTACGGCGGATCACGACATCGCTGGATCCGCGAGGGCCTGGTCCCGGAGCTGACCTCGTGGGGCTTCAACACGATCGGCTGGACATCGGAGTACGTCAGCGGAACCGGCCTCAAGGATCCGTGGGACGAGCCCTACCGCGACCTCACCGACGCCGTGACCGAAACAAACCAGCGGTTGGTCGCCGAGTTCCGGTAGCCGCCCGCCCCGGACGTCGCCAGCGGCCGGTGGCGTCACCGGCCTTCGGGTCCCGGTGGGCCCTGCCGGTCGTGCGCGGGTCGCGGCCAGCAGGCTCGCCCACTCGATGGGGTGATGTGGTGCGTGGCGCGGGTGACTCGGCGGTGGTGGCATCGAAAGATGTCGGGCGCCGATGTTCCGCTGGCCGGGGCGTCGAGTGCCCGTTAGTTCCTCGCCAGGACCAGAACTCGGGCATCTCGTCGCAACGTGCCCGGAGCCTGTTCCCGAGCACCGAGGACTTTCCATGCAACCCGTTCGCACCGGTGTGGGAATCGAAGTGCGGCCGGTTCACCACCGGGTGCGGGCCGCATTCGTCGAACTGCCCTACCGACTCCATCGCGGTCACGGCACGGACGATCCTGTTCGGCACGCACCCGGATTTCCGGGGCCAGGGCTTGAAAACCGCGCTGCTGCTCGCGTCGCTGCGCGCGGGACGGCGGCTCGGCTTCGAATCGACCGAGTGCTCCTGGGCGCTGGAGGACAACGAGCCGGTCAACAGCGTCCTCGAATTCGTCGGAGCCCAACCCGCCAAGCGGTATCGGCTCTACCAAACCGACCTATGACCCCGCACGCGCTGGAGCCGCTGGGGTGTTCCGGTGGCGGCGCAGGAAGAGCACGGTGATCAGCATGGCGATCAAGTTCCTCGTGACGGGCGCGACCGGATTCATCGGCCGCAGGCTGTGCGAACACATCGTCGACCGCGGCGACACCGCGATCGCAGCAGTCCGACCAACTTCGCCTCGCCACGTGCTCGCGGGCATCGGTGCGCAGCTGGCCGAGGTGGACCTGCGAACCGGCGACGGGCTGCGCGAGGCGTTGTCGGACGTGGACTGCGTCATGCACCTGGCCGATGTGGTCAAGGCGTCGGATCTCGCCGCCTTCCGAGCAGGAAACGTGGCGACAACTCGCCTGCTGGCGCAGACCCTGGCCGGACTGGCACATCCGCCCCGGCTCGTGGTGTGCTCCTCGCTCGCCGCGGCTGGGCCCGCTGCCGCGGGCATCCCGCGAGCCGAAGCGGACCCCGTCCGACCGGTGTCCTGGTACGGGCGGAGCAAGCTCGCCGCCGAGCAGGCGGCTCGCGTCCACTCCGATCGCGTCCCGACCGTGTTGGTTCGTCCAGCCATCGTCTACGGCCCCGGAGATCCGGCTTTCCTCCCGTCCCTACTCGCGATGATGCGATTCGGAGTCGTCCTCAAAAGCGGCAGCGGGCAGCGCGCGTACTCGCTGATCCACGTCGACGATCTCTGCCGGGTCCTGCTGGCCGCTGCCGAGCGCGGGCGGACCGTCCGGACCGTCGATTCCGCCAGCGGGGTCTACTTCGCCTCGGACGGCTTCCCGTATTCCTGGGACGACCTGTGCGGCGCGGTGGCCTCGGCGTCGAGCCATGCGCAGCCGCGGACGGTGTCGCTGCCGGTCGCGGTGGTTCGCGCCGCGGCCGCCATATCCGGAATCGTCGGGCGCGCGCGGGGCGAGGTCTCGTTCTTCAACACCGACAAGGTTCGGGAATTGCGTTGTGCCGACTGGACTTGTGCTTCCGACAAGGCGCACCGGGAGCTGGGGTTCGTCCCGGAGGTATCGCTTTCGGACGGTTTGGCGACGGTCCTGGGCACCGCGACGCCGGTACCTCCTCACCAGCGCCGATGATCACTCCAAAGAGGACATCGGAGCTGCCGGATGTCGCGTCGCCCGCGATATCTTCCAGGCTCCGTCATCGATCCCGATAACGGAACGTCCGGAGATCCGTAAGCGGGGTTCCAGAACTGGACGTGCCGGACCTCGGCGGGTTGGCGCGGCAATCCGATTTCTCCGCTAACGCCGACATGCCGGTGGAACTCGATCCCGAACAGCCCGCGTTGATCCAGTTCAGCTCGGGCACCACCGGCGCGGTGTCGCGACGAGCCAAGGGGCCGATTCCGCCGAGGTGACGCGCATTTCAGCGCACGCCAGCGCGGGCCGCGGCGAGGGCTGCGGCGGCGGCGCGATCTGCCGCGGCCTCGTCCAGCGGGGCACCGGTGTTCAGGAGCGCGTAGTAGAGCGGGGCCGATACGGCGGCCACGACCCGGTGCGGATCCGTTCCGGGCGGGAGTTCGCCGCGTTCGACTCCGTCGGTGACGCAGCTGGCCCATTCCGCGATGCGGACCGCGTAGAAGCGGTGCAGCGCCTGGGCGGCTTGGTCGTTGCAGAGCGAGGCGGCGATCAGGGCCTTGAACAGGCGGCCCTGGCGGGGGTCGGTGAGGGTGCGGACGACCAGGCGGCCGTTCTCCCGCAGGTCGGTGTCGACGCTTCCGGTGTCGGCGCGGGGCGAGGACTGCTCTGCCATGGCTGCCAGGAGGTCGGCGGCGAGGACGCCGGGGGTTCCCCAGCGGCGGTAGACGGTGGTCTTGCCGACCCCGGCGACGCGGGCGATCTCGGCGAGATCCAGTGTGTCGAACCCGCCTTCGGCCAGGGCGTCACCTGCGGCTTCGAGTACGGCCTCACGGACCCGAGCGGTTCGTCCGCCGGGGCGGAGCGTGCCGGGCGGTGGCGTGCCGGTCATGTCTGACTCCTAGTTGACAGCGATCCTTATCGGAACCGCAGTTCCCTTACGGTCGCCAACGGTGCTACGGTCATCATCGTAACGGAACAATGGACCCATTTAGAGCGTTGACTCGCTCGTCCTCCGCTCGAACCTTCGCATCCCGGGGTTGGAAAGGATCGCCCTCCCATGTCCACAACCGAAGTCGCGGCACCGGAAACCGCCGATATCGCGGCCGCAGAACTCCCACCGAAACAGCTGACCGGCCGCCTCAAGGTGGTGCTCGCGGTCCTGCTGGTCGCCCAGTTCATGCTGGCCGTCGACTTCTCCATCCTGAACGTCGCGCTGCCCGCGATCGGCGACGGACTCGGCTTCAGCCTGGCGAACCTGCAGTGGGTCGCCACCGCGTTCGCCCTGTCCGCGGCGGGATTCACGCTCTTGTTCGGCCGCATCGGGGACCTGATCGGCCGCAAGCGGATCTTCCTGGGGAGCCTGGCGCTTCTCGGGCTGTCCTCGCTGGTCGGCGGCCTGGCAACGGCCCCGGCGATCCTGATCGTCGCCCGCATCGCCCAGGGCCTGGCCACCGCTGCCGCCACGCCAGCCGGACTGGCCCTGCTCACCACCGCCTTCCCCGAAGGCCCCCTCCGCCAGAAGGCACTCGGACTCAACGGCGCCCTGATGTCGGCCGGGTTCACCACCGGCGCGATCCTCGGCGGCGTCCTGACCGACCTGCTCTCATGGCGCTGGGCCTTCTTCATCAACGTGCCCGTCGCCCTGGTCGTCCTGGTCATCGCCCCAGCGGTCATCAGGGAATCCCGTCCCCAGCAGCGTCCCAAGATCGACCTGCCTGGCGCGCTGTCGGTGACGCTGGGCCTGCTCGGCGTCGTCTACGGCCTCACCCAAGCCGGTGAGCACGGCTGGACGGACGCGCACGCGCTCACCGGGCTGCTGGTCGGGGCCGCCCTGCTGGTCGTCTTCGCCTTCGTCGAGCGCAAGTCCGCCCAGCCGCTCGTCCCGCTGCAGGTGTTGGAGAAGCGCACCGTCGCATGGGGAAACGTGCTGGGGCTGCTCGCCTTCGTCACCGAGACGTCCCTGGTCTACCTGCTCACCCTCTACATGCAGAAGACCCTCGGCTTCTCCGCGCTGACCGCTGGCATCTCCTTCGGCGTCCTGGGCATCGGCACCGTGGTGGGCGGGCTGCTGGCCCCCAGGGTCATCGCCCGAACCTCCACCCTGACCACGCTGATCGCCGGTGGCGTGCTGCAGGCCGTGTTCACCGCCGTCCTGCTGCTGCTCGGTGACACGGCGGCCTCGATGGCGCTGATGCTGCCCGCGACATTCCTCGGCGGCGTCGGCAACATGCTCGTCATCGTCGGTTTCATGGTCACCGCCACCACCGGGCTGCCCAACGACGAGCAGGGCCTGGCCACCGGCCTGGCCTCCATGTCCCAACAGGTCGGCATCACCATGGGCACCCCGATCATGTCCGCGATCGTCACCGCCACCACGGCAGGCATGGCGACCGCTGCGGCGATCCTGCACGGCGTCACCGTCGCCATCGCCGCGAACGCCGCCCTGGTCGTCCTCGGCGTCCTGATCGCGGCCACCGCCCTCCGCCCCCACCGCACCTGACGCACGGCAATCCCGGCAAGGTGGGTGGCTCGCGAGGCCACCCACCGTCCGGATCGCCTGGGACCACCCGCACCTGCGCGGCGCCACCGTCGGCGAGTGGCCCCTGAACGCCTTCGACCAGGACCAGGCTTCCGAACTGATCCCGGTGCTGCGCGCCATCGCCGGAGCCGACCTGCACAACCTCGTCTTCCAACGCGACTGGCGCATCGTTCCCGCCCTCCACGAAAACCGACCTCGCACGTGAGTGATCCGAAAGAACCGCCGATCATCGCAGCTGGCGGTAGATGACCTCAACACCGATTCGGCAGCCGTCCATGGTGGAATGGACACCGGACCGCTTGCAGCTGGCTGGAAGGGAACGGGCCTGGTTCACTCATGGACTTCGACGAACTCGACCTGCTGCGCCGCAGCGACCCGGCGTGGAAGCTGTTGCGCGCCGACAACGCGCCACTCGTGCTCGGGTTCCTCCGGAAGGTCTTCGTCGAGGACAACGCACGTTCGATTTCCGCCGCTGAGCTGATCAGCAGACTGGACGACGAGCTGTACGCCCTCAACGAGCGGCTCGGCGACCGCACGTTTCCCAAACCTGCCAAGGCCTATCTCGACGACTGGGCCGCACCGGAGAACGGCTGGCTGCGCAAGTACTACCCACCCGGTTCCGACGAAGTGCACTTCGATGCGACTCCTGCCGTGGAGAAAGCCTTGACGTGGGTCGATTCACTGCGTGAACGCTCCTTCGTCGGCACCGAGTCGCGGCTGAACACCATCTTCGAACTGCTGCGGCAAATGGCCTACGGGGCGGAGACCGATCCGGACGTCCGACTCGCCGAGCTGCACCGACGCCGCGCCGCGATCGACGCCGAGATCAACCGGGTCGAAGGCGGTGACTTCGCCGTCCTCGACACTCCCGCCCAGCGAGACCGCTACCAGCAGTTCGCCACGACAGCCCGGGAGCTGCTGGCCGACTTCCGCGAGGTCGAGGCCAACTTCCGCACCCTCGACCGCGCGCTGCGCGCCCGAATCGCCGGGTGGGCGGGATCCAAGGGCGAACTGCTGGACGACGTCGTCGGCAATCGCAACACGATCGCGGATTCCGACCAGGGGCGCAGTTTCCAGGCGTTCTACGATTTTCTGCTCTCGCACGAACGGCAGACCGAGCTGGGCGAGTTGCTTGAGAAGGTGCAATCCCTCGACGCCATCGGGGAGACCGACCCGCGCATGCGGCACATCCACTACGACTGGCTCGACGCGGCCGAACGCACCCAGGCGACGGTGCGGCTGCTGTCCGAACAGCTCCGGCGCTTCCTCGACGACCAGGTGTGGCTGGAGAACCGCCGGGTCATGGACATCCTGCGCAGCATCGAGTCGACCGCGCTCAACCTGCGCGAGCACCGCGACCCGGCCATCACCTGCCAGCTCGACGCAACAGCACCGACGATCGCGCTGCCGTTGGAGCGCCCGCTCTACACGCCGAAGGCGAAGGTCCCGCTGGAGAGCACCGGCATCAGCGCGGCTGATGCGGATCTCGACGCATCCGCGCTGTTCGAGCAAGTTCACGTGGACCGCGAGCGCCTGTCCGGGATCGTGCGCCGCGAGCTGCGCAGCCGCAGCCAGATCGGACTCACCGCGGTGCTCGAACGCCAGCCGCTCGAACAGGGCATGGCCGAACTGGTCTGCTACCTCTCCCTCGGAGATCCCGCCTTCCAGGTGGTTTTCGACGAGACCAACCGCGACCAGGTGCACTGGATCGACGGCAGCGGCGCGCACCGAGTCGCGACCATCCCCCGCGTGACCTTCACCCGCGTCACGACCAGCGACAAATCGGTCGGTGGGGATCTCTAGCATGGCCAAGATGACCACATTTCCGCGCCGCGATGAACTCGACCTGTCGCTGGTGGTCACGCACCTGATGAAGGGCGTGGTGTACGCCGACAGCCACGAGAAGGTGTGGCGCCACCTCCTGCCGTTGCAGGCCCAGGTGCGCGACTACGTCGGCGTCATGGGCCTGACCATCGTCGTCGACGAGGCCGAGGGTTATGCCTTCCTTCGCTCGAAACCGGAAGGCGAGACCGACGATCGGCCCATCCCCCGGTTGATCCCGCGGCGCGCCCTGTCGTTCCACGTGAGCCTGCTGCTGGCGCTGCTGCGCAAGAAGCTGGCCGAGTTCGACGCCTCCGGAGCGGAGACGCGGCTGATCCTGACCAGGGACCAGATCGCTGAAATGGTGCGGTTGTTCCTGCCCGAGAGCAGCAACGAAGCGCGGCTGCTCGACCAGATCGATACCCAGATCGGCAAAGTCGTCGAGCTCGGCTTCCTGCACCGGATCAACGGCCAGGACGCCGCGTTCGAGGTTCGACGCATCCTCAAGGCGTTCGTGGACGGGCAATGGCTGGCCGAGTTCGACCAGCGGCTCGCCGAGTACACCGCCCAGCTCAGCAGCGCAGCGGAGGACTGATGGACGGGCACTCCAGCACCAGCGGACTCGACGTGACCGACCTCGCTGGCTACCGACTTGAACGCCTTGAGGTCTACAACTGGGGCACCTTCGACCAGCGGGTGTGGGTCTTCCGCCCTGACGGCCGCAACAGCCTGCTGACCGGCGACATCGGCTCCGGCAAGTCCACGATCGTCGACGCGATCACCACCTTGCTCCTACCCGCCCACCGCATCTCCTACAACAAGGCGGCGGGAGCCGAGGCGAAGGAGCGCAGCCTGCGCTCGTACGTGCTCGGCTACCACAAATCCGAACGCAACGAGGCGACCGGGGCGTCCAGACCGGTCGGGCTGCGGGATCGGCGGTCGTTCTCGGTCATCCTGGGCGTTTTCACCAACCACGGCTACGAATCGACCGTAGCGCTGGCGCAGGTGTTCTGGTTCCGCGACGCGTCGCTCGCCCAACCAGACCGGTTCTTCGCGACGGCGGACCGCGATCTGGCAATCGCGAGCGACTTCGCCGACTTCGGCGGCGACATCGCAACCCTCAAACGTCGGCTGCGCAAGCAGGACGTCCGCGTGCACGACCACTTCCCGGCCTACAGCAGGGATTTTCGCCGCAGGCTCGGAATCGACTCCGAGCAGGCGATGGAGCTGTTCCACCAGACGGTGTCGATGAAATCGGTCGGCAACCTCAACGACTTCGTCCGCTCGCACATGCTTGAGCCGTTCGACGCCGCTGACTGGACCGACAGGCTGGTCGACCACTTCGACGACCTGGCCAAGGCGTACGACGCCGTTCGCAAGGCCCGCGAGCAACTCGCCCAGCTCGATCCGCTGCTCGCCGACTGCGATGCCCACGACGAATTGGACGGGCGGATCGCCTCGGCCAGGGCCGAGCGCGACTCGTTGCGGTACTACTGCGCCGACCGCAAATCAGCGATGCTCGCCGCCAGGATCACCGCACTGAGCAACGAGATCGGGACGCAGCAGTCCGCTCTCGAACAGGCGAAGGGCGACCTTGAGCGGCTTCGCCGCAGGCAAACGGACTTGGTCCTGCGGCGCGCGGGCTGTGGGGGCGACCGGCTCGCGCAGCTCGAAACCGAGATCGCGACCGAGGACAAGGTGCGCGGCCAGCGGCGAGAACGGTTCGACCGGTACGACGCCCTGCTGCGGGAGGCCGGGCTTCCCGCGGTGGCCAACGCCGAGCAGTTCGCCGCGCGGCAGCGCGGTGTCGGCGACAACCGGGACAACCTCGACGAAGCACAGGCCGACCTGCAAAACCAGCTCACCGACATCAACGTGGCACGCCACGAGCTGGGCGCCGAGGCCGCGGAACTGAATGCCGAGCTCCGCAGCCTGCGCGAGCGGCGCAGCAACATCCCCAAACGCAGTCTCGACGTGCGCGACACGTTGTGCGCGGAGCTCGGCGTCGATTCCACCGCGTTGCCGTTCGCCGGTGAGCTCATCCAGGTGCGGGACGACTGCGCGGAATGGGAGGGTGCCGCCGAGCGCCTGCTGCGCGGCTTCGGCCTGTCCATGCTGGTTGCCAATGACCACTACACCGCGGTTTCCGACTGGATCAATGGGCGGCACCTCGACATCAAGTTGGTCTACTACCGGGTCCACGACCGGCCCAGCACCGCCCCGCCGACCCCGCTGTCCGACCGATCCCTGTTCAGCAAGCTGGAGATCAAGGAGTCGCCGTTCTCGGCCTGGCTGGATCGTGAGCTGACGCACCGCGCGGACTACGAATGCGTGGCGACGATGTCCGAGTTCCGACGCGCGGCGAAGGCCGTCACCAAAGCCGGGCAGATCAAGGGCGCCCGCGGCAGACACGAGAAGGACGACGCCCGCCGAATCGACGACCGCCGCCACTACGTGCTCGGCTGGGACAACCAGGCCAAGATCGACACGCTGCTGGACCAAGCCAACCGGCTGCATCGCCGACAGCGCGAGCTGGACGAACGCGCAGCCTCGGTCGGCGCGGAGCTGACCGGCAAGCACAAGCTCGCCACGACGCTGACATTGCTCGCCGAGTTCGGCCACTTCAGCGAGATCGACTGGCAGGCTTCGGTGAACCGCGTCGCCGAACTGAACGAGGAGAAGCGGCGCCTGGAGCAGCAGTCCGACGAGCTGAAACAGCTGACCACCGAGCTGGATTCCGTCGGCGAGCAGATCACGGCATCGGAAGCGGCCCGAGAGGCCGCGACTTCGCTGATCGGCGAGCTCCGCGGCAAGCGCGGTACAGCGGAGGAGCAGCTGCACGGCGTGCAGCGGACCCTCGCGGAGCCGGGGTGCGAACCGGCGAGGCGTTCCTTTCCGCTGATCGACGAGCGCGTCGGCAGCAGGCGCCTGGCCACTCCGGAGGACTGCGATGGCTGTCAGATCGAGCTGAGTGGTGAACTCAGCGGCGAAGTCGACAAGCTGACCGGACGGCAGGCCAAGGTGGCCAACCGGGTCGTCGCGAAGATGGGCGATTTCCGCAAGGCCTATCCGCTGGAGACCGCCGAATTCGACGACTCGGTGCAATCCGCGGGCGAGTACCGCGCGATGCACGACCGGATTGCCCGCGACGACCTGCCGCGGTTCGAGTCGGAATTCAAGACCTACCTCAACACCAACACGATTCGCGACATCGCGGGCTTCCACTCGCAGCTGAACAAGCAGGCCGAGCTGATCAAGCAGCGGATCGAGACCATCAACGACTCGCTGGTCGACATCGACTACAACCCGGGGCGATTCATCCGCCTCCAGCCGCACCCGACGGTCAACGTGGAGATCCGCGACTTCCGCAAGGACCTGCGCGAATGCACCACCGGATCGCTGGGCGGCGATGACTCCGACCAGTACTCCGAGCTGAAGTTCCTCCAGGTCAAGGCAATCGTCGAACGCTTCAGGGGACGAGAGGGCCAGACCGAGGCCGACCGGACGTGGACGCGCCGGGTCACCGACGTGCGCAACTGGTTCACCTTCTCCGCGTCCGAGCGGTGGCGTGCCGACGACACCGAGCACGAGAACTACACCGACTCCGGCGGCAAGTCCGGCGGTCAGAAGGAAAAACTCGCCTACACGATCCTGGCCGCATCACTGGCGTACCAGTTCAAGCTGGACTGGGGCGCCCAGCGGTCGAAGACCTTCCGCTTCGTCGTCATCGACGAGGCCTTCGGTCGCGGGTCCGACGAGTCCACCCGGTTCGCGCTCGACCTGTTCCGACAGCTCGGTCTGCAACTGCTGATCGTGACCCCGCTGCAGAAGATCCACATCATCGAGCCGTACGTGGCGGCGGTCGGCTTCGTGGACAACCACAACGGCGACAGCTCGCGGTTGCAAACCCTGACCATCGAGGAGTACCAGCAGCGCCAGCTCGCCCACGCCATCAAGACCGCGTCGGCTCCGGGCGGCTGAGATGGCCGCGTCCGGTTGGACCACGCCCGCCGATGTGGTGCGCAAACTCCGGCGACGGTGGGAGCGCGGCGAGTTCCTGTCGCAGTTCACCTCGGGTGTCCCCTGGGAGCCACTGGGTATCGGCCTGCGCGGGCCGAGCGCGGGCGATGCGGCCGCTCGCTTCGAGGAGGTGCGCTCATGGGTCGAGCAATGGCGACACGAGCGACGGCTGCGCATCGAGATGAAGTCGGTCGGCGGCCGAATCATCGGCGCCAACGAGATCCCCGCTCGCGCCTGGATAGACTCGTTCGACCAGTTGTGGGCGGTCCTCGGCACGCAGCGCGAGGTGCGCGGGTTCACGGACCTGCTGGCGGCCACGAAGCCGCTCGCACCAGCCATCGCCGACTGGATGATCAGCAAACCGATCGGGGTGCTCCAGCACGCCGACGAGTGGACCAGCCTGGTCAAGACCGTGCTGTGGATTGATGCGCACGCGCACCCCGACATGTACCTGCGCCAGGTCGACGTGCCTGGCGTGGACACCAAGTTCATCGAGCGACATCGCACGATCCTGTCCACCATGCTGGATCGGCAGCTCCCCGAGCAGCGGATCGACCGCGCCAGACCGCCGTCGGACTTCGTCGGCCGCTACCGGTTCCGCAGCAAACCCGCGCATGTCCGGTTCCGACACCTCGGCGAGAACACCGGTTTCAGCGAGCTGTCCGTCAGGGTGTCCGAACTCGCCGATCTGCCGCTGGACGCGCACACGGTGTTCGTCGTCGAGAACGAGGTCACCTACCTGGCCTTCCCACCGGCGGAGAACGCTGTCGTGATCTTCGGCGAGGGATACGCCGCGACCCGACTGGAGTCGCTGCGCTGGCTGGCCGACAAAGACCTCGTGTACTGGGGCGACATCGACACCCATGGTCTTGCCATCCTGAACCGGCTGCGCCGCACGTTCAGCCATGCCCGATCCATGCTGATGGACCGCGCTACGCTGCTGGCGCACGAAAGCCAGTGGGTGCGTGAACCGAGCCCCACCATCGAGCATCTCGAAATGCTGCTGCCACCCGAAGCAGCGCTCTACACCGATCTCGTCGACGACGCCCTAGGCCCCGCAGTCCGCCTCGAACAAGAACGCATCTCCTACGCCACCATCCAACAAGCCGTCGGTTGATCATTGATTTCGGATCGCACGGTACGAGCTCGCTGGGAGCGCTGTGCTTCACGGGTTTTCGGTCCAGAAGTTGTCCAGCTTTTCGCAGATGAAGTCGGGTTGCTCTTGGAACACCCAGTGGCCGCATCGGTCGATGACGCCGCCTTGCGCGTTTTTCGCGATGGCCTTGGCGCTGTCGATGCAGTGCGATCCGAAGGATGATCGGCCGCCCCACGCCATCATCGGCACTGTCAGCTGCTGCGCGGCCAATTCACCGGTTTGCTCGGCCATTTGCGGGATGTACCCGTAGAGGTTGAGGCTGGCGCGCAGGTTGCCCGGCTGGGCCATCTGCATGGCGTAGGCCTGGATTTCGGATTCCGGGACCGCGGTTGGATCGTAAGCGAAATCTCGGAAGAAGTGCCGCAGGTACTGCTCTTCGCGTCCCTCGACCAGGAAACGCGTGATGTCCATGTTCATGTGCATTCCGAGGTGCCAATACGCGACTCGCGGATCCACGTAACCCGGGTAATCGAGGCCGAAGAACGGCGTTTCAATCGTCGAGAGCGACGAGGCGCGATCGGTCGCCGTATAAGCGAGGGCAACAGCGGACGGTCCGCCGAGATCATGACTCAGAATATGAAAACGGTCCACGTCTTCGGCGTCGAGCAGGCCCAGCATGTCGGCCGCGATCGTTTTCGGCTCGTAGCCGCTGAACGGCTTGTCGCTGTCGGCGAATCCCCTCAAGTCAGGAGCGATGAAGCGATATCGGTGACCCAACTTCTCGATTGTGATCAGGTACTCGCGGTGCGTTTCCGGCCAGCCGTGCAGGCAGAGCACAACTGGCCCCGATCCAGCGGTGATGTAATGGAGCCGGACCCCGTTGGTCTCGGCACGATCGTGTTTGATGTCCATCAAATCCCCCCACACCGCATGAATGACCTCGATCTCGCCGCGGTCGGTCTCCCACCTCCCCACCGCATGCGAACCCCCGCTGCGGCGCCGCCGGTCAAATCAGTGTCGCACCGGGACGAGAAGCCTGCCAATGCACCAGGTTGAGTTACACCGGTTAGATTTCCCCGCCCGAAAAACCTGATCTTGAGGCCAACCGCTGGATGACCGCGGGTGTCCCGCAATCGGACCCGTCGAATGTGCTGATCGATGCAGTCCATGCTGATCACCGACAGCCAGTCCACGCACTCGGGGCAGGTCAAACGCACCTCGGAGGCACAAACATCAGCGTAATGTCTCCCAAGTGCCCGATCTTCAAGCAGACGAACACGTGCGCAGGTGCAGTGCACGAGTGCGCCTCGCGGATGGTCTCGGCACCGCTTTCTTCGTCGCCCCGGGAATCCTCGTCACGTGCTCGCACGTGCTGTTCGACCGTGCCGGTGGGCGAATCGCCGAGGACGTGCTCTGGCGCGGCGTGTCCTGGCGACTGGACTACGCACGAGTCGTGCGGTCTCGCGATCTCGACCTCGCGTTCATCAGCACGGATTTCGGCGCGACCCCCCATGTCGAGCTCGCCGAGGACCTCCAGATCGGCGACCAGCTCTACTCCTACGGATACACCAGGGATTTTCCCGATGGTGACTCGCTCACGGTCAGCTACGAGGGCCCGACCCGGGACGAAATGCTGGACCTGAAATTCAAGGCTGGCCAGGTCGTGCCCGGCATGAGCGGTGCGGCGCTGCTGAATCTGCGTTCTGGCGCGGTCAGCGGCATGGTGACCCGAACTCGGGACCGCCGCATCGACCTGGGCGGTCGGGGCATCTCCGCGAGCGCCATACTTCGCGAGCTCAAGGCACATCAGGTGCCGTTGGGACAGGCGGCCGCGCACGAGGACCGGGAGCGAATCGGTCGCCTGCTCGCATCCTTGCAGCAGGCACGTCAACGCCGCACCGTCGCCGGGTCGCGGACCTTGCGGTTCCACGACCTGTTGACCCAGCCCGGCCTGCTGGCCGAGGCACGCGGGCTGCCCAACGACCGCCACGCCACCCAGCCCATCAGCCTGGCCGAGACCGTGATAGCCGAAGCGCGGGAGGAGACCGACGCGGGTGTTTCCAGCCGACGCCTGGTCATCAGCCCGCCGGGGATGGGCAAATCGACGTTGGGGCAAGTCGTGGTGGCGCGGCTGACCGAGCAGTTCACACGATCGGCGAGCCCCACGATGCCGATCTTGGTCGACCTGCGCGACTACTCTGCGGAGATGCGCCACCCGGACTTCGCTACGGACGCGTGGCTACGCGCGTTGCTGGCCAGGATCTGGGGGCAACGATCGTCGGCGGCGGGGAACTGGGACAGCGAAAAGGGATTCGGGCCGTTCCCGATATTCCTCGTCCTCGACTCGCTCGACGAACTGCTCATCGGCCACGAGGCCGGGGAGATCCAGGCGGTGCTGGGGCGCGACCTGTTCCGCAGGGCGAATCTCGTGCTGTGCAGATCCGACTTCTTCGAGCGGTACCTCGTGATGACGCCCTTCGCCGCCGACTTCTCCGTGGTGTCGTTGCAGCCGATGGCCCAGGGCGAGGTCGAAGACCACGTCGCCGCCTACTACCGGATGATCCGGGCGAACGACTGGCGTCGGCCGACCGCCGACTTCCACGCCCACCTGGCGCGAGTGCCGGAACTGAAGATCATCTGTCGAGTGCCGCTGCGGCTGAACATGGCGTTGGACCTGTTCGAGCCGGACGGCGGCGGGCTGGAGGCCGCACGCGGACTGCTCACCCTCTACCAGCAGTACGTGCGCATGCTCCTCGCCAACGAGGCGGCCCACGTCGACAGCCTCCTCACCTGGGAGGAGAAACAGCGACTGCTCAAAGAGGTCGCGTGGCACTTCTACGACGAGGGCAACATGGGCGGACTGCGTGCCCCACCGTTCACCCCCGACGAACTGGAGCAGTTCCTCACGACCGCGGCCACCCTCCCCTCGCGGGGGAACGTGGCCCGAATCGCCGAGGACCTGCGCACCCGCAGCCTGCTCACGACCGGAAGCGACCCGAGCACGTTGCTGGCGCCCGGCGCGTTGAACTTCACGCACAAGTCGTTCCAGGAGTACCTTGTCACGTCCTACGTCTTCGACACGACGCGAGACGACGCCGATCGGACCGCAGTCGTGTTCCGGTCCAACATGTCCCCGGAAGTTTCCGAGTTCCTGAAGGAGTACATCACTTGGGCGCGCGAGTCCCCTCGCCTGCTGAACTCGGTTGCCGAGAACATGATGCTGGCCTACGACATCAACCGGTTCTCCCCCGACCGCCGCTGCGATCAGGACAATCACGTCAGCCCGGAGCGGGCCCGAATCGCCCGCGTGCAGCTGAGCTACTACCTCGGCAGCATTCGTCTCCCGTCGGTCGGCGATTTCCTGCGTGCCGCACTCGACACGGAACGGGACCCGTTGACCCGCAGGTCCATCGCACTGGGGTTTTCCTTCGGCGGGGACAGCAGCTTCCTCGACGACTACATCGCGATGCTGACCGCGGAGCGGCGGGCGGGCGGCGCGTGCCCGGAGAACGACGTCAACATCGGCTTCCACCTGTCGCTGTTCGGCGACCAGCCGCTGCACCCGCTGCATCCCGACGTCGACCAGGGAATCGCGCGATGCGACCGGACCGTCGCCCGACTGTCCTACCAGCTTGAGACGGAAACCGATCGCGGGAGCTGGCGGTTGAACCTCTACACCCTGGTCGACCTGTTCACCCATCGACCCGTGTCGCATCGGTCGTTCGTCGACGCGGCGCGGGAGAACACGTCCGCGTTATGGCGGGCGGTGGCGCGGCTGCGCGACGATGAGCGCTGTCGCGGATGGCCGGAGATCGAAGCGTTCGCGGCGGTTCTGCACGCCGTGGACGAGGCACAGTGACATCGCGCGCTGAGAAGACCATCTGGTAGCGAACAATCGAGCACAGCCTCAGGGAGAGAGTGGCATGAACTTGATCGGCCGGGTCGCGTTGGTCACGGGTGGATCACGCGGCATTGGACGTGCGACCGCGCTCCAACTCGCGAAGCGCGGAGCCGACGTCGCGCTGCTGTACCTGAAAGACGCCGACAGCGCCGAGCAGGTCGTCACCGAGATCGAATCCCTCGGTCGCAGGGGCGTGGCCGTGCGGGGGGACGTCGCCGAGCGCGACACCTTCGAACGACTCCGCGACGAGCTGACGTCGTCGTTCGGACAGGTCGACATCCTCATCAACAACGCGGGTGCGATCCTCCAACCCCCGGCGTGGGACGCATCGGGGGGCGACGTGACGGCCCGTACGATCAACATCAACCTGTTGTCCGTCATCAATGCGATCGAAGTGTTCGCACCGCCCATGGTCCGTTCCGGCTGGGGCCGGATCGTGAACATCACGACCACGTACTCGTTCAACGGGTCCGCGCCGGTCCTCGCCTACACGGCCGCGAAGGCCGGGGTCAACGCGGTCACGACCGCGATGGCCGCCGAACTCGGCCCCAGCGGTGTGCTGGTGAACGCCGTCGCGCCCGGCAACGTGGACACGGACATGACTCGTGCGGCTGGCAAGGACGTCGTCGACTGGGCGGTTGGCACGACGCCGGTCGGACGGCTGGGAGCACCGGAGGAAATCGCCGAAAGCGTGGGCTTCCTCGTCGAAAGCGACTTCATCTGCGGTCACGTACTCGTGGTTGACGGCGGTCAACTGCTGCGCATCTGATCTATCCAGGCACGACTCTGTCCGGGCACGACGTCCACAGCCGGAAGGTGGAGCTGACAAGTGAGCGAGAAACCGGGGATCACCGTTATCCCGTCCAACGACGCCGAGGTCCTCGACTTCGCGGACGAGAACATCAGCGGCATCCTCCTGTCGAACAGCCGATTCGGTTCCTCGACCGTCGCCTTCGTGGCGCCCCACCAGAAGCAAACCCTGCACGTGCATGCCCGGCCGGAAAACGGCATCGAGGTGATCTACCTCTACGAAGGGGTTTTCCGGCTGGCCACCGGCGACCACGCCGAGCAACTGTCCCGGGTCTACGACACCGCGGTGGACGGGCCGGTCTACCTTGAGGTGCCATCCGGCACTCCGGCGCGCATCGAGAACTGCGGCGATACCCGCGTTGCCTTCTTCACCGTCTTCACCCCGCCCTTCGAGCTGGGCGAGATCCGCTACCTCGAAGAACCGCCCGCGTGAAGCAGACCATGAACCTCGACGGGAGTGGTGCGGAAATCGTTGCGGTGCGCCTGGCAGACGGACGGACCGTCCAGGTGGAGGTCGACGCGCGCGGCGGTGAGGAAGAAGTAGCCGGTCGCGCGTTCTCGATGCCAGCGATGCTCGACGACGTGCGCGAGTTGTGCCGGGCGGTCGGGAACGCGGTGGGTCCCACGGTGGTCAGCAAGACGACCGTCACCTTCGGAGTCACCTTCAGCATGGAGTCGGGCAAGATCTTCGCCGTGCTGGCGAAGAGCGGAGTCCAAGCGAACATGTCGATTTCGATGGAGCTGACCGCACCGAACGACGGCGAGGAGACTTCCTAGAGAAGGTCGCGCAGCGAGCTCAGCACGGCGTTCTGCTGGTCGTCCGACAGGTACGGCCTCGCGTACGCCGCCGTTTCCGCCTCCTCGCCGAGGATCAGCGAGATACCGCTGACCGAGCCGGAAGTGAGGGCGAGCGTCGCGGCGAAACCCGTGCTGTCGACCGTTGTTTCGTGGAAGACGCCCGCCTCGATGCAGTGCGTCTCGCCTGCCGTCACGGTGCGCCGTTCGCGCTCGGCGATCTGGTACGCATCGCCGGACCGCTCGATGATGTCGGGTCGGCCGGGCTGGTACCTGATCAGGAAGCCGCGGAGCCAGCTCTGCGCTGAACCGGCGACGGGTGCGGCGTCGTACAGCACATCGGTGTACACCCCGGCCAGCACCCGGCTGGCCAGGTGCCATTCGTGGCAGTGCACCGAGGGGTGCTTCGGGCGGGCCACTCGCTCGATGGTCGGCCAGATGTGCAGGCGCAACCGGCCGCCGCCCGGCATCGTCCCGAGGTGGAACACCGCGAACCCGTTCGGATGCCACTTGGCGCGCAGCGCCGCCGCTCTGTCCAGCAGGGCACCACCCTCGATGTCCACATCGTCCAACTGTTCCGCGGCTAGGCGGGAGAAGGATGCGAAGTCAACGGTTTCCGGCACATCGCTGGAAGACATCCAAGAATCCCCAATCTCTTGTTGTGCGGTCGAAAGCCGTGCGGGTTCCGGCCTTGATCACGCCCTCCTCGTCACCATCATTTCGCCGATGAACAGGTAATCCAGCCCCATCCGCAGGAAGGCGTTGACCGCGTCGTCCGGGCTCTCCACGATCGGTTCTCCCGCGGGATTGAACGAGGTGTTGAGCAGCACCGGGACGGACGTGCGGCGACCGAACGAGGTCAGCAGGGCGTGGAAGAGCGGGTCGACGTCGGGACGAACCACCTGCGCCCGCGCCGATCCGTCGACGTGCACGACGCTGGGCACGAGGTCGCGGACGTCGGGTCGGACCGGCACGCTCATCAGCATGAAGTCGAGCGGGGATCCGGCCTGAGCCAGCTCGGCCGGTTCGACGTCGAACCAGTCGCCCGCGTGCTCGACGGGCACGGCCGGTGCGTACGGCCGGAACGCCGCTCGCCGCTTGATCGATGTGTCGAGTCGGATTTTCGCTTGCGGCGTTCGGGGATCCGCCAGGATGCTCCGATGTCCGAGGGCGCGTGGCCCGAGTTCGCTACCACCCTGGAACCACCCGACGATCGCGCCGTTCGCGATCACCTCGGCCGCGACGTCCGCGACGTCGGTGAGCTGGCACGCGCTGATCGTGTCCGAGTGGCGCCCGAGCGCGGCACGGATCTCGTCCGGGGAGTACTGCCGACCGAGGAAGGCGTGCGTCATCGTCCACTCGAAAGGCTCGGACGTCAGGTGGTGGTGGGCCCAGAGCGCGTTGCCGAGGCCCTGCCCGACATCGGAGGAGGCCGGTTGGACGAACAGCCGACCCGGACCGAGCTCCCGCGCCAACCGGCCGTTGGCCACGCAGTTGAGGGCCACACCACCGGCCAAGCAGACAGCGTCGTATCCCACCTCGGTGATGTTGTCGCGCACGATCTGGACGAGGGTCTGTTCCAACGAACGCTGCGCGACGTGCGCCACTTCGTGCTGCAGGTCGACGGGTTGCGCGCAATCCGGGAAGCCTCGATCGGGAAATCCCGGTGTGCCGACCGACGGCCACTCCGCCTGCTGGCCGTTGCGGCCCACCTCGGCGCGGAGCCAGTCGCCGACCGCGCTCGGTTTGTCATCGTTGCGCTGCGCTATCGCGCTGACGATTTCGCCGTCGACCTGCCGGAACAGCTCCACCCCCGACAAGCTGCCTCGGCCGAACGCCGCGAGCGCCATCGTCTGGCCCGCCTCGTGGTACCTGCCCAGCCCGAGCCACCGCGTCACGTACGCGTAGGCGGAACCGAGTCCCAACACGTCCGGCCCTGCGGCGTAGCGACGACTCGGCGAGATCGCGACACCACCGTTGCCGCCCGCCGTCCGGTGGCACCGGAAGGCAGAGGTCCGTTCGACCCGGTTGCGCCAGTAGTCGGGGTGGGTCCGAGGGCCGATGATGTTGCCCTCGTGGTCCGCGACGACCGAAAGCGAGGCACCGAAGGGGCTGGCGAAGAAAGCACTGGCCGCATGCGAAAGGTGATGAGATGGGCACACCGTGATCTGGTCGGGGCCGATGTCGAGCCCTTCGTCCCGCAGCAGGGCCGAAGCCGTCTCCGCGGTGGCAGGCGTGTCACAGCAGTTGCTCACCACGACGTGGTCGATCTCGGCGAGATCCGCCTTGGCAGCCGAGAGGCAGTACTGAACCGACCGCGCGACGCCCGGCGAGTGTTTGCGGCGGGTCAGCCGCTCCTCGGCGATGCCCACCACGGGTACGCCGTCGACCAGCAGTGCGCTCGCACCGTCGTCGAGTGGGCGGCCATCGGATGTTCGAGTCAGGTTCAGGCCGAGGATCTTCATCCGGTCCTCTCACGAAGCGCACTCATCTGGCGAGGAGCAGGCCAACGGTGCTGGCGCTGAACCGCGTGACGCGCCGGGGGACGAATCCGACCCGGGCAGCGGCGCGCACGAACGACTCCGGCGACCGCACGAGATCGACGACTTCAAGTTCGCGGTAGCGGCGAACCACGGCGTACCCGCCATCGACGGTGGTGCGCGCGACTTCACCCGCGTGACGACGGTCAGTGGCGTACGGCACGAGGAGTGCGACGGTGGCCTCGGGCCGCAGTTTCCGCGCGAGGTCGTGGAAGAAACCGTCGAGATCGGCGACGTGGCACAACGACAGAACAGCGCAGACCAGATCGAACGTTTCGCCCGCGTCGAGCGCGTCGAGACAGCCGTGCCGCAGGTCTCGTGCGGGTTGGTGTCGCCGACCCGCGCGCACGCTTCGGATGGACGGGTCGACGCCCACCGCCCGGCGGGCCCCGAGCCGCATTGCCTCGGGCAGCAGCCATCCCGTGCCAGCACCGTAGTCGAGCATCCGGGCGCCGACCCAACCGTCTCCCACCAGGCTGCGCAGCCTTTCCCAGTGCGTGGCACGCGAACCCGCACCGGTAATGCTCGTTTCGGTCTCCGTCCAACCGGATAGCTCATCGCGATCGTACTGGTTGGGATCGGTGGCGCGCGTGAACAGCGATACCATGTTCGAGTTCGGTGACATCGGCTCTCCCCACCACAAGTGGTTGCGCCGGTCCTCAAAAGGAGGGTTCAAATGTCGTCATTCCGCGAGAAAATGATAGCGGCAAAAGTTGTCTCTGCCAATATCCGGCGGTATGCCGACACCTCGATCGCGACGGACTATCTCGCGGAAGACCACCATCGAACCCGGCAGTCGCGCATGATCGACCTCGTCCGGCGGACGGCCCCGCAGCGCGGTGCGGCGCCGAGGGTGCTCGAAGTTGGCGCGGGGGCGCCGAATCTCGCACGCGCGCTGCGCGACCTCGGGTACCGGGTGACGGTCTCCGACGCCGATGTCCGGGCGCTCGCCGAGCTGGTACCTCCCGATATCGACACCCTTTCGTTCGATGTCACCGAACCGTGGCCTAGTTTTGCGTCGAAATTCGACGTCGTTGTCGCGGGCGAGTTGATCGAGCACCTCTTCGATCCGATGTCATTTCTCGACAGTTGCCGAAACGCGCTCGCCACCGGCGGACTGCTGGTTTTGAGCACGCCCAATCTCGCCGCTGTCCAAGACCGCCTGCGATTCCTTTTCGGAGCGAGTCCCCGGCATATCGACCCGACTCATCCCTACCTGCGGCTGCACATACGCCCGTTCACGATGGACCGGCTGGACGCGTGCCTGCGCCACAGCGGTTTCGAGCTGGTCCGATCGACCAGCAACGGCCTCGTGTGGCGCGTCGGCCATCGAGTTCTGCGCAGTCGACTGCTCGGTCGGCTGCTGCCGACCCTGGGCGATGCCCTCATCGTCGCCGCGCGGGCCGTCGACTGATCGTCCACATTATGGGAATGATTTCCCGATATGTGGTCGCGCATGTAGGGTTCGCCGCATGCGCTGGGATCCGCCGTTCTACGACTGGCAAACCGAGGTACCCGTGGCTGGGCCGTCGCTCGTGGAGCTGCTGAACCCGCAGCCGGGCGAGCGCGTGCTGGACATCTCGTGCCGCACCGGTCGGCTCACCGCCGCGCTCGCCGATCGCGGCGCTGCCGCCAAGGGAATCTGCGGCGATCCGGGGAAGATCGAGAAAGCGCGCAGCGCCTACCCGAACGTCGAGTTCGGCGCCACCAACATCTACGAGTTCGCCACCGACGAGCCGTACGACGCCGCGTTCTCCTTCGCCGCATGGCATTGGCTGCCCCGGCCAGCCGACGCGCTCGTGGTGGTTCACCGGGCTCTGCGGCCTGGCGGACGCTTCGTCGTGGAGATGGGCGTCGCCGGGAACTGGGCCGCCTTGATCGAGGGCTTGCAGGTCGCGGCCGACAAGCTCGGGCTCCCGGATCCCGTGCTGCCGTGGCAGCAGCCAACCCCGGCCGCCCAAGCCGCCTTCCTGGAGTCGGCAGGATTCCGAGTCCGGCTGATGGAATACGTGGACCGACCGGCACCGTTGGCCGATGGCGCAACCGGTGTGTCGGACTGGTGGCGGACGATCGGCGCGCCAGTGCTGAGGACCTACCCGCCGGACCGCGTGGACGAACTGCTCGCCGAAGCCACCGCATTCAGCCGGGACGCGCTGACCAGGCCCGATGGCACGTGGTTCGCAGACGGCGCGCGCCTGCGGTTCCGCGCCGAGGCGATCTGAAGTCCTGGCCGAAACGAACGCCCCTTGTCTGCCGCCGTTGCGGCGTCAGCGCGTCGCGGAGGAGGCCAGGAAGTCCGACTTCCGCGCGCGGCGCGTTCGGCGCCAGAAGGCGGTCGTGGTATCCGGCCAGAGCATGGTATTCCGACCCGTCCGCGGGTGCTGGTACCAGCTGTGGCAACCGCCGGACTGCCACACGGTCGCCATCATCCGGTCCTGAACCCAGTCCAGAAACGTCTGCTGCACCTCGGGCCGGACCTCGAACGCGTCGGTGCGCTGCCGCATCCAACGCAGGCAGCGCACGATGTAGCGGGCCTGCGCCTCGATCATGAAGATCTGCGAGTTGTGCCCGAGGCCGGTGTTCGGCCCGGCCATCACGAACATGTTGGGAAAACCGGAGACCACGGTGCCGAGGTAGGCTTCGCCGCCGTCGCGCCAGGCGTCGGTCAGCGACCGCCCGTCCCGGCCGAGGATCTCCACCCGGGTGATGTTGTGGTGCGCGTCGAACCCGGTGCCGAAGATGATCACGTCAGCCACTGCGACCGAGCCTTCGACGTCGACCACGGCATCCGGCAGCACCTCGGCCGCACCCGCCCGAACGTCCACATGGGACCGCGTCAGCGCGGGGTACCAGTCGCCGGAGATGAGCAGCCGCTTGCAGCCGATCGAGTAGTCCGGGGTCAACCGGGCGCGCAGGTCAGGATCGGGGACCTGCCTCGCCAGCTGCCGCCGGGCGAAGGCGGTGGTCTTGGCCATCTCGGCGGGATCCCGCACGAATCCGGCCGCACGCGCCTCGTGGCGCCAGAAGAGCCGTTCGCGGACGTACCAGCGGTAGGGCGGGAACCAGCGGGCGAGCCGCCGGTGCCGGGCGTCGAAGGCACGATCGGCCTTCGGCAGCACCCACGGTGGCGTCCGCTGGAAGACCGTCAAGCCCGCGACCCGGTCCACGATGGCCGGTACGAACTGGATCGCGCTGGCCCCGGTCCCGATCACCGCGACCCGCTTGTCCGCCAGGTCGACGTCGTGGTCCCAGCGCGCGGAGTGGAACACCGGGCCGCGGAAGGTCTCGACACCGGGCAGCTCGGGACTGGCCGGATGGTGCAGCAGTCCCATGGCGGTGACCAGGTAACGAGCCCGGTACCGCTTTCCATCCACTGTGGACACTTCCCAACGGTCGCCGCACCAGCGGGCCCGCTCGACCCCGGCGCCGAAGTCGATGCGGTCTAGCAGCCCGCGCCGGTGCGCGAACTCGCGCAGGTAGTCCAGGATCTCGCCCTGACCGGCGAAAAGCCGCGTCCAGCCGGGCTTCTGCGCGAAGGAGAACGAGTACAGCGGCGACGGGATGTCGCAGGCGCAGCCGGGATAGGTGTTGTCCCGCCAAGTGCCGCCGACGTCATCGGCGGCCTCCAGGATCCGCAACGACCCGATCCCGGCCCGGTCGAGCAGCGCGGCCACACCCAGCCCGCTGAACCCGGCGCCGATGATCAGCACGTCCGCATCAGTCATCGGCGGCGAGGCTCCGCTTGAGGACCTTTCCCGAGGGGTTGCGGGGTAGCTCGGCGACGAACCGGAACTCCACCGGAACCTTGTAGTCGGCCAACCGCTTCGCCGCATGTGCCCGCAGGTCCTCCACCGTGGGCGTAGAACCGGACCGAGGCACCACGACCGCGCGGACCCGCTCGTCGAAGAGCGGATCCGGCACCCCGACGACGGCGACCTCCGCGACGTCGGGATGGGTCGCCAGCGCGTTCTCGACCTCCAGGCTGTAGACGTTCTCGCCGCCTCGGATGATCATGTCCTTGAGCCGGTCGAGCACCCGGACGTGGCCCTCGGCGTCGATCGATCCCACGTCCCCGGTGTGCAGCCAACCGTCCACGAAGGTCTCATCGGTGGCCCGTGGATTGCCCCAGTAACCCGCGGTCACCACCGGGCCGCGCACGCACAACTCCCCGATCCGGTCCCGGAGATCCCGGGGCGGCGCCCCGTCGACGGAGATCGCGAGCTCGACACCGGAGACCGCCTTGCCCGCACTCCACGGATGGTCCTGGTACTCCTGGCCTTCGACGTAGGTGACGATCGACGTGGCCTCGGTCAACCCCCACACGTTGGCCAGCACGAGATCGGGCAGCTGCTTCGCCACCTCCGCCGGGAAGGTCTCCGGCACCGGTGATCCGCCGAGCACCACCAGGCGAAGCGCGGACAGGTCCGCGGTCTCCATCCGCTCCAGGGACAGCAGCAGGCGCAGCATCGCCGCCACCCCCGCGAAGAACGTGATCCGCTCGGCGATCAGCAGCTCCAGCACCGGTTCCGCCCGGAACGCCGGAATCAGCACGCAACAACCACCGGCCGCGATGAATCCGATGAACTGCGAAACCGTGCCCGTGGCGTGGAACATCGGCGCCGCGATGAGGGTGCGCTCCCCCGGCGCCGCCCCGAGCCGTTCCCGCACGGTGCCCGCGTTGAACAGCAGGTTCGCGTGCGTCTGCATCGCACCCTTGGGTCGGCCGGTCGTGCCTGAGGTGTACAGCAGGTGCGCGACGTCCTCGCACCGCCGCGCGATGCCGGGCGGTGCGCTCGGAACCTCTCGCGGGGTCGCGAAATCCCGGATCGCGATCGCACCGGAGGGCAGCCGCGCGGCGAACTCGTCGTCGGTCAGCACGAACCGGGCGCCGCTGTCGCTGAGCACGTGCTCTATTTCCGGTGTGGTGAGCCGGTTGTTGACCAGGACCGCGATGGCGCCGGAGAGCTGGATGCCGAAATAGCCGACCGCGTAACGCCATCCGTTGGGCAGCAGAACGGCGACCCGGTCGCCGGGTTCGACACCGAGCGCGGCGAGCCTGGCCGAGGCACCGGCGGCGTGGCGCAGCATGGCCGCGTAATCGAGCCGCCGCGCGCCGTCGACGAGCGCTTCGCGGTTGGCGTGTTCGTCGGCGACTTCCAGCAGCAGTTCGGCGAGGTTGTTGGTCATCGTCCCCTCAGCGGTGCAGGCCGGTCCGGGCGAGCCCGGCGCCGCCGTCGAGGCGAAGCGCTTGCCCGGTGGTGTATCCGGCGGCGGGTGACAGGAGGTAGAGCACCGTGCCGACGACTTCGGCCGGGGAGGCGACCCGGCCCATCGGCACTTCGGCGAGCATCCGGTCCCGCACCGAGGCGGGCATGCCCAGCACTTTCGGCGTCGCGATCAGTCCCGGTACGACGGCGTTGACCCGGATTCCATCGCCCGACCACTCCGCCGCCAACGTCCGCACCAGTCCCAGTACCCCAGCTTTCGCCGCGGCGTAAGCGGATTGGCCGGGCAGACCGTCCTGCGCCGCGGTGGACGACACGAACACGATCGAGGACCGGCGGCTGTCGCGCAGCGCCGGAAAAGCGGCCTGCGCAACGGCGAACTGGGCGACCAGGTTCACCGCGACGTCGCGGTGGAACGCTTCGAGAGGGAAGGTACCGGCGCGATGGATCGTGTCGACGACACCAGCGGCGCCGACCACCGCGTCCAGTCCCCTCAACTGGGCCACGGCGTCGGCGACCGCCTTCCGGGCGGCCTCGGGATCGGCGAGGTCCGCCGTCAACTCGGCCTGCTCCCCGGGCCGGTCAACTCCCACCACGTCGGCTCCGACCTCGACCAGCGCCGCGACCAGGGCCCGCCCCAGCCCGCCCGCCGCACCCGTGACGAGAACCTTCATCCGTGGCGCGGGCAGGGGTGACCAGGCCGGACTTTCGTCGGTCATGCGCCGAATCCCCCATGTCGATCGAATGATCGACACGAACACTAAAGGTCACCCCGGCGGGCGTCAAGCGATCTTGCCGAGGCAGACTCCGAGAGATCGCGGCACCGGAAGGGGGAGATCGTGGCCAGGAAGCGCTGTCTCGACGAGGGTCCGGTGCTGCGCGGGAAGATCATGGAACGCGCCAGCGAACTGTTCTACGAGCGCGGATACGCCGCGACGTCCATCCGCGACATCGCCGAGGCGGTCGGCATCTCGTCGTCGACGATGTACC
This sequence comes from Saccharopolyspora antiqui, assembly GCF_052246905.1. Classification (NCBI taxonomy): domain Bacteria; kingdom Bacillati; phylum Actinomycetota; class Actinomycetes; order Pseudonocardiales; family Pseudonocardiaceae; genus Saccharopolyspora; species Saccharopolyspora antiqui. Next base: position 461,458 of record NZ_JBQQBO010000001.1, read on the forward strand.
ACCACTTCACCAACAAGCAGGAAGTGCTGCACGCGATCATCGCGAACTTCATGGCGGATTTCGTCGCGGCGACCGTCCCAGTCCTGCGGGACCAGGGACGCACACCGACCGAACGGATCCGCGAGGTCGTGGCGCTGCACCTGAAGATCAGCGACGAGCGGCGGCCCGAGCTCCTCATCGGCAACCCGATCCGCTACGCGCTGAACCCGCGACAGCAGCGCGACGGCATCGCCGCGCAGACGCAGTACCACGACGCGGTCCGCGCCGTGATCGAGGAAGGCCTCGCCACTGGCGAGTTCGAGGTCGCCGACGTCGACCTCACCACCATGGCCATCCTCGACATGCTCAACGGCGTACGCGAATGGTTCCGACACTCCGGCCGACTAACCCTAGACGAGATCACCGACCACTACACCACAACGGTACTGAAGATCCTCACCACCACACGCTGAACAACCCTCCACCAGTGCGACTCTCCGACGCCCGAGGCGATTCGGCCGGATGGGCGTGCTGCATGTGCTGAGATGCGGGTAGCGGAGATGTGTTGTCGCCGGACCGTTCGGACGCTGTCGGGGGTATCGCTGTGCTCGAACCGTTGCGGCATCGCGACTTCCGTTACCTGGTGGCCGGTCGCACGATCACCTATCTGGGTAACGCGGTCGCGCCGGTGGCGCTGGCGTTCGCGGTGCTCGACGGGTTGGGGTCGGTTGTCGAGCTCGGCCTGATCGTCGCCTGCCGGTCGGCGGCCAACGTGGTGCTGCTGCTGTTCGGCGGGGTGCTCGCCGACCGGTTCCCTCGACAGCACGTCCTGATGGGATCGAGTCTGCTGGCCGCGGGCAGTCAAGGGTTCCTGGCGGCTGCGGTGCTGCAGGGATTCGCCTCGGTGCCGCTGCTGACCTGGCTGAGCCTGATCAACGGCGCGGCGTCGGCGGCTGCGCTGCCCGCTTCCGCTGCGCTGATCCCGCAGACGGTGCCCGCCGACGCGCTGCGCCCGGCGAACGCGCTGGCCCGGATGGGCACTACCAGCGCCGTGATCGTGGGCACGTCGGGAGGAGGACTGCTGGTCGCGCTGACGAGCCCGGGTTGGGGACTGGCCGTGGACGCCGCCGGTTTCGTCGCCGCTGCCGCGTGTTTCGCCGGTGTTCGGGTGTCGTCTGTCGCCGAGCGCGGCGCTTCGGCTTGGGCGGAGCTGCGGGTCGGCTGGCGGGAGTTCCGCGCCCGGCGGTGGGTGTGGTCGGTCGCGCTTCAGTTCCTGGTGGTCAACGCCGCGATCACGGGCGGGATCAACGTGCTCGGACCGAAGATCGCCCAGGACTCCATCGGGCGAGGCGCGTGGGGTCTGGTGCTGGCCGTGCAGATGGTCGGCGCACTGTGCGGCGGCATTCTCGCGGCCCGCTGGTCGCCCCAGCGCACGTTGCTGTTCGGATGCGCCGTCATAGCGGTGGAAGCACTCCCGCTAACCGTGCTCGCCGTCTCACCCGTGCTCTGGATGCTGACGTTGTCGATGTTCGTCAGCGGGATAGCCATCGAACAGTTCGCCGTGGCTTGGGAAATCGCGCTGCAGCAGAACATCCCCGCGGAACGGTTGGCACGGGTGTACTCCTACGACGCGCTCGGGTCCTTCCTCGCAGTGCCCCTGGGCGCGGCACTGATCGGTCCGCTCGCGCAGGGCCTGGGCGAACGAACCGCCCTGCTCGCCGTCGCGTCGTGCATCATCGTGGCAACCGCTGCCGTCCTGACCGTTCCCGAAGTCCGCCGCCTGCGCTCAGAAACCGGATGATGAAACGATGTTCGCGAGGCGGATCAGCATGCGGAGCGTGACGCGGTATGGATGAGTTTCTGGTGGAATTCTGCCAAAGCGGGACATTCGGACCGCTGACCTTGGGCATGTCCCCATCGGACGTGGTGCGGCGGATCGGGGAACCCAGACGCGTCAAGAACGGGCAAGGCGATGATTGCTTCCAGTGGTACCGCTACTGTCCGGCTGAACTCAGCAGGAACCGAGACTCCCCGCTTGAACTGCTAATGCGGTGTTTCAGCAGGGAACCCAGGACCCGACGCGGGGCCGGACTGGACCTCGTACTCGCCTCCATCAGCATCACATTCAGCGGCGGTGAACCGCTGATCCTGCCGGATGCGATCACCCGGACACCCATCGCATCCGCTGCATCGCTGCAACTGGCTGAAGCACACCACATCCTGACAAAGCACGGCGTCGAAATGACCCGCGACCACGAACAAGTCCTGAGGCGGCCCCTCAACGACGCACTCGTCCGAGTCGTCAGCGACGGCGACGGCTTCGTGTCCCAGATGAACCTCGGCTGGTTCCCCAGACCCGGCGGCTGGTTCTACTCCGAAGAAAACCTGGCGGGCAACCGGGTAACCGGCCCCCCGGAGCCGTAGCTCCAAACGCGCGTCATCGGCACCAACCCGGGCCGACGAAGGCTTGGGGGCACCGCCAATCGGCGGCTGTCGCGTTCCGGGCGACGCGACGAGTCCGCCAAGAGGGATCGGTCCTTCTGCGGTTTACCCGGCTTCAACCGGTTGTTGGGGTCGGCGTCCCGAAGCCAGCCATACGGTGAACGGTTCTGCCCGGTCCGGTTCGAAGAGCTCCGGTAGTGGACGTTCGTGGCGCACCAGTTCGGAGCCGACGTCGGTCACGTCGGGGATCCAGCCGTGCCGGGCGAACCAGTTGGCGGGTGGCTGCGCCGGACCGGACTTGAACAGGCTGATGACGAGTTCGGCAGCCGACACGTCGTCCGGGTCGGTCATCGCGATGTCGTCCAGGTGCGGAATGCGCGAGAAGTAGTCGATCGCAATGCGACTGCCCGGTGCCGACAGGGCGGCGATGCCTTCCAGGAGTCGATCGCATTCGGGCGCGTCCAGGTACATCAGGAGGCCTTCGGCGAGCCAAACCGTCGGCTCCTCCGGCCGGAAACCGGCTTCGAGCAGCGCGGCCGACCAGTTCTCACGCAGGTCAACCGCCACTGTCGTGCGCGCGACCCGGCCACCGGGCGCATTCCCGTCCTCGGGTCCGCTCTCCAGCAGCTTTCGCTTGAGGTCGAGGACCGGCTGCGTGTCGATCTCGAAGACGTTCGTCCCGTCCGGCAGCTCCAGCCGCAGGGCCCGTGCGTCCAGACCAGCGGCGAGGATGCAGACCTGCCGCGCCCCTTCTGCTGTGCCAAGGGCGACCTGGTGGTCGAAGAACGGCGTCCGCCCGGCGAAGTAGGCGCTGAACATGTTCCACAAAGCCGACGACTCGTCGTCGCGGGCAGGTCCCACCCGGGGCAGCTGCGATCGCGTGGACACCGCTGCTCCCGCCAGGGTGTCGAGGAATTCACCGGCATGCGGATCCGCGAAGAGCCGGTCTGCCCTCCGGCTCTCCTGCGCCCGAGCGTAGGCGGTGATGAGCGCGGTCCAGCCGACCCCGGCGGGCAACTCAAGTGACGTCATACTGCGCACTTTAGGAGATCCGATCTCGGGCGCGCACCCATCGTCGCCGAGTCGGGTCGATATACCGGCACAACCGCGCAAACCCGGCCAAAAGTCCACAACGGACAGTTGGCCGCCGACATGGACGAACGGGAATCCACCGGCCCGCACCCGCGCTTGCGAATCGAAACCGGTTGTCCACCAGCAGATCGGCGCTGGCTAGCGCAGTTCGACCTGGTCGCGGTAGGGGTCGAGGCGCGAATCGGCCGGGCTACCGCCAGGATGCGTGGCCGTGTGCGAGCCCGATCCGCTGCGCGACGCGACGATGAACTCACCTGCGCTGCTGGCCCGTGTCCTCGACGCGCTCGCTGCGGGTCGTGCGAGCGCTTGCGCGTACCGGGCTCGGTTCGGTCTGGGATGAGCTGACGGCGGAAGGGGCGTCGGGTTGTGGCGCCGGACGGCTGCCGTTGCTCGATGCGCTGTCGGTCTCAGCCGAGGTGGGTTCGGTGTAGACGAACTTGCCGCCGCGCAGTGCTGAGGCGAGTGCGGCGATCAGGCAGGCGGCGATCGCGAAGGCGAAGGCGAACCGCAGGCCTTCGGCGAAGGGACCGGAGATCAGCTCCGGGAAGAAGCTGTGACCGGTGAGATAGGCGGCGTGCCCGGCCGGGAGTTGGCCCAACACCTGCGGGCCGAGCAGCGACTGGATCGGGTTGTAGCCCAGCAGCGACGCGAACAGCACACCGACCGGCGGCAGTTCGGCGAGCCGGTTCGCGGCATCGGCGGGCACGCCCTGCGCGACGAGCCCGGTGGTCAACGTGTTCGGCAGCGAGCTGGCCAGCCCGGTGATCATCAGGGAGAAGAAGATGCCGATCGAGAGCACCATCGCCGCGTTCTGGAAGGTGTTGCTCATCCCGGCGCCCGCCCCGCGCCGGTTCGGCGGCAGGCTGTTCATGACCCCGGCCCGGTTCGGCGATGCGAACACACCCATCCCGATGCCGTTGATCAGCAGCGCCAGCGCGAACTGCCAGTAGCTGAAGTCGACCGGCAGGACGAGCAGCCATCCGAAGCTCGCGGCGGCGATGATCATGCCGCCAGTGGCGAACAGCCGCGCCCCGAACCGATCGGACAGCCAGCCCGACACCGGGCCCGCGATCACGAAACCGATGGTCAGCGGCAACATGTAGATCCCGGCCCACAGCGGGGTGGACTCGAAGCTGTACCCGTGTTGCGGCAGCCAGATGCCCTGCAGCCAGATGATCAGGATGAACATCAGCCCGCCACGGCCGAGGGCGGACAGCAGACCGGCTAGGTTCCCGGCGGTGAACGCCCGGATCTTGAACAGTCCGAGCCGGAACATCGGGTCGGTGGTGCGCACTTCCACCACGCAGAAGATCGCCAGCACCACCGCGCCGCCGATCATCGCGGCCAGCACCCACGGGTTGGTCCAGCCCATGGTGTGGCCACCGTAGGGCTGGATGCCGTAGGTGATCCCGGTGAGCACCGCGATCAGGCCGATCCCGAAGGTCAGGTTGCCCCACCAGTCCACCCGCGCCTGGTGCTTGATGCCCACGTCGTGCAGCTTCCAGTACGCCCACAGCGTGCCGAACACCCCGATCGGCACCGACAGCAGGAACACGACGTGCCATTCCAGCGGCGCCACCAGCCCGCCCAGGATCAGCCCGATGAACGAACCCGCGATCCCGGCGACCTGGTTGAGGCCCAGCCCCAGACCTCGCTGGTTGGTGGGGAAGGCATCGGTGATGATCGCGTTCGAGTTCGCCATCAGCATGGCTCCGCCGATGCCCTGTCCCACCCGCATGATGATCAACCACAGCGCCCCGGCCGTGCCGTGCATCCAGGTCACCGACAGCAGCACCGAGAACAGGGTGAACACCACGAACCCGGAGTTGTAGATGCGAACCCGGCCGAACATGTCGCCCAGGCGGCCGAAGCTGACCACCAGCACGGCGAGCACCACCATGTAGCCCATGACCAGCCACAGCAGCAGGCCGGTGTTGCTGGGCGCCAGCGGGTCGATCCCGATGCCTCGGAAGATGTCCGGCAGGGCTATCAGCAGGATCGACATGTTGATCGTCGCCATCAACACCCCGAGCGTGGTGTTCGACAGCACGATCCACTTGTAGTTCGGGTTGGCGGTGGCGATCGCAGCCCGCGCCTCCCGCCGCTGCACCCGCTCCGACGCCATCGACATCGCTCGCGCACGCTCCCCTCGCCCCAGCAATCTCATTATCCACGCTAACCTTATTGGTTGCTTCAGGCAACTATTGACCTTGGAGTGGGCGAACCGCCCGGTCCGGTCCCGATCTGCTGATCAGCGGCTGCGCGCCGCGAGCTCCCTGGCCTCCTGCCGTGAGGAGACGGTCGGCCGGGAACCCGGCATCGGCCTGCCCGCCGACTCCGGGGTGAACCAGATCGCGATGCCGCCGACGATTCCGGCCACCACCAGCAGCACCGCCGGGATGATCTTGCTGCCGGTCGCGGTGATCAGGGCCTCGGAGATCAACGGTGTGGTCCCGCCGAACAGCGCGACCGAGATGTTGAAGGCGATCGACAGACCGCCGTAGCGCACGCTCGTGGCGAACAGCGCGGGCAACGTCGAAGGCAGGGTGCTGTTGAAGCACAACAACATCAGCCCCTGCAGCGCCACCCCCACCAGCACCGGCAGCACAGCGCCCAACTGCACCAGCAGGAAGGACGGGAAGGCGAAGACCACCAGCAATCCGCAGCCGACGAGCACCACCGGGCGGCGGCCGAAGCGATCGGAGAGCCGTCCAACGAAGGTGATCGCCACCATCATCGCGGCCATCACCACCAGCACCAGGAGCAGACCGTGCGTTTCGCTGTAGCCGAGCACCGCGCTCAGGTAGGTCGGCATGTACGAGGTCAGCATGTAGTTGGTGACGTTGAAGGTGAGGACGAGCCCGATGCACAGCAGCATCGCCCGCCACCAGCGGACGATGATCGTGCGGAGCTCGCTACCCTGGCCTGCTTCCCGAGTCGAGGCCATCCGGGAGTACGCGGGCGTCTCCTCCAGCTTCAACCGCAGGTAGAGGCCGATCAGCCCCAGCGGACCGGCGATCAGGAATGGGATTCGCCAGGCCCAGCCGACCACGTCCTGCTCGGGTAGTGCCGTGGTGATCGCGGTGACCAGGCCCGCCCCCAGCACGTAGCCGGTCAGCGTGCCGAACTCCAGCCAACTGCCCAGGAACCCCCGCCGACGGTCCGGCGCGTACTCCGACAGGAAGGTCATCGCGCCCGCGTACTCGCCCCCGGTGGAGAAGCCCTGCACCATGCGCATGATCAGCAAGAGCACCGGCGCCCAGACACCGATCGTCGCGTAGCTCGGGATCAGGCCGAGGCAGCACGTCGCCACCGCCATCATGATCATCGTGGTCGCCAGGACGTTGCGCCGCCCGACGCGGTCGCCCAGCGGTCCGAACACCAGCCCGCCCAGCGGTCGCACCAGGAACGCCGCGGCGAAGGTGGTGAACGTGGCCAGCAGCTGCACGGTCGGCGTCGCCTCCGGGTAGAAGACCTTGCCGAGGGTGGCCGCGAGGTAGCTGTACACGCCGAAGTCGAACCACTCCATGGTGTTGCCGATCGCCGTCGCGCTCACCGCGCGCCGCAACGTCGGCGCCTCCACGACGGTGATGTCGGCCTCGGTCAGCACCGCCCGCCGTCGACGGCCGGGGAATCGGCGGCGACCGCGGTCCTCGGACGAGCCCTGAGCGGACATGTCGACCCTGCTCCCGTACCGGACCTGGCATTGGCACCTGGTCCCGTCGTACCGCTGGCCCGCAGGCGTGTCCACTCGGGCACGGGACAGCTCGCGTACGCGCCACCGCTCGACACCGACTGGGGGGCGAGTTCCGCGCCCGGCGAATTACCCGGTGCCCGGGGTGATTCGCATCCGGGTTTGGAGCTGGTTGTTGCCCAGTTCGACCGCGCGGGTCCAGGCGGCGCGGAGCTCGGCCAGGTCGGCGCGGGACAGCAGGGCACCCACCACGGTGTCCGCGCCAGCGACCAGGACGGCGCCGGAGATGTCTCGGGCGAGGGTGCGCGCCGCGGGGTCGCTCAGCTGGGTCGTCGCCAGTCCGGCCAGATCCAGCGGGATCAGCGATTCGACCGCGTGCCAGATCCCGGCGTCGATCGTCCCGGCCAACACCGCGCGTGGGATCGCGGTGAAGTCGGTTTCGACGAACTCGTGCTCGGCAGCCGGGAACTGGGCGCGGGTCAGGCGGCGGTGGTCCTCGGAGTGCGGGTCGATCCCGATGCGGTGCGAGGGCCCGGTGGCATCCCGGCGCGACACGACGACCAGACTGCCGTTCTCGTAGTAGGTCCCGGGCCCCAACTCGACGCGCACGTGCCCGGTGTCGGATTCCGGCATCAGCACGTGCGCGGCACCAGCCGAGACGACCGCGACATCGGCCGCCGCCTCGTCGACCGCGTCCACCCGGCCGCGCGCCCCGCCCAGGAAACCGATCGTGGTGGTGGCCCCGATCCGGCCCAACTGCTCGGCCAGCGCGTGCGCCACGCCCTGCGCCTCCACCGGACCGGGCGGCGGTAGCAGGATGTGCACTGGCGGCAGCTCGGCCGACCGCCACAGCTGCGCGGGATCGGCGGCGGTGACGAAGGTGCCCTGGTGGCCGCGGGAGACCAGGTCCACCGCGTTGCTCAGGCGCAGATCGCGCAGCGCCTTCTGGATCGTGCCCGATCCCACGCCCAGCCGCTGTTGGTACTGCATCGTGGTCGGCAGCCGACCACCGACGCCCATGCGGAGGATGTCCCTGGCGATCGCGGCGACCGGGGGTGTTTTGGCCCGCTCAGTCGTTGCTTCCATAACCAGCTCACCTCGACGTGATCTTAGAGGTTCCGCAGATCGGCGCGCCTGGCGCCCGGAGCTCGTGAGCGGTTGTTCCGGTGAGAACCGGCCACTCACGACCACCGAGCCCCAACCTGCGCGCCCGCTTACTTCCCGTTCCCGAACGCGTTTTTCGCGGCGGCGCGGGAGTCTCGACCCTGCCGATCCCCGACCGGACAGGCACTCATCGCCCCGGACTCGCGACCAGCTCGGCCGGGGTCCTGCCCTCGTGCACGACGGCGCCCAGCGCGGTCAGGACCGCTGCGGGGTCGGGTGCGCGGAACACCCGGCGGCCGAACATCACACCGCGGGCCCCGGCCCGCATGGCGTCGTGCGCCAGCCGCACGGTGGCGTCGAGGTCTTCGCCGCCCTTGCCACCGGCCAGCAGGACCGGCGCGTAGCAGGATTCGGTCACCTGCGCGAACGACTCCACATCGCCGGGCCACAACGCCTTGACCAGGTCGGCCCCCAGATCCGCGGAGATCCGGCAGTACATGCTCATCACGTCGGCGGACAGCGCTTGCGGGTCGTCGCCCTCCAGCGCGGAGCGCGGTTCGATGATCAGGCCGATCCCCAGCCGCTCGCAGTCGCGGGCGATGCGCGCGTTGCGCTCGATCTCCGCCCGCTCCAGCGCGGTGTCCCGCTGCCCGAGGTAGAGGTAGGTCATCACCGCGTCGACCCCTGCGGCGGCGACCGCGTCGAGGTCGGACAGCTGCGCGAGCACGCCCTCGGCACGCCCGTCCTTGCCGGGTGTGTAGATGCGACGGGCGTGGTTCTTCCAATCCAGGTGCAGCACCAGCGCGGGCCGGTCGCGACCGACGAAGGTGTCCTCGACGTTGCGGAGCATGCCGGGCGAGACCATCACGCCGTCGGCCGCCCGCAGCCGCGCGAACACCCGCTCGATCTCCACCCGGGTGCGCAGACCCGCGGGCGGACCGCTCATCACGCCGTGCGAGGCGGCGACCACGACCGCATGCCCGGTGTCCGGGCGTACCAGGCGGCCCAGTCGGATCTTCTTACCGGTTCGGGCGTCCATGGCCATCCACCTCTCAATATGCAGCTTGCGGCTTACTGCATAATAACCTAGGGTCGAGTCGCAAGCACTGTCAAACGCCGACTTCTGCTCGGGTGAGGGGACGCCATGGGCGACACCGCAGACATCGCAGCAGCCTCCGCCGCGCTCGTGGCCGAGGTGGGAGAACACGCGGTCCACACCGATCCGGACCACCTTCGAGCGGCCAGCCACGACACCTGGCCGATGTCCACCAAGTTGGACCGGCTCGGCGAACACCGGTACCTCCCGGACATCGTGGTGCGGGCCAGCGCGGACCGGGATGTCCCCGCGGTGCTGCGCATCGCGACCGCGCACGACCTGCCGGTGACGGTGCGCGCGCTGGGCTCCTCGGTCACCGGACAGCCGCTGCCCGCGCGCGGCGGCATCGTCCTGGACATCACCGATCTGCCCCAACGCTACGAACTGGACCCCGAGGACCTGACCGTCGAGGTGTCCGCCAGCTACCCCGGTGGCACGCTCGAAGACGAACTGCAGGCCCAGGGGTACACCCTCGGCCACTCCCCGCAGTCGCTGTACCGCTCGACCGTCGGCGGCTGGCTGGCCACGCTCGCCACCGGCCAGTTCTCCTCCTACTACGGCGGGATCGAGGACCTGGTCACCGCCTACACGGTGGTGCTGGGCACCGGCGAGACCGTTCGGCTGGCCGCCTCGCCGCGCGCCGCGATGGGACCCGACCTGCGGCAGCTGTTCCTCGGTTCGGAAGGCACCCTGGGGGTGATCACCTCGGTGCGGCTCAAGGTGTTCCCGCTGCCGCGGACGCGCCTGCTGCAAACCTTCGAGCTGCCTTCGGTGGCAGCCGGTATCGCGGTGATGCGCGAGCAGGCCGCCGCCGGACTTCGGCCGTTCCTGCTGCGGCTCTACGACCCGACCGAGGCATCGCACGCGCTGCGCGATGAGGGCGTGTCCACCCCGGTGCTGTTCGCGGGCACCCAGGGTCTGTCCACTGTGGCCGGTGCGGAGCTCGACGCGCTGACCGAGATCGTCACCGAGCACGGCGGAAAGGCGCTCGGCCCAGCCGGGGCGGAAGGTTGGATGGGCCGCCGTTTCGACTTCTCCACCGTGGAGAACCTCCTGTCGGTCGACGGCGGGTACGCCGAGACGATCGAGGTCGCGCACACCTGGCGGGGCATCCTGCCGCTCTACGACGACCTCACCGCGGCGCTCGCACCGCTGGCAGACGAGGTGCTCGGCCACTTCTCGCACGTCTACACCCAAGGCACGTCCCTGTACGTGATCCTGCTGGGCAAGTGCGACTCCGACGCCGAAGCGGTGCGGCGGCTGGAGAGCATCTGGGCCACCGCGATGGCGGTGTGCCTGCGACACGGTGCGGAACTGTCGCACCACCACGGCGGCGGACTGGCCCGCTCGCCCTACACCCGGCGTTCCCTCGGCTCCGCGCACCTGGTGCTGCGCCGACTCAAGAGCGCGCTGGATCCGAACGGGACCCTCAACCCCGGCAAGCTCGGGCTCTGACCCGGCCAACACCACTGGAGGCGGGAACAATGTGGTTCCTCGGTGTGGACATCGGCACCACCCACATCAAGGTCGTCGGCGTCACCGACGCCGGTGCGCCCCTGCCAGCCGCCCGACGGCGCACCCCGGTGTCCGAAGAGGACGGTCTGACCTTCCACGACGGCACGGCGATCTGGGCGGCCGTGGCCGAACTGATCACCGGCTACGCCACCGGACCGGCCGTCGCGCACGGTCCGCTGGGCGGGCTCAGCGTCGCGACCCTCGGCCAGGAGGAATCCGTGGCCGTGGACGCGACCGGCGCGATCGTGCACCCGTCCCTGGCGTGGTGGCAGACCTGGCCGGAACCCGCGCTGTCCGCCGAGACCGCCGAGTACTTCGACTCCTTCGAGCACTACCAGGTCTCCGGCCTGCGCTACCGCCCCATCCAGACGCCGGAGCGGATCGCGCAGTTGCGCCGATCGCGCCCCGAGGTCTGGCGGCAGGTCGACAAGTGGGTCGATCTCGGCAGCTACGTGCTGTGGCGGTGCACCGGGGCCTGGGCCGCCAGCACCACCCAGATCACCCACAGCCAGCTGTTCGAGGTGGCCGACGCCAGACCGCACGAACCCAGCATGAACGCGCTGGGCGTGAGCCCGCGCCTGTTCGCGGCCCCGATGGAGCCCGGCGGGATCGTCGGCGAGATCTCGCCCGCCGCACTGCCCGACGTGCGGCTGGTGCCCGGTGCGCCCGCCGTGATGGGCGGGCACGACCAGGTGTTGGCCGCCTACGCCGCCACCACCGCCGGGCGGGGTCGGCCGGTTGGCGCGTTCGATTCGATCGGCACTTCGGAGTACCTGATGGTGCTCGCCACCGAGCACTCGCCGCAGCGGCCCGGATACGACCGCGGGATCGACATCGAGCACGCCTGGCGCGACGGCGAATACCTGCTCGGCTGCGCCGTGCCATCGGGCAAGGTGCTGCAACTGCTCGCCGACCTGTTCTTCGGCGGTGACTTCGAGCGGATCTTCGCCCTGCTGGACTCGGACGACCTGTTGGACTCGGACGATCCCCCGTCCACGGCCCTGCCCGAGGTCACCGTCACCACCATGAGCGGAGCCGACCGCGGACTGCTGTCCCTGTCCGGAATTCCGGCGGAAGCCACCCCGACCGCCGTCGTCCGGCACTGCGTGGACGTCCTCGCCGACACCGCGCTCGCGGCGCTGCGGCTGATGCAGCGGCTGGCCGACGCGCCGGACGGGGACATCGCGCTGCTGGGCTCCCTGTTCGGCCGCGCTGAGATGGTCGCGCACCGGCGTCGGCGCTGGGCGCGGTCCCTGGTCGTCAGCGACGTGCCCGAAGCGGTCGCAACCGGAGCGGCATGGCTGGCCCGCGCGACGGCCACCGCGGGCAGGAGGTCGTCGTGACCGTTGTCATCGCCTCCCCGAACACGGCTGTCGAACGCCTGCTGGTGGTGCGCCGCAATCGGCCCGGCGAGGTCCACCGCCTGATCCGGGACGAGACGCTGGCCGGTGGCAAACCGGTCAACGTCGCCCGCGTGCTGGGTCGGCTGGCCGCGACCGACGACACCGGCACGGCCGCGAATCCCTGGCTGGCCGGTTTTCTCGGCAGCGCCACCGGCGCGCTTGCCGCCGCCGCGCTGGAACGCGAAGGCCTGCACGGCACCTGGGTCAGCACCCAGACCGACACCAGGATCTGCGAAGTGCTGGTCGACCTCGCCGACCCGGGCGGCGCCACCGTCTACAACGCTCCCGGCGCGCCGATCAGCGCCGCCGAACTGGCCGAACTGAACAGCGCGATGACCACCGCGCTGCCCACCGCGGCGGCGCTGGTGTGCGCGGGCAGCGTCGCGCCCGGTGTGCCGGTCGACCAGTACGCCCGGTGGGTGGCGCAGGCGCACCGACACGGCGTGCCGAGCGTGCTCGACGCCACGGGCGAGCACCTGCGCGCTGCCGCGGCCGCCGGACCTACCGTCGTCAAGCTGAACCGGACCGAACTGCTCGCCGCCGCAACCGATCCGAATGCGCTGCTGCGCGACTGGTCGGCCGCAGGCGTGCGGGCCGTGATCATCACCAACGGCGGCGGCCGCACCTTCGCCGTAACCCCGCGGGGCTGCTTCGCGGTGACCGCGCCCGATGTTGACGTCATCAGCGCCGTCGGCTCCGGCGACGCCTTCGCCGCCGGGCTCGTGCACAGCATGCTCCACAGTGGACACGACTGGCCCGGGCACCTGCGCGCGGCGGCGGCCTGCGGAGCCGCGAACGCCACCAGCGTCACCGCGGACCTCCCGCCCGAAGCCGACCTCGCCCGGCTGCGCGCCCGCACGCGCGTCACCGAGTTGGATCCGGCCGAGCTGGCGAACGCGCTCGCCAGCGACATCCACCCCTGAACTTCCCCGGTATCGCCGCAATCCACCGCATCCACGCCGAGATGGAGACTTCCATGGCGAACACCACGAACCCCCACCAAACCCGCACACCCGCCCGAACCGGCTCCACCACCGCCGTCGTGTTGATCACCCTGGTGACGGCCGTCGGCGGCTTCCTGTTCGGCTTCGACAACGGCAGCATCTCCGGATCGGTCAGCTACCTGCAGGACCGGTTCGCGCTCACCGCTGGCGGCATCGGCTGGGTCACCTCCAGCATCATCGTCGGCTGCATCATCGGCGTGATCACCGCCGGGCGACTCAGCGACGCCATCGGCCGCAAGAAGGTCCTGCTGGGCGCATCCATCATCTTCGTCATCGGCGCACTCGGCGAAGCCCTGGCCCCCAGCGCCGGACTGCTGGTGTGCGCGCGCATCCTGGTCGGCATCGGGATCGGCACCGAGACCACCATCGCTCCGCTGTACATCGCCGAGGTCGCACCGGCCCGGCTGCGCGGTCGGCTGGTGTCGTTCAACCAGCTGTTCAACACCATCGGCAACCTGGCGATCTTCTCCATCTCGGCGCTGATCGCCAACGCCCACAGCGACCAGTGGAACACCGATTACGGATGGCGGATCATCTTCGCAACCGGGGTGGTGCCCGCCGTGCTGTTCCTGCTGATGCTGCGATTCATCCCGGAAAGCCCCCGCTGGCTGGCCCGCCGACAGCGCCAGGACGACGCGCTGCGAGTGCTCACCCGGGTGCACGGCTCGCCCGAGCAGGCGAGGCAGGCGCTGGTCGAGCTCAACGGGACGCTGGATCCCGGACAGCGTCCGAAGGTGTCGGACCTGTGGAAACCCGGCTTGCGCAAGGCGTTGGTGATCGGCTTCGGGGTCGCCCTGTTCCAGCAGATCACCGGGATCAACGCGGTGTTCTACTACGCACCCGAGATCTTCAAGTCCGCCGGATTGGGCACCGACACCGCGATGTCCAGCACCGTCCTCATCGGGGTGGTGCTGGTGCTGGCAACGATCGTGTCGATGTGGCTGGTCGACCGGGTGGGCCGCCGTCCCCTGCTGCTCAGCGGCGCAACCCTGATGATGGTCTTCCTGGCGCTGATCGGCTTCCTGTTCCGCGCCACCCACCCCAACGGCACCGCGCTGCTGATCGCCCTGCTGGCCTACGTCGCGGTCTTCGCGGCGTCCTTCGGCACCGTCACCTACATCATCATCGCGGAGATCTTCCCCACCCACATCCGCGGTTTGGCCGCCTCCGCCGCCACCTTCGCCCTGTGGGGCGGCAACTACCTGGTATCGCAGTTCTTCCCGGTCCTCGTGGCGAACATCGGCCCGTCCACCACGTTCTTCATCTTCGCCGCGATCTCCCTGGCCGCGCTGGTCTTCACCGCCGCCCTGGTCCCGGAAACCAAGGGCCGAACCCTGGAACAACTGGAAGGACAGCTGCGCCACGCGCAGGTTTGACCGGGGTCATCTCGGGGTGCGAGACCTCGGTCGCCGCGTGCGCGTGGTCGCCGTGCGGTCGGTTAGTGTCGCTACCGTGAGCACCCCGCACGTGGAGGTTCCGGTCGGTATCAGGGCCGGTGAATGGAACACGGTGGCACCGGAACGCACCGTGCTGGTGGTCGCGCACAACGTCACGACGATCACGAGGCTGTTCGACGTCCTGCCGATCTTCGAAAGCGATTTTCGGGTGCAGGTCGTCGTCAGCTGGAGCGGTTCGGATCCGTTCCGCCACGGCGTCAGCGAATTGCTCAACCGCAGTGGGATGATCGTGATTCCCTGGGACCAGGCGAAGCACACGAAATTCGATCTGGTCATCTCGGCGAGCCACCACGGGGCGCTCACCGACCTCAGCTCACCACTCGTGATCTTGTCGCACGGGATCGGATACACTAAATACTCGCCCGGAAACCGGAAACCGGAAACCGGAAACCGGAAACCGGAAACCGGAAACCGGAAACCGGAAACCGGAAACCGGCAGACCTTCGGCCTTTCTCCGCAATGGGTTCTCTACGACGGGCGGCCCTTCGCCAGTGCGCTGGTGCTGTCGCACGACGAGCAACTCGATCGGCTCGCCGCAGCAGCACCCGAAGCGCTGCCGGTGGCACGGGTCGTCGGAGATCCCTGCTACGACCGGATCGTGGCCAGTGCCGAACAGCGTGATCGCTACCGGGATGCGCTGGGCACCGGTGACCGCACGCTGGTCATGGTGTCGTCCACCTGGTGGTCCAGTTCGCTGCTCGGGACGTGGCCGGGGTTGATCCGCCGGTTGCTCGCGGAGTTGCCGATCGATTCCTTCCAGGTCGTGGCCGCGCTGCACCCGAACACCTGGCACGGCCACGGTCCGGGGCAGATCCGGTCCTGGTTGGCCAACTGCCTCCGTTCCGGTTTGACGCTGCTACCCGAGCTCGATGGTTGGCGATCCGGTTTGGTCGCCGCCGATGTCGTGATCGGCGACCACGGTTCGGTCACGGGATACGGTGCGGCGATCGGAGTTCCCACCCTGCTGGCGGCGTTCCCCGATGATGACGTCGCGCCCGGCTCACCCATCGCGGCGCTCGGCGAGGCGGCACCGAGACTGGATCCCGCGGTCCCGCTGCGACGGCAGATCGAAGCCGCGATCAGACGGCACGCTCCCTCGGCGAGCGCGGCCGTTGCACAGCTCGTCACCTCCGCGGCGGGCGAGGCCCTGCACCGGCTGCGGGCGTTGTGCTACGAGCTGATGAGGCTGCCGGAGCCAGCAGACGAACTCCCGGTGGCTCCCGTTCCCAGCACCGCGGTTCCCGCCGAGGATCGGGCACCGTCGCTGCTGGCGTTTCGGGCCGAGCACGTGGTCGACACCCGGACTCGGACTGTTCGGTTCGTTCGCCACCCTGCGGAGCTCACCCGTGGTGGCCCCGAGTTCGCCGCCCCGGCCGAGCAGCCGGACACGCACCTGTGCTGCCCCTTCGACTATCCACTTCGGACGATTCGGCGCGCTGCCGCAGTGCTCGTGCGGCAGCGCGGCGACCTGCCGGAGCAGGCCGAGGGCTGGTTGTCGGACACCTTCGAACGCAACCCGTCCAGCCAGGTGGTCGCCGTCCTCGACGAGCGGTCCTGCACCGCGCACCACCGCGACGGCACGCGGATCGCGCTGCGGGCCGAGCGCCTACCGCCCGATGTGCAGGCTTGCGCCGCCTACGCCTGGCTTTCCGCCACGGACTCGACGCTGCCGGTGTCGATCACGGTCGAGCTCGACGAGCGACGGCACCGAGTCGACATCGAGGCGATCTGAGCAGATCACCCGCGAAGCTCGTCGGCGACGGCCCGCCATGCCTTCGCGTCGTCGGGCCTGCCCTCTATGTCCGCGATGCGCGCCAACTCCTCGGCCGCCTCGATCGCCTTGTCGCGCATGGACCGTTCGCGGAACGTGGCGAATGCCGATTCCAGCAGCGCAATGGCCTCGCCGCGACGGTCCAGCCCGGCCAACTCCCGGCCCAGGTCGAGGCCGGTGCGCGCCAGGTTGATCGGCTCGTCGCGTTCGGCGAAGTACTCGTGCGCGACGTGCAGCGCGGCTGCCGCTTGCTCGTGCTCGCCGAGCGCGCCGGAATTCCGGCCGACGTGCATGGCCAGCAATGCGCGTGCCCGCTGTTCGTGCACCGGATCGCCCATCAACGGCACGGCATCCGCGGACTGCCGCAGCGATTCGAGCGCACCGGCACGATCCCCGCGCGCCTCGCGGGCCAGTCCGTGCCACTCGTACACGCTCGCGAACCCGGGCTCGTACCCGGTCTGCAACGCCAGCGCCACATAGCGATCCGCCGCATCCGGTTCGCCACAGCGTTCGTGCAGCCCCGCGAGATCGCGATGGAGCTGCCACGCTTCGCCCGCCTCGGGACCGCGTTCCAGCGCCCGCTGATACGCGTCGATCAGTTCGGTGCACTGGCGGGTCTGGTAGCCGAAGGACCACAGCGCCAACGGGAACACCGCGGTGAGCTCGTCCTGCGGGTGGTCGCCGTCGGCGGCCATGGCGGCGATCATGTTCGGCCATTCCACCTCGGCCTCCGCCCACGCCCGGCGCTCGTCCGCGCTGGCGTAGGCGGGGTCGATCGCTTGGTAGTGCTGCTGCGCCCCCAGCGGAATCGGCCGGTGCGACAACGTCTTGTCCAACGCCACCTGCCTGCGGCAGTACCACCACCGCGCCCTGTGCGCGGTCGAGGCGATCTCCATCGGCGAGAAGGTCGCGCGAGCCCGGTCCTGCGCGTGCGCGCGCACCAGGGAGTGGAACCGGTACCGGCCCTCGCCGTGGCGTTCCAGCACGTAGCGGCGCGCCATCTCGCGCAGCAGCCGCACCGCGTCCGCTTCGCTGACGCCGAGCACTTCTGCCGCGACACCGGTTCCGAAGTGCGGTCCGGGCAGCAGGGACAGCAGCTCGTAGGCGCGCGCCTCGTCCGGTTCGAGCTCCTGGTAGGTGGTTTCGAACACGCGCAACACCGGACGATCGCCTTCGAGTTCCAGTGCCTCATGCGGTTTGGTGCGCAGCAGTGCGACGAGGTAGTCGGCGGGCGCGTCCGGTTCGCTGAGGTTGGCCGCCGCGATCGACAGCGCGAGCGGCAATCCCTCGCACACCTCGCGCACCCCGCGCAGCACGTCGGGTTCGATCTCGCCGAGGCGTTCTCCGGCGATCAGCGTGATCAGCTGCTTGGCGTGTTCGTCGCGGAACGGCCGCACCTCGACCGGGGTGAAACCCCGACGGCGCAACGCGGTCAACGGCCGCCTGGTGGTGATCACGACCGCCGCGGTCGGCGAGTCGAACAGCAGCCGCTCGACCTGGTCGGCGCGCGCGACGTCGTCCAGGAGCATGAGCACCTTCCGGCCAGCCAACCGCGAACGCAGCTCGGCGAATCGGTCATCGGCCCTTTCGGGTATCTCGTCACCGGTGTAGCCGAGCTGGCGCAGGAAGGATCCCGCGACTTCCTCGGCGCTGGCTTCCGCGTCCGATCCGCGCAGGTCGTAGTAGAGGTGGGCGTCCGGGTACTGGTCGGCCACCTCGTAGCAGGCCTGCACGCCGAGGGTGGTCTTGCCGACGCCCTCCGGCCCGGTGAACACCCGCAGCAGCGGGGCACCGCTGGCGATCGCGGCCTGCGCGTCGGCGGTGAACGCGCCGATCTCGTCTTCGCGGTCGACCAACAACACCGGTCGCATGGGCAACGACCGGGGTCCCCGGGACTGCTCGCGCACAGCGGAGTTCCTTCCGTCATGATCGGCCGACTGATCGGGACCCTATCGGCTCATGACTGCGAACGGTGAGCGGATCGCTACGAACCGCGAGCCGCTTGCACGAGCGTCCGCGCGGCCAACCGCGCGGTGTCGCCCCGCCGGATCCTGACCTGCACCTCCTCCAGTGCGGATCGCGTTCTGGGATCGGCGGCGAGTTGTTCGGCGGCTTGCCGCGCCGAACCGCGCAGCCGGGCGCCGAGTTCCAGTCCGACCAACCGCCGCGCCGTGGCGCGCTGCTCGCGGTTGCGGGGGGCCAGCAGCATCGGCACCGCCTCGGCGAGCGCCTCCTGAACCGAGTTCATCCCGCCATGGGTGAGGAAAACCGTCGTCTCCGCGAGCAGCGCGCGCTGCGGCAACCAGCGTCGAGCCAGCACGTTGTCCGGCAGCGGACCGAGTTCGGCTGGGGCGAGATGGCCGGTGGCCATCCGCACGGTCCACTCGCTGTCGGCGAACTCCTCGACGATCGACCGGAAGAACGTGGCCGTCCGGGCGAAAACGGTGCCCGGCGAGACCAACAACAACGGCCCGGGCAGGCTTGGTGCGCACCGCTGCGCGGGTGCGAGCAGGGGTCCGACGAAGTGGAACCGGTGGCCGAACCGGTGCCGCCGGGGTTGCAGTTCAGGCAGGCTGTTCACCAACACCGTCCCGGCCAGCCGCGGTGAACGGGCGTGCGTGGGGCTGAACCACACCACCGGGATGCCCAACCGCCGGGCGGCCTTCGCCGCCGCGGGCACCGCCGGATCGACGACGACCGCCGCCGGGCGCCGGGCCCGGAACTCCGCCGCGCAGCGCCGCGCGAGCGCCCGCAGCGCCACCGCGCGCCCCGACCGCACCCGAGCCAGCCGGGCCAGTTCACCTGGTCCCCACCTGGGCGGTGACCACACCTCCGATTCGCGATCCGCCGGAACCGCCGACGCTCCCACCCCGGCGATCCGGGCGGCGAACCGCGCTCCCGCGATCATCCGCACCGGCTCCCCCGCGGCCACCAACTCGGCCGCCACCGGCAGCATCGGATGAACATGCCCATCCGCCGAGTACGGCACGAACACGAACCCCGCCACCCGCCACCTCCCCTATCGTCTGCAGATCATGAACGCGACAATCCCGTGGTGGGGATCCGGCCTGTTCACCGTCGTCGGTGCTGCCGTCACGAGCATGATCACGCTGGTGCTGGGACTGCTCAACCGCCGAAGCGAACGGCGCAGGCTTTCCCGGGAGCGGAAGGTTGCCGACTACCCGGAGCTGGTCTCCGCCGCGAGCACCCTCGCCGAACTCCCGGTCTGGCCAGCCGAATCAGCGGATCCGCGCGCCCAGTACGACGAGCTCCACTCGCTCGCGCAACGGATCGCGTTCTTCAGCCCGCAAAAGGTCACCGGCACCCTGCCCGAACTGCTCAACGCCGGTGATCACCTCGTCAAGGCCATCACCGACATCCGGGCCGACAGCCGACCCGTCCACGGCAACAACGTCGACCAGCGGTACGCCGAGCGGCACGGCGCGGCGGTCAACCGGCTCGACGAGGCGATCAACGCCTTCGCCACGGCGGCCCGGACCGATCTGGAGATCAAGACGCCCTACACGCTCGTCCGAGCCGACCGGAGCTGGTCCGCGCCAGCCGCGAAGAAGCGTCCCAGCGCCTCGACCAAAAGTCCTAAGTAGACATTTCACGGCGCGAGCGGCTCGCTGAATCCGCGTGGCCGATCGGATTCAGCGAGCGCGCTGCGTTTTCCGGGACGGAAGTTCAGTGTTGCGATGCCGCGGCCGGGGCGGGCTGCGTGGCGTCGTCGGCGGTGCGGGCGTCGGTCCGGCGCTCCAGGGTGGCGGAGAAGACGGCCAGCACGAGAGCGGAACCGGCGAGCAGGGCGCCGACCCAGTTGGGCGCGGTGTAGCCCAGTCCGGCGTCGATGACGATTCCGCCGAGCCAGGCGGAAAGGGCGTTGCCGAGGTTGAAGGCGCCGATGTTGGCCGCCGAGGCCACGGTCGGGGCGCCGTGCGCCTGGTCCAGGACGCGCTTCTGCAGCGGCGGCACGGTGGCGAAGCCGAGCCCGCCCACCAGGGCGATGGTGACCGCCGACAGGATCTGGCTGTGGGCCGTGAGGGTGAACAGCGCGAGCACCAGGGCGAGTCCGCCGAGCGAGACGTAGAGCATCGGCATCAGGGCGCGTTCGGCGAACTTGCCGCCGAGCAGGTTGCCGGTAACCATGCCCAGGCCGAACAGCACCAGCAGCCAGGTCACCGAACCCTCGGCGAAACCGGCGACCTCGGTCATCATCGGTGCGATGTAGGTGATCGCGGCGAACACGCCGCCGAAGCCGAGCACGGTCATCGCCATGGCCAGCAGCACTTGGACGTTCTTGAAGGCGGCCAGCTCGTGGCGCAGCCGCACACCCGCGGGCTTGGGAATCTCGGGGACCAGCTTGATGACGCCGAGCAGGCCCACCACGCCCAGGGCGGCGACGAGGACGAAGGTGACGCGCCAGCCGACCGACTGGCCGATCAGCGTGCCGCCCGGCACGCCCACCACGTTGGCGATGGTCAGCCCGGTGAACATCAGGGCGATGGCGCTGGCCTTCTTCGCTGGCGCGACCAGTTCGGCGGCGACCACCGAGCCGATGCCGAAGAACGCGCCGTGCGCGAGCGAGGCCACGATTCGGCCGATCAGCATCACACCGAAGACCGGCGCGATCGCCGACAGCAGGTTGCCGACCACGAACAGGCCCATCAGCAGGATCAACATCTTCTTGCGGGACACCTTGGTGCCCAGCACGGTCATCAGCGGCGCACCGAGCACCACGCCCAGCGCGTAGCCGGTCACGAGCAGGCCGGAGGTGGGGATGGAGACCCCGAACTCCGCCGCCACCTGGGGCAGCAGCCCCATGATCACGAATTCCGTTGTCCCGATTCCGAAGGCCCCGATGGCCAGGGCGAGCAGGGCGAGAGGCATGAGAGATCACATTCTCCGACGAGGCGGGGCCGCGCTCTCCGACATTGCAGGCGCACCTTACGGGCATAGACAATACTTGCGCTCGCACTATATTGCAAACGACGTCAATTGCGGCCGATGCTCTATCCTGGGTCCAGTCGCCCCGAACAGAGGAGCCACGCACCCATGACCGCCACCGACCCCTCCCTCACCGCCCTCGCCCAGAGCTGGTGCGCACTCTCCCTGCTCCACGGCAAGATCGAGGCCCACATCGAGCGCATCCTGCAGGCCGAACACGACCTGAGCGTGCGCGAGTACTCGGTGCTCGACGTCCTCAGCCGCCAGCACGACGGCGAGGGAGGCCACCTGCAGATGAAGCAGGTGGCCGACGCCGTCGTGCTCAGCCAGAGCGCGACCACTCGCCTGGTCACCCGCCTCGAAGACCGCGGACTGCTCTCCCGCTACCTCTGCCCCACCGACCGCCGCGGCATCTACACCGACGTGACGAAAGCGGGACTCGCACTGCTGGAAGCGGCCCGGCCCACCAACGAAACGGCCCTGCGCGAGGCACTGGACGAAGCCGCGCGGCACGCCGAACTCGCTCCGTTCGTCAGGGCGGTCGAATCGGCCCACGGCGACTAGCGCACGCTGACCCTGTTTGCACTAAGCAGCGTACGCAACTATTGTTGATGCACGTAAGGGGTGTGCGCAACTAAGTGGCGCGGCAGCCATCGAAGGCCGCCGGAGCGCTCGGCCACCGCACCCCGCCGACAACGCTCATCACCGCAACAGGAGTCCACCGTGACCGCAGTCCCCAACATCGCGCTCAACAACGGCGTCGAGATTCCGCAGCTGGGCTTCGGCGTCTTCCAGGTACCGGACGACGAGACGACCGCCGCGGTCACCGCCGCACTCGCGGCCGGTTACCGCTCCATCGACACGGCCGCCATCTACGGCAACGAGGCAGGCGTCGGCCGCGCCCTGGCCGCCTCCGGCATCGCCCGCGAGAACCTGTTCATCACCACCAAGCTGTGGAACAGCGAGCAGGGCTACGACACGACCCTCAAGGCATTCGACGACAGCCTGGCCAAACTCGGCCTCGACTACGTCGACATGTACCTCATCCACTGGCCGACCCCGGCCCGCGACCGGTACGTGGACACCTGGAAGGCCATCGAGAAGCTGGTCGCGGACGGCCGCGTGCGCACCGCCGGTGTCTCCAACTTCCAGCCCGCGCACCTGCGCCGCCTGCTGGACAGCAGTGCGCTGGTCCCGGCCGTCAACCAGATCGAACTGCACCCGCGGCTCCAGCAGGCGGAGCTGCGCGCCTTGCACGCCGAACACGGCATCGCCACCGAGGCGTGGAGCCCCCTCGCCCAGGGCAGGCTGCTCGACGACCCGGCGCTGGCGGCGATCGCCGAACGGCACGGCAAGTCGGCCGCGCAGGTGGTGCTGCGCTGGCACCTGCAGCTGGGCAACATCGTGATCCCCAAGTCCGTCACGCCCGCCCGCATCCGCGAGAACATCGATGTCTTCGACATCGTGCTCTCCGACGACGAGATGACCGCGATCGCCGCGCTCGACCGCGGCCTGCGCGTCGGCCCGGACCCCGACACGGTCAACTGACCGGCCGCCGCGGGCAGTTCCAGGGCCAGCAACCGGTTTTCCGGGCGAGCACTGGAACTGCCCGCCTCCCGCGCTGGCTAGTCCTCGCGGCTGACGCGGATGGCGATCTTGCCGCGGACGTGCCCGGTTTGGTTCAGCCGCAAGGCTTCGGCGGCGTCTTCCAGGGCGAAGCTCTGCGCGACCGGGACGGTCAGTCGGCCAGCATCGGCGAGGTCGGCGAGCACCTGCAGATCCGCGCCGTTCGGACGCACCCACACAACAAGCCCACCGGCCTGCTCGACCGAGCCGTCCGCGATCGAGCCGTGCCGACCGCCGTCGCGCAAGACCGCGCGGGTGGTCTCCAGCACGCCTCCCACGAAGTCCGCGACGACATCCACCCCCTCCGGTGCCAATGCCCGCACCCGCTCGGCCAGCCCTTCTCCGTAGGTCACGGGCTCCACGCCGAACGAACGCAGGAACTCGTGGTTGCGTTCCGAGGCCGTGCCGATGACCCGCGCGCCGCGTGCTCGGGCGAGCTGCGCGCCGAGCGAACCCACTCCCCCGGCCGCGCCGTGGATCAGCACGGTGTCGTCGGCGCTGGCGTTGAGCCGGTTCAGCAGCTGGTAGGCGGTCAGCCCCGCGAGCGGCAGCCCGGCGGCCTGGTCCCAGTCGAGCGCGGCGGGACGGCGCGCCACCGCACGTACCGGCACGGAGATGAACTCGGCGAACGTTCCATCGTGGACGAAATCCTTGCGGGCGTAGCTGATGACCTCGTCGCCCGGCTGGAACTCCGGCGTGTCGTAGCCGACGGACTCGACGACACCCGAGACGTCCCAGCCGGGCACCACCGGGAAGAACGCCTGCATGACTTCGTCGAGGTAACCGGCCATCAACTTCCAGTCCACCGGGTTGACCGCCGCGCTGCGCACCCGGATCAGCACCTCGCCGGGCCCAACCTTCGGCATCGGCCGATCGGCCAAGGCCAGGACGTCCGGACCGCCGTACTCTTCGTAGATCATCGCCTTCATGCCTCAACCCAACCCGAGATTCTCGCTCGACATTCCGTGAAACACCTCACCCGATCAGCCGGGAGCGAGGAACCCGGTTCTCACCGGAACAACCCCTCACGACACCGCTTGATCGGCGAAACCGCCCTTGGGGTCGGTCATTTCGAGATCTGTACCGTCCGGGTCGTTGAAACCGGGTGGCGCGCGTACCGTGGCACGCGCCCGCGGTGAACGCAAGCGGAAAGACCCTTCGCGCAAGCACCCTCGGGGTCCGCGAACCACGCCGCGCGGAATTCTCGGCCATCGACGCGCATTCCAGTCATCACGGGTCGCCGGTGTCTTCCGTGGAGCCTTGGGATCCCGCAGCAGACACCGGCGCAACATCGCGCATCCCGCACTGGCCGGAAACCACCACGGCTCGTCCTCGCGGGGCGGCGCCGGTGGGTCAGCTGACCGGAACCGGCGCGTCGGCGGCGATGATCTCCTGCTCGCGCAGCGAATTCCAGAAGGCGGTCGGAACATCTTCGGCGAGTGCGCCGAGATCCTCGGCGATGCGGGCTTCGGCGTCCTGGATGTTCAGCGGGGCGACGGCAGTGGTGGTGCTCATCGGGGATTCCTCCTGCGAAGTTGGGACTGGGCGAGGGGATGTCGTCGACCCGCCGTTAATGCAAACGCCTCAAAGCGACAGCCCCTGGCGGGTGTCGTGCCGCCGAGCCGACCTGGCAGTACTGGCGGCTGGCGGGATCAACGCCGCACTGTCCACGATGGACCCGGAGGACAGCTGGCAACAGCACGCGGCGGACACCCTCAAGGAGAGCTACCCGCTGGCGCACCCGAAGACGGTGCGGATCGTGACGGAGGGCCCGGCCCGCGGTATCGAGGACCTGGTGCGGTCTCGTGAGTGATTGTTCCGGTAAGAACCGGATTTTCACTCACGAGCAAATCTGACGCCGCAAAGCAGTGGATTGCCCACTCCGGCAACATCACGCTGAGTGCCCCCGCGCTGACCATCTGCTCACAGCCGACACCTTGGACGACTATCCAAAGTAGATGCTGAGCACCACGGCGACTTCCGCGTGCCACGACTGGCCGCACTGCCGGGTATTGACAGAGTCTTTCGCATGCCTCATTGTTTGTTCGCCCAACGCACATCTGTACGTCTGTCGCACAGGAGACAAAGGTGTCGATGCGATCACTGCTGCGCAGCGCATTCACAACGAAGCTCTACGTAACCGTTCTCATCGCGATCGCACTCGGTGCCGCGCTCGGCCTCGTCGCGCCCGGAGTCGGCGCCGCACTCGAACCGGTCGGTACCGGGTTCATCTCGTTGATCCAGATGCTCATCGCGCCCGTGGTGTTCTGCACGATCGTCACCGGCGTGGCGTCCGCAGGTGAGCTGACCTCGGTGGGACGGGTCGGGGTGAAAGCCCTGGTCTACTTCGAGGTCGTCACGACGATCGCGCTCATCGCCGGTCTGGTCGTGATGGACGTGTTCGGGCCCGGTCGCGGGCTCAACGCCGATCCGAACGCGCTGCAGGTATCGGGTTCCGCGCAGAAGTACCTGCAGAGCGGCGAGAGCCAGCACTGGTACGACTTCCTGGTCAACATCATCCCGCACAGCGTGGTCGGCGCGTTCACCGAGGGCAACGTCCTGCAGGTGTTGCTGATCGCGATCCTGTTCGCCATCGCCATCAAGGCGCTCGGACAGCGCGGCGAGCCGTTGGTGCGCGGCATAGCCCGGGTCGGCGACGCGGTGTTCGGCGTGGTGAAGCTCGTGATGTACCTGGCGCCGGTGGGTGCCTTCGGCGCGATGGCCTACACGACGAGCAAGTTCGGGATCGGGACGCTGACCAGCCTCGGCAGCGTGATCGTCCTGTTCTGGGCGAGCGGCATCGCGTTCGGCCTGCTGGTGTTCGGGTTGATCGCCCGCATGTGCGGGCTGCGGATCCTCAAGATCTACCGGTACTTCAAGGACGAGCTGCTGATCACGCTGGGGACCTCGAACTACGAGGTGGTGATGCCGCAGCTGATGCGCAAGCTGGAGCACCTCGGCGCGCCGAAGCGGATCGTCGGGCTGGTCGTGCCCGCCGGGTACGCGTTCAACGGCGATGGCGTGTGCCTCTACCTCGGCTTCGCTTCCCTCTACATCGCGCAGGCGTTCAACGTCGACCTGTCGCTGTGGCAGCAGATCGCGCTGCTGGCGGTCTTCCTGATCACCTCGAAGGGCAGCGCGGGAGTCGCCGGTGCGGGCTTCGTCATCCTCGCGGCGACGCTGTCGACGACCGGGGTGGTCCCCGTCGTCGGGATCATGCTGATCCTGGGCATCGACCGCTTCCTGTCGACCATGCGCGGCCTGGTCAGCCTGTCCGGGCAGATCATGGGCAGCATCGTCGTCGCGCGCTGGGAACACTGCCTAGACGCCGACCGGGCGCGTGCGGTCCTGAACCGCGAACCCGTCGCGCCCCTGCCGAACGCCGAGACGCCCGCCGACGACGTTGCCAGTCGCGCAGGCGACCCCCGCTGACCCCGCCTCCTCGAAACGAAAGGAACATCGATGGCACGCCTGGACTACCAGAGCGGCGACGGCGAGATCGCCGACCGGATCCGCGAGCGCCGCGGCGGGCACCTCACGCCCTTGGACCAGATGCTGCTGCACAGCCCGCCGATCGCCGACGGCTGGAACAGCCTGCTCGGTGCGGTCCGCACCCGCGTCGGCCTGCCCGCCGACATCCGGGAACTCGCCATCCTGCGCGTCGCGGCGGTCAACGGCGCCGACTACGAGTGGAACGCGCACGAACCGATCGCGCACGCCGCGGGACTGACCCGAACCGGCGCGCTCCGCACCGACGCAACCGCCGACGCCGCCGCGGCGCTCACCGCACCCCAACGCGCCGCGCTCGCCTACACCGATGCGATGACCCGATCCGTAGCGGTACCCGACGAGATCTTCGACGCCCTGCGCGAGCACTTCAGCGACCAGCGCATCGTCGAGCTCACCGCGACGATCGCCGCCTACAACATGGTCTCCCGGTTCCTGATCGCCCTGCACGTCGGAAAGCAGGACGAACCGGGCAACCGGAACGGAGTGGTGGCATGAGCAGCCCTGTGTCAACCTCAGTCCTCCTCAACCGCACCCCAGGGGACCGTGACGCAAACCAGCCACCAGAAACCACGCAACGGGAGATCGGGCTGGACGCAACCACCACTGTGAATCGCGGAGAGGCGGACCGGGCATGAGCGGTCGTTTGGCGGGCAAGGTCGCGATCGTCACGGGCGCGGGCAGCGCCGGGCCGGGCTGGGGCAACGGCCGGGCGACCGCGGTGGTCTTCGCCCGCGAAGGCGCGAAGGTGCTGGTCGTGGACCGCGACACCGATCCGCTGCGGCCGACCTTGCAGATGATCTCCGACGGAGGCGGCACCGCGGTGGCGCACACCTGCGACGTCACGGACTCCGCGGCCGTCGCGGGCATGGTCGAGGCCGCCCTCGGCGCGTTCGGCCGGGTCGACGTGCTCGTCAACAACGTCGGCGGATCGCGCCACGGCGGGCCCGTCGAGCTCGACGAGCAGACCTGGCACGCCCAGCTCGACGCCAACCTCTCCAGCGCCTACCTGGGGTGCAAGCACGTCATCCCGGTCATGGCGGAACAGGGCGGCGGCGCGATCGTGAACATCGCCTCCACCTCCGGGCTGCGCTGGACCGGCTCGGCCCAGGTCGGCTACGCATCGGCGAAAGCGGGCGTCATCCAGCTCTCCAAGGTGGTCGCGGTGCAACACGCGCCGGATCGGATCCGGGTCAACACCGTTGTCCCCGGCCAACTGCACACCCCCATGGTCGAGGCCCGGCTCGCCGGTCAGCGCACCGGCGGCGACGTCGACGCGCTGCTCGCCCAGCGCCAAGCGCGCATCCCGCTCGGCTTCATGGGCGACGGCCGCGACACCGCCCACGCCGCGCTGTTCCTCGCCTCCGACGAAGCGCGGTTCATCACCGGCACCGAGATCGTCGTCGACGGCGGCATGACCGCCCGCTGCGACTGAACAGGAGGACCCGATGAGCACCCCCGCCAACCCGGGGCCGCATCCGTCCCCGCACGCCCCGACGATCGACCTGCCCGCGGGCGCCTGCGACTCGCACTGCCACATCTTCGGGCCCACCGACCGGTTCCCGTACGCCCCCGACCGCACCTTCACGCCGCCCGAAGCACCGCTGGCGGATCTGCGGAAGCTGCACGACCTGCTGGGATTTCGCCGAGCGGTGATCGTCCAGTCGGCGGCGCACGGCGCCGACCACGCCTCGCTGGTGGCCGCGCTGGCCGAAGGCGCCGGTCGTTACCGCGGTGTCGCGCTGATCCGCCCGGACACCAGTCCCGCCGAGGTCGCCCGGTTGCACGATGCCGGGGTGCGGGGCGCCCGGCTGCACTTCACCCCGCATCTCGGACCAGCCCCTTCGCCGGAGGCGGTCGAGGCGATCATCGAGCTGGTCCGGCCGTACGGCTGGCACATCGCGCTGCACGTGGCCGACGACGGGATCGCCGAACACGAGGACTTCGTCCGGTCGCTGCCGCTACCGGTCGTGATCGACCACATGGCCCGCGTCGACCTGCGGCAAGGCCTCGAATCACCTGCGGTGACAGCGCTGCGGCGCCTGTTGGACACCGGGCGCATCTGGGTCAAGCTCAGCGGCGCCGACCGCCTCGCCACCGCGCCGCCGGACATGGGTGACTCGGCCGCGCTCGCCCGCTTGCTGGCCGAGACGGCGCCCGAGCGGGTCGTGTGGGGCACCGACTTCCCGCACCCGAACACCCACGGTTTCGTGCCCGACGACGGCGACCTCGTCGACCTCCTCGCCGAGATCGCCCCCACCGCCGTGCGGCGGCAGCGCTTGCTGGTCGACAACCCCACCGAATGTTTCGACTTCCCGCGCTGAAAACCTGTTTTCGAGTCGCCTCGTGCGGCGCTGGCGAGGAACAACGTTCGTCGGCGCCGCGACGTGGCGGTAGATTTCGCCCGGCGGCGCAAGGTGCAAGACGATCAACGGGGGAGCCAGGAGTGTCACGCGAAGACCCGGATTTCATCGACTCCGTCGACAAAGCGTTCCAGGTGATGATGGTCTTCTCAGCGGAGCATCCGGAGCTGAGCATCAGCCAGGTCGCCGAACTCACCGGCCTGACCCGGGCCACCGCGCGGCGGCTGCTGCTCACCTTCACCCGGGTCGGTTTCGCCACCCAGCAGGACCGCCGATTCCGGTTGACCTCGAAGGTGATGCGGCTGGGCTACGGGTACCTGTCCGCCTCCCCGTGGTGGGAACACGCCGAGTCGCACATGCGCAGCCTGTCGAACTCCACCCGGGAATCCTCTTCGCTGGCGACCCTGGACGGCACCGAAATCGTCTACCTGGCAAGGGTTCCGAGCCCCCGGAGCGTGTCGATGACGCTCAACATCGGTTCCCGGCTACCGGCTTACCCGACCTCGCTCGGCCGGGTGCTGCTCGCCGCGCTCCCGGACGCCGCGATCGACGACTACTTCCGGGAAGTCGACCTCAAGGCGCTGACCCCGCAGACGATCATCGACCCCGGTGAACTGCGCGAAGCCCTGATGGCGGTCCGCGAAGACGGCTTCGCCCTGATCGACGGCGAACGCGAAGAAGGTGTCCGCTCGGTCGCCGCGCCCGTCCGGGACCGCGACGGCGTCATCGCCGCGCTCAACATCTCGGTCAACGCGGCGCGCATGTCGGCCGAAGAACTCCGCGAGCGGTGCGCTCCGCTGGTTCGCGAGCACGCGGACGCCATCACGGCCGAGATCATCCACACGTAACGGCGGCTACGCCGGGCAGCAGCACTCCGCGCAAGACCAGCGCCACAGGGAGAACCGATGGCTGAAGGCATGCTCTTCGTACTGTCCGAACCCGCACCCGGCCAGGAATCCGAGTTCCACGACTGGTACGACACCGAACACGCACCCGCCCGAATGGGCATCCCGGGCATCCGCACCGCACGCCGGTACCGCGCGGCGGACGGGCAGGCGCCGAGCTGGCTGGCCACCTACGAGCTGGCTCTCGAAGTGCTGGAAACCGAGCAGTACCAGCGGTTGCGCGCCGAACGAAGCGCTCGGGAACGCGCGGTCATCGCCACTTTGACCACTTTGGACAGACGTGTCCACGAGCTGTTGGCGGACCACGGCGAGCAGACCTCGCAACCCGCGCCGACGATCGTGGCCGTTTCCGTGACGGTGCCGACCGACTTCGAGGCCGAGTTGACCCGGTGGTACGAGCAGGAGCACATCCCGCTGCTGCTGGCGATCCCGGGGTGGCAGCGGATCCGCCGCTACCGCAAGGTCACCGGAGCAGGACCGGCGTTCCTCGCGCTGCACGAGCTCACCGACCCGGCGGCCTTCGCCACCGAGGAATACCGGACCGCGACCAACACCCCGTGGCGCAGCGAGATCTTCCAGCGGATAACCCAGCACGAGCGCCGAACCTTCACCTTCCACAAGGAATTCCACCAGCACGCCACGGCATGACGCACTACCCGGACCCTCGGTGCGTTTGACCTCGGCCCGGGCGGGTAGGAAGGCATCATGACGATGTCAGTGCGAACCGCCGGGCCAGCAGACCACCGCCGGATCATGGAATTGCTCGACAGCGCACGCGGGCTGGAGTTGTCGCCGGAAGAACGCGCCAAGCGCGGTTTCGTGCAGGGCAGCTTCGACGAGCGGAAGCTCGCGGCGCTGGAAGCCACCACGGGCGTCTACGTCGCCGAGAACGATGGCGAACTGGCCGGATTCGCGATCACCTCCCCCGCCGACGACCACGACGGCGGTCCCCCGCGACTGACGGTCGACGCAGCCCGCGCCGCTGGCCTGACGAGCGATTTCTTCCTCTACGGACCGGTCGTCGTGGACCCCCGCCACAGCGGCAAAGGCGTCCTGCGGCTCCTGCTCGCCGCGGTGGACGCCAACCTCGCCGACCGGTACGCCCACGCGGTGCTGTTCGTCGAGCACACCAACGAGAAGTCGATGTCCGTACACCGCCACCTCGGAATGACCGAACTGACCGAATTCACCAACAACGGCCGAAATTACGCGGTCTTCACCTTCCCCACCGGCACCTACACCCCCTGACCTCCCCACCCGGCTTCACCCGATGAGGCCGAGGTGAAGGGCACCTTTCGCCAAGTAAGTTGGTAAAAGGTGCCCTTCACCCCTCACTCGAACGAGGAACGGGACGCGGTTCGTGGTGCGCTTGGGGGCGGCGCGGCTCGCTGGTTCCGCCCGCGGTGGGGACCGGGGCAAGTTCTTTGCCCTGCGCGTTCCATGGCGGTTACTATCTCCACTAGGTGAATAGTCCTATATTGGAGGCCGACCGGTGAAGTTCGAGTACCTGTTGCTCGGCCTGTTCGCATTGCGCCCGCACAGCGGATACGACCTCAAGAAGTGGCTTGCCGGGGGCGGGAAGTTCTTCCGCTCCAACTCCGACCAGAGCCAGATCTACCGCCTGCTGGCGCGAATGGAGGGCAACGGCTGGATCACGCACAAGGTCGACCCGCGGGAGAAGCGGCCCGACGCCAAGCTCTACAGCATCACCGACGACGGCCGCGCGGAGCTGCTGCGCTGGGCCCGCTCGACGTACGTCCCGCCGTCGCGGTTCCAGGACGCCGACTTCCTGGTCCGCTTCGTCTTCGGCGGCATCGTCGATCCGGTCGGCTTGCGCGAGCTCATCACCACGGAACTGCAGGCCCGCAAGGACCAGGTGGCGCGGTACCGGGGCCGCGACCGCACCCAGCAGTACATCAATCCCATCCCCGAGGTCGACATCGACCGGGCGAACCTGCTCTTCGAGCTGTCCCACATCCGCGGCATGGCCGAGATCGACGCGTGGATCAACTGGCTGGAGGAAATGCTGGTCGCCCTAGACGCCGCGCAGATCACCAATCCGGCCGAGTGAGGAGAAGACCCCGCGTATGCGCGCCATCATGCTCATGTTCGACACGCTCAACCGCCGGTTCCTGCCGCCCTACGGCGCGACCGGGGTGCACGCCCCGAACTTCACCAGGCTCAGCGAGCGCACCGCGACGTTCGACACCTGCTACGGCGGCAGCATGCCGTGCATCCCGGCCCGGCGCGAGATCCACACCGGGCGCCACAACTTCCTGCACCGGTCGTGGGGCCCGCTCGAACCGTTCGACGACTCGGTGCCGGAAATCCTGTCCCGGCACGGGATCTACCCGCATCTGGTCACCGACCACCAGCACTACTGGGAGGACGGCGGCGCGACCTACCACAACCGCTACCGGACCTACGAGTTCTGCCGCGGTCAGGAAGGCGACAAGTGGAAGGGGCACGTCGCCGACCCCGACATCCCGGACACCATCAGCTGGCGTTCCGGCGCGACCTGGCGGCAGGACTGGATCAACCGCCAGTACCTGCGCGACCCGGCCGACCACCCGCAGACCCGCACCGTCGACGCGGGTCTGGAGTTCCTGGAGACCAACCGCGCCGAGCGGAACTGGTTCCTGCAGATCGAGTGCTTCGACCCGCACGAGCCGTTCTTCAGCTACGACGAGCACCGGGCGCACTACCTGCACGACTACGCGGGCGAGCACTACGACTGGCCGGACTACCGCAGGGTGGCCGAGGACGAGCGAACGGTGCGGCGCGTCCGAGCCGAGTACAGCGCGCTGCTCACCATGTGCGACGCCTCGCTGGGCCGAGTGCTCGACGCGATGGACCGGCACCAGATGTGGGACGACACGATGCTCATCGTGTGCACCGACCACGGACTGCTGCTCGGCGAGCACGGTTGGTGGGGCAAGAACGTGCAGCCCTGGTACGACGAGAACATCCACACGCCGCTGTTCATCTGGGATCCGCGCAGCGGGGTGCGCGGGCAGCGCCGGGCGAGCCTGGTGCAGACCGTCGACTTCGGACCGACGCTGCTGGACTTCTTCGAGGTGCCGGTGCCGGAACTGATGCGGGGCAGGCCGCTGGCCGACACCATCGCCGTGGACGCGCCGGTGCGGGAAGCGGGCCTGTTCGGCATGTTCGGCGGGCACGTGAACGTCACCGACGGCCGGTACGTGTACATGCGCGCGCCCGCGACGCCCGCCAACCAGCCGCTGTTCGAGCACACCCTGATGCCGACGCACATGGCGAGCCGGTTCGCACCCGAAGAACTCGCCGACGCGGAGTTGGTGCCACCGCTGCCGTTCACCAAGGGCGCCCCGGTGCTGCGGATCCCCGGCCGGGCCTGGGGCAACCCGTACGCGTTCGGCACCCTGCTGTTCGACCTGGAAACCGACCCGGGACAGCGCAATCCGCTCATCGACGACGAGCTGGAGCTGCGCATGGCTGGCCACCTCGTGGCATTGATGCGGGCCGCCGACGCGCCGGAGAGCCAGTTCGAGCGGCTCGGACTGCCCGCCGAGGGGCCGGTCACCGAGGATCACCTGCAGGTTCGGGCGCAGCGCGAACAGGCGGCCGCGTCGCAGCAGGAGCTGCCCGATGCGGCCGAGTTCGCCGGTGCCGGGCCCAACGTCACCACCCCGGTGCGGGAGTTGCTCGGCGAGCAGCGGACCCGGGAGGTCGTGCTCCGGCACCTGCCGATGCTGGCCAATCCGGGCTTCGCCGAACGCGTGGCCGGGCGGTCGCCGTGGCAGCTGGCGCTCACGACACCCGGCCTGTCGGCGGACGCGCTGCGGTCGCTCAACGCGGAACTGGTGGGCTGACCCGGCTCGGGCCAGCCCATCGGCCGGGTCAGGTGGCCAGCGCGCGCCGCGCCTTCCTGCGCGCCGCCTGCGCCGCCGGGTCCGGCACGGGCGCGGCGAGCAGCAGCCGCTTGGTGTAGGGGTGTTCCGGCTCGGTGGTGACCTTCGTGCCGCCGCCAGTCTCGACGATCTCGCCGCGGTACAGCACGGCCACCCGGTGGCTGATGTGGCGCACCACGGCCAGGTCGTGCGAGATGAACAGGTACGCCACCCCGGTCCGCTCCTGGATGTCGATCAGCAGCTCCAGGACGCGCGCCTGGGTGGACAGGTCGAGCGCGCTCACCGGTTCGTCGCACACGATCAGCTTCGGGCTCAGGGCCAGCGCGCGGGCGATGGCGATGCGCTGCCGCTGGCCGCCGCTGAACTCGCGCGGCAGCCGCTCCCCCGCACCGCCGGGCAGCCCGACCGAATCGAGCAGTTCGGCCACCCGGGCGCGCGCCTCCCGGCGGCCGGTGCCCGCGGCGGTCAGCGGCTCGGTGAGGATGTCCTCGATCGTCATCGCCGGGTTCAGCGAGCTGTACGGATCCTGGAACACCCCCTGGATCCGCGAGCCGAGCGCACGCCGCTGCTTGGGCGCGAGCGCTGAGATCAGCTGCCTGTCGAAGGTGATCGTGCCGCCGGTGACCCGCACCAGGCCGAGGATGGCGCGCCCCAGCGTGCTCTTCCCCGACCCCGACTCGCCGACCAGGCCGAGGCATTCGCCGGGCGCGATCTCGATCGACACGTCGTGCAACACCTCGACGGGTGGCTTCCGGAAACCCTTGCGAGGAAAGGAAACACCGATCCCGTCCACGGTCAGCAGCGGTTCGCTCACAGCTGGCTCCTCTCACCCGCGCCCGCCGCCAGCGGCGCGCGGGCGGGCATGTCCTCGACGTTGGCGTCCAGCAGCGACCGCGTGTAGGGGTGCTCGGGCGTGGCGAAGATGGACGCCACGTCCCGCTGCTCGACGATGCCGCCCTCGCGCATCACGGCCACCCGGTCGCAGATGTCGGCCACCACGCCGAAGTTGTGCGTCACCAGCAGCATCGCCATGTTCCGCTCCCGCTGCAGATCACGCAGCAGGTCGAGCACCTCGGCCTGCACGGTCACGTCGAGCGCGGTGGTGGGCTCGTCGGCGATCAGCAGGTCGGGATCGCACGAGACGGCACCGGCGATGAGCACGCGCTGCGCCATCCCGCCGCTGATCTCGTGCGGATACTTGGCGAACGTGCCAGCCGGATCCGCGATGCCCACCCGCTCCAGCAGTTCCAGCGCCCGGCGCCGGGCCTGGGCGCGCGGGATGCGCAGGGTGGCCACCATCGGTTCGACCAGCTGCGTGCCCACCGTGAAGGCCGGATCGAGGTTGGACATCGGCTCCTGCGGCACGTAGCCGATCCGCCGACCGCGGAACCGGCCGCGCTCCCGTTTGTCCAGAGTGGACAACTCGGTGCCGTCGAAGCGGATCCTCCCGGCGACGACGGTGCTCTCCGACGGCAGGAGGCCGAGCACGGCGAACGCGGTCTGCGTCTTGCCCGAACCTGATTCGCCCACCAGGCCGAGCACCTCGCCCTTGGCGACCCCCAGCGACACGCCGTGCACGACGGTCTTGTCACCGTAGGCGATCGTCAGGTCGCCGACTTCGAGCAGCCGCCCCGAATCCTCTGCGGCCGTCCTGGTGGGCTGCGCCGCGGCGGTGGTCCGCGCGAGCTTGGGCCGGTCCTGCACCGCGTCGCGCAAGCCGTTGCCCAGCAACGCGAGCGCGGTCACGGTCACCGCGATCACCAGGCCGGGCCAGATCACCAGGTACGGGGCCGAGTAGATGTTGGCGAACGCGTCGGCCAGCATCTGGCCCCAACTCGGCACGTCCTGCTCGCCGAGGCCGAGGAACTGGACGCCGGTCTGCATCAGCACCGCGAGCCCGGCGCAGATCGCGGCCTGGATGATCACCGGTGCGCGCACGACCAGCAGCACGTGCCGCGCGATGATCCGCGCGTCGCTCAACCCGGAGATGCGCGCGGCATCGATGTAGAGCTCGCCGCGCACGTTGCGCACCGCCGTGCGCACCAGTCGGAAGAACGACGGCGAGATCAGCACGCCGAACACGGCCATGATCGCGATCGTGTTGGGTCCGATCGCGGCGATCGCGGCCAGCAGGATCACCATCCCGGGCATCGCGATGATCATGTTCGAGACCCAGTTCGCGGCGGTGTCGAAGGCCTTGCCGAAGTATCCGGCGACGAGCCCGCTGGGGATGCCGATCAGCATCGCCACGACGGCGGTGACGAGTGCGCCCAGCAGGGTTTCGCGCCCGCCGTGGAGCAGCCGGGACAGCACGTCGCGGCCCGCGCCGTCACCACCGAGCGGATGTCCGGCGCCCGGGGATGACCGCGCGATGCCTGGGATGACGGTGTTCGGGTCGTAGGGCGCGAGCAGCGGCGCCAGCAGGCTGACCGCGATCACGGCGAACAGCAGCACCAGCGCCGTGGCGCCGAGCGGGTTGCGCAGCAGCCGCGCGGTGACGCCGTGGCGGGGCGGGGCGGTGGGCATCGGGGAAGTGGTCACTGCGCACGCACCTTCGGGTTGAGCCAGCCGATGGCGATGTCGATGGCGAGGTTGACGACGATCACGACGAGCACCATCAGCACGACGACACCCAGCACCTGCGGACTGTCGCCAGCGACCGTCGCGTCGAGGATCATCGAGCCGACCCCGGGCAGCGCGAAGACCTTCTCGATGACCACCGTGCTGCCGAGCAGGTTGATGAACTGCAACGACAGCACGGTCAGGGCGTTGGGCGCGGCGTTGCGCAGCGCGTGCCGGAAGATCACGCTGCGTTCGGGTAGCCCGCGGCTGCGCAGCGTGCGCACGTAGTCGGCCTCCAGGTTGATGAGCAGGGCGCTGCGGATCTGCTGCGCGGTGGCCGCCACCGAACTCAGCGCGATCGCCACGATCGGCAGCGTGATGGACAGCGCCCAGCCGCCCAGCGAGCCGGTCATCGGCACGTAGCCGGTGGCCGGGAAGAACTGGTTGTCGACGGCCAGCCACAGGATGAGCAGCAGCGCGAGCCACACACCCGGCATCGCGAACCCGGCCACGGCCAGGACCTGCACGATCCGGTCCACCCAGCCCCGCCGCACCGCGGCCAGCACGCCCAGGCAGATCGCCAGCAGAGCGGTGATGACCACCGAGCCGATCGCGATCGACAGCGTGACCGGCAGCCGGTCCAGCAGCGCCGTGGTGACGCGGGTGTTCGACAGCCAGGACGTGCCGAAGTCGCCGCGCAGGGCGTGGGCCAGCCAGTCTCCGTAGCGGACGAGCGGGCTGCGGTCGAGGCCGAGTTCGGCCATCTTCTGGGCGATCTGCTCCTGGGTGGCGGTTTCGCCGAGCAGCGTGCGCGCGATCGACGTACCGCCAGCGGCGAGCAGGAAGAAGGCCACCGTGGCGATCGCGAAGACGAGCAGCACACCCGCGATCAGCCTGCGCGCGATGAAGACGAGCACCGGATTGTCCTTTCGCGACGGTGTCAGGAGGCGGGTCGGTAGTTGTAGATCGACGGCACGATCTGCAACCGCTGCGCCGTGACCTCGACCTTCGGGGCGGAGAAGTAGACCGAGTCCGGGAAGTAGGCCGGTGCGAACCACGCCTTGTCCACGTACAGCTGGGAAAGCTTGTGGTATTCGGTGTTCCGCGCGTCCCCGGTGGCCTGCCGCACCCGTTCGATCTGCGCGTCGATGTCCGGGTCGTCGACCTTGAGCGGGTTCCAGGAGGCCTTCGGCGAGCCCCAGAAGTTCACCGCCTGCCAGGGTTCGCTGGACTGCAGCTGGTACCAGACGACGGCGTACTTCCCGGACAGGTACTCGGAGTTCGTCGCTTGGACGGGCACCTGCACGTAGTCGACCTCGATGCCGACCGCGCCGAGCAACTGCTTGAGGATCGGCGCCACGTTGGGGTACAGCGGCATCGGCATCGGCAAGGTGAAGCCGTCTGGATAGCCCGCTTCGGCCAGCAACTGCCTGGCCTTGGCCGGATCGTAGGGATAGGCGTTGTCGAGCGCGGGGTCGGCGGCGCCGGACTGCGGGTTGAACGGCTGGGCGGTCTTGCGGGCCGCGCCGCCGGTCATGATCCCGATGATCGCGTCGCGGTCCAGCGCGTAGTTCATCGCCTGCCGCACCCGGACGTCGGCCAACGCGGGCACGATCTTGCCTGCCCGGTCGAAGATGAACAGGCCCTGGAAACCGGGACCGGGGGTGTCGGTGACGGTCAGCCCGGCCTCGCGCGCGACCGCCGCGGTGAGCGGATCGCCGAAGCTGGCGTCGACCTGGCCGGAGCGCACCGCGTTGAGCCGCGCGGTGGTGTCGGTCATCGGCTTGAGCACCAGCTTGTCGTACGGGAACGCCTGCGGATTCCAGTAGTGCGGGTTTCGCACGTAGGTGTACTGGACCGTCGGCGTGGTCTGGGCGGGATCGAGCAGGTACGGCCCGGTGCCGACCGGAGTGGTCTTGAGCGTCCCGGCCTCGATCGCGGCGGGGCTGGCCATCATGCCGCCCGGCATCGCCAGCTGGTGCACGAGCCCGGGATCCGGCCTGCTCAGCAGGATGTCCACATCGGACGGTGAGTTGACCACGATGTCCTTGATCGAGGCGAATCCCGTGGCTCCCGTGCCGGTCCCCTTCTTGGTGGCTGCCAGGTTGGCCTTGACCGCCGCGCCGTCGAAGGGCTGGCCGTCGCTGAACTCGACGCCCTGGCGCAGGGTCAGGTGCAGCACCGTGTTGTCGGCGTTGTAGCGCCACGACGTCGCCAGCATCGGCTGGTACTCGCCCTGCGGGCTGATCTTGAGCAGCGAGTCGTAGACCGGTTGGTAGAACTGCACGTAGTGCGCGTCGCGGGAGTCCGCTGGCGCGAACGAGTTCACGTCCACGGCGGCCGCGAGCGTCAGCGTGGTCCCCTGCGAGGTGTCCACCGGCGCCGAGGCGCAGGCGCTCGCGGCGAACAACGTCGCCGCGAGGCCTGCCACCGCTGCGCGGAAGGACCAGCGATTGGGCATGCGTACTCCTTCGTACCCCGAAAAGCTGGCCCGAGTGTAGAGGCCAATCAACCTATGTGAAAGTGCACCTAGGTCCAGAATCGTCACGAAGCGGTTTCAACGGTGATCCGAACCGAAGACCGGAGGTCACGGCTGGACCGCCCGACCTGGAGGATGTACTCCCCCGCCGGAATCCGCCAGATGCCAGCGGACTCGTCCCACATTTCGAACGCCCGCTGCGGGACGTCGACCGCCACGGCGGCCGCAGCGCCGGGATCCACCTCGACCGCCGCGAAGCCCGCGAGCCAGCGGACCGGCCGGTCCTGGCCCGGCGCCGTCAGATAGGCCTGGACCACCTCGCGGGCGCGACGCGCACCGGTGTTCACCACCGGGACGGTGACCTGCCGCGGTCCTGTTTGGACGGCGTCGCCGTACTGCCAGGTCGAATACCCGAGTCCGAAGCCGAATTCGCGGGCCGGGACGCGGCCCAGCCGATCCCAGCCGCGGTGCCCCACGTCCAGTCCCTCGGCGTAGTCGACCACGCCGTCGACCGGGATCGCGTGCGGCACCGGCACATCCGCCGCGCGCGCGGGCAACGTCCACGGCAGCCGCCCGGTCGGCTCCACCGCCCCGGTCAGCACGTCGGCCAGCGAGCCACCGGCTTCCTGCCCGGGCAGCCACCACCACAGCGCCGCCGGAACCTCGTCGAGCCACGGCAGCAGCACCGGCGCACCGGCGTTGACCACGACCACGGTCCGATCGTTGACCTCGGCGACCCGCCGCACCAGGTCGTTCTGGCGGCCGGGCAGGTCGAGGTGCGGCCGGTCCCAG
Organism: Saccharopolyspora antiqui; assembly: GCF_052246905.1. NCBI lineage: Bacteria > Bacillati > Actinomycetota > Actinomycetes > Pseudonocardiales > Pseudonocardiaceae > Saccharopolyspora > Saccharopolyspora antiqui. The sequence goes on from NZ_JBQQBO010000001.1 coordinate 501,086, forward strand.
CCTTCGGACTCGGTCTCGTCGTTGGTGCCCACCACGACCACCGCTACGTCCGCCCGCCGCGCCGCGGCGACCGCCTCGGCGATCTCGTCCTCGACGCTCGGGCCGGGTTCCTGGTGGCGCACCTCGACGTGGGCGAACCGGACGAACGAACCCGGCGTCACGGCCTGGACCTCGGCGATCACCTCGACGTCGCGCGGCTCGGTGATCTCGACCGCGGTGGTGACGCCCTCGGGGTGATTGGCGGACGAGTCCAGTACCACCTCGGGGCCAGCGATCCGCTCGCTCTCGCTCAGGGTGCGCCCGTCGACCGAGACGTGGTGCCTGCCCACCGGCGCCACCTCGACGAGGTGGTCACCGGGTGCGGTCGGCCGCAGCGTGGTGCGCACGCGCACGGTGTCGGCCGCGTCCGGCAGCTCGGTGACGCGCCCGGACCACGGCGCCGATTCGGTCCGCCGCTGCACGACCGATCCGGCGGCGTCGAGGACTTCGATCTCGAACGCCCCGCCGTCGAACGCCCCGCCGTCAAGCAGCGGCAGGTGCCGCCTGGTCGTGCCGCCGCGATGCGCGGTCACCTCCGCATCCGGGAAGGCGCGCGCGATCTCCGCCAGCGGCGAGGCGACGTGCGGCGGCACGACGTGCGCGCTGCCGCCGCCCTGGACGAACGGATCGAGCGCGTTCGCGCCGATGAGCGCGATCCGCTGGATGTCCGGGCGGAGCGGGAGCAGGGAAGTCTCGTTGCGCAGCACCACGGTCGCGCGGGCCGCCGCCGAACGCAGCGTCGCGACGGTCGCCGGATCGTCGCCCGAGTTCCGTGGCGCGGCAGGCGGGGTGCCGTCGAGCGCACCGACGCGTTCGGCGAGCCGCAGCAGCCGACGCACCTTCTCGTCGATCGCCTTCTCGGGCACTTCCCCGCCGCGCACCGCGGCGAGCAGGTGCTCGCGCCACGGCCCGCCCGGGCCGGGCATGACCAGGTCCAGGCCGGTCCGGGCCGACTCGACCGTGGACTTGGTGGCCAGCCAATCGCTGACGACCACACCGTCGAAACCCCACTCGCCCTTGAGCACCCCCGCCAACAACCGGTCGTGCTCGGTCGCGGGCGAGGACTCGACGCCGTCGTCCACGGCGTTGTAAGCGGCCATCACCATCCACGGCTTCCCGTCGCGCACGACCTGCTCGAACGGGGCGAGGTAGACCTCGCGCAGCGCGCGCGGCGCGATCCGGGCGACGTAGCTGGTGCGCTCGGTCTCGGAATCGTTGCCGACGAAGTGCTTCACGCACACCCCGACGCCCTCGGCCTGCACCGCTTCGACGAACGCCGTGGCCATCCGGCCGGACAGCAGCGGATCCTCGGAGAAGCATTCGAAGTGGCGGCCCGCGACCGGGGTCCGCTGCAGGTTGACCACCGGCGCGAGCACCACGTCCGCGGCCTTCGCCACGGCCTCGGCGGCCATGATCCTGCCGAGGTCGGCGATCAGCTCGGCGTCCCAGGTCGCGGCCATCGCGGAGGGCGCGGGCAGCTGCGCCGAGGACAGCCGCTGCTCGGTGACACCGCGGACACCGATCGGACCGTCCGAGACGGTCATCTGCCGCAGGCCGATCTCGGGCAGCGCGTACAGCTTCCACGCGGTCTCGCCGGTCAGCAGGCGGACTCGGTCCTCCAGGGGCAGTCGTGCCAGCAGTCGTTCGATCCGTTCTTCGCTCATTCTTCGGACTCCCGCGGGTCGAGAACACTTACTTACAGGTTAGTAAGTGATTCGCGTAGGCTAGCCTGGCGGGGCTGATCCACCGGGAAGAGGAGGTCACGGCAGTGACGGACGGGGCCGGGCGGACGCGCGACACCAAGCGACGGGCGAAGCAGCGGACGCATGGCGCGGACGCGCCGCCCGCCCGCGGCAGCGCGGTGACCGAACCGCCTGGTGACGCCACCGCGCCGCGTGCTCACGTCGCACAGGCGGACAAACCGCGCACCGGCCCCAAACGGCAGGCCCGGACGGCGCAGCGGCGGGAGGACGTGCTGCGGGCCGCACTGGCGGTTTTCGGCGAGCGCGGATTCCGCAACGCGTCGCTGACCGAGATCGCGGAGCGCGCGGGGATGACGCACGCGGGCGTGCTGCACCACTTCGGGTCGAAGGACCAGCTGCTGCTTGCCGTGCTGCGGTATCGGGACGGCCAGGAGGTCGCCGGAGTGACGGGCCGGAGCAAGCCGCACGGCGCGGAGCTGCTGCCGCATCTCGTCCAGACGGTCGGGGAGAACGAGTCGCAGCCGGGCATCGTGCAGGCGTTCACAGTGCTGGCGGCGGAATCCGCCACGGAAGGGCATCCCGCCCAGAGCTACTTCCGCGACCGGATGGCGGGCCTGCGCGCGGCGATCGCGGCCGGGCTCGCGGAACGAACCGGCCGCGACGCCGCCGACCCCGAGGTGATCGATTCCGCCGCGGCGCTGATCGCCGTGATGGACGGGCTGCAGATCCAGTGGCTGCTCAGGCCGGACGCCGTCTCGATGCCCCGCTCCGCGAAGCTGGTGCTCGACGCCGTGATCGCCCACCTCGCCGACTGACCAGGCGAATTCGCCCGCACCGCAACGCGGCCGGGTCCGCTGGCCGACCGAGCAGTGGCGGGACCGTTGCCCCTCCAGATAATCGACTACGCCGCCGCTGGCGGAAGCCACTCCGATCTCGACGAATACGACAGGGTGATGGCCGCCGAGCTACAGCCAGACTGCGTTGCGACCACACCCAATCGACTCCCGCGTGAGGTGGATCAGTTCTCGGGATCTGGCCACGGTCTCCGCACCGGCTCAGTCGAACAGGCGGCTGGCCGCAAGGATCGAGCACCAGAACAAGATCCCAACGGCTGAGAACCGCCGTGGCTCCCCGCAGCCGATGCGGGCTTCACACGCTGCGCAGCACCGAGACGACGGTGCCCAGCACGACGGCGTCGTCACCGTCGATGACCTCGTAATCCGGGTTGCACGGCTCAAGGTGGACGTGGCCGCCGCGGCGGCGATACACCTTGACGGTCGCCTCGCCATCGATCATCGCGGCGACGATCTGGCCCGAGTGGGCCTCGGGCTGCTGGCGCACCACGACGATGTCGCCGTCGCAGATCGCCGCGTCGATCATCGAGTCACCACGCACCCGCAGGCCGAAAACGTTGCCCCGCCCGGTCAGTTCGCGCGGCAACGTCAGGATGTCATCGACGTGCTCTTCGGCTGAGATGGGCGTCCCTGCCGCGATGTCGCCGACCACGGGAACGGTCACCGAGTCATCGGCGGTCTCCCTCGGCTGGGTCTCCGACAGGAACATGCGCACGTCGATGGGCCGCGACATGGTGTTGCTGCGCCGGAGAAAACCCTTCTCCTCCAAGCTCGCCAGGTGTTTCGACACCGACGACGATGACCGCAGGCCGACGGCATCACCGATCTGCCGAGTGCTCGGCGAGTACCCGTACCTGATCACCCAGTCCCGGATCGTGGCCAGGATCAGCTGCTGGCGCAGCGGCAGGGTCGAGGTGTCCAAGTGCTCGAACGCATCAAGATCGTCGTAGGCGGCCACCCACCGAATGCTAGAGGTCGCTGCCCACGACCACGCCACCGACACGCACGGCCAACCACGTGGAGCTTCGCGCTCACGACGCGGGAACCCGGATGGCGGCGAAGACCAGGTGTTGCCGGAGGCGGAATCCCAGTGCCTCGTAGAGCCGGATGGCGCCGGTGTTCGACGCGACCGCGTGCAGGAACGGCGTCTCGCCCCGCGCGTGGATGCTCGCTGCCAGCGCGAGCACGAGCCGCGTCGCCAAGCCCTGCCCGCGAAACGCCGGATCGGTGCACACCGCGCTGATCTCCGTCCAACCCGGCGGGTGCATGCGCTCACCGGCCATCGCGACCAGCGCACCACCGCGCCGGATGCCCAGGTAGGTGCCGAGTTCGTGGGTGCGCGGCAGGAAGGGCCCCGGCTTGGTGCGCTCGATCAGGGAGTGCATCTCCGGAAGGTCGGCGGCGGTCAGCCGCACGGCCTCCGCGTCGGCTGCGCCGACCACGCGCTCGTCGACCAGCTGCACGCCCGGCAGCCGCTCCAACACGTCCCAGCCCGGCGGGGGCGTGCGCGGCCGACCAGCGAACACCACCGTGCCGCCCGGTCCGGCGAGCTCGGCGACGTCGCGCCAGCCGTCGTCGAATTCGTCGGTGACGGCGACGAACGGCGCGACGTCGGCGGAATAGCGCAGCACCTGTCCACATCGTTCGGCGAACCGGGCATGCGGACCGGTCAGCGAAGCCCACACGGGATCGTCCAGCGGCGAAGCGTTCACAGCCGCCCAGCCAAGCATTCGCGCTCTCCCCCGTCCTCCCATTTTCACCAGGTGGGACACCGGCCGTGCCGAACAATCCGGCGCTGTCGACGATGCGCTCCGGGGGCGATGCACTCCGGACGGTAACCGTTCGATCGCCTAGCGGAGTTGGAAACCCCGCTCGTGGAAGGCGTCCCGCAGCCGGTCGCGGCCGCGCAGTCCCGCGACGCTGCCGAACCGGGCCGCGACGCGCTTCACCCAACTCGATTCCAGACCGGCCGCGGCGTAGAAGTCGTTGAGCAACGCCTCGTAGCGCTCGACGTGCGGCGGCTGGACGTCGAGGTCGTAGCGCTCGTGGTGCAACACCGCCTGCTGCGGCAACCGCGGCTTGACAGCGGTCCGCTGCGCCGGATCGGGATGGCCGACGACCAGCCCGAACAGCGGGAACACGTTCGACGGCAGGCCCAATTCCGCCGCGACCTCCAGCGGTCTGTTGCGCAGCGCCCCGAGGAACACCGTGCCCAACCCCAGGGATTCCGCGGCCAGCGAGGCGTTCTGCGCCGCCAGCGCCGCATCCACCACCGCGACCAGCGCGCTCTCCAGGTAGTCCGCGCCGTCGGTGGCCGCCGCCAGTTCCTCGGTGACCCGCCGCGCCCTGGCCAGATCCGCCAGCCAGACCAGCAGCACCGGGGCGTCCACGACGTGCTGCTGACCACCGGCCACGTCCGCCAATCGCGCCCGCCGCTGCGCGTCGCGCACCACCACGACGCTCCACAGCTGCAGGTTGCTGGAGGTGGGGGCCGATTGGGCGGCAGCGACCAGCGCCGAAATCGTCGCATCCGACACCGGATCGGGCAGGTAGGACCGCACCGACCGGTGCGAGAGCTGGGTGGCGAGCACCTCGTTCCACACCGCGAACGCATCGGGGGCGGCTTCCGCCCCGTAACGACCGCGGTAGCCGACTTCTGACGATGCCGCCATGGAGACTCCAAACAGGTCCGCGAACACCGCGACACTAACCCCGAGCCAGCGGAACCTGGGCCGCCTCCCAACCGGCGGGACGAGCGTGATCAGGCGGTTCGCGCGCCGATGAACCGGATCGCCTCGTCACGCCAGTCGAGATCTCGATCGCCGAAACCGGCACGGCGGTCGCTGGCGGCTCAACCAGCCGCTGGACGACGTGCGACGGTGAGGACCCCGGTGAACGCACCGAGGAACGGAGCATTCCCCGCCGAGGCGGCCTGAGCGTCGAGCCAGGAGTGGAGTTCGGCAGGAGCGGTTTCCTGGTCGAGAGCAGTGCGCAAGGTGTCGTGCACGATCGCGCGCCACACGGTTTCGTTCACGCCGAAGGCGTAGGGGGTCGCCGTGATGTCCACCAACCCGCGCGACGCGAGCTCGACGGGGATCTTCCGGCCCGCCCAGGGCTGCGGGAGCGCGCGCTCAAGCACCGCTTCCAGCGCGTGCACCACGTCGTCGTCGCCGTGTCCGGTCGGCAGGATGTTCCCGCCGTAGTCGAGTTCGAACAGCACGAGTCGTCCACCGGGGCGCACCAGCTGGACCACCAGATCCAGCACCTGGCCGAACAGCGGGCCCGGCGAGTACATCAGCACCCGCTCGGACCGGACCACGTCGTAGGCCTCGCGCGTTTCGAAGTCCTCCAGCGCGGCGTGCACCCAAGTCAGGTTCGACACCGAGGCCGCCCGCGACTGCGCGGTGCCCAACAGCTCCGCGTTCTTGTCCAACCCGGTGAACTCGACGGCCGGGTGGTCAACGGCCAGCCGCGTCACCTCGGACCCGATACCGCACCCGGCATCAAGCACCCGCATGCCCGGGCGGAGCTCGACCGCCGCACGCATGGCCTGCCGGACGGCGCGGATGCCGGGCAGCCGGTCCACCTCGTCCAGGAACCCGGTCAGCGCGGCCGAAACACCGAGCCGCGGTTCGCGAAACCCGTCGTGCAGGTCAGAGCCAGACTCGTGCACAGCCACTCTCCCATCGGCGCTGCGGAACGAATCCGCGCAGGGGCCCGACGAACTCACGCAATCCTGCCACGACCAGCGCACCCGTGGCGCGAACCGCGCGGACCAACCGCCGCCCACCGATGCCGAGGCAGCTCCCCCATTTCGACGGCCTGGGCCGAACGGCGGTGCTGGAGAGCACGAATTCGGGGCCGCGCTCGGTGCTGCGGATCTGGACAGCATCTCGGTCGGCGAGAGATCCGCCGGGCCGGAAAATGCCCGCTGGACCGGTGATTTCACGCCGGGCCAGCGGGCTCTCAGCTGTGTCGGACCGTCAGGATTCGAGCTTTCACCCGCCTTGGACGTCCACTGGAGACGGTCGCCGCGGACTGCACCCCCACCGACAACGTCTACTTAGGACAAATGAGTCGAGAAGATACGGAGGACGTTGCCACCGAGTATTGCGCGGGCGCCGCCTCCGCTGCCGCATCCGAGTGAATTTCACCCAGTGGTGGCCACCCTTTTGTCTGTACTGGCGCGGGAAATGCGCCCATAGACTCGGGCACCGAATCCGGTTGGAATTCCAGATCATCAGGCGGGAGAACATTTCATGACAGCGCAGCACGAGATCAAGCCTGTTGATCTGATATCTCCTACGCGGCAACAATTTCAGCATTCCCGAGAGGAGACCAGAAAATTCGCCATCGGGACTGTGCCAACGCGGTGAGGTCGCACATCCCGTGATGCGACGGTCCGTCCGGTCCGATGATCCCCGCACGACCCAGCACGAACGTCACGGGGGGTTTCGCCGGTCGAAGAAGCCCTGAAACTCACCCACCACGAGCGAGATCACCGACTGGGAGGTTCGTGACGTGTCGTCACCCGTTGCCGAAACGTTCTTGTCCCTGCAAACCGAAGCGGCGCGGCTGCTCGCGACCACGACGAAGACGCCGCCGCAGATGCAGTCCATCAGTTCCCGGAACCTGCTCAAACAACTCCCGTGGGTCACCGTCGCCAGTGGCACGTACCGGGTGAACCGGCGGCTTCAGATCAAGGTCGGCCGCGGCCGCGTGTCCTTCATCCAGGACGGCGCCGACGTCCGCATCGTTCCCCGCACGCTCACCGAACTGGCCGCGCTGCGGGGCTACACCGACACCGGTGTCCTGGAACGTCTCGCGGGCCTGTTCGTCGCCCGTCAGGTCACGCCCGGTGAGATCCTGGCGGAAGAAGGCCGCCCGATCCGGGAAGTGTTCGTCGTCGCGCATGGCCGCATCGAACGCCTCGCGACCGGCGAGTACGACACCGTCGATCACCTCGGCGTGATCACCGACGGGGACCAGGTCGGCGACGAAGCCATCGGAGCCAGCAACCCCACCTGGTCGACGACGCTGCGGTGCGCCACGGCGGGGACGATCATGGTCCTGAACTGGAACGCCCTGCTCGAACTCCTCAACAACGAAGCGACGCTGCGCACGCACCTGGTGGACTTCGCGCGGCGTCGCGCGCTGCCCCAGAACCGCCGAGGCGAAGCCGAAATCGCCATCTCCGCGGGCCACCAGGGCGAAGCCCCGATCCCCACGTCGTTCGTCGACTACGAACTCGTGCCGCGCGAGTACGAGCTGTCGTTGACCCAGACGGTCTTGCAGATCCACACCCGCGTCGCCGACCTCTACAACGACCCGATGGACCAGGTCGAACAACAGCTCCGGCTCACGGCGGAGGAGATCCGCGAGACCCAGGAGCACGAACTGCTGCACAACCCGGATTTCGGGCTGCTGCACAACACCTCCTACGACCAGCGCATCGCCACCCGCACCGGCCCACCGACACCCGACGACATGGACGACCTGCTGGCGATGCGCCGGTCGACGGACGCGTTCTTCGCACATCCGAAGGCGATCACATCGTTCCTGCGGGAATGCAACCGGCGCGGGCTGACGGTGGATGCGACCACGCTCGAAGACGGCTCCAAGGCCCTGGCCTGGCGAGGCATCCCGGTCTTCCCACTGGGCAAGATCGGCATCAACGACCGCAACGCCACGACGATCATCGCCATGCGGCGCGGCGAGCAGCGGCAGGGCGTGGTGGGTCTGCAACCGGCCGCGCTGCCGGACGAGGTGCAACCCGGTTTGAACGTGCGCTTCATGGGCATCACCGACCAGGCCATCCTGCGCTACCTGGTCACCGCGTACTACAGCGTCGCGCCCCTGGTCCCGGATGCGATCGGGCTGTTGGAGCACGTGGAGATCGGCCGGGAGTCCTGATGATCGAGCTCATCGGACACGAAACCCCCGTCCCCGCCCGGCAACCGCACACCGACGGCGCCCGGGGCACGAGCGCGTGCACGGCACCGGGGCGGCAGCGGACAACGACCATCCTGCACTGCCCGCCACCGCCGCCCGAACGCCCGCAAATCGCCGCGGAGATCAACGACCGACTCGCCGCCTGGCTCGGTGCGATCGGCCTGGGCAGCGCGGAGAACATCGCCGGTGTCTACGCGCACGACCCGGGCCGCGGCATCACGTTGTGCCACCCCGGTAGCGAGGACGTCGAGCGCATGACGGCGGCGGGGAAGATGATCGTGGCCGAGACCGCCGTGGACGACTACTTCTGCGAAACCAACAGCCACCGCGCTGCCGACGACCAGACGACCGGGCCGAACCTGTCGCTGGCGCAATCCGCGATCGACGCACCGTGCCTGACGTCGACCTACCAAGCGCGGTGGGAGAAGCACCGCGACAACTCCCCGGTGCTGCGCGCCCAGCACGACGCGTTCAACGACCTCAAGCAGATCAGCAGTCCAGCGCAGGCCCAGCGCATCCGCCACGACATCGCCCAGCTCTACCTGGGCTACAACGCCGAAAACGGGTGGCGCACGATCAACCGGCTGCCGCCCGCCTGGCAGTACCTCGCCAACCGGCAGATGAACTCGTTCCGCCCCTGCCTCACCCTCACCGACGTCCTCGACGGCTACGAAATCCCGGCGGAGAGCTACGCCCACCCGCTGGTGCAGGACTGCACCGCGCGGGCGGCGCTGATCGCCACCCTGCACAACGACCTGGCCTCCTGCGAGCGGGAGATCCGCGAGCACGGCCTGCCGTTCAACCTCCCGGCCGTGCTCGCCGCCGAGGAGCGCATCCCGCTCGACGAGGCGTTCATCAAGGCGTGCGATGTCCACAACGAGCTGATCCAAGCGCTCGAAGAGGACACCGAACGCGCCGCGGCCGCACTCCCGGATCCAACGGTCGCCCGCTACCTGCTCGGACTGTGGTCCTGGATAGCGGGAAGCCGCCACTGGCACTTCACCACCGCACGCCACACCTGACGAAGGGACCAGGACCATGGCCGAGTCAACCCACCCGACCACCGCCACCATCAGCGTCTACCAGGGAAGCGTCGCGGACTACTGGAACCGGGAGGCCAACCCCGTCAACCTCGAACTCGGCAAGGTCGACGGCTACTTCCACCACCACTACGGCATCGGCGACCCCGACTGGTCGGTCACCGACGGCGACCCCGAACGCATCACCGAGGAACTGCATCGCTTGGAAACCCTGCAGGCCGAACTCCTGCTCGACCACTTGGGACAGATCGATCCCGACCAGCGGGTCATGGACGCCGGATGCGGACGCGGTGGCTCCAGCTTCATGGCGCACGACCGGTTCGGCTGCGCGGTGGACGGCATCTCGATCTCGCGCAAGCAGGTCGACTTCGCCAACGCCCAAGCCCGCCAGCGCGAAGTCGCCGACAAGGTCGCGTTCCACCAGATCAACATGCTCGACACCGGGTTCGAAACCGCCAGCATGCAGGCGATCTGGAACAACGAGTCCACCATGTACACCGATCTGTTCGACCTCTTCACCGAACACGCCCGACTGCTGGCGCGCGGCGGGCGGTACGTGACGATCACCGGCTGCTACAACGATGTTTACGGCCTGCCCTCCCGCGCGGTCTCCAAGATCAACGCGCACTACATCTGCGACATCCACCCCCGCTCCGGCTACTTCCGCGCGATGGCCGCGAACCGGCTGGTGCCCCGCGCCGTGGTGGACCTGACCGACGCGACCCTGCCCTACTGGTACCTGCGCGCCAAATCCCCACTGGCGACGGGGATCGAGGAGACGTTCATCGAGGCCTACACCGCCGGTAGCTTCCAATACCTGCTCATCGCCGCCGACCGCGTGTAGGCCAGCGCGGTGGACCTGGACGAAATTCGTGCGGAGGTCAACGCCACCCGCACTCGACACCGACCCGCCGATGCGCCGCGCGCCATCGGAAACCGAGCAGTGGAGCGTGACCGATGAGCAAACGGGTGCTACTCGCCGCCCCGCGCGGCAGCTGCGCCGGAGTTGACCGCGCCATCGAAACCGTCGAGAACGCCCTCGCGCTGTGGGGTCCGCCGGTATACGTGCGGCATCAGATCGTGCACAACACGCACGTGATCGCCGCACTCGAAGCCAGGGGCGCCGTCTTCGTCGACGACCTCGCGGCGGCGCCGGAGGGGGCTCGGATCATCTTCTCCGCGCACGGCGTGTCGCCCGAAGTGCACACCGCCGCCGCCTCCCGACGGCTGGAGGTGATCGACGCGACGTGCCCGCTGGTGACCAAGGTGCACAAGGAGGCCATCCGGTTCGCCGACGACGGGTTCACCATCCTGTTGATCGGGCACGCGGGCCATCAGGAGATCGTCGGCATCATGGGCGAGGCGCCCGAGTCGATCCGCCTCATCGAAACCGAACGAGATGCCGCCGCGGTTCGGGTGCCCGACCCGGAACGCGTGGTGTGGCTGTGCCAAACCACTCTCGCGGTCAGCGACGCGATGGAGATCGTCGGTGTCCTCCGGCGCCGCTTCCCCAACATCGCGGATCCGCCATCGGACGACATCTGCTTCGCCACCCAGAACCGGCAGAACGCCATCAGGGACATCGCAGCGGACTGCGACGTGGTGCTCGTGGTCGGCTCGGCCAACTCCTCCAACTCCAGGCGCCTCGTCGAAGTCGCCGCGGCCGCCGGGGCTGGTGCCGCGCACCTCGTCGACGGCGCGACCGAACTCGACCCGACCTGGCTGGACGGGGCGGAAACGGTCGGGGTGACCTCCGGAGCGTCCGTCCCGGAGATCCTGGTCGCCGACCTCATCGACCGACTGGCCGCGCTCGGCTTCGATCAGGTCCAGGCGCTGGAGGGCGTCCCCGAACCGGGGCGCTTCGCCGTCCCGCGCGCTGTCCGCGCCACCAGCCTTCCCGGGGCTTGAACCGCCCGTCTTTGATCTGGTGAAGCGACGGAGCGCGAGTTCGGAGACAGGCGCTCAGACCCAACCGCCGGTGCTGTGCAGCGGGCCGACGACTCGTTCGATCCGGTCCGCGACCTGGCGCAGCGCCTCGATGACTTCGAGCTGGCGTTGGTCGGTCAACCGGGCGATCGGGATGGAGGCGCTGATGGCGTCCGTCGGCGTGTCCGCGTAGCGGAGGGCGACGGCGAAGCAGCGCAGGCCGACGGTGTTCTCCTCGTTGTCCACGGCATAACCGCGCTCGCGGGTGGTGGCCAGGTCGGCGTCGAGCGCGACGCGGTCGGTGAGGGTGTGCGGGGTGAGCGGGGTGAGCTCATCGGGGATGTGCGCGTCCCGGTCCGCGCCCTCCCGGCTCGCGAGGAGGACCTTGCCCAGCGCGGTGCTGTAGGCGGGCAACCGGCGCCCGACCCGGCTGTAGGGCCGGAGGTACTGGCTCGACTCCTTGGTGGCCAGGTACACGACGTCGTGGCCGTCGAGGCGGCCGAAGTGGAAGGTCTCGTCGAGCTGCTCGCGCAGCTCGTCGAGGTACGGCGCGATCAGCGGCAGGTACGGGTCGGTGTCCAGGTAGCTCGTCCCGGCCAGCAGCGCGCGTATCCCGATGCCGTAGAAGGTTCCGGTGGTGTCCGCGCGGACCCAGCCGTATTTGGCGAGCGTGCGCAGCAGCGCGTGCAGGCTGCTGCGGGGGACGCCGAGCGCCTCGCTGAGCTCGCGGAGCCGCGCCGGACGGTTCTGCCGTGCGGCCAGGAACTCCAGAACCTCCACGGTCCGGGCCGCGGACTTGACCTCGCGGACCCCGCTGTCCGATCCGTCGAGCGCCTGGGCCGACTGTGCTGCCATGCGTCCCCCTTTCCGGATCACAGGGTAGCCATTCTGCTGGATGGCCGTCCACATGCGCGGATGGGTGCCTCATCCGCGCTGCCGCATCGACATCAGCTGCGATCGGCGCGGCTGGGTCCGGCCGGACGCGGCCGTGCTCAGGCCCGCGCGGCCGGAACGCCAGCCGACGCCTCCGGATCGGCGACCAGCGGGTGGTGGCACTCGGCGCCGTGCCCACCGCCATCGAGGCGCAGCGGCGGCGCCTCGGCCGCGCACACCTCCGTCGCCTTCCAGCAGCGCGTCCGGAACCGGCAGCCCGACGGCGGGTTCAGCGGCGACGGGATCTCCCCGTCGAGCACGATCCGCACCGGCTTGCCGTCCCGGTCCAACGACGGCGCCGCCGACATCAGCGCCGCGGTGTAGGGATGCCGGGGCCGGTTGAAGACCTCTTCGGTCGTGCCCGACTCCACGATCCGGCCCAGGTACATCACCACCACCCGGTCGGCGACGTGCCGGACCACCGACAGGTCGTGCGAGATGAACACGTAGGACACGCCCAGCTCCTGCTGCAATTCGGCGAGCAGGTTGAGCACCTGGGCCTGCACCGACAGATCCAGCGCGGACACCGGCTCGTCGCACACCACGACGTCGGGGTCCAGGGCGAGCGCCCGGGCGATCCCCAGGCGCTGCCGCTGCCCGCCGGAGAACTCCTGCGGGTACCGGTCGGCGTCGCCGGGCCGCAGCCCGACCAGCTCCAACAGTTCGCGCACCCGCGCTGCGCGCTCCCGCGAGGTCCGGTACATGCCGCGGTGCGTGCGCCACGGCTCGGCGATGATCTCGCCAGCGGTCATCCGGGCGTTGAGCGAGTCGTACGGGTCCTGGAACACCATCTGCACCCGGCGCCGCCAGTCGAGCAGTTCCTTGCCGGACAACGTGAACGGGTCGGTCCCGCCGAACCGGACGGTCCCCGAATCGGGGCGATCCAGCATCAGCAGGGTCCGAGCCAGCGTCGACTTGCCGCAGCCGGATTCGCCGACCAGGCCTAGGGTTTCGCCGCGGCGGAGGTCGAAGCTCACGCCGTCGAGAGCACGCAGCCGACCGGTGCGGCGGCCGCTGCGCACCGCGAAGGTCTTGGCGAGGTCGCGGACCTCGACCAGCGGATCAGGCACCGGACACCTCCGAGGAGTAGAAGCAGGCGGCAGCCCGGCCCGCCCCGGTCTCCACCAGCGGCGGCCGGGACTGCCGACAGCGGTCGCGCACCAGCGGACACCGGTCCTGGTACACGCAACCGGCCGGGATCGCCGCGAGTTCGGGCGGGGCGCCGCCGATGGAGCGCAGCGGTTCGCCCGGCCGGACGTGCTCGGGGACCGAGTCGAGCAGCCCCTTGCTGTAGGGGTGGCGCGGGTCGGCGAAGACGTCGTCGACCGGACCGGTCTCCACCACGTTGCCCGCGTACATGATCACGACCCGATCCGCTTCCTCGGCGACCAGCGCGAGGTCGTGGGTGATCAGCACGACCGCCATCCGGTGCTCCTCGCGAAGTTCCTTGAGCAGCTTCATGATCTGCGCCTGGACGGTCACGTCGAGGGCGGTGGTCGGCTCGTCGGCGAGCAGCACGGTGGGGCTCAACGCCACGGCCATCGCGATCAGCAGGCGCTGCCGCATGCCACCGGAGAACTGGTGCGGGTAGGAGTCCACCCGGGTCTCCGGCTCGGGGATGCCGACGCGGGCCATCAGCGCGATGGCCCGCTTGCGGGCGTCCTTGCGGGACAGGCCGCGGTGGATGCGGAAGGGCTCGGCGAGTTGCGTCCCGACCGGGTAGACGGGGTTGAGCGCGGTCAGGGCGTCCTGGAAGACGATCGCGATGTCCGGCCCGGCCATGGCGCGGCGGGTCCGCTCGTCGGCGGCGACGAGGTCGGTGCCGTCGACCCGGACCGCGCCACCGGTCACGTTCGCGACCGGCTCCAGCAGTCCGACGGCCGCCCGGGCCGTCATCGACTTGCCGCAGCCGGACTCGCCGAGCAGGGCGAGGGTTTCCCCGCGCCGCGCGCTGAAGCTGACGGCGTCGACGGCGCGCACGGTGCCCGCCGGGGTGCGGATGTCCACGGTGAGCCCGTCGACCTCCAGCACCGTTTCGGTGACGGTTTCGGTCACGCTGGCACCCCCTTCGGGCTGCGGGGCTTGCGGGCCGCCGGGCTGGTCAGCCGCCAGCGCTGCGCCGGGTCGGTCGCCAGCCGGACCCAGGCGGAGAGCACAGTCGCGGACACGGTGGTGATCACGATCGCGAGGCCGGGGAAGAACGACAGCCACCACGCGGTGCGCAGGTAGGTGCGGCCTTCCGCGACCATCAGGCCCCAGCTGACCTGCGGCGGCTGGATCCCGATGCCCAGGAACGACAGCGAGGACTCGGCGAGCGTGACGTAGCAGAAGTCCAGGGTCGCGACCGTCAGCAGGGTGGGCAGGATGATCGGGAACACGTGGCGGCGGATGATCGCGCCGCTGGGCGTGCCGAACGTGCGCGCCGCGTCGACGAAGCCGCGCCGCTGCAACTCGGCGGACTCGGCGCGGGCGGTGCGCAGGAACACCGGGATCCGGGTGATCGTCAGGACCAGCACGATCGTCGCGATGCTCGGGTCGAAGACGTAGAGCACGACGACCGCGAGCAGCAGCGACGGGAAGCTCATGATCACGTCCGCGATCCGCATCGCGAACGTCTCGCGGCGCCCGCGGTGGAAGCCCGCCCACATCCCGATCGCCGACCCGATGATCAGCGCCAGCAACACGGTCGGCAGCGCGATGGCGAAGGTGGTGGCGCTGGCGACGACCAGCCTGGCGAGCACGCTGCGACCCAACGGGTCCGTGCCGAGCAGGCCGAGCCAGCCGAGCTCGAAGCTCAGCGGTGGCCGCCGGGCGAGCGAGAGGTCCTGGCGCCGCGCCGCGCCGCCGAGCAGCCAGGGCCCGAGCACGGCGCACAGCGCGGCCAGCACCAGCACGCCCGCCGACACCGCGGCGACCCGGTCGGCCAGCAGCAACCGGCTCAAGCGCGGGGTGCCGCGGTTCGGGGTGGGTGGTCCGGAAGCGGGGGTGGGCGGCGTCTCCGGCGCCCGTTCGGTGTTGGTCATCCGGGGGGCTCCTCTACACCGGGGTGAAGTCGCGGACGCGTGGGTCGAGCAGGGCGTAGCCGATGTCGATGACGATGTTGAGCGCGAAGATCGTCACCGCCGTGAGCAGTACCGCGGCCTGCAGGACCGCGAAGTCCCGCTCCAGGATGGAGTCGATCATCAGCTTGCCGATGCCGGGCCAGCCGAAGATCGTCTCGACGATCACCGCGCCGTTGACCAGCGACACCGCCAGGTCACCGGCCACGGTCAGGGCGGGGGCCGCGGCGTTGCGCAGGGCGTGGTGGGTCACGACCCGACGGCTGCCCGCCCCCTTGCTGCGGGCCAGCCGGACGTACGGGGCGGACAGCGCGGACACCATGGCCCCGCGCACCACCTGGGTGAGCACGCCGAGCGGGCGGATCATCAGCACCAGGATCGGCAGGATCCAGGACAGCACGCCGTTGTCCACACCGGAGGTCGGCAGGATGCCGAGCACCACGGCGAAGATCCACACGCCGGTGACCGCGATCCAGAAGTCCGGCACGCTCGCCGCCGTCATCGACAGGAACGACGACACCCGGTCGGCGGGCGAGTTCGGCCGGTAGGCCGCCCAGCTGCCGACGACGACCGCGCCGAGCACGGCCAGCGCCACGGTGACGACGGCCAGTTCCAGGGTGTGCGGGAAGGCCCGCAGCGCCATCTCGGCGGCGGGTTCGTCGGTGCGCAGCGAGGTGCCGAAGTCCAGGTGCAGCACACCCCACAGGTAGTCGAGCAGCTGCTTCCAGACCGGTTGGTCCAGGCCGTGGGCCGCCGCGAACTCGGCCCGCTGGGCCGGGGTGGCCGACTCCGGCAGGTACAACGAGGTCGGGTCGCCGGTGAGCCGGGCCAGCAGGAAAACGCCCAGCAGCACGGCGAGCAGGGGGATTGCGCTGCTCACCACCCGCTTGCGGAGGAAGGTGATCATTTGGTGGTCCTCGGCGTCATCTCGGCCAGCCGCATCTCGTCGCCGGTCGCCGAGTTCGGCGTGTAGTCCACCGAGGGCGAGCGGGCGAGGATGCCGCGCATGTGGGCGATGTAGGCGTACTGGGCGATTTCGCGGGGCTCGTCGACGAAGACCTTCGCCAGGGCTGCCTGGCGGGCATCGCCGGTGAGCGCCTCGGCGGCGTTGATCTCGCGGTCGAAGTCGGGCGTGCCGTACGAGCTCTGGAAACCCTCGCTCTTCAGGTACTGGTCCATGCTGAACGCGGCGTCCCCGGCCTGGTTGCCGTGCTGGATCACCAGCAGGATCGGCCCGGTGTTCGCGGGGAAGGGCCGTTGCTGGTAGGTGAGCGCCTCGGACGTGTCCATCATCTGGATCTGGACGTTCAACCCGGCCAGATCCAGCTGGTACGCGATGGCCTGCACCACCTGCTCGATGCGCGGGAACAGCCCGGTGCGGGTGATCAGCCGGATCGGCGTGGTGGTGTCCACACCGTCGGCGCGGGCGGCGGCGACCAGCGCCCGCGCCCGATCCACGTCGAACCCGACCGGTGTCAGGTCCGGGTCGTGGCCGATCACGCCCTCGGGCACCAGTTGGGCGGCAGGTTGGCCGTCTCCGTTGAGCAGCGCCGAAATGATCCCGTTCCGGTCGATCGCCAGCCCGATGGCCTGGCGGACCCGGACGTCGTTGAGCGGCGGCTCGGTGGCCTGGATGCGCAACGCCGTCGTCTCGTTGTTGGGGTACGAGACCGCCAGGTCACCGGCGCCGTCCTCGGGTCCGAGTCCGGTCGAGATGTCGGCTTCGCCGTTGACGACCATCGCCGCGCGGACGCTGGAGTCCGAGCGCCACTGGTACTCGGCGTGGGCGTAGGCGGGCGGCGTGCCCCAGTAGTCGGGGTTTCGCTCCAGGTTCAGCCGGGTTCCGGCGTCCCAGCTCGCGACGCGGTACGGACCGGTCCCGATCGGGACGCGCACCTTGCCCGCCGCGTTGGTGCTCGTCGGCACCATCTCCACGAAGGACACCCGCAGCGGGAGGATCGGGTCGGGTTCGGGCGTGGACACCGTGAGCGTGGTCGGATCCGGCGCGGCGACCTGCAGCTCGGTGTCGCCGAAGACGTAGCCGTCGACGTTGCAGCCGAACGAGCCGTTGACCGCGCGATTGATCGAGGAGGCGGCCGCCGCGGCGTCGAACGGGGTGCCGTCGGAGAACCGGACTCCCTCGCGGATGTGGAAGGTCCAGGTGGTGGGGGTGGTTTGGACCCAGGAGGTGGCCAGCAGCGGTTCCAGGGCGCCGGTGGTGGGGTTCCGCTCCATGAGCGGCTGGGTGATGTTGGACCGGACGACGACACCGGTCGCGGTCAGCGAGGCGTCGCAGGGCTCCAGCGTGGGCGGCTCCTCGGGCAGCACGATCCGAACGGTGTCGGCGGGGTCGGTGCCCGCGGCGGAACCGGAGCACCCGGCCGCGGCCAGGCAGAGCACGGCAGCGAGCGCTGCGAGCACCGGCGTGCCCGCCCTCGGACGCGGCGCGGCTCTCCGTCGGGCAGAAGTCATCGTTGGTCCTCCGCGCACGGGGCAGGAAAAGCAAAAGACTGTCCACGTATGCAGACAGTGCGTGAATACGTGGACGTACGGTAAAAGCGGCAACAGCAGCCGTCAAGACCGTACACATATGAAGATAGTGTTCTCATTCTTGACGATCGGCTGTTAACGTGAGCCCACCCGGTGAACCCATGGCCGGAACCGATGCCCCACAACGAGGAGTCGTACCGCAATGACCAGCGTGAAGACCCGCTTCTCCCCTGCCGAGCTGCGCACCGCGCTCGGCTCTGGACTGCTCTCCTTCCCGGTCACCCACTGCACCCCGGAGTTCGAGTTCGACGAGGCCGCGTATCGCCAGCACGTCGAGTGGCTCGGCGGGTTCTCCGCTTCCGGACTGTTCGCGGCTGGCGGCACCGGCGAATTCTTCTCCCTCACCGTCGCGGAGGTCGCGCGCATCGTCCGCGCCACCGTCGAATCCGCGCCGGACGGGGTGCCCGTGGTGGCGCCCGCCGGATACGGCACCGCGACCGCGGTCGAGATGGCCCGCTCCGCCGAGGAGTTGGGCGCCGACGGCGTGTTCCTGCTGCCGCCCTACCTCACCGAGGTCGACCAGGAGGGCTTGTACCGGCACGTCGCCGCCGTCTGCCGGGCGACCTCGCTGGGCGTCACCGTCTACCACCGGGCCAACGCGCGGTTCACCGCGGCGACGGTGGACCGGCTCGTCGCCGAGTTCGACAACCTGATCGGGTTCAAGGACGGGATCTGCGACATCGACCTGCTCGCCCGGCTGCACGCCACGCACGGCGAGCGCCTGCTCTTCGTCGGCGGCCTGCCCACGGCCGAGACCTACGCCCTGCCGTACCTGGAGTTGGGCGCGACCACCTACTCGTCGGCGATCTTCAACTTCGCCCCGGCCTGGGCGAGCGCGTTCTACGCCTCGGTCCGGGCGCGCGACCGCGCGGACGTGTACGCGCGGCTGTCCGAGTTCGTGTTGCCGTACCTGGAGATCCGCAACCAGCGGGCGGGCTACGCGGTGTCGATCGTCAAGGCGGGCATGCGGGCCGCCGCTCGCCCGGCCGGGCCGGTCCGGCCGCCGCTGACCGACCTGACCGAGACCGAACTGGCCGCCCTGACCGAACTCGTCGAGAAGGTGATCTGAGCGCCTGTCCTCGACCTCGTCTCGCGTGCCGCTTCGGGTGGCCGAGTTGGTGCCGACTGACCGGCCCGGGATCCCGCCGCGGAAACCGCGCCTCCCGCGCGGGAGGCGCCGGTCGGACGTCGCTCAGCTCACCAGCGGGGCTTCGTCAGCTCGTAGGTCGGATCGATGCGCTTCATGTAGCCGGTGTCGTCCCGGTTGCGGATCCCGCTGCGCAGGTACTGCTCGTGCAGCGCACCCAGCTTGTCCCGGTCGAGTTCCACCCCGAGCCCCGGCGCCGTCGGAACCGCGACGGCTCCTTCGGTGAAGGTGAGCACGCCTGGTTTCACGACGTCCTCCCCCGGGTCCTTCCACGGCCAGTGCGTGTCGCAGGCGTAGGTGAGGTTCGGAGTGGCCGCGGCGAGGTGCGTCATCGCGGCCAAGCTGATCCCCAGGTGGCTGTTGGAGTGCATCGACAGGCCCATCCCGAAGGTCTCGCAGATCCCGGCGAGCAGCTTCGAGCGCTGCAACCCACCCCAGAAGTGGTGGTCGGAGAGCACGACCCGCACCGCGTTCTGCCGGATGCCCGGCTCCAGATCGGCGAAGCTCACCACGCACATGTTGGTGGCCAGCGGCATCGGCACCTGGCGCGCCACCGCCGCCATGCCCTCGATACCGGTGGTCGGGTCCTCCAGGTATTCGAGGATCCCGTCGAGCTCCTGGCCGACCCGGATCGACGTCGCCACGGTCCACGCGCCGTTCGGGTCCAGCCGCAGCGGACGGCCGGGGAACGCCTCGGCCAGCGCTTTGATCGCGGCGATCTCCTCGTCCGGCGGGAAGACCCCGCCCTTGAGCTTGATGGCGGAGAAGCCGTAGTCCGCGATCATGCGCTTCGCCTGCGCGACGACGCCGTCGGGGTCCAGCGCGGCGCCCCAGGCGTCCGGCTCGGCATCCGGGTGGCCCGCCCACTTGTAGAACAGGTAGGCCGAGTAGTCGACCTCGTCCCGGACCGCGCCGCCGAGCAGCGCGCTGACCGGCAGCCCGGCTGCCTTGCCCTGCACGTCCAGGCACGCGACCTCGAACGGCGAGAGGACGGCGTCGGCGGTGCTGGAGTTGGTGACCATGCCAGCCATCCCGTGCCCGCCGGTCGCGGTGTCGCCGTCGAGGGAAGTCCGCACCTGATGGGCGAGGCCGTTGAGGTCCCACACGTCCGTGCCGGTGACCAACTCGGCGGCGCGGCGGAGGCGGTTGAGGTGCTCGGCGTCGCCGTAGGTCTCGCCGAGGCCGGTCAGGCCCTCGTCCGTGCGAATCTCGACGATCGCGCGGATGGCGAACAGCTCGTGCACGCCGACCGCGTTGAGCAGGGGCAGGTCTTTGAACGCCACCGGGGTGATCTCAACGGCGGCGATCCGTTGGCTGCTGGGCACGACAGCTCTCCTCGTTCTCCTGGAATGGTTGGACAGGATGGCTCCGGCGGTGTCGTCGGCGTCCGAAGAGGACGGCGTTGCTGCCACAGCGGTCGGACCCCGCCCACGAACTCCGGCGCGACGGTGAGGTCCGCGCTGGTAGGCGATCAGCCACCCTCCGCTCGTCTTCATATGACTTGGCTCGTCGAATCATCGGTCGTGGTCCGCGAACCAGGACCGCTGCCGCCGAGCGTTGAGTTCGATCCGCTGGCCGCACCCGAATCGTCGAGCTGCCAGTGCTGCGGCCGGAAGATCGCCATCAGGCCGCGAGAGACCTCCCGGGCACGTGGTCCGACGCCGGTCGCCTCGCCAGGAGACCTACGGCTTTCTCCCCACTCCGCCGAGGATCAGGCGCTCGATCAGCGAGGTTTCCCGCATCTGCGGGCCGTTCGGCCACCAGTCGTGCAACTCCACGAGCCCCGGCTCCAGGAGTTCCAAACCATCGAAGAACTGCGAGATCTCCGCGCGCGTGCGGTACCGGCCGGTGCCCATGCTGGATTCCCGCCAGCGCAGTTCCAGTTCGCGGGCCAGGTCGTGGCCTGCGGGGTGCTCATCTGCGGGATCCCACCAGTGGGTCAGGGCGACGTAGGATCCGGCGGGCAATGCGTCGATGTAGTGGCGCATGACCGCAGCCGGGTCCGCATCGTCATCGACGTGGTGCAGCGTGGCGCACTGGATCAGCGCGAACGGCCGGTGGAAGTCCAGGTGGTCCGTCACCCCGGGCGAGGCGAGCAGGTCCGCTGGCCGGGTCAGATCTGCTGTCACGAAGTGCGTGTGATCGTTTTCCTCCAGCAGCGCCCGGCCGTGCACGGCGACGATCGGATCGTTGTCGACGTAGACCACGGTCGCGCCGGGGTTGCGGTGCTGTGCCGTCTGGTGGGTGTTCTCCGCGGTGGGCAGCCCCGAGCCCACATCCAGGAGCTGGTCGATCCCCGCGTTTCCCACCAGGTAGTTGATCACTCGGATGAGCCAACCGCGAATCGCGGTGGCGACCTTCTCACCCTCGGGGGCGATCGCCATGATCGCCTCGTAGACCTCGCGGTCGACCTCGTAATTGTCCTTGCCCCCGAGGAACTTGTCGTAGACGCGAGCGATGCTGGCCCTGGTCAGATCGATCGGTGGCGGCGCCGCCTGGCCCTTGTTCGACGGTAACGTCACGACATGCTCCTCGATCATGGTCGGCTCAGTCCATCGCGCTCGCCGCAGCGACGCCCGACACCATAATCACCAAGCGAAACACTGCCAACGGCAGGCAGGTGGGCCAGTGGAAATACGTTGTTGCTCTTGGCAATCGAGCTGAACCCGGAGCGGCCGGTGACCTCAACCGCAGCCCACATCCATCAAGACCCGGCCTCCGGCGCCGAGCGGCCGAATGATTTCGTACCCGAATAGACCAATCCCCCGGCACAACCACACGGCTCCCGACTTCGCTTCGCGGTGCTGTCGATTGCGGGTGGCCTCGTGCGCCGTAGTTGGTGAGGGTGTCGCCACCGATGCCCGAGCGCAGGTACCGGCGGAGGAAATGGCAGTCGTCTCGGCCGCCGGAGGCGTGATTCCCGTTGCGGGACAACCTCTGCGGTCTCTCGCGCGTCTGATTGTGGACAGGATTGGCTACCGAGGGAGAACGAGCGTTGATGCGGACGGCGAGTGCGCGGTTCCGGCTGGTCAGCGGTGTTGGCGGTGCGGTCGTGGTGGTGACGGCAGCGGCGGGGATCTCGTGGGCTCAGCCGGGCGGTCCACCGATGGCAGCGGCACTCCAGTGCGCGGTCCACGAGTTGCCCCTGCCGAACGGTCACAGCGCTGGAACGGTGCGGGGGGCCTCGCCGGACGGGGTGTCGTTGGTCGGGGCCTCGAACGACGGCGGTTCCGGTGGCGCGGCCGTGATCTGGCGCGACGGCGAGGTCGCGGAGATCGTCGAAGGCGCGCCCGGAGCCTTGGTCGACGTGAACAGCAGCGGCGTCGCGGTCGGGGATTCCGTCGATGACCAGCAAAACCACCACCCGTGGATTCACCAGGGCGGTGAAGTCCGCGAATTGACCGGCGAGGGAACGCCGTGGGCCGTCGGCGAAGACGAGCGGATCGTCGGGAGCAGGCTCAAGCCCACCCCGAACGGTCCGCCGGTCGCCGTGCCCGCGGTGTGGGAGCCGGGCGCGAACGATCCGGTCGATCTGCCCATGCCAGGCGAGCAAACCGGGCGGGCGAGCGACATTTCCGCCGACGGCACCATCGTCGGCACCGTCGCGCAGGACGCCTACGTGTGGCGTCCGGATGGCACCCACGGTCCGTTGAAGCGCCCGGACGGCATTCCCGCAGCGGAGGGTGTTTCCGCCAGCAGGATCGGCGGTCCGTGGGTGGTCGGTTGGACGATGTCCGCGGGCGTGGTGCGTTGGAACCTGGACACCGGCACCGTCGAGGCGGTTCCGGGACTGCAGGCCGCCGAATCCGCCAACCAGGCCATCAACGACGGCGGCGCCGTCCTCGCCAAGAACGGGTACGACGCGGTCGCGGTGGCCGATGGCGTGTTGACGACGTTGCCCGCGCTCAGCGGTGACCGGCCGATGAGCTACCCGTCCTCGATCAGCCCGGATGGCCGAATGGCCGCGGGCACCGCCCAATCCAACAGGAACCCGAGCCCGGTAACCGAACGGCCGGTCTACTGGACCTGTTCCTGACCTGGCCCAGAAGTCCGAGACGCGAAAAGCGACCGACCAGCAGCCCGAACGGCTCGTCTCCTCGATGGGAAGGCGAGCCGTTCGGGCTGAATCTCTTGACAGCAAAACCAGCGACGCGAATCCGCTGACCAAATCCGTCGGGATGCGGCGCTGAGCGGGTGCGATTCAGCGCGATCCGCTAAACGAAGGTTTCGGGATTGCCCCACCCGGCAGATGGGGTTAGCGCTACGTCGGTGCGGGGGACCCCACTCGACGAATCCGGGGGAATTCTCCATCGGCACCGGGGGACTCTTCGAGCACCTTTTGGGGCGGCAGTTGAACAAAGGCCGTCAGCCAGGACGATGCTCGCGGCCTTCGATAGCAAATCGAGTGAGCACCATGAGCTTTGACATCGCGAAGAAATTCCTCAGCGCGACGGTGGCGATTTCCACGTGCGCGCTGGCTCCGGCCACCGCGCTGGCCGCGACCGGTCCGGAACTACCGGCGTCCACAGTGCACAGCACTACCTACCGCGCCAGCGCAGCAGATCCGGACACCGGCTCCGGTGCGGCAACCCACGGTGACGGCACCAGCGAATCCACATCTACTGACGACACCAGCGGGACCACACCCACTGACAGAACCGGCGAAACCACATCCACTGACAGCTCCAGTGAGACCACACCCACCGACGACCCCGGCGACGGCGCGCCGGAGAGTGGGACCGGCGGCGACGGTTTGGGCTCCGGCTCAACCGGGCCTGACATCGATCCGGGGTTCAAACAGCCCGACGCGAGCTCGGCTGAAACCGACGGCACCAACCCGAGCTCTCCTCGGCAGGACAGCCTCTTGAGCTGACAGGTCATATCGGCAAGTACCCGGCATATGCCGTAGCAGGCGCCTACTCGATCGCCTACATCACCGGGGCGGTGTACTTCGTGATCATTCCGAGCTATATCGCCGACGGGGTCAGCGAAGCCGCGAGCTGGATCGGTGATCAGGCCGATTCGGCGTGGGATTGGCTCAGCGATGGCTTTGGTGGCCTCTTCGGAGGCAGCTACGTCCCCACTGCCGGAGATGCGCTGACCGGAGTCGGAGGCGCGGTAGCGGACGCGGGAGAGGCAATCGTGGACGGGGCCGGAGATGCCCTGGACGCAGTCGAGGACAACATGCCCTGGAACTGGTAATCGCCGTTTCGGCTCCTAACAGATCCGGTCGCGGGAAAGCTGGGCTGCGGGAGGGCGCACTTCCGGCAGCCCAACTTTTCGCGAGGTTGACAGGGGCTTCGCAAGTCCACAGTGGAGCATTTAGGCAGCTGGATCGATCGCCCGGCGGACAACGCAGATCGCTTCGACCAGCTCGCCGACGTCTCGGATCGCCGCGAACAGATCAACCCGAGACCGGTCCGCTGTGTCGACTCAGGTCGCTGCGCGGCTCGTCGCGTGCCGCGTCCGCACGATCGGGACCGTCCGCCGCGCCACCGTCGAACAGGGCGGCCGCGCGCGCGGCGCTGCCCAGCGCCCAGCTCCCGGTGCTGAGCAGTCCCAGGACCAGGATGCCGACGCCGAGTCCGCACACCAGCCACCACACGCCCCGCTCGGCGCTGGTGAACGCCATCCCACCGCTGGCCAGGGCCGATCCCACGATCGTTCCGGCGATCGCGACGCCCAGGGTGGTACCGGTCTGCCGACCGGCGGAGGCCAACGAGGCGGCCACCCCGGCCATCGAGCGCGGCATCCCGGCGACCGCCGTGTTGGTGATCGGCGGGTTCACGGTGCCCAGGAAGATGCCGAACAGCAGGTAGATCGCGAGCACGACCGGCAGCGGAGTGGCCGGTCCGAGCCAGCTCGACGCGGCGCCGCCCAGCGCCAACGCGCCCCCGGCGACCACCAGCGGCAGTCGAGGACCGTGCGAGCCGATCAGCCGACCGGTGAACGGGGAGAGCACCACGACCAGCACCCCGACCGGGAGCAGGCACAACCCGGCCGCTAGCGCGGCCATGCCGCGCACGTCCTGCAGGTATTGGGTGGTCACGAACAGGAACGCGCTGAACCCGCACAGGCCGAATAGCGCCATCAGGATCGCCGCGCTGAACGGCACGCTGCGGAACAGCCGCAGCTCCAGCAGCGGGTCGACGCGGCGCGGCTCGTAGCCGAGGACGCCCAGCACGCTGAGCACGGCGACGGCGAGCAGACCGAGGATGACCGGCGAGGTCCAGCCGAACGACTTGGACTCGATGATCGCGTAGACGACGCTGCTCATGGCCAGGATCACCAGCGTCTGGCCCACCGGGTCGAACCGGCGCGCCCGCGCGGCGCGGGACTCGGGCACGAACAGCGCGGTGCACACGATCGCGGCAGCCACGATCGGCACGTTGATCCAGAAGATGGCGCGCCAGCCGAAGCCGTCGACCAGGGCGCCGCCGAGGATCGGCCCCAGCGACAGCGACAGGCCGGACATCGAGCCGAACACGCCGATGGCCCTGGCTCGCTCGGCGGGGGCGGGGAACGTGGTGGCGACGATCGCCATCGCCACCGGATTGAGCATCGTGCCACCGACGGCCTGCAACGCACGCGCCGCGATCAACCAACCGATGCTCGGCGCCAGGCCGCACAGCAGCGAGCCGAGCCCGAAGGCGGCGAGGCCGACCTGGAAGACGCGTCGACGGCCGACCCGGTCGGCGGTCGACCCGGCCAGCACCAGGAAGCTGGCCAGCACCAGGGTGTAGGCGTCGACCGTCCACTGCAGGCCGGACACCGAGGCGTGCAGGTCGCGGCGAATCGTCGGCAGCGCGACGTTGACGATGGAGATGTCCATCACCACGACGACCACGCTGGCGCAGCAGATCGCGAGCACCAGGAGTCGGCGGCGTCGGCTGAGCTCGCCGATCGTGGTCTTCGGCGGCATTGAAGCAATCATGACCGCGACGCTATGTTTTAGAGCGTGCTCGAAGTCAAGCCGCAGCCAGAACCCACGCCTGCCAGCCCCCAGGCTGGCCTGAGCATCGCCGAGGCCGCCCGCCGCACCGGGGTCAGCGTGCACACCCTGCGCTACTACGAACGCGCTGGGCTGGTCGTCACCACCATCGACCGCACCACCAGCGGTCGGCGGCGCTACCACCAGCTCGACCTGGAGTGGATCACCGTCTGCACCAGGCTGCGGGCCACCGGCATGCCCATCAAGACCATCCGGCGCTACGCCCAACTCGTATCCGCCGGGCGCGGCAACGAGCAGGAACGGCTCGCCCTCATGGAGGCCCACCGCGCGGAGGTGACCGCCAAGATCGCTGAGCTGCGGGAAAACCTGGAGCTCATCGACCACAAGATCGACGTCTACCAGGGCCGCCTCGCCGCTGGCGACGCCGACCAGCTGTGGGCGCCGAACCGCCGAGCGGATGCTCGCTGAGCAACCGCAGCACAGCACTGATGTGAAAACCCCGGCGCGCCGTTGAGAACCCGATATAGCTCACAGCGGGGCCGCGCCCAGCCCGCACGTTCCATCCACTTTGGACAGCTGGCAGGCGGCACGCAGATCGGGGTCGGGCAGTGCGTGGTCATGAGTGAAAATTCCGGTTCTTACCAGAAAAACCCACTCACGAGCCCCAGGACCACGAACTCCGATCTGCGCGGCTTCAAAACAGGGAACGTCCCTGAAATCGCCGCCGCGACGCGATGAATCGCGCAAAGCGCTGCGGGGACGGGAAATCCGTGGAAAACGGCAACCCAACGCTGCCCGGACAGCTCCGACTCCGTCGCCGTCCGCACCCCTTCCGCACGGCTCTTGATCGGTCTAGGGTGCCCGCCAAGAGCGCTCTCACGCCTTTTTGTCCGTCTCAGGCTCCGCCTGGAGGTGCTTCTTGCCATGAATCCCGTCCCACAACGCCGTGGACGACGACGCCGATCACCGTGGCTCGCCGGTTTGGCCACGCTCGCCGTCGTTTCCGCCGTCGCGCCGAGTGCTGCGGCCGTCTCCGGCACGAACACGGCGCACGACGACAGCCGCGCACCGGCGGCCTGCGCGGGCTCCGACACACCGGATTTCGGCCCGAACGTGCGCATCTTCGATCCGAGCATGTCGCCGGAGAGCATCCAGGCGCAGCTGGACGCCGACTTCAACGCGCAGAAGGACACCCAGACCGACCAGTTCGCCGAGGATCGGGTGGCACAGCTGTTCAAACCGGGGAGCTACCAGAGCACGGTCAACGTCGGCTACTACACCTCGGTGGCCGGTCTCGGCCTCAACCCCGGTGACGTCACCATCAACGGCGACGTCACGGTCGACGCGTTCAACGAGTCCGATCAGGGCAACGCGACGCAGAACTTCTGGCGGTCGGCGGAGAACCTCGCCATCAACCCCAGCAGCGGCACCAACCGCTGGGCGGTGTCGCAGGCCGCGCCGTTCCGCCGCATCGACGTGCACGGCGGCCTCGCGCTCCACCCGGCCAGCTACGGCTGGGCCAGCGGCGGCTACATCGCCGACACCAGGGTCGAGGGCCAGACCGAGTCGGGTTCCCAGCAGCAGTGGTACACCAGGGATTCCAGCTACGGGAGCTGGTCGGGCGCGGTCTGGAACATGGTGTTCTCCGGTGTTTCCGGCGCACCGGCCACCAGCTTCCCGACCCCGCCGGTGACCACATTGGACACCACACCGGTGTCCCGGGACGTGCCGTACCTGTACGTCGACGCCGAAGGCAAGTACCAGGTGTTCAAGCCGGACCTGCGCACTGGCGCCACCGGACCGAGCTGGGCGTCCGGCAGCACCCCTGGCACCTCGGTGCCGATGAGCCAGTTCTACGTGGCGAAGCCCGGCGACACCGCGGAGACCATCAACAACGCGCTGTCCCAGGGCTGCAACCTGTTCTTCACGCCCGGGGTCTACCACCTCGACCAGACGATCCAGGTCTCCAATCCCGACACCGTCGTCCTAGGCATCGGCTACCCGACCCTGATCCTGGCGAACGGGGTGACCGCCATGCAGGTCGCCGACGTGGACGGCGTCCGGCTCAAGGGCCTGCTGTTCGACGCGGGCACGACCAATTCGCCCACCCTGCTGACCGTCGGGGAGGAGGGCTCCTCGGCCGAGCACGCCGCGAATCCGACCACCGTGCAGGACGTGTTCTTCCGCGTCGGCGGTTCGATCGCGGGCAAGGCGACGACGAGCATGGTCGTCAACAGCAACAACACGATCCTCGACCACATCTGGGCCTGGCGCGGTGATCATGGCAACGCGGGCACGGTCGGTTGGACGGTCAACACCGGCGACACCGGCGTGATCGTGAATGGCGACGACGTGCTGGCCACCGGCCTGTTCGTGGAGCACTACCAGAAGTACCAGGTGATCTGGAACGGCCAGCGCGGCAAGACGATCTTCTTCCAGAACGAGATGCCCTACGACGTGCCGGACCAGCCGTCCTGGATGAACCCCAACGGCGTGAACGGGTACGCCGCATACCAGGTCGGCCCGGACGTCACCGCGCACGAAGCGTGGGGTCTGGGCAGCTACAACTACTTCAACGTCAACCCGTCGGTCAACAGCTACCACGCGTTCGAGGTGCCGGACACCCCGGATGTGCGGTTCCACAGCCTGCTGACCGTGTCGCTGAACGAGCAGGGCAGCATCACCCACGTCATCAACGACACCGGCGCGACTACACCACCCGGAACCCAACCGTCCAATGTGGTCACTTATCCGTAAGGTGGCCGAGCAGTACCGGATTCGAGCAGGGCTTCGGCCTTGCTCGGATCCATCATTTCGGCGCGACGATACCGCCCGTCCCCGGCAAATCCGATTCACTCGCCAGTGCTGGCGAAAAGGCATGTGGCGAGAAGGGGACAGCCGCCGAGCATCCGGTTGACTTCGCGGCCGTTTCGCACGACGCTCGCTTTGAGAGCGCTTTCCCCAGTCCCGCAGGGATTCCCCGATTTCGGAGAGCGATCATGCCCACAACCGCACTGCCGCGGCGTTGGCGCCGCGGCACCCTCAGCCTGCTCACCGCTGCACTGCTGGCGGCCGGTTCCGTCACCGCCCTGTCGGCACAAGCCGCCGACGGACGAGGGTCGGCCCCGCCGCCGGAGGAGTTCTGGGGCGACACCACGAACATCCCACCCGCGCAGAACGTGCTCATGGTGAAGGTGCTCAACCGCACCAACGGCAAGTACCCGGACGACCAGGTGTACTGGACCTTCAACGGCGAGACCCACTCCATCGCCGAGCAGCCCTACCTGGACATGCCGGCGAACTCGGCCGGGCGGATGTACTTCCACCTGGGCTCGCCGGACAGCCAGTACTCCGACTTCATCGAGTTCACCGTCGGGCCGTCGACGTTCAACGGCAACACCACGCGAGTCGACGCGTTCGGGCTCAAACTCGCGATGCGGCTGCGCGCCCACGACGGCTTCGACGCGCAGTTCGGCGAGGACTACGAGACGTTCCAGGAGGACCGGGAGGCCACCTTCCAGAAATTCCGCGACGAGGTACCGGAGGAGTTCAAACAACTGGCGGATGTGGAGGCCCCGTACCGCATTCCCGCGCCGGGCAGCGCGCCCGCGTTCCAGGAAGGCGGCCAGTACGCCAACTACTTCACCGACTACGCGAACTCCGTCGGCGTGAACGAAACGACGCAGAACATCTTCGGCTGCGCCGGATCACTGGCGGGCGACCCGCAGATGTGCGCGGGGCTGAACCGGCACGTCGCCGAGTTGTCACCGGAGCAGCAGTTGGACCCGGCGAACTTCTACCAGTCCGCGCCTGCCAACTACTACGCAAAGTTCTGGCACGACCACAACATCAACAACCTCTCGTACGGTTTCCCGTACGACGACGTGGCCGACCAGGCGTCGTACGTCTCGCGCGAGAACCCGCAGTGGCTGCTGGTCGCAGTCGGCTGGTGACAGCCCGGGGCATGCCTTCGCCGCACGCGAGGGCATGCCCCGACGCTGACCTCTCGATCACGGCCGCGTTTCCGCTCCAACTGACCAGTCAGTCCGCACAGCGGTGCAGCGGCATGTTCAACGGCGACGGCCGGGTTCCGACTACTACCGCGCTCCTGACTTGGCTGCTGCTGTGCGGACG
Organism: Saccharopolyspora antiqui; assembly: GCF_052246905.1. NCBI lineage: Bacteria > Bacillati > Actinomycetota > Actinomycetes > Pseudonocardiales > Pseudonocardiaceae > Saccharopolyspora > Saccharopolyspora antiqui. The sequence continues at coordinate 531,375 of NZ_JBQQBO010000001.1, forward strand.
GCCGGTGCGACCTGGTCGGTGAAGGCCCGCAGGCTGTGGAGCGCCTCGTCGAAGGTCATGTCCCCGAAGAACGCCGACATCTCGAAGTAATTCGCGCCTGATGTTTCGACCTGGTGCACGACCTGGTCCCGCACCGAATCCGCGGTCCCGACGCACGCAGCGCCGCTGGCGAGGGCGGGTTCGGTCGCGAACGCCCTGTCGAACCGGTGGTCGCCGTTGCGGTGCCACAGATGCGTGATGCGCTCGCAGAACATGTCGTTGGCGCGCCCGAAGATGTCCCGCGCTCGCTCCTCGCTGGAGGCGATCACCACGCTGCCCGAGATGCCAGCACGCGGTGCCGTGACGTGGCCGCCCAGCCGGTCTTCCGCGAGCCGATGCGCCTCCCAAGCGTCCCAGTAGGTGCGCAGGGTGTCAGCGATCGTGCCACCGTTCCACCGCCCGACGAAGTTGATGGCGTTGCGTCCCGCCCATTGCGCGGTCGCGGAGTTGCTCGACGCGTACCACAACGGCGGGTACGGGCGCTGCACCGGAAGCACGGACAACTCGGCGTCGTAGGAACGCAGCAGCTGACCTTCATGACGCATGCGCCCGGTGCGCAGCGCGGTGGTCACCGCCTCCAGGGCCTCGGCGTAGATCGGCTTGGCCTGCGCCATGTCGATCCCGAAGATCGCCAGCTCGTACGGACTCACCCCCGACCCGACGCCGAAGTCGATCCGCCCACCGGTGAGCTGGTCGAGGACGGCGATTTCCTCGGCGAGGCGGAACGGGTCGTAGCTGGGCAGCACGTTGACCAGGGCGCCGATGCGCATGCGGCTGGTCCGCTGGCTCAGCGCCGCGAGGAACAGGTTCGGCGAAGGGCATACCGACAGCGGCGTGCCGTGGTGTTCGGTCACGTGGTAATGCTCGATTCCGAGCCGTTCGGCCTCGGTCGCGAACCGCAACCTGTCGTCGAGCACCTCACCGGGCGTGGTCTGGCCGAGGTCGAACGAATCGAAAATTCCGAACTCCATGGCCACCGCGCTCCTCTCGGATCAGGCGCCGGACACCCGGGCCAGGCATCCAGGGTGGCAACCGCTCCGGGATTCCTCGATCTCCGCTTTCCGCTACCCGGAAGCCGTCGTGTAAGCGCGTGGCCAGCGATGCCGCCTCGTCGAGAGCACTCACACGTTTGGGTTATATCCGATGAGTCGTCTTATACGCAGAGTGCTCGGGTTCACGCTTCACGAGGTGGACAACTGCCCCGTCGCATGTTGAGACTGGATACCAGACAGCCGATGACTACGTGTCGTGATTGCGCGGCTGTTCATATTTTCGATCTGTGCTGTATCGATCCAGGTGCTATCCCGCCCCCCCCGACGCGGGATAGCACCTACCGCAGCACCAAGACCCACCACCGCTTACCCGAGAGGAGAACTGTGCCCATCGCGCTGCTCGCACTCGCCATCGGCGCCTTCGGCATCGGCACCACCGAGTTCGTCATGATGGGCGTGCTCCCGCAGGCAGCCGCCGACTTCGGCGTATCCATCCCGACCGCCGGAAACCTGATCTCGGGCTACGCGCTCGGTGTCGTGGTCGGGGCGCCGATGCTGACGGTGCTGGGCGCGCGACTGCCCAGGAAGGCCGTGCTCATCGGGATGATGAGCCTGTTCACCGTCGGCAACGTGCTCTTCGCGCTGTCCCCGAGCGCCGAGGTTGGCATGGTGTTGCGGTTCCTGGCCGGGTTGCCGCACGGCGCGTTCTTCGGCGCCGGCGCCGTCGTGGCCGCCGGTCTCGTCGGCCCGGGCAATCGCGCCAAGGCCGTCTCGATGATGTTCATGGGCCTGACCCTCGCCAACGTCGTCGGTGTGCCGCTGGGCACGCTGCTCGGCCAACAGGTCGGCTGGCGAGCGACGTTCGCGGTCGTCGCGGCCGTCGGCGTCGTCGCGGTCGCCGCCATCGCGCGGCTGGTGCCCGAGCAGGGGCGGCCGGAGCCGGAACAGGCCACGATGCGCGGGCAACTCGCGGCTTTCCGCTACCCGCAGGTGCACCTGGCGCTGGCGATCGTCACCTTCGGACTCGGCGGCACCTTCGCCTGCCTGAGCTACCTGACCCCGATCCTCACCGACGTCTCCGGGTACTCGCCGACCAGCGTGACGCTGCTGCTGGTGCTGGCCGGGCTGGGCATGACGGTGGGCAACTTCCTGGGCGGCCGGGTCGCCGACAAAGCACTCATGCCGGGCCTGTACGCCGCGCTGATCGGGACCGCCGCCGTACTCGGCACGTTCACGATCACCTCCGGCGACAAGGCGGCCGCCGCGGTGACGGTCTTCGTGATCGGCGTCGTCGGCTTCATGGTCGCGCCAATCATGCAGTCGCTGGTCATGGCGAAGGCCGGTGGGGCACCGATGCTCGTGTCAGCGGCGGTGCAGTCCGCCTTCAACATCGCGAACTCGATCGGCGCCTACCTGGGCGGTCTGGTGATCGCCAACGGACTCGGGCTGCTGTCGCCAACCCTGGTCGGCGCCACGCTGGCGGGCATCGGCCTCGTGCTCGCCGTCCTGGCGGGCACCCTGGACCGCACCACGCAGCGCAGGTCGGCCGCCACCGACCGGGCCGCCGGGACAGCACCCGAACCCGCAGCCGTCCCAGCCTGACGGAACCGACGTCCGACCTCCGGCCAGCTGTCGGGCTGGTTTCCTGCGCTGTGCCACGTCATTCGCGATCGAGCACGTCGCGGGTGCTGTGCCGGACGACCAGGTTCGGGATGAGCGCGATGTGCGCCGAAGCCTCCGGCGCCGCTGATCCGCTCGCCGCCGCGAGCAGCCGGACCGCTTCCGAAGCGATCTTCTTCCTGGGTTGGTCCACTGTGGTCAGCGGTGGCTCGCCGAGCCGGGCGAACTCGATGTTGTCGTAGCCGGTCACCTGGACGTCGTCGGGCACCTCGATGCCGCGTGCCCGGCACGCGCGGGTCACGCCCAGCGCGATCAGATCGTCGGCGCACACGATCACATCGGGCATCCGCTCCGTCGCGGTCAGCCGCTCCAGCGCCGCTTCGCCCCAGGCGATGCTGTATTCGCCGAGCAGCAACCAGTCCTCGCGCACAGTCATCCGCAACGCCGCAGCGCGCTGCTGGAAACCGGCCAGCCGTCGTTCGGTCGACGAATTCGTCAACAACGACCCGACGAACGCCGCCGAGCGCGCCCCCGCCGCGTGCACGTGGTCGACCACCAGCCGCATCGCCGCGATGTCGTCCACCCCCACCCAGTCGGTGCTGGTTCCGCCGACGTAGCGGTCGAGTTGGACCAGCGGAACCGCCCGCGCCGCTTCGAGCACCGCCGGAGCGCTGTCGACGCCGTGCGTGGGGCTGACGATGATCCCGTCGACGTTGCGGGCCACCAGCGACCGCAGCCGCTCCGCCTCGATCGCCGGATCCGAACGGGCGTCGCAGAGGAACAACTGCTTGCCCGATCCGCCGAGGGCGTGTTCGACGTTCTCCACCAGTGACGTGAAGAACGGGTTCGAGATGCTCGGCACGACCATGCCGATGGTGTCGGTGCGGTTGCTGCGCAGCGCCCGACCGATCGAGTTCACCGAGTACCCGAGCTCGGCGGCGGCGCGCTGCACCCGGCGGACCGTCTCGGCGGCGACCGGGCGGGACCCGGTCAGCGCGCGCGAGACGGTCGCGGTGGACACCCCGGCCCGCGTCGCGACATCGGCGATGGTCACCCCATGCAAACGTTTACCTCTCCCTAACCAACCGAGAACCCGGTTGTCACGATCCAGGGAAAGTCTCCCTTGACCGCCAACGATTTGATCCATACCGTACACCTTCATCTCGATGCAATCGATTGCATCACCACCGCTCCGGTTGCCACGTCTCGTAGGGAGTTCCCGATGACCTCAACCCCTCCCGGGGTGTTCCCGCCGAAGCCGAACGCCGTGGCGGAGCTGTTCGGCACGACCAAGGTCGTGATCGGGGTCGTCCACCTGCCAGCCCTGCCCGGCAGCCCGCACTACGCCGGTCAGCCCATCGATGAGATCTCGACGTTCGCCGTCGAGGAGGCGCGCGGCTACCTCGACGGCGGCTGCCACGGCGTGATCGTGGAGAACCACTGGGACATCCCGTTCCTCAAGCCCGGCGAGCACGGCTACGAGACCGCCGCCGCGATGGCGGTCGTCACGGCGCGGGTGCGCGACGCCGTCGATCGCGCCGTCGGCGTGAGCGTGCTGTCCAACGCCGCCGAGTGCTCGATCGCCTCGGCGTGGTCCGGCGGGGCCGGATTCGTCCGGGTCAACCAGTGGGCCAACGCCTACATCGCCAACGAGGGCTTCATCGAGGGACAGGCGGCGCGGGCCACCCGCTACCGCAGCCGGATCGGCGCGAACCCCGTCAAGGTGTTCGCCGACGTGCACGTCAAGCACGGCGCGCACGCCATCGTCGCCGACCGGTCCCTGGCGGAGCAGACCGAGGACGCGGAGTTCTTCGACGCCGACGTGCTCATCGCCACCGGTTCGCGCACCGGGGACGCGGCCGCGCTCGACGAGGTGGTGGGCATCAAGGAGCACACCCGGTTGCCGGTGGTGATCGGTTCCGGCATCACCGCGGCCAACATCGGCGAACTGCTACCCGCCTGCGACGGCGTGATCGTGGCTTCCTCGTTGAAGGACAACGGGCGCTGGTGGGGTCGGGTCGACCCGGCGAAGGTTCGCGAACTGACCGCCGCGGCGCGGCGGGCCGGGGCGGAGCTGCCGTGATCACCTTCTGCGGATACGCCAACAGCGACCTCACGGTCAGCGTTCCGGCGCTGCCCGCCGCGGGCAACCGCGTGCAGGCCACCGCCATCGATCGCGGCGACGGCGGGATGGCGGCCAACGCCGCCGTGGCCGCCGCTCGGATGGGCGCCGACGTCCGCTTCGCCGGAGTCGTCGGTGACGACCCGCTCAGCGATGCGTTCCTCGCCGCGCTCGTCGCCGACGGCGTGGACGTCACCTGGACAGCGCGCACCGGAGAACTCACGACCTCGGTCATCCTCGTGACGCCCGACGGCGAACGATCGATCATCAGCCAGGACGACGCGATAACCGCGGAACATCTCGCGGCGGTGGTCGCCCGCACCGCCGGGTGTCAGAACTCGTGGCTCTACCTCGACGGATACCGCTTCCCGTGGGCTGCGTCGGTGCCGCACGGCGGGCGCACCATCGTCGATCTCGACGGCTGCACCCGAGCCGACGGCGCACTGGCGGCGCTCGACGTCGCCGACCACGTCATCGCGGGCCGTACCCTCGCCGGTGAACTGCTCGGCGACGACTCGGAACTGGCGCGAGCCGCCGTCCGGACCTCGACCCACCTCGTGGTCACCGACGGCGCACGCGGTTGGCGGATGTACGCACCCGACGGGACCGAGCACGAAGGTCCAGCCCTGCCCGTGTCGACGGTCGACGCGACCGGCGCCGGTGACTGCTTCGTCGGGGTCTACGCCGCGGAACTCGAACGCGGCATCACCCCGGTGGACGCGGCCCGCTTCGCCGCCGCGGCAGCGGGCCTGTCCTGCACCGAACCCGGCGCCCGAGCGGGCCTGCCCAGCAGGGACGCCGTCACCGACCACCGCACCGCACTGGTCAACCCGAACCCGGCAACAAGGAGTGTCCGATGAGACGAACGTGCACGGTCCTCGTCTCGCTCGCCCTCGTCATCGCGGTCGGCGGCTGCGATTCGGCGGTGCGGCAACAACAAGCGGCCGAGCAGCGCGCCGCCGAGCAGGGGCCGCCGCCACCCGCGCGGATTCCCCAAGCCTGCCAGGTGAACGGCCGGACGCCGAAGATCGGCATCATCACGATCAACCTGCAGGCGCTGTTCTTCAACCAGATCAACACCGGCGCGCGGCGGGTGGCCGACCAGGTCGGCGCGCAGGTCCAGATCGTCAACGGCAACGACGACTCCACGGTCCAGGCGAACGCGATCGACGACCTGGTGGCCAACGACTACGACGCCATCATCGTCGACGCGGTCGACACCGACGGGATCAAGCCCGCGATCCGCCGCGCCAACGCCGCCGGTGTTCCGGTCGTCGCGGTCGACGCGACGGTCGACGACCCGGCGGTGTCCGCGCAGGTCGGCACGGCCAACGCCGAGGGCGGCAAGCAGCTCGGCGAGGCGCTGCTCGGGATCTCGGGCGGGCAGGGCGAAATCGGCGTCGTCAGCGCGCTGGGCAGCACGATCCAACTGGAGCGGCAGAAGGGCTTCACCGACGAGGTCACCGCGCACGGGATGCGCATCGGCACCGTCGTCGATGGCCGCAACGTCCAGGAGAACGCGCAGGCCGCGTCCGAGAACCTGCTCACCGGCAACCCGAACCTGCCCTACGCGTACGCCACCGGGGAGCCCGCCCTGATCGGCCTGGCCGCCGCCGTCGGCAGCCAGGGCCGGACCGACCGGATCAAGGTCGTCGGCTGGGACCTGTCCGCCCAGGCCATGGACGGACTGCGGGCGGGCTGGATCAAGGCGGTCGTGCAGCAGAACACCTTCCAGTTCGGCTACGAGTCGATGGCCGCGGCGATCGACCTGGCCTGCGGGCGCCCGGTACCGCGCGACATCCCGGTGCCCACCCAGATCGTCACGCCCGAGAACGTCGCGCAATACGCCTACTACCTGGAGCGCTGATGGCACCGGACACATTGGTCGAACTCCGCGACATCACCAAGTCGTTCGGCGCGGTGCAGTCGCTGCGCGGAGTGGACCTGACCTTGCGGGCCGGGGAGGTGCTCGGGCTCGTCGGCGACAACGGCGCCGGGAAGTCGACGCTGATGAAGGTGCTCGCCGGGGCGCTCCAGCACGACGGCGGCGAGATCACCGTGAACGGCCGCAAGGTCCGGTTCGCAAGCCCTGCCGACGCCCGGCAGGAGAAGATCGGGATCGTCTACCAGGACCTCGCGCTGTGCGACAGCCTCGACGTCGCCAGCAACCTGTTCCTGGGCCGGGAGCCCCGGCGCGGCCCGTTCCTGGACCGGCGCGCGATGCACCGGATGGCGGCCGAAACGCTGTCGAACCTGCACGTGCGGGTCAAGTCGACGTACCAGGAGATCGGCGCGCTCTCCGGCGGGCAGCGCCAGGCCGTCGCTATCGCCCGCGCGGTGTCGTTCGACCCCGCCGTGCTGATCCTGGACGAACCCACCGCCGCCCTCGCCGTCGCGGAGGTCCGCTCGGTGCTGGCGATGATCCGCGACGTCGCCAGCCGGGGCGTCGGCGTCATCCTGATCACCCACCGCCTGCAGGACCTGTTCGAGGTCTGCGACCGAATCACGGTCATGTACGAGGGCCGCAGCGTCGCGGACGCACCGGTGTCCGAACTCGACATCGAGCGACTCGTGGCCATGATCACCAGATCCGACACCGAGGAGGTGCAGCCAGCTTGAGCGCGCACGTCGATACGGCACCACGAGCGGTCACCGCCGATAGCCCGTCCTGGTGGGAGCGGGTGAACAAGGCGACGTTGGCGATGTTCGGCGTCACCGTCGTGCTCTTCCTGGCCTTCGGGCTCGCCGCACCGAACTTCCTCACCTTCGACAACCTGTCGAACCTGGCGACCCAGGTCGCCATCACGCTGATGGTCGCCGTCGCCATGACGTTCGTGATCACGACCGGTCAGATCGACCTCTCGGTCGGTTCCACCCTCGCCTTCGTCGCCGCCACCACCGCGCAGCTGCTGGAAGCGGGCTGGGACTCGTCGGTCGTGATCGTGATCGGGCTGGCCGCGGGACTGTTCTGGGGTGCGGTCAACGGCTGGCTCTCGGCGTACCAGAAGATCCCGCCGTTCATCGTCACGTTGGCCGCCATGTCGGTGATCCGCGGTCTCGCGCAGCTGTCCACGCAGGGTTTCTCGGTGCCGATCGACAAGCGGTTGTTCGTCGCGCGCATCGGCGAAGCGAAGTTCCTCGGATTCTCGGTGCTCGCCTGGATCGCCCTGCTGACCGTCGTGATCGGTGTCGTGCTGCTGGCCAGGACCCGGTTCGGCAGCTACATCACCGGGATCGGCTCCCAGGAGGAGTCGGTGCGCCGCGCCGGGGTGAACACCAACCGGATCAAGATGATCGCGCTGATGCTCACCGGGCTCGCCGCCGGAGCAGCCGGGATCCTCACCGCCGCGCGGCTGGGGTCGGGGTCCGCGAACTCCGGCGAAGGCTTCGAGCTCACCGTGATCGCCGCGGTCGTGCTCGGCGGCACCAACCTCTTCGGCGGTCGGGGCACCATCACCGGCACCATCGTCGGGGCCGTGATCACCGGGATGATCGCCAACGGGTTGACGCTGCTCGGGGTGAGCCCGTTCCTCACCCCGATCGTGACCGGGCTGGTGCTCATCCTCGCGATCTGGGTCAACCTGCGGGGCCGCAGCCTCGCGCAGCTCGTCGGGCACCTGGCCGGTAGATCTTGAACACCGAGGTCATGACCGTCACCGGTCCGGTGCCCAGTAGCGAACTCGGGCTCACGCTCAGCCACGAGCACCTGGTCAACGACATCCGGCCGGTGGTGGCGGAGCCGAGCGATCCGGACCTGCGGTTCCTCCGGGAAGCGAAGACCTCGGCGGACATCGCGTGGTTGCTGCGCGAGCAGCCCTACTCGTGCCTGGACCACTGCGTCCTGGACGAGCCGGAGCCCATGCTCACCGACCTCATGGCCTTCGCGGCCGTCGGCGGGAAGGCCATTGTGGACGTCACGCCCGCGGGCATCGGCCGGGATCCGCAGCGGTTGCGGATGTTCGCCGAACGCACCGGGCTGCGGATCATCATGGGGTCGGGGTGGTACCTGCAGCGGTTCCACCCGGGCCACCTGTCCTCGACCGGCGAGGCGGACTTGGCCGCCGAGCTGATCGGCGAATTCGGCTCGGGCGCGGGCGAAACCGGGATTCGGCCGGGCGTGATCGGTGAGATCGGCGTCTCCCCCGATTTCACCGCCGACGAGCAGAAGGCGCTGCGAGCGGCGGCCAGGGCGCAGCGGGACACCGGTGTGCCGCTCTACGTCCACCTGCCGGGCTGGCAGCGCCGCGGCCACCAGGTGCTGGACATCGTCCTCGGCGAGTACGGCGTGCGCCCCGGCGCGGTCGTGCTCTGCCACCTGGATCCCTCCGGCACCGACCCGGACTACCAGAACTCGCTGGGGGATCGCGGTGTCTGGCTCGAATTCGACATGATCGGCATGCCGTTTCGCTACCCCGGCGAAGGTCAGTCCCCCGCGCCCGAGCAGACCGCCGTCGCGGTCGCCGAGCTCATCCGGCGCGGGCACGGCGACCGGCTGCTGCTCAGCCACGACGTGTTCCTCAAGAGCATGCTGACCGCCTACGGGGGCAACGGGTTCTGCTACGTGCCCCGGTTGTTCACCCAGCGGCTCGTCGAGCACGGCGTTGCCGAGCGCATCGCCGCCGACCTGTTGCGCACCAACCCGGCCCGGCTGTTCGAGTCCGCGGCCGATCGAAAGGAGTTGTCGTGAGCCGCGTCCTGATCGCAGGCGAGAGTTGGGTGACCCATGCGACGCACATCAAGGGCATGGACACCTTCACCACGAGCTCGTACGAGGTCGGAGCAGAGCAGCTGCGACGGGCGCTCGAAGCGCGCGGCCACGACGTGGCGCACCTGCCCGCGCATTCGGTTCCGATGGAATTCCCGGCGGATGATCGGGAGTTGTCGCAGTACGACGTCGTGATCCTCTCCGACATCGGAGCGAACTCCATCCAGCTGGCCCCGGCCGTGTTCGAGCGCGCCCAGCGCGGTGCCGACCGGTTGGCGGCCCTGCGGGCGTGGGTCGGGGGCGGCGGCGGCCTGCTCATGATCGGCGGTTACCTCTCGTTCTCCGGAATCGAGGGGAAAGCCGCCTACCGCAACACCGTCCTGCACGACGTGCTGCCGGTCGAACTGCTCCCTGAAGACGACCGGGTGGAGCTGCCCGCCGGAGCGCAGGCCATCGTCGAAACCGCCGACCACCCCGCGCTCGGTGGTGTCGACACGCCGTGGCCGCACCTGCTCGGCTACAACAGGGTGCTCGCCCGACCCGGCTCGACGACGCTGGCCACCATCAACGGTGACCCGCTCGTCGTTGTCGGCGAGCACGGGAGGGGGCGAGCCGCGGCGTTCACCTCGGACTGCTCGCCGCACTGGGCGCCGACCGCTTTCTGCGAAGACTGGCCCGGTTACGGCCAGGTCTTCGGCGGTCTGATCGAATGGTTGGCCCGGTGAAGCGTTCGTCCTGGCTCGTCGAATCAGCTGCCGACGCCCTCGCCGAAGCGCTCGACGTGCGGTTCGTCCGCGAGGTCTCCAACGGCACCATCGGCGACCAGCCCTACGCGAACTACCTGGAGATCGAGGAGTCCTTCGTGGCAAGCGCGTGCCGCCTGCACGGTCTGGCGGTGTGGCACGCACCGTCCTGGGCCGCGATGCAGCGCCACGCCCGGGCGGTTCACGGCCTGACCACGGAGCAGTCCGAGTACTTCCGGACCGCGCGAGCGGCCTGGCCGGTGGCGGCGCGGCTGGACGACGCCGCACGCTGCCGCGCCGACCAGCTGTCGAAATTCGCCCTGTCGGCCGCGGAAATCGGCGGCTACGCGGCCGTGGTGACCGTGATGTTCGCGGCCGAACACCTCTACCGCACCTGGTGTTCTCGCGCCCTCGCGCCACCGGCCGGACCAATCGCCGCCGGACCGATCGCTGACTGGGTGGCGCTGCACACCCGCGCGCCGTTCACCACCCAGGTCGACGCACTCGCCGCCGAGGTCGACGACCTGCCCGGCTCGGTGCCGGGCGATCGGCTGCAGGAATGGTTCACCGGGATGCTGCGAGCGGAAATCCAGTTCCACGACGCGATCTACGGGCCGTAGCCGTCGGAGTCCCGCGCTAGCGGTGCGGGCACGGTCAGCATCGCGGGGCCGAGTCGCAGGCGGCCGTCGTCGAGCGGTTCGCGCCGCAGCCTATGGTTTGCGGCCCACCGCGCCGGCGGCGTCCAACGGCTGGCTCGTGCCGGGCTGGTCGGCGTCGGCTCGCCAGTGATTGATCGCGACCAGGCCGGGGTCGACCAACTCCAGCCCGTCGAAGAAACCACCCACCTGCTCCACCGAACACAGCCGGTACGGGATCGCGCCGCTCTTGGCGTACTCCGCGGCGGCACTGCGGGCGGTCTCGGTGACGTTGGTGTTCTCCCAGAGGATCAAGTAGCTGCCGGATGGCACCGCCGCCATCACCCGACGCGTGATCGACACCGCGTCCTCGTACTCGGCGACATGTCCGAGGACGCCCATGAACATCACCGCGATCGGCTGCGAGAAGTTCAGGATGGCGCGGGCATCGGAGATGATCGACTCGGGGTCGTGGTAGTCGGCGTCGATGCAGCTGGTGACGCCCTCGTCGGTGGTGTTCATCATCAGCGCACGGGCATGCGTCAGCACCAGCGGGTCGTTGTCCACGTAGACGATCTTGGAGTCGGGTGCGACCTCCTGCGCCACCTCGTGCGTGTTCTGCAGGGTCGGCAAGCCGGTGCCGATGTCGAGGAACTGGCGGATACCGGCCTCGGCGGTCAGCTGGCGCACGGCCCTCATCAGGAACTGCCGAGACTCCTTGGCGATCGACACGATCTCCGGCTGGAACGCGATCCACGCGTCGCCAGCAGCACGATCGACGTCGTAGTTGTCCTTGCCGCCCTGCCAGTAGTTCCAGATCCGCGCCGACTGCGGCGCGTCGTAGTTGATATCAGCCATTGGCTACCACCCCGATTTTCACCACGGTCACCCGCATACCGTAGCGCGTTGCTCCCACGCGGTGGAAAGCGTTCAACGCCTGCGGAAAGGCACTTCGTCCGATACGTCCCGTCCAATGTGGACAACAGCGGGGCGGTCAGCGGATCCGCCGTCCGGTCTCCGCGCAGGAGTAACCGCCGAGGGCTTCGACGGTGGCGCGGAAGTCCTCGCGTTCGAGCAGCTCCCACAGCGGCGCCAACAGTTCTCCGGACAGCTCGCTGGTGCGCAACACCAGGTCGTAAGGCTCCCGGGCGACCGGGACGAAGTCCAACCCGAACGCGCGGGCGGCGGCCAGGATCCCCATCCCGGCGTCCGCCCGGTCGGCGGCGACGGCCGCGGCGACGGCGAGATGGGTGTGTTCCTCCCGCGAGTAACCGGAAACCGCGGCCGCGTCGATGTCACGGCGGTTCAGTTCGTGATCCAGCAATGCCCGGGTGCCCGCGCCGCGCTGCCGGTTGACGTAGCGCAGCCCCGGCCGGGTCAGGTCGTCGACGCCGGTCAGGCCCAGCGGATTGCCCGGGGCGACGATGAGCCCCTGATCGCGGTGCACCAGCCGGACGACGGCGACATCGGAGTCCGCCCCGAAAAGCCTGTCCACGTAAGGCAAGGTGTACTCGCCGGTCGACGGTTCCAGCAGGTGCGAGCCCGCGATGTGGCACAGCCCGTCGCGCAGCGCCACGAGCCCCCCGAGCGAGCCGACGTTCGAGGAGGCCAGCGTGATCAGCGGATCGGCCGCTCGCAGTTCGGACGCCACCAGATCCAGCAGCAGGTCGTGCGAGCCGATCGCGACGATGGTGCGTCCGATCTCCCCGAGCCCGCGCAGCAGTTCCACCCGGACCTCGGCACCGGCGTGGTGACCTTCCAAACCCGCGGGCACGACGAGCAGGCCATCGGCGCGCACCAGCGAGGTGAGCACCCCGGCGCCGCGCGGCAGCGGGGTGGCGACCACCTGGTCCTGCACGCGGCCGAGCCGGACCCGGACCCAGTCGTCCATGCCGATCGCGGAGGGCAGTTTCCGGGCCAGGCGCGCGGTCGTGAACGGGCGTTCCCGAGGTGCGGCGCCCTCCAGTTCGGCCAGCAGCGGGGCGGCGAAGATGTCGAAGGTGAGCGCTGCCGACACCGGGTAGCCGGGCACCCCGAGCACGGGAGTCCCGGGTTCACCGGCCACGGTGCCCAGCACGACGGGGTGACCGGGACGCACCGCTACGCCGTGCACCGCGACCGAACCCGCGCTGGCGACCACGCGCGCCGTGTAGTCGTCGCGGCCCGCACTGGAGCCCGCGATCAGCAGGACGAGGTCGGCCTCGGCCGCGGCGGCGAGAAGCGCGGCGGTGATGGCTTCCGGGTCGTCCGGGATGATGTCGGTGACGCGGGCGTCGCAGCCCACCTCGCGCACCTGCGAGGCCAGCATCAGCGAGTTCGTGTCGAGGATCTCGCCGGGAGCCGGTTCGGTCCCGATCGGCCGGATCTCGTCGCCGGTCGGCACGATCACCACGACCGGCGCGCGGCGGACGCCGAGTTCGGTGACCCCCGCCGCCGCGCAGGCGGCGACGTCGACCGGCCGCAGCCGGTGGCCTTCGGGAAGCAGCAGCTCGGTGGCGCTGATGTCCTCTCCGATCGACCGGACGTGCTGGTACGGCGGGACGGCGGCCCGCAGCTCGGCTTCGCCCGCATCGGTGCGGTGCACCTGCTCGCGCATCACCACGGCGTCGTAGCCCGGGGGCAGCGGGTCGCCGGTGTCGACGACCTCGAAGTCACCAGGGGCGAGCAGCACCGGGGTGGTCTCGGCCGCGCCGACGGTGTCGGCGGCCCGAACCGCGATCCCGTCCATGCCCGCCGAGTCGAAGGCTGGCGAGGATCGCCGCGCCCACACCGGCTCAGCCGTCACCCGGCCTACCGCGGCGGCGACCGGTACGCGCACCACGTCGACCCGGGCGGGACAGCCCGCCGCCGCCCGTGCGTCCACCCAGGCGGCAAGGGCCGCGGCGGCGGGGACGTCCGAGACGAAGGGGCTGTTGGCGGTCATGGCGTGAGTATCCACGCGGGCTGTGCTGGTCACGAGGCGCTCCGTCGGCCTGTCATCGGTACAGGGTGATCTCGACCTCGGTTCCCGCGTCCAGGCCGGTGGCGGGCTCCGGGATGATCAGGTAGCCGTCGGCGCGGGTCAGCACCGACAGCAGGGCCGACGGGCCGAACAGCGGCTCGGCGACCCCGTCGCGAACCCTGACCTGGACCACGTCGAGCCGCCCGGCGGCCGAGGCCAGGTCACGCGACAGGCGGGCGCGGGTGTTGGGTTCGGGCGGCGGCGACTCGCACCCGGCGACCAGCCGCAGCAGCGGCACCCCGACCTGACCGAACACGACCAGCGCGGACAGCGGATTGCCCGGCAGCCCGATGAGCGGGGTCCCGCCGCATTCGGCCAGCAGAGTGGGTTTTCCCGGTTTGATGGCCAGCCCGTGGCACCAGACCGCACCGATGGCGGCCACCGCGCCCGCGGTTTCGTCGCGGGCGCCCACCGAGGAGCCCGCCGAGACGACGACCAGATCGGCGTCGGGGAGCACTTCCTCCAGCCGTTTCCGCAGGGTGCCCGGCTCGTCGGAGACGATGCCCGCGATGACCGGCTCGCCGCCCGCGTCGGCGACCAGTCCGGCCAGCGCCGAAGCCGTGGCGTCGCGCACCTGACCGGCGGCGAGCTCCGCGCTCTCCGGCGGAACCACCTCGTCGCCCGTGGAGATGATCGCGACGCGGGGCCGGGCGTGCACCGCGACCGTGGTCACCCCGGCCGCGGCGAGCAGCCCGAGGTCGGTGGCCCGCAGCGGCCGACCGGCGGGCACCAGCACGGCACCGACCGCGACATCCTCGTCGGCACGCACGAGACCACCACCCGGCGCGACTGGCCGGGTGATCTCGATCGTGCCCGGCATCGTCTCGGCGGTGTACTCCACCATCACCACCGCGTCCGCGCCTTCGGGCAGCACGCCCCCGGTCGGCATCGCGACGCAGCCACCCGGCCGGACCGCGACCGCGGGGGCGGCGCCCATCCGCACCGCGCCGAGCAGGTCGAGGTAGCTGGGCAGGCCGTCGGACGCGCCGTAGGTGTCGGCGGCCCGGACGGCGAAACCGTCCACAGTGGAGCGGACGAATCCGGGCAGCGCGGACCGCGCCGGTACCGCCGCGGCGGGAACGCGGTGCAGTGCCTGCGCCAACGGGACGTTCTCCACCGGAGTGCGGTGGGCGGGCCGAAATCCCGCAAGGGCCTCGGCGACGGTGCGGGCGGCGAAGAACTCCCGCCCGCTCAACTCCCCGACTGTCCCTTCGGGTCCGACTGGTCGCTGGCCGAGCCGTTGTCCATGCGCAGCACGGAAACCACCGGCCCGAGGGCGACCTGCCCGAGGCCGCAGATGGAGGTCTTGCGCATGGCCTCCTCCAGCTCCAGGATGCGTGCGCGCTGCGCGTCGTCGAGGGTCGACGAGCCCGATTCCAGCACGCCGCTGAGCAGGCTGTGCGCCTTGGTGGACCCGACCCGGCACGGCACGCACTTGCCGCACGACTCGTTGCGGAAGAAGCGGAGCACGTTCGTCGACGCGGCCAGCAGATCGGTGCCCTCGGCGAGGACAACCAGCGCGCCGGAACCGAGCATGGTGCCCGCCTCGGCGAGCGTCCCGAAGTCCAGTCGCAGGTCGAGCTGGTCGGGGCCGATGAAGTTCGACGAGGCACCACCCGGCTGCACCGCGGCGATCGCGGCACCGTCGCGCACGCCACCAGCCAGGTCGATCAGCTCCCGGACGGTGGTGCCCATGGGCACGCAATAAACGTCCGGGTTCTCGACGTGCCCGGACACGGCGAAGAACTTCCAGCCGATGGAGTCTCCGACGCCCTGCTCGGCCCACCACTGCGCGCCGCGCTGGACGATCACCGGCACGTCGGCGAAGGTCTCCACGGAGTTGATCAGCGTCGGGCGGCCGTGCAGGCCGTAGTTGCCGGGGAACGGCGGCTTGTTCCGCGGCTCGCCGCGGTGGCCTTCCATGGCCTCCAGCAGCGCCGTCTCCTCACCGAGGATGTAGCCGCCCGGCGAGACGAAGATGTCGAGCTGCAGGCGACGGCCGCTGCCGCACGCGTCCGCGCCGATCACGCCCGCCTCGCGCAGCGCCGCGATCTCCTCCCGCAGCACGTGTTCCTCGGGACCGTACTCGTGGCGGATGAACACCCAGCCCTCTTCGGCCCCGACCACCACCATGCCGATCAGCAGGCCCTCCAGCACCAGGTGCGGCTGGTCGGCCAAGATCTGGCGGTCCTTGAACGTGCCCGGCTCGGACTCGTCGGCGTTGCAGATCGCGTACTTGACGCTGCCCGGTTCGGCGGCGGCGACCAGGTCCCACTTGCGTCCGGTGGGGAACCCTGCACCACCCATCCCCCGCAGCCCGGATGCCTGGAGCGTGGCCACGACCTCGTCGGTGGTCAGTTCCCCGGCGAGCAGCGCCCGCAGGGTGGCGTAGCGCTGCTCGACCCCGGAGCCCGCCGGGTACGGATCGTTCGGCCACGGCTCGGTCCGCTCCGTCCCGGTCGGGGCCGCGTGCCCCACCCCGGTACCCCGTGCGGCGGTAACCAGATCGTCGACGTCGGACACCGACGCCGGGTGCTCGTTGACCGCCAGCGCCGGGGCGATGTCGCAGCGTCCCAGGCAGGAGACCTCGACGACCTCGACATCGGTCTCGTCGCCGTAGCGCTGTCGCACCTCGGCGACCCGGTCCGCACCGGAACGCAGCCAGCACGACAGGTCGCGGCACACGTGCACCGACACCTTCGCCGGGGGCGTGGTGCGGAAGTGCGGGTAGAACGAGATGATGCCCTCGATCTCGTACCTCGGCCGCCGCACCTCCCGCGCCAGCTCCTCCAGCTCCTCGCGGGGCAGCCAGCCCAACCGCGCCTGGATCGCGTTCAGCGCTGGGATCAGCGACGGTCCGGGGAACTTCCCATTGCGTCCCTCGACACCGGGCACGCGGCGGGGCGGCACGTACGGCGCCCGCTCCGAACTCAGGGTCATGCACTAACTCCCAGGGTTGATGAGTGCTGCACGCCGTGTGCCGCGCCCAGCGCCTCGACCTGAACAGCACAGAACTTGAACTCGGGGATCTTGCCGACGGGGTCGATCTCGTCGATCGTCAGCAGGTTCGCCGCCGCCTCCCGGAAGTGGAAGGGGATGAAGCAGTTGCCGAGCTGCTCGCGGTGGGATATCCGCACCTGCAGTTCGATGGTGCCGCGCCGCGACCGCACCCGAACCCGTTCGCCGTGCGACAGGCCCCGGTCGGCGGCGTCCTTCGGGTGCATGTACACCTCGGGCACCGGCGAGATCGAGTCGAGCGCGAAGGACCGTCGGGTCATCGACCCGGTGTGCCAGTGTTCGAGCAGCCGACCGGTGTTGAGCACCAGCGGGTACTCCGCGTCGGGCAGCTCCTTCGCGGGCAGCCACTGCGCCGGTACGAGGTGGGCGAGGCCGTCGTCGGTGTTGAAGCGCTCGTCGAAGAGCACCACGGTCCCGTCGGAGTGCTCGGGGTCGTTGTTCGGGTAGAGCTTGCCGGACCAGCCGAGGTTGTCGTGCCGCAGGTTCGCGTACGACGGCATGAGCTCGACCATCTCGTCGAACACCTCGCTCGGCGAGGAGTAGGACCAGTTCAGCCCGATCCGCTGGGCGATGTCCTGAACGATCTCCCAGTCCACCCGCGCCTGGCCCGGCGGGTCCATCACCTTGCGCCCGAGCTGCACCCGGCGGTCGGTGTTGGTGTAGCTGCCTTCCTTCTCCAGATAGGAGGAGGCTGGCAGGATCACGTCGGCGAACTCGGCGGTCTCGGTCATGAAGATGTCCTGCACGACCAGGAAGTCCAGCGATGCCAAGGCCTTGCGCACCTTGTTGATGTTGGGGTCGGACAGGAAGGGGTTCTCGCCCAGCATGTACATGCCGCGCACCCCGTCCGGCTTCAGCACCGAACCGATGATCTCGGTGACGGTCAGGCCGCGGTTCGGGTCCAGCGAGGTGCCCCACGCCTCCTCGAACCGCCGCCGCGTCGCGTCCTGGTCCACCCCCTGGTAGTCGGGGTAGAACATCGGGATCAGCCCGGCGTCGGAGGCGCCCTGCACGTTGTTCTGCCCGCGCAGCGGGTGCAGTCCGGTACCAGGCCGACCGACGTTGCCGGTGATCGAGCACAGCGCGATCAGGCAGCGGGCGTTGTCGGTGCCCGTGGTGTGCTGGGAGATCCCCATCCCCCAGTAGATGACCCCGGCGCCAGCCTCGCCCCAGACCTTGGCGACCTCGCGGATCAGGTCCGCGTCCACCCCGGTGATCTGGGCGGCCCGCTCCGGCGGGTAGTCGGCGACGGTGCGGGCCAGTTCGTCGTAGTTCGAGACCCGGGCCGCGATGAACTCGCGGTCGATCAGGCCGAGGCGGATCACCTCGTGCATGATCGAGTTGTAGAACGCCACGTCCGTGCCGGGCTTGACCTGGCAGTGGTAGTCGGCGTGCTCGGAGACCGTGCTGGCCCGCGGGTCGACGTAGACGATCTTCGTACCGCGCCGCCGGGCCTGCTTGAAGAACGAGCTGGCGACCGGGTGGTTCGCGGTCGGGTTGGACCCGGTGATGATCACCACGTCGGCGTTGGCGACATCGCCGTAGGTGGTCGACACCGCGCCGGAACCGACGCCCTCGAACAGCGCCGCCACCGACGAGGCGTGGCACAGCCGGGTGCAGTGGTCGACGTTGTTGGTGCCGAAGCCCACCCGGATCAACTTCTGGAAGAGGTAGGCCTCTTCGTTGGAGCACTTCGCCGAACCGAAACCGGCGATCGAACCGGGGCCGCCCGCGGCGTGGATCTCCATCAGCCGTCGGGCGATGAGGTCCAGCGCCTCGTCCCAGGTGGCCTCGCGGAAGTGCGGCAGCACCTCGTCGTAGTCGACGAGTCCGCCCGGCTTGCGCCGTCCGTCCCGGCCGGGCTTGCCGCCGCTGCGGTTTCCGCCGCCATCGGCACGGCCGCGGTCGTTGTCGCCACCGGCATTGCCGCGGACGTCAGCGGACAGCGCGCCCTTCGGGTAAGCCGACTCCTCGCGGATCAACGGCACGGTGAGCCGCTGCGGCGAGGCCGCGTAGTCCCACCCGTAGCGGCCCTTGACGCACAACCGGCTCTTCGAACCGGGCTGGTCGCGGCCTTCGGCGAAGGCGATCGCACCGCGCGAGCGGTCCACGTAGTAGGTCAGCGCGCAGCCGACACCGCAGTACGGGCACACGCTGTCCACCGCGTCCAGCTGCTCGCGGGGCTGGATCGGGATGTTGTTGATCGGCTTGTTGGTGAGCGCGCCCGTCGGGCAGGCCTGCACGCACTCACCGCAGGTCACGCAGGAGCTCGCGCCCATCGGGTCGTCGAAGTCGAACGCGATCTTGGTCGAGTAGCCCTTGCCGGAGCGCCCGATGACGTCGTTGCCCTGGATGTCGTCACAGGCCCGGACGCAGCGGTCGCACAGGATGCAGGCGTCGTGGTTGACGTCGATGACCGGGTTCGACGAGTCCTGACCGCGGCCGGAACCGCAGGGCAGCTCGGTCGTCTCGCGGGCGACGTCGAAGCGGTCGGCCAACTCCAGCAGCAGGTTGTCGCCGGTCTTGTTCTGCTTCGGGTCCTCGGCGCGCGGCGGCTGGTCGGAGACGAGCAACTCGGTAAGGGTTGCCCGGCTGCGTTCCAGTTCCGGCGTGGAGGTCTTGACCTCCATACCGTCCTCGCACGGGCGCACGCAGGACGCGGCGAAGGTTCGCGCGCCGGTGTCGACCACGCACATCCGGCATACGCCGACGGGGTCGTAGCGTTCGTTGTGGCACAGCACCGGAATGTCCACGCCGACCTGCTTCGCGGCGTCGTAGATGCTGGTGCCTTCCGGGACCGTTACCGTCTGACCGTCAATCGTGGTCGTCACGGTCCGCACGGAAGTGATCGGCTCCTCGACAGCCGTCATCGGAACCCCCGTCGTTTCGAGCGGTATACCTCATACAGCATACACACGTGCCTCAACCGTCACTAGGCGCCGCGTCGCGGCGCCCGGCTGGTGAAACCTCAAGCAGGAGATCCGCCAGATCCGCAGTGGGCACGCGACCTGCCTCGTCCAGACCTCGGGCGAGGTAGTAACCGGCCACCATGGACCGCAACCGGTCAGCGCTGAGCGCCGCACTACGACCCGACGCCAACTCAAGCGGTGTCTCCAACATCCGCGCGGGAAGCGTGTCGTCGGCCGCGGTCGCGCCCTCGCGCAGGTTGAACGCGCGCTTCGCGCGGACGATCCGCCGTGCGGTGGCGCGCAGCTCCTCGGAGTCGACCTGCCAGCCGGTGACCAGGCGGAGCAGCTCGGCCCACTCGGTGAACGGCTCGGTGAAGACCCCGCGCAGGAACTTGCACAGGATCATCGAATCCATCACGGCCGCCCGGTCCTCGGTACCGATGGCGGCGGCGACGTGCGCCGCGCCGCCGTCGAGGCGGTCCACCTCGCCGGACAGGTCGGCCTCGTAGGCTCCGGACCGGTTGTGGTCGGCGCCCCTGGCGTTCACCGCGAGGCCGAGCGCCATGGACTGCAGGCTTCTCGGCTCGTAGCCGGGCAATTCCAGGCCCTTGACCTGCGGAGCGAAGTCGATCGAGTCGTGTCCGACGATTTCGGCCGCACGGCGGGAGCCCTGCGCGAGCAACTCCCCCAGGCCCGGCGCACGGGTTCCGATCGCATCGAGTGCCCGCAACAGCGCCGCACCGTCGCCGAAACGCAGCCACGGCGCGTCGATGAGGCCGCGCTCGACGCACTCCATCGCCCAGGCGATCGTGCCGCCCGCGGAAATCGTGTCGAGACCCAGCTCGTCGCAACGCGCGCTCGCGGCGAACACGTCGTCCGGATCGGAAACACCGCACAGCGGACCGAGCGCGAAAACGTTCTCGTACTCCATCCGCTGGCTGCCACCGCCCTTGCGCGAGTAGATGTGCTCGCAGCCGATGGAACAGGACGCGCAGCTGTTGCGGGCCACGCCGCGCATCTCGTGCAACTCCTCGGCGGCCAGCTTCGGTGCCTCGTCGAACGTCGCCGCGGTGAAGTTGCGCGTTGGCAAAGTGCTAACCGCGTTGAACGCCAGCAAATTGGCCAGCGTGCCCAGTTCCCGGTACTTGGCGGTGGCCGGACCGAAGCTGCGCTTGCGCAGCTCGCGGGCCGCGGCGAGGACGCCCGCCTGGTCGGCGACGGACACCTTCGTCGCCGCTCGCACCAGCACTGCCTTGATGTTCTTCGCACCCAGCACCGCACCCAGGCCACCGCGCCCGGCGTGCCGACCGTCGTGGCTGATCGTCGCGTACCGCACGCCGCGCTCACCGGCCGGACCGATCGCCGCGGTGCGCCAACCACGGCCGAAACGCTGCCGTACCGCCGATTCCGCCTCGGCGGCGGGCAATCCGGCGAGTTCCGGAGCAGGTTCGAGACGCACCCCGGCACCGTCGATGAGCAGCACCGACAATTCGTCCGCGCGCCCGCGGATCACGATCGCGTCGTGCCCGGTGAGCTTGCCGGAGATGGCGAACTGGCTGGACGCGAGCGCGTCGGTCAGCAGTCCGGTCAACGGCGACTTCGCCACCACCGCGAACTTCGCGCTGGTCGTCAGCGGAGTCCCGACGAGCGAGGAGAACACGAACGCCAGCGGGGCTTCGGGGGCGAGCGGATCGCCCCCCGGCGGTGCGAGCCGATGCATCAGCCAAGTCCCCAGGCCCACCCCGCCCAAGTAGGACCGCAGCACCCGCTCGTCGAGCTCGAACGGCGTGCCGGTTGCTGTTCGCCCGCTGACCTCGGCGATCAGCGCCTGCCCGAAGAAACCACCCGGTGCCATATTCGAAACTCTAAGCCCGCGGCGCGACATACCGGTCGTTCAGCCGCCCGCGTCCGCCGACAGGAACGCGACGGTATCCCCCGCCACCAGCGGCAAAAGCGCGTCGCGAGTGACCTGGTCGCCGTTGAGCGCGGCCACGATGTATCGATCCAGCGCCAGCTCCACCGACGCCGCTGCCGCACCGAGCGTCGCCGCTCGCACCTTGCGGGGACGGTGCCTGCCACCGCGAGCGAGAGCACCGAAGCACTCGACGACGATCTCCGGTGCCGGACGTTGCCTCGCCGCCGCGTAGTCCGCCGGGGTGTTGGCGTTCACCACGGACTCCAACGTCGGGTCATGCCGCGCGAGTGCGGTGTCCGCCAACAGTCGCGCGTCGTCGAGCTCCGCCACGTCGCAATGCTTGAACAGCATGCCGGGACGAAGTTCGCCTTCGGCGAGGAGATCCGCGATCAGCCCGGACAGCGCCGTCCGGTACCCGGCCGCCAGCGGTTGGCGGAAACCGCGTGCCACCGGCAACAGCATGTCGGCCCCGGTCTCGGTCAGACCGCGCAGCACGCGCCGGATGAAGTCCGGGTGCAGGAACGGCATGTCCGTGGAACAGACGAACGCCGTCTCTGCTTTGTCCTCGACAGCCGCGAGCCCGGCGGCCACACCCTGCATCGGGCCAAGCCCTTCCACCGGATCCTCGACAACACCGACCCCAGCAGGCAACGCGGGCAACTCCTGGCCGGGCGCGGCCACCACGATCACCGGGCCGTCCACCGTCCGGGCCAGCACCGCGGCGGTGCGGTACAGCAACGTCGATCCGTGCCATTCCAGCCCGGCCTTCGGCCTGCCCATTCGCGTGGAGCGCCCGCCCGCGAGCACGACACCTGCCGTAGTCTGCACGCGGCGATGATAGGCCAGCGCCGAAGTTCACCGCCGTCGCCGAAGGATTCGCCGCTTCCCCCAACGTTTTCCGATCAGGCCGAGCTGGGGATCGCGCAGATCGAATCAGCGGGGAGCGTGACCGTGACCTCGGTGCCCGCCGGGGGCAGGCGGTCGAGGTCGCGGTGCAGCACCATCGCGGTGATCAGCGGTGTGGTGTCCAGCAGCACGCGGGCGAGCGGGAGCGTCGGCACCACCTCGCGGACGCGGGTCCGTGCTCGCAGCGCGGGCGCCTGCTGGTCGTCCGCATCGATGCGGACGTCCTCCGGCCGGTAGTACAGCGTCTTGGTCGCGTTGTTCGGGGCGAGGTTCATCCGCAGCTCGCCGACCCGGCAGCCGTCGGCGTCGCGGTCGACCGGGCCGAGCTCGGTCCAGCCGAGCAGCCGCGCGGCGATCGC
Organism: Saccharopolyspora antiqui; assembly: GCF_052246905.1. Taxonomy (NCBI): domain Bacteria; kingdom Bacillati; phylum Actinomycetota; class Actinomycetes; order Pseudonocardiales; family Pseudonocardiaceae; genus Saccharopolyspora; species Saccharopolyspora antiqui. The sequence continues at coordinate 554,339 of NZ_JBQQBO010000001.1, forward strand.
GTCGGTGGGGTGCCGCGCGACGTGTCCCGTCGCGCCGGTCTGGCGCAGTGTGCCAGCGGCGATGATGGCGATGTCGGTGGCGATTCCCAGCGCCTCGTCGCGGTCGTGGGTGACGTGGACCGCGGGCACCGCGAGCTCGCGCAGGGTGTCCCGCAGCACCTCGCGGAGCTCTTCGCGAACGGGTTGGTCCAGGGCCGAGAGCGGTTCGTCGAGCAGCAGGGTCGCGGGCCGGGCGGCGAGCGCGCGGGCCAGTGCGACGCGCTGGCGCTCCCCACCGCTGAGCGATCGGGGCGACCGCTTCGCGAGGTGGGCGATGCCGAACACGTCCAGCAGGTCGTCGACCTGCCGACCGCGGCGGTTCCCGCGCAGCGACGGTGCGAAGCCGACGTTGTCGCGAACGGACAGGTGCGGGAACAGCGCGGCGTGCTGGAACACCACGCCGATGCGGCGTCGCTCCGGTGGCAGTCCGGTGATGTCCTGGCCGTCGAGGAGCACGCTGCCGCTTCGAGGGGCGCGGAAGCCCGCGATGGTCTCCAGCAGCACGCTCTTACCGGCACCGGAGGGGCCGAGCACGGCCAGCACCTGTCCGGCCGGAACGGCCAGGTCCAGCGGACCGAGGCGGAAGTTGCCCGCCTGGGCGAGCAGTCCGGAGACCGACAGCACGGCTACCTCCTGGCACGTTCTGCGCCGGTGACGAGCCAGCCCGACGCGAGGGTGCGGAAAACCAGGAACGTCGCCAGCGCCACGACGAGCAGCAGCACGGCCGCCGCCGAAGATTCGTCGAGCCCGGCGGACAGGAAGAGGTCGTAGATGGCGACCGGCGCCGTGGCCGGGTAGTAGGCGAGGATGGCGACCGCTCCGAACTCGCTGATCGAGCGGGCGTAGACCAGCACGGCACCGGTCAGCACGCCCCGCCACGCCAGCGGCATGGTGATCCGCCGGAACGTTTGCCAAGGCGTGGCTCCGAGACTCCGCGCGGCGCGTTCGACGTCGTGGTCGAGGGTCTCGAACACGACGCGGGCGCTGTTGACCGCGAAGGGCGCGCTGACGAACAGCATCGCCACCACGATGCCGAGCTGGGTGCCGTAGAAGGACACGCCGGTGGCCTCCAGCGGGCCGCCGATCCAGCCCGTGCGGCCGAACACGAACAGCAGCGCGATCCCGGCGACGGTGTGCGGAATGGTCAACGGCAGGTCGACCACCGCTTGCACCAGCGCCCGGCCGGGGAACCGGTGCCGGGCGAGGAGGTAGGCCAGCGGAACCCCGAGGACGGTGGCGATCACGGCGGTGACGGCCGCGGCTTCGACGCTCAGCAGCAGCGCGTCGCGGATCTGGGCGTTGGCGATCGCGGCGTTCAGGCTGCTGGGCGGGCTGGCGGTGACCAGTCCGAGCACCGGCAACAGGATGAACCCCAGCAGCAGCCCGCTGGCCAGCCACACCAGCGCCGGGAACGCCCCGGCCGACAACCGCGCGGCGAGGCCGGTCACTCAGCCTCCGGGCAGCGTGGTCGGCTTGGTGACCGCGGCCAACGAGCCGGGCAGGTTCGCGCCGCCGGACACGGCGGGGTTGACCACGGTGAAGCCGTTGTCGCTCATGATCTGCTGTCCGGCCGGGCTGAGGACGAATTCGATGAACCGCAGCGCCGCCGTCGGATTGGGTGCGTTGGTGGGGATCGTCAGCGCGTACACGATCGGCCGACCGGTTCGGACCCCGGAGGCCGTCGGCAACTGGACGGCCTCGTACGCCGCGGCCTGAGCCGGGTCGGACAAGTCGATTTGGGCGGGAAGATCGATGAACCGCAGGTCGTGCTGCAGCGCGTCGGAGCGGTAGATGCCCAAGTAGTCGATCTGCCCCGAGGTCACGGCGGGCAGCAACTGGGTCTCGGTGCCGACCATGGTCTCCGGCGGGGAGTTGGCCAGCACACCGGACGCGAGATTCGGTGCGCCGTAGTAGTTCTGGGCCAGGTTCAGCATCTGCAGCACCTGGTAGCCCGACGGGTCGGTGTCCGGGTTCGACCGGCCGATGCGCACCCCGGGTCGGGACAGCACCTGGTACCAGTTCTCCGGGGTCAGCTCGGCGGCACCCGCGCTGCGGTCGGTGTAGGCGAAGGTGATCCGGTTCGAGGCGAAGCCGACGTACCAGTCGGCGAACCTGGCGCCGTCGTCGGCTTCGAACATCTCCGACGGGATCAGCGTGTAGTCGGCGACGCCGACCACGTCGACCGGTGTGCCCAGTTCGGTCGCACGACGAACCACCTCGACGCTGCCCGCGAACCGGGACTGCACCGTCACGTCCGGGTTCTGCGCCTTGAACGCGTCGATGACCGCGCCGAAGGGTCGCGCCAGGGTGCCCGCGCCGTTGACGACGAGCGTGCCGGACACCGGTCCCGCCTGATCGGCGCCTGGCGACGACGGCGAACCGCAGGAGGCCACCAGCGCGGCGGAGCACAGCAAGGACAGCACTATCGTCGAACGGAAACCGCGCCGCATGCCTGACTCCTTCTGTGGCAGCACAGATGCGGTACAAGGCTAAGCGGCAATGGATCTTTAGGACAACACCGGATCTTGAGGACAACACCCGATGACGCGCTACCTCGAACTCAGCGCCGAAATCGCGCGGGCCATCCGGGCCGGGGAGCTGGCGCCGGGCGCGGAGTTGGCGAGCGTCCGCGACCTGGCGCAGACCCGGTCCACCACGGTCGCCACCGCGAGCCGCGCCTACCGCCATCTCGCCGAGCACGCGGTGATCCGCATCGAGTCGCGTCGACGTGCGACGGTCAGCCCGGACGGTCCGATCGCCGCCCAACGCCTGCTGGACGGCGCGCTGGTGTTCCGGCTCGCCGGTAGCGATGATCCGGCCCTGGACTGGCTGTTGCGCCACGTCGGCGAAGCGGTGTCGGTCGTCCCCGCGCCCGGCAGCCTGCAGGGCCTCACCGCCGTGGCCAAGGGCACCGCCGATGGCGCCACCGTCCACCTGCGCCACCACTCCGGCGTCTACAACGCCCCGTTCGCGCGGGCGGTCCTGCGCGGTAGATCTCCGACGCTGGTCCACCTGTGGCGCCGCGAGCAAATCCTGCTGCTGCCCGCGGGCAATCCCCGTGGCATCACGGACATCCGCCAGGTCGGTGGCCTGCGCATCGCCAAGCGGAGTCCCGGCACGGGCACCAGGATGCTGCTGGACGACGTCCTCACCACCGCCGGGCTGTCGCCGGATGACATCCCCGGCGCGGAACTGGGCTCGCACCTGGAGGTCGCGCTCGCGGTCGCCACCGGCGCGGCGCACGCGGGCCTCGCCGTCCGCGCTGCCGCCGCCGACCTCGACCTGTCGTTCCTGCCGGTTGCGTGGGAGGACTACGACCTCGTCCTGCCAGCGGCGGCTCTCGGCGCCGCCGCCCCGCTGATCCACGCGGTGCGGGACCCCGCCGTGGCGGACGCCATCACCGGCTTCGGCGGCTACGACCTGTCGCGAGCCGGTGCCATCGAGGAACTCGGCGGCTGAACGCCTGCCGAGAGGGCCCGCGGTGATCGCTGGCTTTTCCAGACAGACCAACGGAGACGAAAAATGCGGTGGAGTGGGCGCGCGGGCCCCGCCCGCCCGCCCACTCCACCGTCCCCCTGCCCCCCCGGGCTGATGGCTCGCTAGTCGTCGAAGCGACCGGCGACCATCTGCTCATCGAAGCCGATCGCGTCCAGATCAGCGTCGCCGTCCGTCCCCCTCCGAAGCTTCACCGGACCACCCCTCGTCAGCCTTCGACACCAGCTACACGCATGCCCGCCGGAGGACGGTTCACCGAACGTCCGTGACCGCGATCACAAAGCAAGCGGAACGCGGGACCGCTACGGCGGCGGGTGCCAGCGCGGGATGTCAGGTGAGTGCGTGTGCAGCGCGGTAGCCGAGAAGCGAATTGACCTTCTCCGCCCCGCGCATCACCATCTCGGCCAGGGTCTCCTTGGCGTCCTCCTGGAAACGCACCTTCGGGATGGTGAGCGTCAGGCTGCCGACGGCGATCCCGTCCGCGTCGAGAATCGGCGCCGCGATGCCGCGGGAGCCGGGAATCTTCTGGCCGCGTGAGAACGCCCAGCCCTGCTGCCGGATGAGCTCCAGCTCGCGCCGCAGTGCGCTCGCGCTGGGCGGTCGCTCACCCGTGCCGGGGGCGGGCGAGCGGTCGGCCAGGACGGTGTCGATCTCCTCCTCGGGCAGGAAGGCCAGGATCGCGCGGCCGGAGGCGCCCCAGATGACCGACGCCGGGGAGTTCAGCTCGATCCGGTACGACAGCGGATTCGGGGAGGTGTGCTCCGCGGCGTAGATCATCTGACGTCTGCGGGGCAGGTAGACGCCGAGCAAGCAGGCTTCTTGGCTGCGCTGCACGACTTCGGCCATGATCGGTCGGGCGAGCTTCACCAGGTCGCGTCGGCTCGTCAGCAGCGCACCGAGCCGCTGGTATTCCACGGTGGGACGCCATCGCCGCGTCACCGGGTCGGCTTCGAGCATGTCCTCCTTCGCCAGCAGGTCCAGCAGGCGGTGCACCGTGGGACGCGGCAGTCCCACCGTCTCGGCGAGCTCGGCGACGCTGATGTCCTCGCCTGCTTCGACGACGGCGCGCAACACCGCGACGACTCGGGCGACGGTCCCGGTGGGCGCGACGGAATCGGTTCGCATAGCGAAATATCTTATCACTCAGCGGACACCAGACGAGTCGCTCACCCGATTGACAACCCCTCGTCACGGACCTACTTTGAACGACACCAAGTCCACTGAACGATGAGCGTGTCCACTCAGCGGACACTCGATCAGAGTTGATCGTAGGAGTCGAGCGAGATGACCTCAGCCCCACCGGCCAGCGCACGCCGGACACGACATCGGGCGGCGCTTGCCGCCGGTGTCGGCAACTTCATGGAGTGGTTCGACTTCGCCGTCTACGGCTTCTTCGCGCCGACCATGGGGAAAGTGTTCTTCCCGGACAGCAGCGCCACGATGGGTCTGCTGTCGTCGCTGGCCGTGTTCGGCGTGGCGTTCTTCTTCCGACCCGTCGGAGGGCTGGTCCTCGGCTCGCTCGGCGACCGCCGCGGACGGCGGCTCACGCTGTCGGTCTCCGTGCTGATGATGGGCATCACGACCACCCTCATCGGCGTGCTGCCCAGCTATCAGGCGGTCGGCGTGCTCGCACCGGTGCTGCTGGTCGTCTTCCGCTGCTTGCAGGGGTTCTCCGCGGGCGGCGAGTGGACCGGATCGTCGGCGTTCCTGCTGGAGATGACCCCGAGCCACCAGCGCGGCCTGTTCGGCAGCGTCATCTCGGCGACCGCGGCGCTGGCCACGGTCGTCGGCAGCTTCGTCGCGCTGCTGGTGCAGTCGCTGGTGAGCGCGGAAGACATGGTCTCGTGGGGCTGGCGGATACCCTTCCTGATCGCCGCGCCGCTGGCGCTGATCGGCCTCTACGTGCGGCTGAAGCTGGCCGAGACGCCGGTGTTCGAGGAGCTCAAGGCGCGCGGTGAGGTGGTTGACAAACCGCTGCGGCGCGCGGGCAGCCGCGATCTCAAGCCGGTCCTGCTCACCCTCGCGATCGCCGCGGTCCAGGGGCTGGGTTTCTACTACCTGGCCACCTACGTGGTGAACTACCTGTCCCAGACCGTGCAACTCTCGCGCACCGACGCACTGGTGCTCAGCGCGATCGGCCTGGCCGTCTACATGGCGCTGTGCCCGGTCGCCGGGGCGATCTCCGACCGGTTCGGCCGCCGCCGGGTCAACCTCACCGGCAGCGTCGGCTACATCGTGCTGGGACTGCCCGCGTTCGTCCTGATGGGCCAGGGCGGCGTGGCACCGGTGCTGCTCGGCATGCTGCTGCTCGTCGTGCCGCAGTCGCTGGTCAGCGTCACCACCGTGGTCATGCTGGTCGAACTGTTCCCGGCGGCGACCCGCTCCAGCGGCAGCGCCACCGGGTTCAACATCGCGCTGGCCTTCATCGCCGGGCCGGGACCGTTCGTCGCCAGCGCGATCGCAAGCGCCACGGGCAGCAGCGTGTGGCCAGCGTCTTACCTGGTGCTGGTCGCCCTGATCGCCACGGTTTTCCTGTGGAAGCACCTGCCCGAGACCGCGGGTCGGCACATCGGTGCCGATGAACACGTTGCGCAACCCTGCCGGGTACCGGAGGTGAGCTGATGACCGAGGACACCTACGAGGTTCTCGCGGTGCGCTTCGCGACCCGCCAGACCGTCGCGAGCCAGGTCTACCTCAACTACCACGTCTACGGCGAACCCGACCGTCCACTTGGGATGGACTACTTCTTCTGGGTGCTGCGCGGCACCGAACGCACCATCATCGTCGACACCGGTTTCACACCCCAGGTCGGTGACCGCCGGGGCCGGACGATGACCTGCCCGGTGCCCGAGGCGCTCGGCCGACTCGGCATCGATCCCGCCGGTATCGACCAAGTCGTGATCACGCACGGACACTACGACCACACCGGTAACATCGACCTGTTCCCGCGTGCGGAAATCCTGATTTCCGCACGGGAGCTGGACTTCTGGACCGGACCCTACGCCCATCGCGTCCAATTCGGACACTCCGCCGAGCCACCCGACATCGTGGCGATCAGCAATGCCGACCGGGACGGGCGGGTCACCCGGCTGCCCGAGCGGCACCAGCTCGCACCGGGCATCGAGCTGCGGGAGATCGGCGGCCACACCCCCGGCCAGTTGGCCGCGCTCGTCCGCACCGACGGCGGCACGGTGGTCCTGGCATCGGACGCGGTGCACTACTACGAGGAGGTCGAGCTCGACCGGCCGTTCCTGGTGGTCGCCGACCTTGAGGCGATGTACCGGGGGTTCGACGAGCTGGCGGCCCTCGCCGCCGAACCCGGCACGGTGCTGCTGCCAGGCCACGATCCGCTGGTGCTGGAGCGGTTCGAGCCGCTGGACCCCGCCGACCCCGGCTTCGCCGTCCGGGTCCGGCCCGACGCGGAAAAGGAGGACCGATGAGCCGTTCGCTGCAAGGCAAAGTCGCGGTGGTGACCGGCGCCGCCCACGGGATCGGCGCGGCGAGCGCACACCGGCTCGCCCGCGAAGGCGCCAGCGTGGTCGTGGTCGACCTCGACCACGATGCCGTCCGCGAGCTCGCGGACGAACTGCCCGGCCCGGCGGTCGCCGTCGCTGGTGACGTCTCGCGGGAGGAAGACGTCGAGCGCTACGCGCGGGTCGCCGTCGAGGAGTTCGGCCGCCTCGACCTGCACCACCTCAACGCTGGCATCGTTGGGGCGTTCACCGAGCTGCCCGATCTGAGCGTCGACGACTTCGACCGCGTCCTGGGCGTCAACCTGCGCGGGCCCTTCCTCGGCGTGCGCGCGGCGTTCCGCCGGTACCGCACCCAGGGCGGGGGTGGCGCGATCGTCATCACCGCGTCGATCGCCAGCCTGCGCGGCAGCCACGACCTCCTGCCGTACCAGGCGTCCAAGCACGGGGTGCTCGGCCTCATGCGCGCAGCGGCGATGTACGGCGGCCCGATGGGCGTGCGGGTCAACGCGGTCGCGCCCGGCCTGGTCCCGACCGGGTTGTTCAGCGCCGCCCGGGGCGAGTCCGGTGGCGGGGACGACATGATCCGCCGCGGCACCACGGTTCCGTTGCGCCGCACCGGGACCCCGGACGAAATCGCCTCCGTGGTGGCCTTCCTGCTCAGCGATGACGCCGCATACGTGCACGGCGAAGTCGTGTCCGTGGACGGCGGATCCGCGATCGTCAGCACCGTACGGCCGTCGGGCGGCGCGGGCGCCTGGGACACCACCGCCGTGGACCGACGGGAAGAGGGAACGGAGACAACATGAGTACGCCACGAATTGGCGTGATCGGGCTCGGCAACATGGGCGGCCGCATCACCCGCCGCATCGTCGACAGCGGGCAACCGGTGATCGGCTACGACCCGGTGCCGGGACGCGCCGACGCGGCGGGCGCGACCGCCGCGTCGTCGATCGCCGAGGTCACCAACGCCGCCGACCACCTGCTGCTGTCCCTACCGGACAGCACCGTCATCGAGAAGGTCGTGCTCGGCGACGACGGTGTGCTGGCCAACAGCCGGGACGGGCAGATCGTGGTCGACCTCAGCACCGCGGCGCCGTCGTCGACCGTGCGGCTGCACGCCGAGTTCGCCGAGCGCGGCGTCGAATACGTCGACGCGGGCATCTCCGGCGGCGCGGCGGCCGCCGAGAAGGGCACGCTGACCCTGATGGTCGGCGGCTCCACCGAGGCGCTGGCTCAGCTGGCGGAGACGCTGAAGCCGTTCAGCGCCAAGGTGATCGCGATGGGCGCCAGCGGTGCCGGGCACACCACCAAGGTGCTCAACAACTTCCTCAACGCCGTCAGCCTCGCCGCCACTGCCGAGGTGATGGTGGCCGGGCGCAAGGCAGGTCTCGACATGCACCGGCTGCTGGAAGTCCTCAACTCCAGCAGCGGCGTCAACTTCGCCACGCTCAACCGGTTCCCGCACATCGTGGACGGCGACTACCTCGAAGGCGGGCTCACGAGCACGCTCATGATGAAGGACGTCGTGCTGTACGTGAACCGGCTGCGCGAGCTCGGCGTGCCCGCGCTCAACTCCCCCGGCCCGATGGCGAGCTTCGGCCTGGCCAACGCACTCGGCTACGCCGACCAGATCAGCAACCGCGTCGTCGACGCGATCGGCGATGCCGCTGGCGGAATCCGGCTGCACGACGAGGAGGCGCGGTGAAGCTCATCCACGGCAGGCCCGAGAAGGGTGCGACCGAGCAGCGGGGCGCGACGTTCGACGGCACGGTCTGGGCCGATCCGGTCCTGCCCACGACAGATGGCGTCACGATCAACTCGGTGTTCTTCACCCCGGGCGCGCGCACGCACTGGCACCGGCACGAACGCGGCCAGATCCTGCAGGTGACCACCGGCAGCGGTTGGGTGTGCAGCGAGGGCGAAGCGCCGCAACGACTTCAGCCCGGTGACGTGGTGTGGGTGCCGCCGGGCGAGCGGCACTGGCACGGCGCGAGCACCGGGTGCGCCCTCGCGCACGTGGCCATCTCGCTCGGCACCACGGAGTGGGAAGAACCGGTGGACGAGGACGAATACCTCGGCGCGCAACGGCAGTGAACGACGAAGGGAAGACCGGACATGGACCAGGCACGATTCGACGAGGGACTCAAGGCGCGGAAGGAAGTGCTGGGCGCGGACCACGTTGAACGGTCGCTGGCGAAGGTCACCGAATTCAGCAGGCCCGTTCAGGAACTCGTGACCGAGTACTGCTGGGGCGAGGTGTGGACCCGCGAAGGCTTGGAGCGCAAGACGCGCAGCCTGCTCAACCTCACGATGCTCACCGCCCTCAACCGGATGCATGAACTCGCGGTGCACGTCCGAGGGGCGGTGCGCAACGGCTGCACGCAGACCGAAATCCAGGAGGCGCTGCTCCAGACGGCGATCTACTGCGGTGTGCCAGCCGCGTTGGAGTCGTTCCGCGTCGCCGAGCGGGTGCTGACCGAACTGCGGGCGGAAGGGATCGACGTCCCGTGACCACCCCACTGGCCCCCGGCGCGGTGCTCGGCTTCATCGGGCTCGGCAACATGGGCACGCCCATGGTCCGTCGGCTCGTCGAAGCCGGTTACACCGTCCGGGGTTTCGACACCGACCCGGCCGCACGCGACCGCATCGCCGGACTGGGCGCCGAACCGGTCGCCGAACTGGCCGCGGTCACCGAAGGCGCGGCCGCGATCCTGCTCATGCTGCCGAGCTCCGACGTCGTGGAGCACGTGCTCGACGAAGCGGGACTGCTCGACGCCGCCACACCCGGCACCGTGCTCGTCGACATGGGCTCGTCGCGCCCGCACTCGACGCGGATGTTGGCCGACCGGGCAGCAGGCCGAGACCTGCGAATGGTCGACGCACCGGTGTCCGGCGGAGTCGGCGGCGCCGAAGCGGGCACGCTCACCATCATGGTCGGCGGTGCCGCCGAGGACGTGGCGCGGGTGCGCCCGCCGCTGGACTGCCTGGGCGGCAAGGTCACCCACGTCGGCGGTATCGGCGCGGGCCACGCGCTCAAGGCGCTGAACAACCTGATGTCGGCCACCCACCTGCTGGTCAGCTCCGAGGCACTGCTGGCAGGCCGGGAGTTCGGCCTCGATCCCGCCGTGATGCTGGAAGTCGTCAACGGCTCCAGCGGCCGCAGCGGGTCCACCGAGGCGAAATGGCCGAATTTCGTGCTGCCCGGCACGTTCGATTCCGGGTTCGGCCTGCGCCTGATGCTCAAGGACATGCGGATCGCGGTCGACCTCGCCGAGGAGACCGGATGGCCCGCGCTGCTCGGCGAGGCAGCGGTCGAACTGTGGGCCAAGGCGGCTGAGGAGCTGCCCGCCTCGGCCGATCACACGGAAATCGTGCGGTGGCTGACGGACACGCACGAGGGAAAGGAAGAACGAGCATGACGTCGACGGGACTGACCGAGCACCAAGAGGAGCTCAAGGCCGAGTTCATCCGGGTCCGCGGGACCTGGAGCGACGCGTGGCAGAGCATCCTGCGGCTGGACCCGGACTTCCTGGCGGCGTACCTGAAGTTCTCCGCCGTGCCGTGGCGGAAGAACCACCTCGACAACAAGGTCAAGGAATTCATCTACATCGCCGCCGACGCCGCGGCGACCCACCTCTACACACCCGGTATCCGCCAGCACATCCGGGCCGCCCTGGCGTTCGGCGCGACGCGGGAGGAGGTGATGGAGGTCCTCGAACTGACCTCCACCCTCGGCATCCACGCGGCCAACATCGGGGTGCCGCTGCTGCTGGAAGTGCTCGAAGAAGAGGGACTGCGCACCGGGCCGAAACCGCTGGACGAGAACCAGGAGCGGATCAAGGCCGAGTTCACCGAGAACCGCGGCTACTGGCACTCCTTCTGGGACGGGATCTTGGAGGTCGACCCGGAGCTGTTCGAGGCCTACACCGAGTTCTCATCGGTGCCGTGGCGCACCGGTGTGCTCGAACCCAAGGTGAAGGAGCTCATCTACACGGCCTTCGACGCCTCCGCCACGCACCTGTACGTCCCAGGTCTGAAGCTGCACATGCGCAACGCCGTCCGCTACGGCGCGACGCAGGAAGAGATCGTGGAGGTGCTGGAGATCGTCAGCGTGATCGGCATCCACGCCGCCACCGTCGCCGTACCGATTCTCGCCGAGGAGCTCGAACGCGCCGAACAAGCTTGACCGGGGACTGTTTCGAGAAACGACGTTGATCAGGTCGTGCCGAGGAGTTGGTGGGCCTCGGCATCCGGATGCTCACAGCGCGGGGTCGAACTACTACAATCCGATGCGCCAGATCGGCCGTCTTGGGCAAAGGATTGTCGCCATGAGCGAGCAGGACCCGTTCCTCCCGCAAGGAGTCGACCTCAGTCGGCCGAGCGTAGCCCGGGTCTACGACTGGTACCTGGGCGGTAACGCCAACTGGGCCATCGACCGCGAATTCGGGCAACGCGTGCTCGCCGAGTTCCCGCTGCTGCGCCCCATCGCGATCGCCAACCGGCTGTTCCTGCACCGGGCCGTGCGCCAGCTGCGCAAGCAAGGCATCCGGCAGTTCATCGATATCGGCTCCGGCGTGCCCACCATGGGAAACACCCACGCCGTCGCCGACGAAGCCGCCCCGGACGCACGGGTCGTCTACGTGGACAACGAACCCGTCGCCGTCGCCCACTCCCAAACGCTGCTCGAACAGCACGGCGACCCCGCTCGCCACGCGGTCATCAACGCGGACCTGCGCAATCCCGAGCTCCTGTGGCAACGGGCGATCGAAACCGGCGTACTGGACTTCGAAGAGCCGATCGCGCTGCTGTTCATCGCCGTTCTCCACGTCATGCAGCCAGGCCCGGACGGCACCGACATCTCGCCGACGGTCCTCACGCGGTACCGCGAGTTGCTAACACCCGGTTCCTACCTGGCCATCTCGCACATCACCGACGACGGGGTGCCCGAGCAGATCTCCGGAAAGCTCGTCGAACTCAAGAAGCTGTACGACACGGCGAGCAGCCCGGTGATCTGGCGCTCCCGGACGCAAATCGGCGAGCTCTTCGGAGACTTCCAGCTCATGGAGCCAGGAATGACCTGGACACCCCTGTGGCACTCCGAAGACAGCAGTCCGAACTCACCCGAGATCGACTTCAGGACCCCCGAGGAGTCCGTCATCTGGGCAGGAGTCGGCCGCAAACCCTGAACCGCCGGTCGCGGACGGGCAGCATCCGCAACATGAACCACCTTCACCTCGCGACGGCCCTTCGCCAACGGATCGGTCAGGGCAGTGGTTGCAGCAGAACCGAGTAGCTGTGCGGTTGGTCCGGGCGCACCCGGTACTGCTCCTGCACCGGCACCGGGGTGTCACCGAGGCCGGTCACCGCGGCACTGACGTGCAGGTTGACGAACCCGTCCCGGCGCAGCTGCCAGCCGAAATCGGTGCGTTCGGTGTTGGAATAGCGGTTCACCGCGACGTTGAACGCGTCGCCGGAGACCAGCAGCCCGCCGTCGGTGGCGGACAGCGCCGCCCACGAGGTCTCCGTTTTCACGCCGTTGTCCTGCGGCGGCAGGAAATCGAACCATTGCGCGTCCACCGACCCGGACCAGCGGCCGAGGTGCGCGGAGTTCTTGCGGTCCGGGTAGGACTCGCCCGGTCCCCTGCCGTACCAGTCCAGGGTGGCGAACGATTCCGGTACCCGGAGCGAGAAACCGATCTTCGGCAGCCAGGGCAGTGACCGCAACCGCTCGCCATAGGCCGCCACCCGGTGATCCAGCCGGATCCGCCCGGCACCGTCGATGGTGTAGGTCCACCTGCTGGTGAAGCCGTTGTCCGCTACGTCGGGGGCGGCCGAATCGGTGTCGATCACGACCCGGACCTGTTCTGGCGCCGGTTGATCGACCTGGACGGATCGGGTGGTGGTGCGCAGCCGGTCCAGCCCGACGGCGCGGAACTGCGCCTCCGGCTCGATCCCGCTCCATTCGCTCCACTCGTTGCCGATGGGCGCCCGGAACACGTCGAGCTGGGGGCCGCCGACGAGCCGCTCGACCCCGCCCGCGTTCAGCGACGACAGGGTGCCAGCCTGCCGGTCGAAGGTGTAGTTGAACTCGGCTCCCCGGACCGTGATCGCCGCATCGGTTTGCTCGAAGGTGGGGTTGGCCGCTGGTGGGGCCGGATCGACCGGTGGCGGCGGAGGTTTCGTCCCACCGGCGCGGAGTTGCTCGGTGGCCACGACATGCCCGGCGGGGATGCTCGGAGCAGCCACCTTCAGCGCCGCGTCCAACACCAGGAACCGTTCGGTCTCACCGGCGGGCGGGAGATCGAGGGCGACCTCCGCCGCACCGCCCGGCGGCACGTCGACGTCGATCGGGCCGCTGGCGAGTTCCCGACCGCCCTCGACCAGTTTCCAGCGCAGGTCGTACGCGGTGGTTGGCAGCGTGTGGTTGAGGTTGCGGACGACGAACCGGCCGACCCCGGAGTCCTCGAACCGGATCGGGGCGTGGCTGTAGGCCATCTGCGCCAGTTCGGGCTGCGGAACCCGGTCGGCGTTGATCACCCCGTTGGCGAGGAAGTTCGACGATCCGTAGTCGAGGAACTCGCCCCGCTGTTCCTCGACTTCGAAGTCCAGCGCCAGCACGGCCTCGCCGCTGGGGTCAACGCCTGCTGCGATCCGTTCCGGCGCCAGCGCCACGTCGTACACCCGCGCCGAGTCGACCACGGCGTGCGCGGTGCGGCCCGCGTACTGGTCGCGGTGCTTCTCCTGATTGCGCCCGACGGAGACGGTGTACATCGTGTTCTGCGCGATCTCGCCGCGGTACGGCTCCGTGGCGACCTGCTCGCCGTCGATGAACAGCCGCACCTGGGAACCGTCGTAGGTGCCGGTCAAGCGGTGCCAGTTCCCCCACCAGTCAGGCGGCACGGCGACCCGCGCGGTGTGCCAGGAGTCGTTGCCGTAGACGAAGAACTCGACGTGGTCCGCATCCGGCATCTGCAACGCCCACTGCTTGTCGCCCTTGGTCAGGAACGCCGCGGAGCCCGCCCAGGACAGCGGTTTCACCTGGATGTCGAGGGTGACGGCACGGCCGCCGATGTCGAGCTTCGGGTCCCGGTACGCCTCCGCCCAATCGTCCAAACCGGACAGTCGCAGGCCGTTGCCGTCCGCACCTGGCACGGTCACCGGATTCCCGCCCAGGTGAGCGGGAAGGTTGTTGCCGGAGGAATCCGGGGAGATGCGCAGCGGCCGCAGCAGGCCCTGATCCACCCAGTCCCACACGAAACCGCCCTGCAGCGACGGTTCCCGGCGGATGGTCTGCCACATGTCCTCGTAGTGGCCGAGGCTGTTGCCCATCGAATGCAGCCACTCGCCCATGATCACCGGTTTGGTGGTTTCCCGGGCGATCTCTTCCAGCGACTGCGGTGACGGGTAGCGCGGACCCCAGATGTCCGCGAAAGGCGCGTCCCCGTCCGGGACGTTGGACTGGTGGTACAGCGGCCGGGTCGGGTCGGTGGCGCGGGCGTGTTCGGCCATCGCGTAGTGCGCCTCGCCGAGCCCGGCCTCGTTGCCGGTGTCCCAGAACATGACGCTCGGGTGGTTCTTGTCGCGTTCCAGCAGGGCGTTGAAGCGGTCGGCGAACGCCGACTGCCATTCGTCGCGGTCGGCGAGGCAGTCCATGCCCGGTTCGGTCGCCTCGCAGTCCTCCCGGTAATGGGTTTCGATGTCGACCTCGTCGGCCAGCAGCAGGCCGTTGCGGTCGGCCAGCCGGTACCAGAACGGGTCGTCCGGGTAGTGCGCGGTCCGCACCGCGTTGACGTTGTGCTGCCGCATCAGTGCGACGTCTTCGCGTTGCCGTTCGCGGCTGACGGTGCGACCGGTTCGCGGGTCGTGCTCGTGCCGGTTCACGCCGCGCAGGTCGACGCCTTTCCCGTTGAGCAGGAACTGTTCACCGCGAACCTCGACTTCCCGAAAGCCCACCGGTTGTTCGGTGACGTGGATGAGGTTGCCGCGGGCGTCGAGCAGTTCGACCACCACCGTGTACAGCTCGGGTGTTTCGTCGCTCCACAACCGGGGTTGCGGGACGGGCGCGGTGAGTTCGACCGCCGCACCGGCGCCCTCGATCTCGACCTGCCGACCGAAGCTGGTCACCGCTGCCCCGGCCGGGTCGTGCAGGGTGGCCCGCACGCTGTGCGGACCGCTGCTACCGCCGTCCACGCGGCGTAGTTCGACGCCAAGTCGCAGGTCGGCGTTGCGATAGCGGTCGTCGAGGTCGGTGCGGACCGTGATGTCTTCGAGGTGGGTGCGGGGCACGCTGTAGAGCTGCACGCCGCGGAACATCCCAGCGAGATGCCAGAAATCCATGTTCTCCAGGTAGGAACCGGAACTCCACCGGTGCACCTGGACGGCGATGGTGTTCGTGCCTGGTCGCAGGTGCCTGGTCACGTCGAATTCGGCAGGGGTGTAGCCACCCTGGTCGTAGCCGACGTATTGGCCGTTGATCCAGACGAACCAGCCGCTGGTGACCCCTTCGAACCGGAGCAGCTGGCGTCGCCCGTTCCAGTCCTCGGGTACTTCGAAGGCCCGCAGATAGGCGCCGGTCGGGTTGATGTCGTCGGGAACCCGTGGTGGATCGTAGGGCGCGATCTCGGACGGGACGTTGCGGTAGATCGGCCGGTCGTAGCCCTGCTGCTGCCACACGCCGGGAACGTTGATCTCGCCCCACTGCTCGGAGTTCCCGCCGGTCTGCCAACCGGACGGGAGGTCGCGGTAGTGGTCGGCGTACTGGAATCTCCAGCGCCCGTCGAGGGAGCGGGTCCAGGGGGTCGGGGTGTCCGCCGGGGCGTCGGTGTCGTGGCGGGCGCCGTCCAGGGCCTGCTGCGGACCGGCGTAGGGGCGCAGCAGCGCGTGCTGGGGTTCCTGGTTCTCCCCGGTGCGCCGCGGGTCTTCCAGGTAGGACTCGATGGTCGCGGGATCGAGCGGGCCGTTGATCTGCTGGGCCTGGGCCGCGGTCAAAGGCAGTCCACCGATCACGATCGCCACGGCGGTGGCGGCGACCAGCCTCCGCCGGGCAGTCCACCGGGACTGGCCTTCGAACCGGCTGCCACGTCCGCCGACCGACATGGGCGCCTCCGCTCGCGCACACGACGGTGCATCGTGTGCTTTGTTGTTCGAAAACGAACGCCGATGTCGGAGTTTGTCCGGTCGCAAAGGGAAGATCAATGAATTGTGGGCGAATTGCCCTGAACGGCTCATGCGGGCGATGCGTGCCATTGGTCGCCCCAGGTCGGCCGCAGCCCACCGGCGCCACAACCGCATCGAGTAACCTTCCGGATGGGTCCGAACGGCGCATTGCCGTGGCCCACGCCGTACTCGGGCCAGCCGACCCCACGGAACCACTCGGCACATCGCGGTTTACGAGGAGAGAGCACCGTCCATGAACGCCGTACGCGGAACTTCGGTGGACATCCCCACGCCGGATGGCGTCGCTGACGCCTACCTTGCCCACCCCGACACCACCGGGCCCCACCCTGCAGTTCTGTTCTACATGGACGCCTTCGGCCTGCGTCCCCACTTGATCAAGATGGCCGACCGGCTGGCCTCGTCCGGCTACACCGTCTTGGTGCCCAACGTCTTCTACCGGCACGGGCGCACGCCGGTGATCGAGGTGCCCGAGTTCATCGACCCCGGCCAACGCCCCGAGATCTTCCAGCAGATCGGCCCGCTCATCCAGGCGCTGACCCCCGAGCTCGCGATGCGCGACGCCGGGGCCTACCTCGATTGGTTGGCCACCCGCCCCGAGGTGACCACCGGGCCGGTCGGCATCACCGGCTACTGCATGGGAGCGGTACTGGCCCTCCGCACCGCCGGTGCCTACCCCGAGCGCGTCGCCGCCGCGGCGGGCTTCCACGGCGGCAACCTGGCCACCGAAGCCCCCGACAGCCCGCACCTGGTCGCCGACCGCATCACCGCGGAGCTCTACTTCGGACACGCCGACCAGGACGCGTCGCTGCCCACCGCCCAGATCGACCGCCTCGACGAAGCACTCACGGCGGCAGGTGTCCGCCACCGCTGCGAGGTCTACCAAGGCGCCCACCACGGCTACACCCAAGCCGACACGGCCGCCTACCACCCCGAAGCAGCCGAACGCCACTGGACGGCGCTCCTCGACCTGCTCGACCGCACCCTCCGACCCACCGCGCAGTCGTAGCCGATCGCGGGGCGCGGCTGACCGTTCGGTGCGCGGCCCGTTCTTCCGGTACAGCCAGGCGGAAGTGCCGCTCACCGGCTGTCGAGCTCGTTGTTTCGGGTGCCCTTCGCGGTACGGACGCGGCTGATCAGGAGTGGACGACGACCATCTTGCCGCGGGCTTCGTTGGCTTCCATCACGCGATGCGCTTCGCGTACTTCCTCGAAGCCGAACACCCGTGATGGCTTCGCCTTCAGGCGACCGGCCGCGACCTGTTCCGCGATCGTCTGCAGCGGCACGTCGGAGAGCGGGAAACCGGGGGTTCCGAACACGAAGCTGCCGAAGAAGGTCAGGTACACGCCGCTTGCCATCTGCAGCAGCGGGTTGAAGTCGGCGATCGGGTCGAGACCGCCCAGCCACCCGGCCAAGCATGCGCGGCCGCCCCGGCGCAGCAGGGCGAGGGAATCGAGGATGGTGCTGTTGCCCACGAGGTCCAGCACCGCGTCGAGTTGCTTGGCCTCGGCGATCCGTTGGGAGAGCTCCGGGCCCTCCAACTCGGCGCGCTCCGCCCCGAGTTCGCGCAGCATCGCGAACCGCTTCGGGTTGCGGGTGGTGGCGATGACCCGAGCACCGGCGTTGACCGCCAGGTTGAGCGCGGCCTGACCGAAGGAGGAGGTCGCGCCCCGGATGACCAGTGATTGCCCCTGCTCGATCTCCAGATTGCGGAACAGGCAGGTCCAAGCGGTGGCGTAGGTTTCCGGGATGGCCGCGAGTTCGGCCCAGGGCAGGTCGGATTCGATGAGTGCGACATTCGACACCGGTGCCCGGGTGTATTCGGCGTAGCTGCCGTTGATGGTGCGCCCGAGTCCGCCCATCAGGGCCGCGACCTTGGCGCCGACCGGGAACTCACCGCCGGGGCAGGATTTCACCAAGCCGACGCATTCGATGCCGCTGACCTCGGCGGCTTCGGCCCATTCACCTCTGCGCAGGTGCATTTCAGCGTGGTTGATGCCGAACGCCTTGACCTCGATGACGACGTGCCCGGCCGTTGGCTCCGGCTCCGGAATTTCTTTGTAGACGAGGCACTCCGGCCCGCCGAACCGTTCGATGACGATAGCGCGCATGACATCTCTCCAAGCGATGGGTCGCCCGACTACGACGCGAAAGTGGTCTTGCGGGTTGCTTGGTCGCGGGTTGCCGCGTCGAGGAACTCGCGGATCGCCGCCGCGATCTCCGCACGATGGGTTTCCAGCGCGAAGTGCCCGGTGTCGAAGAAGCGGATGTCCGCACCGGGGATGTCGCGGCGGAACGCTTCGGCCCCTGGCGGCAGGAAGAACGGGTCGTTGCGGCCCCACACCGCGAGCAACGGCGGCTGGTGGGTGCGGAAGTACTCCTGGAAGACCGGGTAGCGCGCGACGTTGCTGGCGTAATCGAGCAGCAGGTCAAGCTGAACCTCGTCGGCGCCGGGACGCGCGAGGTAGGCGTTGTCGAGCGCGTACCCGTCCGGGGAGACGAAGGCCTCGTCGGGAACACCGTGGGTGTATTGCCAGACCGTGGTCTCCGGGGCCTGGAAGACGCGGACTGCTTCCCTGTTGGCCGCCGACGGATCCTGCCAGTAGGCCCGGATGGGGTTCCAACCGTCGCTCAATCCCTCGACGTAGGCGTTGCCGTTCTGGGAGATGATCGCGGTGATGCGCTCCGGGTGCCGCACGGCGATCCGGAAGCCGACCGGCGCCCCGTAGTCGAAGACGTAGATCGCGAAGCGATCGAGGCCGACCACTTCGGTGAACCGATCGATCACATCGGCGAGGTTGTCGAACGTGTACGTGAATTCGTCGCGCGCGGGCATGTCCGACTGGCCGAACCCCGGGAGATCCGGGGCGATGAGGTGGAAGCGATCGGACAGCAGCGGGATGAGTTCCCGAAACATGTGACTCGACGTGGGGAACCCGTGAAGCAGCAACAGCGCGGGCGCGTCGGATGCCCCGGACTCGCGGTAGAAAACCTTCTGACCATCGACATCGACGGTGCGGTACGTGACGGCATTCATGATGATCTTCCTCGCAGACGTAACCAGATGAAGTCGTCGCTCTGGTTATGGAGATCGACAAATAACCCCAGCAAAAGATCTAGTGGGGTTACTCGATGATTCTTGTGGCATGGCGTCACCGAAGACGGCACGGCGGCGGGATCCGCGACCCGGCGGCCACGTTCCACTTCGATCCGCCGACCCAAGCGCAGCGCACGAATACCACGCTGTCATCACTCCAGGGTATTCCGGCATCCTCCTCTCAGCTCACCCCCGCGCGGAGCGCGACGTTCGCCAGGTTGCCCACAACTAACCGCCTCCAGCGACACTGGCAGGTTACTGCCCTAGAAGTAACTCCTCAAGAGTCGGTGAGGAGGTTATTCTGATCGGGACGTTCGTCGGCACGTCGCGAAGGTGGTTCAGATGGCTCAGCACCCCCCGGCCCTGTTCGTCGCCGAGTCCCGAGGCCTGGATTTCCTCAATTCGATCGCCACCCCGGCAGGCAAGGAGTTCGACTGGATCGACAGCGGCGATGGGCTCCTTGCCTGGCTGGAGCAGGCAGACCTGGTGCCCAGCGACGCGCTCGAAACGCTGCGGGGGCAGGCGATGCCAGGCGAGCTCGACCGGGTGGCGGCACAGGCGCGAAGCCTGCGGGAATGGTTCCGGACCTTCGTTCGCGACCGCCGGGGCAGGCCGCTGACCGCCGACGACCTCCAGGACCTGGAGCCGTTGAACCGGCTGCTCGACCGCGACGAGGGTTACGGGCAAATCGTCGCTCGGGACTCGGCCGAAGACACCGGCCTTGAGTTGCGGATGATGCGGCGGTGGCGGTCACCGGAATCGCTGCTGCTGCCGATCGGAGCGGCGCTGGCGAAATTCGTGTGCGAGGAGGACTTCTCCAACGTGAAGGCCTGCGAGGGCCCGGCGTGCAGGCTGATGTTCGTCGACCACACGCGAGGTCGTGCGCGCCGGTGGTGCAGCATGGCGATGTGCGGCAACCGCGCGAAACAGGCCGCGCACCGAAACCGACGCAGAACACAACGCACCCCCGGCTGAACGCCCGCGATCAGCCGAGGGTGCGAACTATTCGCGACGGTCCTCCGTTTTCCCGTGCTACGAACCGAAAATCCCGAGCTCCACGATGCGCGAGTAGTCGTTCGCGCCGTTGCCCGCCAGCGTCAGGATGCGCACCGCGGTGGTCTGCACCGGGTTGAACGTCGAGCTGACCAGGCCTTCGCTGTTCCCGCGCACCGACGCCACGGTCTGCCATTCGGTGCCGGAGAGCACCTGCACGTCCCAGTCCTTCAGGCCGTTGGTGGCCGCCGGGTAGCGCGTGGAGTTCAGCGTGTAGAGGTCGGCCCGGCCGACGGTCTGCGGCGCGTCCCACCGCACCTCGTACCAGTCCGGCCACACCTTGGAGTTGCCGTCGTTCCAGCCGGTCGACGTGGACCAGTGCTCCGAATCGGCGTCACCGTCCACCGCGCCGCAGACCCGGAAGTTCTGGTGGGTCGAGGACGCCGAGACGTTCGTCGCGGACATCGCGAGGTTCCCCGGCACCTCCGGGCTGCTGGCGGTCACGGACACCGGCAGCGTCGCCGTCGATCGTCCACTGCGGACGGTGATCGGATATGTTCCGGTCGCGGTGCCCAGCGGCGAGGTCACCGGGATGACCACATCGCGGGTGTACCCGGCTGGGAGGTAGGTCGAGATCGCGTTGCGCTGCAACTGGAGTTCGCGCGGCGCGGACAGCGCGGCGTCGGCGTAGACCGCCTCCCGGGAGGTGTTGGTCAGCTTCACCGTGAAGCTGCCGCCGTCGCACTGTCCTGTTCGGATGTCGAGCTGAGCCGGATCGGTCGCGACCGTCACACCGCCGTCGCGGTCGCCCTGCGCCAGCGCGCGGAGCGGTTGAGCGACCGCCACCACCGCGAGCACCGCGGCGATCAGAGCGAACAGTCGGGCGTGACGGCGAACCATGGCGAAAACACCCATCGAATTACCTCTGTGCTCCTCGGGGCATGCGGGTCATGCCGGTTGCAGACCGGGATTGGCGCGCTCGGACACGAACGACGCACGGGTGGACAGCGGCGCGTTCGGCCGTGAGATGTACGGGATGACGAGGTAGTCGGCGCGCATCAGGTCCCGGTCGAGCTCGCAGCGCACGTACCCGCGCTGGAAGCTGTTGAACTTGATGTGCGGATTCGCCGCGAGCTGCAACGCGAGCTGGTCGTTGCTGTCGGAGCCGTCGCCGCCGCTGGTGATGGAGGTGCCGACCAGTTCCACGCCGAGTGTCGGGGAGTTCAGGTCGTCGAAGTCCAGCTTGAGATCGGCGGCGTAGTTGGTGTGCGTGTCGCCGGTGATGACGAAGACACCCTTGATGTCCCGCTGGCTGATCTCGTCGAACAGCTGCTGCCGCTCCGCGGTGTAGCCGTCCCAGGCGTCCATGTTGACCAGCGGCGGGTCGGTGAGGCTGTTGCGCTGCTTGGCCACCATCACCTGGTTGGCCAGCAGGTTCCATCGCGCCCCGGAACCGGCCAGGCCGTCCGCCAGCCAGGTCCGCTGGGCGGCGCCCATCAAGGTCCGGGCCGGGTCGTCGGCCTCGGTGCAGCCAGCCTTGACGCCGTCACCGCAGGACTGGTCGTCGCGGTACTGCCGGGTGTCGAGCACGCTGACCCGCATCAGGTCGCCGAAGTCGAACCGCCGGTAGAGCTGGGCGTCCGGTCCCGCCGGTTCCTGCAACGGCCGCAGCGGCATGTGCTCCCAGTACGCCCGGTAGGCGTTGGCCCGCTGCACCAGGAAGTCCTCGACCGGCTTGTTGCCCCGGGAGACACCGGCCGCGTAGTTGTCCTCGACCTCGTGGTCGTCCCAGGTGACGATCCACGGGAAGGCCGCGTGCGCCGCCTGCAGATCCGGGTCGGACTTGTACAGCGAGTACCGCAGCCGGTACAGGTCGAGGGTGTCCGGCGCGACCTGGAAGATGTCCGGGATCTCCAGCGCGGCGTCGTTGCGGTTGCCGCCGACCGGGTTGATCGCGTTCTCGTAGATGTAGTCGCCCAGGAAGAAGACCGCGTCGAGATCCTCGTTCACCATGTGGCGGTAGGCGGTGTAGAACCCGTCCGGGTAGTTCTGGCACGACGCGACGGCGAACCGCATCCGCGACGGCTTCGCCCCCGCTGCCGGTACGGTCCTGGTGCGCCCAACCGGGCTGAGGTACTTGCCCACCTTGAACCGGTAGAAGTACTCGCTGGCGGGCTGCAGGCCACGCACGTCGACGTGCACCGCGTGCCGGTATTCCGGCCGCGCGGTCGCCGTTCCGTCCCGCACGACCTGCCGGAACCGGTCGTCCCGGGCGACCTGCCACTGCACCGGGACGTTGCGGTCGGGCATGCCGCCCATCGGGTCGAAGATCTGCGGGACGAGCCTGGTCCACAGCACCACCGCGTCCGGCAGCGGATCACCGGAGGCGACCCCGAGCGTGAACGGATCCGACCGCACGGACGCCTCGTCCGCGAAAGCCGTCGATGAAATGGGCAGGTTCGTGCCGAACGCCACCGCCGCCGCGGCACCGGTGAGCGTGACGAAACGGCGGCGGGTGACCGCCGCGGCGCGCCGCACCTCGTCGTCCACACCCGTGAAATCTCCAGAACGCAACGCCCGACCTCCCGCGAATCCCCTGCTACAGCGGCAAGATTCGAACAGCGCGACATTGCGCACGGGCGACGGGACGACGACCAGCAGCCGACTCGACCGCTAACAGCGAGCACCGGAGTGGTGCGGATCACCGGCCGCGCGGCTTTCGGGTTTCTGCCGGTCACCACCCGGATTCAGGCGCGTACGCAGCGCGATCGGAGATCAGCGACACAACGATCTTTGAAGCCCCAGACCGCCGAGCCCGAATCCACCGAGATCTGTCACCGGCTCCAAAGCCGATCCCCATTGCGGCTCGCCTAGCGCGCCGTAGGCGAGTTCCTCACGCGCCTATCACCTGTGCTGCCGGGTGGCGTCGGTTTTGCACGCACGTGGTTTTGTTGGTCTTGATCACTCCATCTAGCGATCGAATATTTGTTCGACCAGTGGGATAGTTGTGGGTATGGAACCGATGACGTTGGTGCCGGAGTCGACCGTGGACGAGCCGGGTCCACAGTCGACGATGGTGGCGTGCTCGGATGCCGAGATCCGTGCGGTGATCCGCGAGACCGAAGCGGCGATGCGCGCGGCCATGGCAGCGCAGTTGCGGGCGATCGCCGAAGCCGAGCGTCGTGGTCTGTACACCGACAGCAGTGCCCGCAAGACCGAGGTGTGGTTGCAGGAAATGCTGAACATCTCACCCGGCGAAGCACGCAGCCGCACGCTGGTCGCACGCCGCGCCACCCCGCACACCACGCTGTACGGCGAGACGTTGCCCGCTGACCTGCCCGCCACTGCCGAGGCGATCCACACGGGTGCGATCACTGTGCAGCACGCCCGCGTCATCATCGACGCCATGGCCCGAGTGGCACCGATCTGCACCTTCGACCAAGAAGCACAGGCCGAAGCGATGCTCGCCGGGTACGCCACCGAGTTCCCACCGCACCACCTCGCCCAGCTCGCCGAGCGACTGCGCTACCACCTCGACCAAGACGGCGCCTTCCACGCGGAGGAGACCCAGCACCAGGTCCGCGAACTGCACTACGGCTCGACCACCGACGGCATGATGATCATCAAAGCCCGACTCGACCGCGAAACCGGCGCGAAGTTCACAGCCACACTCCAACCCCTCGCCGCCCCACGCCCCGCAGAAGACGGCACATCCGACCCGCGAACCCCGGCCCAACGCAACGCCGACGCGTTCGACGCGATGCTCGACATCGCCGTGGGCTCCGACCGACTGCCGCGAGCCGGGGGACAGCGCCCACACTTGGCGATCACCATCGACTTCGACGACCTCCAGCGCGGCCTGGCCTCCGCTGGCCGCGACGGCCTGCCCGGCACCATCACCACCACCGGCCAGCCCATCACCGCGGACAACGCCCGTCGGCTGGCGTGCGACGCCGAAATCCTCCCGATACTGCTGGGCAGCGACGGGGTACCGCTGGACGTCGGACGCACCGAACGCACCGCACCCCCACACATCCGGGCAGCACTGCTGCACCGCGATGACACCTGCGCCTTCCCCAGCTGCGACCGCCCGCCGGGCACCCCCGACGCCCACCACATCGTGTCGTGGATCGACGGCGGCCCCACCACCCTCACCAACATGGTCATGCTCTGCGGCCACCACCACCGAGCCATCCACCACCAACACTGGCACATCACAATCGAGCACAACCGCCCGATCTTCATCCCACCGTCCTCAGTGGACCCGACCCGAACACCCAGACCCGGTGGCCGACCACACCACCAACAACACACCACCCTCCTCCGCCAAGCGATCCCAACACCACGCCAACCGGAGACCACCCCCACACGCCCATAACCAGGAGGTTGGTGTCGTGAGCGCGAAAGCGGGCTGGAGCCATCGAATTCGTGCGCTTGTTGCGAGCGCCGCCAATTGCAGCAGATGTGAATGCGCGACCGTCGCCGGGCATGTCAGGCGGACAGCGGTGTCAGGACAGGAAGTTCAGCACCGCGTCGACGAACGCGCCCGGATTCTCCTCCGGGATCCAGTGCGCCGTGCCTGGCACGCGCACGCCGGTGACGTCGTCGGCGACCTCGCGCGCCATCTCGGCCATGAGCTCGCCGGTCGTGCTGGTCATGCCGCCCATCGCCAGCACCGGCACGGCCAGCTTGCCGTTGCGCTGCAAGGCGGCGCGGTTGTCCGCGGCGTCCTGGTCGAAGGAGCGGTAAACCTCAAAACCGGCCCGCATCGCGCCCGGTGCGGAGTACGCGTCGACGTAAACGTCGAAATCCTCCGGGGTGATCGCCGACGGATCGGCGATCCGGGCGTTGAAGAACGCCTGCAGGTAGGCGCGTTCCCGCCCGGCGACCAGCATTTCGGCCACGTCGCGGGCGCCGTGGAAGGCGAAGTGCCACACCCGGGGATCGACTCGGATCCGGTCGAACACGGCGGTGCCGGGCAGCGCGCGTCGGCGAGGACGAGGTGGGAGACATCGTCGCGGTAGGACTGCGCGTAGGCGTAAGCGACCATCAGGCCGATGTCGTGGCCGACCAGCACGACCGGGCCGTCCACCCCGAGGTGCTGGTGCAGCAAGGTGTGCACGTCCGAGGCCATCGTCCGCTTGTCGTAGCCGCCGACCGGGCGCCACGACTCCCCGGCACCGCGGTAGTCCGGCGCCACCACCCGGAAGCCCACCTCGGCCAGCGGCCCGATGACGCGGCGCCACTCCCACCAGGTCTGCGGAAAGCCGTGCAGCAGCACGAGCGTGCGCGGCCCCTCCCCCGCCGCCGTTACCCCCGCCCCGGCCGTCACATGGTGCAGCCGCAACCCGGGTTCGATGTCGGCCATCCCGTGCACGAGGTCCGCAGGGCCACTGGACACGTTAGTTCTCCCATCGCTCGTCCCAGCAAAGCAACCGCCGGGCCCGCGCGGGCCCGGTCGGCAGCCATTGCGAGCCAACACCCCGCCGCTCACACGCATTCCCGCGCAGCGCACCCGGTGGGTTCAACAACCCGGCTGTGCGATGCGACCTGCGGGTTCGGTGCGGGCGCCCAAGGTGGACAGACGCTACTCGCTCTTGGCGGGGAAGGGATCGGAACGGGCGGGCTCCGTCGTGGCGCTCGACCCGGTGCGCCGGTTGCGGTGGCCCAAGTACAGCACGATGATCGCGGAGATCAGCATCGGAACGGCCTGCGCGTAGAACAGCGCGCTCGCCGACCAGCCCGCCGTCCAGGCCGCACCCACCACCAGCGGCCCGATGATCCCTCCGACGCGGCCGATGCCCAGGGCCCAACCGACGCCGGTGGACCTGACCGCTGCGGGGTAGAACATCGCGGCCAGGGCGATGAGGCTCTTCTGCCCGCCGCTGACGCTGCATCCGATGAGGAACGCCGAGAGCAGCAGGACCCACAGCGGCGAGTTGAACGCCAGCGCCATGATCACGAGGAAGACGGTGCCTGCCAGGTACAGGATGCCCAGCGACCCGTAGGCGCCGAGCCGGTCCATGGCCGGGCCGACGAGGAAGGCGATCACGATGCCGCCGACCGTGGTCAGCGTGGTGGCAGTGACGACGGTCGTCAGCGGGTAGTCCAGGTCGGTCATGATGGTCGGCAACCAGCTCTGCAGCGCGTAGAACTCGCCGAGGTTGATCGCGAACACCAGCCACAGCAGCAGCGTGCCCAGCACCCATTCCCGCGAGAGCAGCTCCCTCGCCTTGACGCGGCCGGCGGCCGCCTGCTCCGTGACCGCGAACTCCGGCCGCGCGTCGCGGGGCAGGCTCCGGTCGATCCGGCAGCAGTAGCGGTAGGCGCGTCCTGGATTTCCGCCCCGCCCGATCAAGAAGGTGAGCGACTCCGGCAGGAACTTGACCATGATCGGGACGAGGACCAAGGGTGCGAGTGCGCCGACGAGGAAGACCGAACGCCAGCCGTGCACGGGAATGAGCCACCCGGACACCAACCCGGCGACCACGAAACCGAGTGAGAATCCGCAGTAGATCGCGAGGACGAAGCTCGCCCGGAAGCGTTTGGGGCTGTACTCGGCGGTCAGTGCGATGGCGCTCGGTGCGGCCGCGCCGAGACCCATCCCGGTGATCAGCCGGAGTACCACGAGTTCCGTGACGCCGGTGGACCAGACGGAGAACAGGGTGCTGACCGCGAAAACCGTCGTGCCAGCGATGATCAGTCGCTTGTGGCCGAAGCGGTCGGACAGCGGGGACAGCAGCAGGTAACCGATCATCAGACCGACCAGGGCGGCCGAGAAGATCGGCCCGAGCAACTGCTTCGACACGCCCCACTCCTGGGCGATGTGCGGCGCCAGGTAGTTGATGGACTGCGTGTCGAAGCCGTCCAAGAACATCACCAGCCCGGTGAGGCTGATGGCGCCGTACTGGAATCGGCTGATTCGTCTGCCGTCGATGAACTCGGGCAGGCTCAGCGGCTGCGTCGATGAAGACACTGGAACCTCGTTTCGGAAAACAGCGGGGAGGAGGGAGATTTCGGCAGGTCGTCGAGCTCGGTGGTCGCCGCGGGAATGGCCTGGGCGCCTGTTCACGCGGTCGCGAGCGAGCCCGCTGCGGGGATGAACGCGTCGGCGTGGAAGTGCTCCGCGGGCAGGCCCGCTCGGCTCGTGAACGTGGTGAGCGCGTGCGTGGTCATCGCTTCGCTGCCGCAGGCGTAGACCCGATGGCGCCCGAGATCGGGGTGGTCGGCGAGGACGGCCTGCTGGACCCAGCCGGTGGCGCCACGCCAGCCGGGCGCTGGGCGGGACAGCACCGGGGTGAATCGGAACCAGTCGTGCCGGGCGGCCCACTTCTCCGGCAGTTCGCGCAGGTAGAGGTCTTCCGCAGTGCGGCAGCCCCAGTAGAGGTGCAGCGGCCGGGTCTGCCGCCGGGCGATCTGGTCCAGCACCATCGACTTGATCGGCGCGAAGCCCGTGCCGGTGGCGAGCAGGATCACCGGGGCATCGGCGTCGTCGAGGACGAACTCGCCGAAGGGCGTTTCGACCGCGATGATGTCGCCGCGGCGCAGCTCACCGACGATCTGCTCGGAGAACCGGCCGCCCGGCTCGGTTCGGACGTGCAACTGCGCGGCATCGTTGTGCTGGGGGGAGTTCGCCAGGGAGTAGGGCCGGGTGTCCCCGTCGGGCAACGTGACGTTGAGGAATTGGCCAGCCTCGAACGGGGCCCGTCGGCCGATCGGGAACCGCAGGTCGAGCACGGTCACCCGAGGTGCGGGACGGCGGATGCGGTGGACGATCGTAGTGAGCGTCTTCCGGCGCGGCGGATCGCGGCGTTCGATGCGACGCGGCTCGATCTCGACCGGTCCGAGCGGTTCGGCCCGGCACAGCAGCACGTTGCTGGATGGCCCGCTGATCGTGCCGCGGCCCCGCACGGCGAGTTCGCCCGAGCGCAGCCCGCCGGTGCACGTGGTGCACACGCCCTTGCGGCACGAGTACGGGATCGACCAACCCGCGGTCTCGGCCGCTTCGAGCACCGTCTGGCCCGGCTCGCACGGGAACTCGATTTCGGTGCCCGCGACGGTGATCGGCTGGGTCATGCCGTGCTCTCCTTCGAAGGTTGGAACAGCCGCAACGCGCGGATCAGCGCGGTCGGGTCCGCCACGCCGCGTCCGGCGATGTCGAATGCCGCGCCGTGCCCGACGCTGCAGAACGGCACCCCGGCCCCGATGGTCAACGCCGTGGCCGTCCTGCCAGCCAGCAACTTCACCGGGACGTGGCCCTGGTCGTGGTACATGGCGACGAATCCGTCGTAGCCGCCCGCGGTGAGCAGCACGTCCGCGCCGACGGGTCCGTCGACCGACAGGCCGCGTTCGGCCAGTTCGGCCACCGCCGGAGCGGTGATCCGGTCGTCCTCATCGCCGAACAGGCCACTCTCACCGGCATGCGGGTTGATGCCGAACACGCCGATGCGGGGTGCGCCGACGCCGAGCGCCACCAGCGCGTCGTGCAGCGCGCGACCCGCGGCGCCGACCAGGTCGGGCGACAGCCGACCGATCGCGTCGGCGAGGCTCTCGTGCAAGGTGGCGTGCACGATGCGCAGCCCGCCACCGGCGAGCAGCAGGAACACGCGATCTTCGGCCACCCCGGTGAGTCGGGCGATCAGCGGCGGATAGCCCCGGAACCCGATGCCAGCGGCATGCACCGCGGTCTCGGAGTGCGGGCAGGCCACCACGCCGCGGAAACCACCGGCGAGCGCCAGGTGGACAGCCCTCGTCACGTACTCGATCGTCGCCGCACCGGCCTCGGCGCTGACCACGCCGGGCAGGTGCTCGCCCGGCGGGAGGTGGTCCACATCCACCAGGTAGAGCACGCCGTCCTTCGCGGGGGCATCCGGCGAGTAGTCGCGCAAGGTCATGCCGTGCTCGGCGGCCAGCGGCTCAAGCACGGAACGGTCACCGACCAGCACGGGCGCGTCGCCCGCGCAGGACTTCGCCGCCTTGACCGCGATCTCGGGGCCGATCCCGTTGGGATCGCCGATCGCGAGCAGGGTCCGGTCACCGCTCATAGCGGCAACGCCAGCAGCGTGTCGATCTCGGAGCTGTCGCAGACGACGACCCGTTCGCGCAGCAGGGCTTCGCCGTCGTCGATTCGGTAGCGATCCACGTAGCGACCGCTGGCGAAGATGTCGGTCGGGCCGTGCCCGGTGATCCGCAGGACGAGGAACGAGGTTTCGCTTTCAACGTCGTCGCCTGATTCGGCGACGACGGCTGGCTGTCCCAGCATGTGCCGGTAGCTGTGCGGCTCGTAGATGTTGGCCTCGCGCAGCGCCGACACCCGGTCCAACAGCATTCCCCTGCTGTCGGCCCAGATCAGACCGGCGGGCAGGTTGCGGCGGTAGTTGTCGGCGGTGGTGACGCGGTAGCGGCAGTCTTCGGTGAAGAAGTCGGGCCAGTCCTCCAGCGCCCCGTCGTCGATGCAGCGCACGTAGCGTGCCTGGGCCCGCGCGATGATGACCGAGTTGTCCATCAGGCTTCCTCCTGCCCGGCGTGCGGGATGCGAACGCGCTCGGGGTGGCGGTTCTCCCCCTCGTAGCGGTCGGGCGCGCTGTCGGTCAGTTCGAATCCCATGGCGTCGCGGTAGGCCTTCCAGAACCCGCGAACGGAGGCTTCGGTGACCCGGCTCTCGCTCGACGTCGGGCTGTCGCCGCCCATCTGCAGGGTCGCGTACTCGCTGCTCGCGCCCGCGATCCCGCGCTGCACGAACCCACCGATCCCACCGTCCTCCATGGACACGTACCCCGCGGGGCCGACCAGGTTGGACTGCTTGAGGCGGATCAACCGCTGCTCCTCGGTGTCCTCCTCGAAGCCCAGGTACGTCCAGTTGAGCTTCGTGCGGTCGATCGAACGGGGCAGGATCTGGCGCACCGCCACCGAGTTCTGGATCTGCTGCAGCACGAAACCGGGGAACACCGACAGGATCTGGAGCGTGATGTCGTCGCCGACCTCGCTGAACCCGGCGAGCATCGACGGGTCGGCCAGCTGGTACTCGCTCTCCGAGCGGATGTTCTGCTTGCTGTACTCGCTGTCGCTGACCGCCGACCGGTCGATGGCCGAGTAGCTCACGTGGTGTCCGCCCGAGGGATCCACGATGATCCCGCCGCGCTGGGACAGGCGGTTGATCCCGAACGTGGTGAAGAACAGGTGCAGGATGCTGGCGTGGTAGGAGTCCTTGACGTTCTCGACGTAGAGCTTCCAGTTGTTCGGCAGCATCTGCGTGAACCGGCCCAGCACCACAGGTCGTCGCCCGCCGAGCACCCGGTCGATCCGGTCGAGGATTTCCTCGCCCAGGTACTCCTCGATTTCGGGGACGTCGTTGGAGAGGGTCCCGAACACGAGCCCGTGCACGATCGCGAGCCGTAGCTTGCGCGGCCCGTGCTTGGCCATGCAGAACTCGGGTGGCATGCCGCCCTTGCCGTTGACGCCTTCGGAGAACGCGACTGCGGTGAGGTCGCCCTGGAGGTTGTAGGTCCAGGCGTGGTAGACGCAGGTGAAGTCCTGCGCATGGCCGTGGTCGGCCATCGCGATCAGCGCACCGCGGTGCGCGCAGCGGTTCTCGAACGCGTAGACCTCACCGTCGACGTCTCTGGTCACCAGGACCGGCTGTTCGCCGATGAACGTGGTGCAGAAGTCGCCCGGCTCGGCGAGCTCGGCCTCCAAGCAGAGATAACTCCAGTAGGGGCCGTGGAACAGCCGGTCGTGCTCCTCGCGATAGATCGCCTCGTCCTGGAAGACCCAGTAGGGCACCCGCGTCAGCGATCTGGGCCAGCCGCGATCGCGTGTCGACTCAGCGGTCGTACCGATCAGGCGATCCATGGACCCTCCCTCTCCTCGACAGCCCGAACGAACCCTGCTATCGTTCGATATCCGAACACATGTCTGCTGTGCGAACAGTGAAACCGCGTCCCCGCGGTCGTGTCAAGCCGTCGAGAGGAGCGCGCATGCCCGCACCGGAGGGAATGGCCGGGCTGGCCAAGGGCTTGGCCGTGCTGGAGGCGTTCAGCGGCACCACCCCGAAGATGACCATCAGCGACGCCGCTCGCCTCACCGACCTCAACCGAGCGGTCGCCCGCCGATGCCTGCTGACCCTCGTCGAGCTCGGCTACCTCACCTACGACGGCAAGTACTTCCGCCCCACCCCCAGATTGCTGCGACTCGGCGACACCTACCGCGAGAGCGCGGCTCTCCCGCAACTCGCCCAGCCGCACCTGGCGGCCGTGCGCGAACAACTCGGGGAATCGGCATCCCTCGCGGTGCTCCAGGACGACGAATCGCTGTTCGTCGCCCGCAGCGAGGTGATGCGGATCGTCAACACCGGTGTGCGGGTCGGGTCGAGCCTGCCCGCCTACGCCTCGGCGACCGGTCACGTCCTGCTCGCCGGTCTCCAGTCGGAGGAGTTGGAGTCCTATTTGGACCGTTGTCGTCCGGAGGCCCGCACATCGAAAACCCCCGTACGCCAAGAGGAAATCCGGCAGCGCATCGAACAGGCCCGAGCCGAACTCCTCGCCATCACCGACGAGGAACTGGAAGTAGGCCTGCGCTCCATGGCCGTGCCCGTGCCGGACTCCAGAGGACGAGTCGTCGCGGCCATGTCCATCAGCACCACAGCGGCACGCGTCTCAATCGACCGCCTCCGCACCGACTTCCTACCAACACTCCGCGACCACGCCCAACAACTCGGCCGCATCCTCTGACCCGATGAGGTCGAGGTGAAGGGCACCTTCTACCAAGTAAGTTGGCGAAAGGTGCCCTTCACCTCTCACCCGAATAGGGAACCTATGCGCGGATGGTGAAAGCAGTCGCCACGGCGGCCGGGCGCTGCTAACTTGCCGCCGTGGATCTCTTCTCGCGCTCTTGGGCGGCGTTGCGCACGGCGGTCGCCGGACTCCCGGACCAGGACTTCGAGCGGCCGTCCGGCTGTACCGGCTGGCTCGTGCGGGACCTGGTGTGTCACCTGATCATCGACGCGCAGGACGTCCTGATCACCCTCGTGACCCCCGCCGAAACGGAACCGACCCGGAACGCGGTGACCTACTGGGACGTCGTCGAAGCCCCGACGGGCGATGACCCGCTCGACGCACTGATCGTCCGGCTGGCCGCCGCGTACGAGGACCCGCGGCTGCTGAAGTTCCACCTCGACGACGTCGGCTCCGCCGCCGGTCGCGCCGCCGAACTCGCGAATCCGGGCGTCCGGGTCAGCACCCGCGACCAAGTGCTCACCGTGGGCGACTACCTCTCCGCGTACGTCCTGGAGTGGACATTGCACCACCTCGACCTGATCGCACACCTCCCGGACGCCGCCGAACCGCCCACCGAAAGCCTGGCTCGTTCCCGCGAAATGTTGGAAGAGATCGCCGGGACCCCGTTTCCCGAGTCGTTGTCCGACGAGGACGCGCTGCTGGTCGGCACCGGGCGCCGGGTCCCGACCGACGTGGAGCAGGCCGAACTCGGCGAGCTGGCCGCGAAACTCCCGCTCGTCCTCGGATGATCGTCTGGCTGAACGGGACCTTCGGCGCGGGCAAGACGACGACGGCGCGGGAACTGGTCACCCGACTTCCCGATTCGCGGATCTTCGACACCGAACCCCCCGCCTCACCCTCCCTCGCTCGATGGCGCCGAGGCGGGCCAGAACTTGCTCGGCGATGGTGCGCGTCGACCTGCGCCGCGGTGAGGTGGTCGAAGACCAGGTCGGGCTGCTCGGTCGCCGACTTCGGCAGCGGGATCGCGGTCCGCTACGGTTTGCGCGCGACGCCGCCGAACTCCCATGTCTTCTTCTGTCCGGCGGGAATGACCGGCAGGTGCTCGAACGGGGGTTGGAGCGAGTGCAATTCCGAGGCGGGCTCAGGGCGCCAGGTCGCGATGTCGACCAGGCCCGGTTCGAGGATCTCCAGACCGTCGAAGTAGCGGGCCACCTCGGCGGGTAGCCGCATCCTGCCCCATTGCGACCGGCTGGTCATGAACTCGGTGAACTCGTCGGCGATGGCCTTGTCATCGCTGACCACGTGCGAGATCACGAGGTAACTGCCCGCGGGCAGCGCGTCGAGCATGCGGGTCACGACCTGTTCGGGCTGGGCCGCGTCAGGCAGGCAGTGCAGCACGGACACGTAAAGCGCGGCGACCGGCTCGTCGAAGTCGATGAGTTCGCGGGTGCTTTCCGCGGTCAGGATCTGCTCCGGCTTGGACATGTCGGCCCGGAGGACGACGGTGTTGCCGTTGTCCGCTAGCAGTGCCCGTCCGCGAGCGAGCACGGTGGGATCGTTGTCGACGTACACAACGCGCGCGTTGGGATCGACTTCCTGAGCGACCTGGTGGACGTTGCGCTGGGTGGGCAGGCCACTGCCGTTGTCGATGAACTGCCGAATCCCGGCCTCGGCGGCGAGATAGCGCACGACCCGCTGGAGGAAGGCCCGGTTCTCCAGCGCGAATTGGATCGATTCCGGGTAACTCCGGGTCATCGCGTGGATCGCCGCCCGATCCACGTCGAAGTTTTCCTCGCCGCCGAGCATTTAGTTGTACATGCGGGCGATGCTCGGGACGGATGCGTCCACTGATGGCGGCGTCGCCGTGTCGTCCCCGTTTACCGGCATGAGGAATTCCTCCCAGCCTGCGCGAACTCATCCTGGAGCTATCGCATCGTCCTGATCAACCGAGATCGGCGCAGTGCCCCGGACGAGGCGATCCTGAAGCAGTCGATGTTAGTCGACCAGCGATGTCGCACGGCTGTTCATCGCACCAAAAAGACCGAATGGCCGATGCAGCGCGGCGGCGGTGCCCCATTCATCCCGATGACGGGTGGAGTCGTGCTCACCCGCCAGCGCGGTCCGGGCGGCTGGACTTGCCCGCGTCGTCGGACTCGGTGGCGTCGAGGCGGGCCATGACTTGCTCGGCGAGGGTGCCCAAGACGTCGACCTGCTGCGCGGTGAGGTGGTCGAAGACCAGGTCGCGGACGGTGTTCACGTGGGCCGGAGCGGCCCGCTCGATGGCGTCGCGTCCGGCTGGGGTGAGTGCGACGAAGGCCCCGCGCGCGTCGTCCGGGCACTCCTGGCGCTCAACGAGCCCGCGCCGTTGCATGCGCGCCAAGTGGTGGGACAGGCGGCTTTTCTCCCATTGCAGAGCGTTGGCCAGCTCCAGCACCCGGGAGCGCTCGTCTGCTCTGTCGGTGAGTTGCACCAGTACGTCGAAGTCGGTCAGCGACAGCCCGGAATCCGCCTGCAGTTGCCGGTGCAGGCGAGCGGTGAGGCGGGCGTGCATGTCGAGGTAGCCGCGCCAGGCGCGTTGTTCGTGTTCGTTGAGCCAGCGAGGGTCGGTCACGCGGAACAGTCTAGGCGAATAGTTGACACGTCACCATTGTTTGTTCTAACTTATGGATGACACGTCAACTACTTGGAGGTTCCGATGACCACCACCGCCGACTACACCCAGCTGACCGGCGAATACGCACTCGACCCGGCGCACACCCGGATCGGGTTCGTCGCTCGGCACGCGATGGTGACCAAGGTTCGGGGAGCGTTCAACGAGTTCAGCGGCACCGCCCACCTGGACGGGGAGAACCCCAACCGATCCTCGGTGCAAGTGACAATTCAGGCGGCCAGCATCGACACCCGCAACGCCGATCGCGATGGACATCTGCGCAGCAGCGACTTCTTGCAGTTGGATGCGCACCCGGAGATCACCTTCCGCTCCACCGAGATCGTCTGGACCGGCGAGAACGCCTTCGACGTCACCGGCGACCTGACGATCAAGGGCACCACGCGGCCGGTGACGGTGCCGTTGACGTTCGAAGGTCGAGCGACCGACCCCTTCGGCAACACCCGCGTGGGCTTCGAGGGCTCGACCACTATCAACCGCAAGGACTTCGGGATCACCTGGAACACCGCGCTGGAGACCGGCGGGGTGCTGGTCAGCGACAAGATCGTGCTTGAGTTCGAAGTCTCGGCGATCAAGCAGAGCTGACCCGACGGAGTTCTTCCCGACTCGAAGAGAGGCTGTCATGACACTGTCGACCAGTGGGCTGCACCACGTCACGGCCATCGCCGGCAACCCGCAGCGAAACGCGGAGTTCTACCTGCACACCCTCGGGTTGCGGCTGGTCAAGACCACGGTGAATTTCGACGCGCCGGATGTTTACCACCTCTACTACGGCGACGAGTCCGGCCAGCCGGGCACGCTGCTGACGTTCTTCCCGTTCGGCGAGGTGTCACCTGGTCGACGCGGAACCGGACAAGCCACCAACACGGCCTTCTCGGTACCGGCGGCGTCGATCGGCTGGTGGCAGCAACACCTTCGCGACCTGGGTGTCGAGGTCAGCGAGGTCAGCGAGCGCGACGGTGAACAAGCGCTGATCTTCCACGACCCCGACGGGCTCGAACTCGGCCTGGTCGCGCACCCCCAAGGAGATCCGCGTGCGCCGTGGGACAACGGGATCATCCCGCCGGAGCACGGCGTCCGCGGGCTGCACTCGGTGACGCTGTCCACGGCCAGCGAAGACGGCACGGTCGCGATGCTCGCGGAGTTGGGCCTGCGGTCAACCGGGCGAGAGGGCAACCGGCTGCGCTTCGCCGCCGGTCAAGGCGGCCCGGGAAACATCGTGGATGTTCTGGTGAACCCGAACGCACCACGTGGCCTGGTCGCTGGCGGTACGGTGCACCACGTCGCCTGGCGCGCCCCGGACGAGGCAACCCAGCAGCAGTGGCGCGAGGAACTCGTCGAACGCGGTGTGCAGGTGACCTCGATCCTGGACCGCCAGTACTTCCGGTCCATCTACTTCCGGGAACCCGGCGGCACGCTGCTGGAGATCGCCACCGACCAGCCCGGTTTCGCCGTCGACGAACCGCTGCTGGAACTGGGCCGGGCGCTGAAACTGCCGCCCTGGCTGGAGCCCAGCCGCGAACAGATCGCGGCGAACCTGCCGAAGCTGTCGTTGCCGGTTGAGAACAATCCCGCACTCGCCGGAGGGAGCACGACATGACCGGCACGCTGGACCGCCCGCACGTGTGGCTGCCGGGCGCCTCGCACCCCGAGGAGCCACCGTTGCTGCTGCTGCACGGCACCGGCGGAGACGAGCACGACCTCCTGCCGCTGCGGGAACACCTCGCGCCCACCGCGCCGGTGCTGTCGGTACGGGGGTCGGTGCTGGAGAACGGGATGCCCAGGTTCTTCCGCCGCCTGCGGGAGGGCGTGTTCGACGAGCACGACCTCCGCGCCCGCGTCGACGAACTCGCCGATTTCCTCACCACAGCCGAGCAGGAGTACGGCGTCGAACCGGGCAGTTGGCGCGCGGTCGGATTTTCCAACGGCGCCAACATGGCCTCCGCCATGCTCCTGCAACGGCCGTCAATGCTGGCCGGGGCTGTGCTGCTGGCCGCAATGGTGCCGTTCCGCGATCCGCCGACCGCGGACCTGGCGGGCAAGCGGATCGTCATCGCCAACGGGCGGCGCGACCCGATGGCCACCCCCGCTGGCACGGAAGTCCTCGCCGGTCAGTTCCGGGACCGAGGTGCTGACGTCGTGGTCATCGCCCACGCTGGCGGCCACACCATCGACCCGCACGTGCTGCCGCGCATCGCCGAATCTCTCCGCGACCGAGCCGGACGAGCGGGCTGAACCCGAATCGCCGACGGAAAAGCCAACAACGATGGGCGAAAAATGCGGCGGAGCCGGAGCGCGCCCCCGCGCACGCTCCGGCTCCGCTTTTCCCCCTACCCCCCCGGATAGTTGGCTTATTCGTCGCCGAAGCGAATGGAGACGACCTGCTCGTCGAAGCCGATCATGTCCAGGTCGGCGACGCTGTCGGTGATCACGGTCGACTCGCCGGTGCAGTTCGGCCCCTTCCAGAGCTTCACCGGACCACCGCTGAGCTGGATCGACCGCACCAGGTCGGGCTGCGGAACCTCGACGCATCCCGGCCCGGCCACCCCGAAGGAGCCGTTGGGCTCGCTGAAGTCCTTGCCGCTGT
The DNA here is from genome assembly GCF_052246905.1 of Saccharopolyspora antiqui. Classification (NCBI taxonomy): domain Bacteria; kingdom Bacillati; phylum Actinomycetota; class Actinomycetes; order Pseudonocardiales; family Pseudonocardiaceae; genus Saccharopolyspora; species Saccharopolyspora antiqui. The sequence continues at coordinate 591,600 of NZ_JBQQBO010000001.1, forward strand.
CCAAGATCGCGCTGCCGTCACCGAGCCGCACCGCCGACTCCGGCGCACTGGACTCCTGGCCGGTCTCGCCGCCATCGTTGTCCGACACCACCTTGCCGCCAGTGGGCGAGACGGCGAACCAGGTTCTGTTCACACCCTGGCCGTTGATGTCGCCTGGCTTCTCGTCGCCTTTGAAGGTGTAGAGGCCCCAGCCGTTCAGGGTCAGCTGAAGGGTATCGTCAGCGCGTTTCAGGACGCCGACCTCTTCTGCTGGAACATCCTTGACGAAAACCCGCGAGCTCGGTTCGACGAGCACCGGTCGCCAGGTCTTGGCGCAATCACCGTTGCAATTGGACTTCGGCGGGTTGTTGTCGTCCTCGTCGAAGCGGTACAGCGTCCTACCCGCGGCGTCCTGCACGATCGGGCTGAGCCCTCCGGCGGAGCCGCGGGTGAGCTGCACCCACCGCTTGGCCGGTTTGTCGTCGCGCGGCCCCGCGTACATGTCACCCGTGGTCATGTTCGCGCCGTTGTCCCGCGCCGTACCGGTGAAGAAGCCGACCGCGGAACGCAGGTTCTCCGCGGGCCCCGTGTCGCCGAGCGCGGCGCCCAGCCCGTCCGCCGCGCCGCACCCGGTCAGTGCCGCAGCGCCCGTCGCCATCAGGGCAGCAAGAATCGCAACTCGTTTGCGGAGCATTTCGGTTTCTCCCTGTGAGAGCCGGTTTCCCGGTTCGTCGTGAAGCCTTTGACACCATCCACACGGACCCCACCGGGGGGCGGTTCACCGGCCATCCGTGATCGCGGTCACAACATCGTTCGGCAATTTCCGCTGCACGCAAGAAAAAGCGCCTCCCGTCTCTCCAGTCCAAAATGGAGAGACGGGAGGCGCCCGGGTACGACCGCTACAACGCGGCGGATACGAACTGGTGCCCGTCGGTGTTCTCCACGAGCACCGACGACACGTTCGCGGGATCGATCGGAGCCGAACCGTCGAGGTTCACGCCGTCCTTCTCGGCCTTCTCCGACACCACCCAGCCGCCTGCGACCTCACGGCTGCCGTCCTTGCCTATCACCACGAGCCGACACTTCTCCCCCGCCGGGATACCGGCGACCGACGCGTTCACCTGCACCCAGCCGGCTGCTGGGGTCATGCGGAACGTGAGCCGCGCACCGGTGGCGGAGTTCGTGCCGCTGGCGAAGCGGATTCCCGCCTGCTCGTTCGTCGGCGCGGACGTGGGAGGCGCGGCGAGGTGCGGACTGGCGTCGTCCCCCGACCCGCCGATCAGCACGCCCGCCCCCAAGGCGGCGGCCGCGACCAGCACCGCCGCCGCCGACGTCAGCAACCGAGTGCGCCCCCGCGCACCGGAGGACTCCGACCGCATCTGCCTCAAGGTGCGCTGCAGCAGCAAGTCCGCGTCGTCCGGCGGCCCGTCCAGCAGCGCCTCGGGCGGCAGTGCTCCGAGGAACTCCTCCATCTCACGCAACGACTCCACCTCCTCCCGGCACTCCGCGCAGGTCGCCAGGTGCTCCTCGACATCCCGCCGCTGCGCCACGTCCACGTCGCCGGTGACGAACGCTTCCAGGTCGAAATGGTGGTTCTGCGACGTGCTCATCACGCGACCCCCGCCCCGAACTGGTGTGGCTGGAAATGTTCCCGCAGTGCGCGCAGTCCGTAGTACGACCGCGACTTCACCGTTCCCGGTGGTATTCCCAGCGCTTCCGCTGTCTCCCCGACGGACCGACCGTGCAGGTAAACGTGTTCCAGCACCTCGCGGTGCTCGGGAGACAGGTTGTCCAAGGCCGCCATCACCACCATCGTGTCGACCACCCGATCCGCGTGGTCGCCATCCACCGCAACGGTGGTGGGTGTCTCGGCCACTTCCGTCGGTCGTGCGGCGCGCGCTCGCACCTTGTCCGTGACGAGGTTGCGCACGACGGTCAGCAACCAGCCTCGTACCGAGCCTTTCCCGTTGACCAGGCTGTCGGGGTGCCGCCAGGCGCGCAGCAGCGCCTCCTGCACGACATCCTCCGCGGCAGCACGGTCACCGAGCAGCCTCGTGGCATACGCCAGCATCGCCTTGCCGTGCTCCTCGAACAGCGAGCGCACGAGAGCCTCGTCGGCGACCTGCTGACGATGACGGGTCCTCAACCCGGCCATCCATTACCACCCTCCTGAACCCCACCGATGCGGGATTTCCTCACCCCCGCCCGGCACACGGACGGCGGCGACATTCGGTTCAGCGCGACCGGCGGCCAACAACGAATGTGACCGGAGCCACTATCAGACGTTGCAATGGCGACCGCTGTTCACGCAGTCCACAACCGTCGCCATCGACTCCTCCGGCAGCACGTCGATGTAGAAGGCATGGTCGGTGACCGGACTGTCGAGCTCCTCCGGAAAGGTGTCGATGGCGTAGTCCTGGCCGGGCGGCACGGTGTAGGAGAGCTCGATGCGCAGCCGCGGCACCGGGAACGTGCCCTTCGGACACGCGCCGCTCGCAGCGGGGAACACCAGGTGCGACCGGTGGTCCGCGCTGTCCGTCGTGCGACCGTTCCAACAACTCGGAAAGTCGAACACGCGCACCACCTGTTGCCCCGGCGGACATCGGGGGTACTGCCTGCCGACGTACCCGCGCGTGCCCGAACAGCTCCACTGCACGTGCTCGGTGCCGACGCCGCCGCTGGTGTAGCCGTGCGGATTGCCGCTGCCCGCTCGGAGGAAGGGCGGCATCGGCACGACGTTGTTCACCGGGTTGCCCTGGTACTCGATCAGCACAGCGTCGGGAACCAGGATCTTCCCGTAGGCCCCTGGGCCGGTCTTCCCGCCGGGAATGCGCAGGACGGGCCAGAAGTAGGTCGACTTGTCTCCGGTCCCGCACGTGGTTCCAGCGGCGGCGAGGCTCTCATCCGTCGAGAACGCGTCGGTGGAGACGTTGCCGACGTAGTCGTGGACGTGGTGCGCTCCGCCGACCATGCCGGGACTGATCACGACGTTGTCGGAGTTGTGCCTTCCGTCCTGGTTTCGGCCGCAGTCGACGCGCCAGGAGCCGGTCGAACCACCGGGCCGCGCCGCGGGTGCTGGTGGTGCCACCGGGAAATCAGTGATGTCAGTGAAGTAGGCCGGGTCCACCGGGTGGTTCCCGTGCTCCGAGGCGTGCGACCGGTGCCTGGATTCCACCAGCGCCTGATAACCCACCGCGCCGAACACAATCACGGCGATGCAGCCGACGGCGGCGAACGCGATCCAACCAGGCGACCAACGTCGCCTGCCCGTCAGCCCGGCGGGCACATCCTCACGCCGCACGTGCACCGCGGTTCGGACGACCCGGCACGGCCGCCGGAGCATCGGGTTCCGGCAGGGCGACCGGGATTACCGTGATGACGCTCGGAAATCGTCCGGTTACCGTCCGCAGCGACTCCCGCGGCTGGCCGACCAGCGCAACGCACGCGCGCGCAGGAAGCGGCGCGCCTGGTCCGCCACCGCTGACGATGGCGATTTTTCCGGCCAGCGGGCGAGGAAGACCCTCGGCTGCATCAGCCATCAGTAGAAGCCAATCTTGTTGCGCATCAACGCCGTGGCGATGCGAGCGACGCCGACCGTCCTCGCAACCGCTCGGCCGCTGCCCCGACGGGCGCGAGGCTAGCACCTGAAGCACGAGCCGACGACCGGGCGTCCCCAGCGCCCGCCGCAAGTCACACCGTCTTCGAGACCGCCGATTGGCCGACCAATGATTCCGGCAGCGACGGCCTCTGCTCACCTTCGCTGGCGCGGAACTGGCCGGTGCCGCAGTCGGTGGTGCTGGCGCGGCGAGCACCTTCCAAGCGATCGCAGGACGCGCTGGCGTCGGTGTGGCCGTTCGAGGTGCGGTTCAGCGCAGGGCGGTTGAGCGAGCCGTGAACAGCAACCGCAGCGTCAACCAGGCGTTGTTCTTCGACGCCGAGATCGGGAACCCGTTGGGAGCGACGGACTCCGCGTCGAGGGCCTTGTCGAGGTTCGTGGTGGTGCCGAAGGAGAACTCACCGATTTGGTTCGTCCAGTCGCGAAGCTTGACCAAAGGGCTGCCGTAGACCGGTAGCGACCCGTCCGGCTCCGGGTGGATCCGCAGCGACGTGTAGGTCGCGCGGGCGAGCGGCGTGGCGCTTGCATCCGGCGTTACCTCGTAACCGCTCTCGGCTGTGATCGGCGCGTCCTTCACGAGTTTGCAGCCGTTCTGGGAGAACTCCTGGACCAGTGCCGGAGATGCCTTGGTCCCGTTCAGGAGGTGCTTCTTGCTCGCCGGGATGCCGAATCTCGGCGAGGTTTCGGCATCCGCGTAGACGTTCAGGTTGGCACCGGCCTGGCGGACGCGGTAGCTCCGCGGCGCGCCGGGATCGGTGCAGGCACCGTTGTTCAGCTTCCAGCCCTGGCGCGAGATGAGCTGCGGGCTGTTGCCGAGCGGATGGCCCGCAGCGGCGAACTTGGGTGCGAGCTGGCCGATGCCGCTCTGGGTGAGGTGCTGCTTGTCGTTCGGTGCGAGTTCGAACAGGGGGACTCCGAGGTCCAGCGCCACGGCCGCGTCGAGCAGCAGGACCGCGGTGAACTTGGCCTCGGTGAAGTCCGTTCCGAGCAGGAGCGCGCCCTCCAGGGAGCAGGGGCGGTGGCTCGCTCCCTGCCCGAGGGTGCTGCCGCGCAGTTTGGCCTGCACCAGCACGGTGGCGGACAGGTCTGCGCCGGACAGCTGCGCCTGGCTGAGGTCGAGGCTCGCGAGGAGACCACCGGCGAGGCTGGCGTCTTCCAGATCGGCGTGGGCTAGCGTCGCGGGCGCGCCGAACCAGGCGATACCGCGCAGGTCGGCGCCGACGAGCACTGCCTTCGTGGCTTTCGTGCGTCGGCAGACCGCGCCACGCAGCACCGCTGGGCGCTGCCGCTGCGTCGATCGGAACACGTCGATCCCGCCGCTGCGGAACACGAGGTCGTACGGGCCTGCGGGATCGGTGATGCGCCAGCGGGCGCCGCTTCGCACGACCGCCACCGGGGACTCCGGCTTGAGCTGCGCGGAGTGCTTCTTGAACTCGTCCTGCAGCGCCTTTTGCGGGTACGGCTTGGTGTCGAGGTCGGACTTGAAGCTCTCCGCGATCTGGAAGAGGAAGGTCCGCGATCCGAGTTGGGCTCGGCTGAGGTCGGCGTCGGTGAGATCGGCGTGGGCCAGGCAGGCACCTTCTCCTCGGATGTCTTGCAGCGAGGCGCTTCTCAGACTTGCTCCGGGCGCGATGACGTCGGTCAGCACGGCGCCGTCCAACTTGGTCTTGTCCAGGTTCGCGTCGGCCAGGAACGCCCCGGCGAGGGTGGCTTGGTTGAGGACGAGTCCGCTGAGGTTCGCCCCGCGCAGGTCTGCGCCCGCCAGGTTGGCCCCGGTGCAGTCGAGCGGGGTCGGTTGGCCCCCGAGCGTTGCGCCGACCGCCGAGCACTTGGTGAGGATGATGGACCGGGCCTGTTTCGGGGCGCCCCAGCAGGCGCCGTCGAGCTTGGCGCCGGAGAGGTCCGCTTGGTCCAGGTCCGCTTCGCGGAACGTGCTCTTGGCCAGAATCGCGTTGCGCAGGACCGTTTTCGCGAGGGTCGCCTTGGTGAACGTCGCCCCGGTGAGATCCGCGTCGGTGAAGTCCGCCGAGCTCGCGTCCACTCCGGTGAAGTCCGCATTGGTCAGCGGCGCACCGCGCAGGTCGTAGCCGCGAGCGGTCTTGCTGCTCTGGATCACCGTGAGCGAGGGCGTCACGACGGTCGGGGTGAAGGAGCCGCTGGTCCCCTCGTTTATGTTGAGGATGCTCCTGTCACCGCCGTAGGAGATGTCTTTCCAATTCGTCCCGTCGTAGACCTGCCAGGTCGAGCCCGCCGGGTTTCCGCCCAGCTTCAACGCGGATGCCTTCGCCGCGCTTTCGTCCAGCAGCAGCCATCCGGTGTCGGGATCCAACATCACCCAGTACTTCGCGGCGATCTGGACGTAGCAGTTGCCGTTGGGACCGGTCAGCAGCATGCAGAGCTCGTTGGGTCCGGCGGCGCTGGCGCTCATGGACGCGACCCGCTTCTTCGGCTGCTTCGACGTCAACACCGAGAGATATTTCGACGTTGTCGAACGGAACGTGCTCTTTCCACCGAACATCGCCTGCGACACGGACACAGCTGGTTTCCTTCCACCCGCCGATCGAAGTCAGGAACTCACCGCCGCGGATCACTGCTTGTACTGGACGTTCGCCCGGATCGCCACGTACTCCTGCTGAATGCTCAGATTGGCGCTGCTGAAGAGGAACTTGAAGTCCTTCATGATCGGGATGGGCGCACCCACCTTGCCCATCTTCTCCAGGATCTCCCGATACTTGGTTTCTCCGGACACCGGCCAAACCGTCTCTCCGAAACCCTTCGCGTTGAACTTGGGGATGGTGGTGGACAGGAAGTCGGCTTTGAACTTGGCCGCGGTGAACTTGTACTGCAGTGTCTGCACCTTCTGGTCGTTCGTGACCCCCAGCTGAAGCCCCTGCAAGACATCGTCGCGCTTGACCTGGAAGACGAGGTTGGGCAGCGGATTCTGTCCGGTTTGCACCGTCAGGGTGAACTTGAGATCGCTCTTGACGGCCATTCCGGGAGCTTTGGAAGCCTCCTTGATCTTGCTCAGGTACTGCGTCAACTTGGCTTCGGCAACGGTCTTCTCCAGATCGGCCACATCCACGTAGGCGTCGCCAACCCACCCGTCGAGCGTTGAATGCGTGTTGGTCGGCAAGGACGTCTTCAACGAGGCCACGACGGTGCCGGTGAAGATCCACACTTCCTGGAACTTCGTCCGGGGCCAATCTTGCGGATCGATGTCGGCGTGCATCACGTAACCCGCGTTCGCGTACGGCTTGAACCCGATGACGTTTTCGTACGTCTTGCACTTGAGGACGTATTCGTTCGGATGCAGGTCCTGGGGCTTCAGGCTCTTGTTGAGCAGCCCGGACTTCCAGTAGGCCCAGTGCAGGGCGTCCACCTCGTAGTCGCTGACGTAGACGTGCAGGTGCTCGGGGTCGGCAACGGTGGGCAACGGGACCTTGTTCGGCTTGGGCTGGGGGTACTCCGTCCCCTTGTAGGTCACCCTCCCCAGGACCCCGATCTGGATGCCGTTGTTGTTCGGGAAGGTGATCTTGTCGTCGCCCAGCCCGAAGTCGTACTTGATGTCCGCGGTCAGATTCCCGCTGGCCGGGATCGATTGCAGGAGTGTTTTGACCTCGTTGGTGAGCAGCTTCTTGAAGTCGATCTTCGTGGCGGCCTTGACCGTTCGCTCGTTCACCCCGCCCGAAATGAGTCCCCACTTCTGCATCTGAACGGCACTTTCTTTCGGAATGTTCGGCTTCAGACCTTCCGGGACGACCGTGGTATCAATCACTTTCAAGTCGTAGGTGTTGCTCGCCGATTGGTACTCGAACTTGGTCTTGATGGTCGCGGTGAGCTTGTCGTAGCGCGGCTCGTACTTGACGTCTTCGCGCTTCATCGGCATATTCGGGCCGCAACCCTTTTGTCCGCAGTTCATGACCTTGTAGTACTCGTCCCACCGAAACTTGATTCCGAAGTTCTTGGCCGACAGCTTGATGGCGAAGGTGCCGTCGGCCTCCTGAATGATGTCGTCGAGCTCGGGGTTGAAATCCTTCATCTCCCCCTTCGAGAGCTTCACCTTGAACTCCGTGTAGTGGTTGCTGAACCCGATTCCGGTCGCGGTGAAGTCCGGGATGGGAATCTCGGCGTCCTCCGGTTTGATGGACTTGAGGTTCGACGTCAAGTCCTTGGTGACCTTTTCCGTGAAGAACTTGATCCCCGGTTTTCCGATCGCGAGCGTCAGCGCCTGCATGGCAAATCCTCCAACAGCAGAAAGGGAAGCTCGATTCAGCGGTGTCAGGCGGGCACGGCGTAGACCTGGATTCCGTCCCCGGCGCGGTAGGCGTGGTAGATCGTCGTGTTGTCCTTTACCTGCCAGGAGCCCTCTTTGTCCTTGACGATGACGTAGGCATCGTTGCTGAGGCTGATCCCCTTCTCCTTGAACGCTTTCGCGACCTCACCGATGTTCTTGTCGTTGAGGTGCTGCTGCGCCGACAGCGGCAGTTCGAACAGCGGCGGGGTGGGTTCCCACGTCGCCAGCCCCGGTTGCGGGCCTTGTCCGGTCCGGGCCAGCTTCTCGAAGTTGAGCGCGAACAGGTTGCGGAACTCGTCGACCGCGATCTTTCCCGCGACGATGTTCTGCGGCTTCTTGGTCACGTTCTTGTCCGGTGTGCGGCAGACGAACTTCCCGTCTGGTCCGTAGATGTCGAGCAGGTAGTCCTCGCTGTTCAAGCCCTGGTTGAGCTGGGCGAGGACGTAGATGTAGCCGCGGTTTTCGACCGCCATGTCCAGGTACAGCGCCGAGATGGCGCCCTGCTTCAGGGGGAAGTAGGACAAACAGGTCTGCACCAGCGTCTTCCCCGGCTCGGCGGTGGACGGCGTGAGCCGCCACGCCTGCCCCTTGTCGTGGTCGATGACCAACCACTGGCGGCCCGGCTGCTCGGTCCGGACCTCGACCTGGGCCAATCGCTCGTTGACGGTGAGCGCGGTGTCGTTCTTGCTGATGTGCCAGGCGCGTCCGCGCGGATCGGTGATCTGCCAGGATTCGCTGGTTTTGAGGACCGTCAGCTTGGTGTTCTGCTGCGGATCGGTGGGGGCGTCGTTGTCGAAGGCCAGCTCGATCCCGAGCACGCTGAGCGCGATGTCAACGGCGTTGTCCGGCGAGATGCTGCCGCTGTTGAGGGACGTTGTCAGCTTGGCGTCGGTGTCGGAAACAGCGCCGACGGACAGCACGCCCGCGTCGATGAGCTTCGACTCCAGGACGGCAGGGACCTTGCCGGTGTCCAGGTCCGAGCTGACGTCGCTCGTGTTGAGGCTGAACAGCGGCTCGGTGGGGGTGAAGGAGGGAACCGGGTTGCCCTTCGTGTCGAAGGCCTGGACGCGGTGGTTCTCGGACTCCAGAACCAGGATGCGACCGTCGGGGGTGACCGAAAGCGCCTTCGGCCCCTGCATGAGCCCCTGCCGCAGGCCCTGCCCGGACACCACGAGCGCCTCGGGAGCCTTGTTGTCGTCGACCGCTGCGGACGGCAGTTCCAGCAGGGCGAGCTTGTGCTCCCGCCACGAACAGCCGATCACCATGCGGTTCGGGTGGATCGCGAGCGCGTCGATGTTGGTGAGCGGAAAACGCCCCCAGCTCTTGGGGTTTCCGCTCAGCCCCATACCGCTCTTGCCGTCTCCCAGCAGGACCTGTCGCAGGTGCATGCCGCCATCTCGGGGGTCGAGGATGAAGTTGGTCTGGTCGATTTCCTTGGGTTTGGCCGGGTTCGGCTGCGGCGAGTAGGCCACTGCGGGCTGAGCCGTGAAACCGAGGTCACTGGTCTGCAGCCGTGACGCCGGGTCCGTCAGCGCGGAGATGTTCTGCACCCGGTAGAGCTGCTTGTTGCTGACCGGTTGCTTTCGGTTGTCCGGGTGAACGTTTTGACCGGACGCCCGCCATGCGTAGCCGAGTTGGAAACCCGTGTTGTTGATCGTGAGCCCCACGAGGTCGCACAAGGTGCCGGAGTCACCGCAGTCCAGCCCTTTCCGGGTCGTGCTGGCCGGGTCGCCGGTTTGCCAGGCGAGCTTGCCGCTTTGCTCCACGAGGCGCTGCTTGTGCACGTACTGGGTATCGGGGGCCAACGGCACGAGACGTTCCGTGATCGTCTGCTCACCGAAGTCCAGCTCGGTGTTCTTGTTCGGTTTCGCGTCGACCCAGTCGCTCTGCCATGAACCTGCCAGCCAGCCCTTCTCGCTGTAGACCCCGGCGATGATCCGGCACTTGCCCCCGGCGGGCACCTTCTTGAAGGACACCTTGATGGGCGTGTTGTTGGTCGTCGCCGACATCGATCCGGTGACCTCGTGGTTCGTGCCGTCCTTGTACTGCAACGTCACCTGGTATCGCCGCGCCACCGAAGGCCAGACCGCGGTTCCCGGATTGCCCGCCTCGCCGTGCCTGGGGTCCGGTTTGAGCGTGAGGGAAACGTCCAAGGCCCGGGTGATGCGCACCCGCACGCAGGCGGGCGAGGACAGCACCTCGCCGGTCGTGACCGCTAGATCAACGGCGTTGATACCCGCGGTGATGAGCTGCATCGCCCACCCGGCCGGGCCGAACGCCTTCGTGAACGCCGCGCTGCCGAGCTTCGCCGCCAGGTAGATGCCGAGTTTTTCGGCCGCTTTGGTGGTGGCGAAGCTGAGCACGAAGTTGCCGAGCCCCAGCAACATCTGCTTGGTCAGCCCCAGGGCGTACCCGGCCAGGACCCCGCCTCCGGCGATCGGAAGGCCGAACGTGATCGCGGCTTTGGTCAGGGTTTCGTCCTTCAGGATCTTCTTGAGAATGCCGCTGTTCTTGAACGCGGCACCGGCCACCATGAACACGATGGGCAGCCCGTACTGCCACAAGCCCGTCAGGATGGCACCCCGCCAGCTGACCTCCTTCTCCCAGTCGGTGCTGCCGAGACTGCCGAACAGCAGCTCGACCGAGGTCGCGCCGTTCATGTCGAACTTGAGCTCGGTCGGGCTCGTCGGAATCGGGACCCCGAGCAGCGAATCGGTGGCCGACACCGAGCAGAGCGTGGTCAGGTTCCCCTGCGGCTTGCCGTTGGCGTCGTAGAGCTGGTAACCGGCGTACAGGGTCCGCAGGTACGAGTTGTAGGCATCGATGCGGAACTTGTCGGAACCGTCGATGCTCAGCTTGGCGAGGTCGATCCCGTGGTGGTTGGTGCGTTCCTTGATCGTCCAGTGGTAGGCCGTTCCACCAGCTTCTTCCACCGCGTCCGCAACATCCCCCGACTCGGCGAGAAGGCCGTATCCCCCACTCGTGCTCGTGCTTGCCGCACCCACCACGACGGTGCTGACCGTGCCCGCCTCGCGGCGCAGCGCGCTCGTACCAGGCGTCGGGGTCCAGACCTTGTTGCGCAGCCGGAGATCGTCAGCGGCGGTTCGACGCGCACCGCGGCTGGCGGCTGCCGCGGCGTTGAGGACGTTGTCGGCCAACTTGTAGGTGTAGAGCTGCTGTCCCGCGGCGAACTCGCCCACCTTGATCTCGGACTTGACCTTCTCGCCCTTGGGGTTGGTGCACTCGACGGTCTTGGACCAGTTCGCGCCCGCCTTGGTGATCTCGTTGGCCAGCAGCTTCATCGCGTTGTACTGGTTGGGGTTGACCTCGGCCCCGGGCTGGATGTGATCGTCGAGCACGATCCGCACCGTGCCCGGCCGCACGCTCGCGATCTCCGGATGGTGCGCGACCAGTGCTCCGGCGGTGCTCATCGCGGTGATCACCTGTTGGCTCTCGACCAGGCACCGGACGACCGCCGCCGGGTCGCTCGGGAACGCGGTGATGCCCAGCCAGTTGAGCCTGCCGTTGAGCAGCACGGCGCGATCGTCCCCGGGCAGTGCCGAGATCCCCGGGTCTGCCAGCACACGGGCGTAGTGCTCGTGCAGCAGATCTCGCGGGAGGAGAACTCCCATCGCGATCACGTCGTCCAAGTGAACTCCGGCCGGGCCGGGGCGGACCACGTGGACGAACCCCACCGCGTCGCCGTCCAAGTGGTGATCATCGATCTCGGCGAAGTGGGACAGTCCGGGACCCGGGGTCTGGTCGGGAGTCAGCGGAACATCGAGCATGGACAAAAGCGGGTGATCGTCGTGGGCAGCCTGGAGAGTGGTGTTGCCGTGGGCCTCCAGCTCGTATTCGGTCCCCTGCACGGAGACGCGAAGATCGCTGGTGTCTGCCAGATGGGTCAGATCGAAGTGGAAGCGGACCACGCTAATCTCCTTGCGGCTCGAACACGGAGCAGGGCAGCAGAAAACTCCGGCAATTCGCATCATCGATCGATGAGGACAGGTCGTCGGGGAAACTCACGGCAAGTCTCAACATGGCACACGCAGCGAAGATCAGCAGACCCACACCGAGTCCTTGACCGACACGAGTGAGAAAACGGGCTGACTCGGGAAATTCATATTAAGGACCCGTACAACAACGACTCTCGCGAAAAGAATTCAGAACGCGACGCAAAGGTCCGACGCACCCGATCGAAATCGCCAACTACGTCTACGCATTCCTCCCACTCGCCCCCGAAGCCGCGACCATCGCGCTGGCCTGTCGACCCGGGTGCTCGCCGCCCCGCCGCACGACGTCGCGCGAAGGCGGTCCGGCGGGGGTTCTCGAACTAAACGACAATGGTTATCATTGTGTTTTAGCTTGCTGGAAGACACGAGGGGGGCGGGCATGGATCGGCAGCCACGTCGCAACGGCGCAGACGTCGCCGGGTTCACGGTCGTGCTGTGCGACAACTGCGAGCACGGTGGGGATCTGCCCGTCCTGTCGAACCTGCGGGAAGTCATCCGCCGCTGCCCCCACGGCGTGCTGATCCGAGCCCGCTGCCCGCTCGGCCGCCTGTGGTGCCACACCAGGAAAACCGCAGGACCATCCGCCGGGCACGTCGTCCTGGTGCAGCCGTGCACCAGCACCCGCAGACCGGTGGGCGCGGTCATCCCGGTCGGCCCGGTGCGCAGCACCGAAGACCTGGCCGCGCTGGCCCGCTGGCTCGAATCCACCCCGCTCAGCCCCGCCGAGCTCCCCCGGCGGCTGCGTGAAATCCCGCGCCACACCAACTCGAACTGAAAGCACAGCGAGGAGTCTCGTGACCGACGAATACGCCGAATCAGCGGAGTTCATCGATATCCTGATCGGCCCGCACTGGAACCACCTCGGGCCCGCGCTGACCGATGCGATCAAGGACATCGGTCCGGGCACCGGGCCGGTTGTGGACATCGGCGCCGGTAGTGGCCGCGGAACCGCTGTGATCGGGGATGCGCTGCCCGATGCCGAGATCTTCGCGGTGGAACCGTCCGCCGGAATCCGCTCGGCACTGCTGGCCAAGGTCAACGCGCACGACGCCCTGCGCTCCAGAGTTACCGTCCTGCCGGAAGAATTCCTGGACAGCCGCCTGCCCGACCGCATCGGCGTGGTGGTCGCGATGAACGTCATCGGCCACTTCTCCCCCGCCGAGCGGGCCGAGATCTGGTCGCTGCTGGCCCGGCGGCTCGCACCGAACGGACGCGCGGTGCTCAACCTCCAGCCCCCGTCCGACCCCGTGTCCGTACCCGACACCCTGACCAGCACCGTCCACATCGGACGGCGGAGGTACGAGGGCTGGGCGCGGGCCGAGCCCGCCGAAGACGGCACGCTCACCTGGCACATGACCTACCGCACTTTCCAGGACGACGAACTCGTCGACGAGCGCGAGGTCAGCTACTCCTGGCACCCGATCTCCGAACCGCAGCTGCGGGCAGAACTCGACCAGGCGGGTTTCCGCCTTCTCGCCCTGCAACCGGCGGATCTCGGCATGTACGCCATCACCTGGACCGACGCGTAGCACCCCGGCGCGGAAAGCCGGGGGCAGCAGCCCTGCCCCCGGCACCGTTCACGCCAGGCCCTCGGCGTTGCCGAGCGCGGCGACCTGGGAGCTCATCCACCGCAGGTAGCTCTGCCCGGCGGGCAGGGTTTCGGTCACCGTGACCACGGGAATGCGCGCTCGTTCGGCGCGCACGCGAAGTCCGACGGTCACCGCGGATTCCGTCTGCGGGTTGAACAGCAGCGCGGTGACTTGCCGCGCATCCAGCGCGTCCTGGATTTCGGCGACGGCCGCGGCAGGTGGATCGTTGCCGACCTCCACCGCGTCGACGAAGCTGTCCGGCGTGATGTCGCTGAGCCCGGATTCCTCGATCAGGTAGAACGCGACCGGCTCGGTGGCGACCACTTTGGCGCCCTGGCGCGCGGTCGCGATTCGGTGGGCCTGGTCGTCCAGTTGTCCCACACCGGCGCGGAAGCGCGCCGCGTTCGCGGTGAATTCCGGCGCTTTCGCGGGTTCCAGCTTGCTCAGCTCGGCCGCCACCTGGTCGGCCACGGCGTCGACGGAGCGGAAGTCGTACCAGAAGTGCTCGTTGATCGAGTGATCGTGGGAGTGACCGCGGTCTTCCGCCGACTTCGGCTCGACCGCAGGTCGCGCCGGTTCGTGCGCGAAAGCGGCGGCTTCCACGGTCGGCTTGCCGCGCGGGCCCGCACCCAGGATCTTCTCGACGAACTCGTCATACCCGCCGCCGTTGAACACCACGAGATCAGCCTCCGCGACCTTCGCCGCGTCTTCCGGACTGCTCTCGTAGGCGTGCGGGTTGACGACCGGGTTGCTGATCAGCGGCTGGACGTCGACGGCGCCCCCGCCGACTTCCCGCACGACGCTCGCCCAGACGTTGGTGGAGGTAACGACGACGAGCCTGCCATCGTCGGCGCCAGGCGCGGGTTGGGTGCCACCGCATCCGGCCAGCGCCAGAACCGCACCAGCGGTCACGACGGCCGCGGACCTGCGACGTTCCCGGATCCACATGAAGTTGCTCCTCGGATCTTGATCCCCCAGTGAACGGTTTGCACCCCGAAGCCTATATGAAAATGGTTGTCGTTATCATCTAGGCTGTGGTTGCCGACGGGTGCGAGGTGCGATGAGCGAAGCGTTGAACCGACTCCTGGGACGTTCGAGCCGACCCGACCCGGCGCGCGCGGACCAAGCCGCGGAAATCGCCGACCTGGTGCGCGTCACCCTCGACCTCGCCCCGCAGGCGGCGGTGACCGTCCAGCAACTGGCCTGCGCCGAGCCCGGATGCCCGCCCATCGAGACCAAGATCGCGGTCCTGGGCGATGGTTCGGGGCGCCGCTGGACGATTCACGCCCCGATGTCCGAAGTGGACGAACAGGCCGTCCGCGAAATCCTGACCACCCAACCCGAAGGGGAGAACTCACCACGATGAGCATTACCGACGCCCGAGTACCAGTCACCGTGCTCACCGGATTCCTCGGATCCGGCAAGACCACGCTGCTCAACCGGATCCTCACCGAGCACCACGGCATGCGCATCGCCGTGATCGAGAACGAGTTCGGCGAAGTCGGTATCGACGACGGCCTGGTGCTCGACGCCGAAGAAGAGGTCTTCGAGATGAACAACGGCTGCATCTGCTGCACCGTGCGCGGCGACCTGATCCGCATCCTGGGCGCGCTGCTCAAACGCAAGGACCGCTTCGACGCGATCCTCGTCGAGACCACCGGCCTCGCCGACCCGGCCCCGGTCGCGCAGACCTTCTTCGTCGACGACACGCTGCGCACCCGGCTGCGCCTGGACGCGATCGTGACGGTGGTCGACGCCAAGCACATCATCGCCCACCTCGACGATGAGAAGCCCGAAGGCACCGAGAACGAGGCCGTCGAGCAGCTCGCCTTCGCCGACCGGGTGGTGCTGAACAAGACCGACCTCGTCGGCGCGGCCGAGACCGAGGAGGTCCGGCGCCGGATCCACGGCATCAACGCCGGAGTGCGGATCCTGCCCGCCCAGCACGCCGACGTCGATCTCAGCGACGTGCTGGGGGTGCACGCCTTCGACCTGGACCGGATCCTCGCGGACGAGCCGGAGTTCCTCATCGACAGCGATCACCAGCACGATCTCTCGGTGACCAGCGTGGGCATCGAGGCCGACGGGGCGGTCAACGTCGAGAAGCTCAACGAGTGGCTGGGCGCGCTGCTCGGCGAGCGCGGCGCGGATCTGTTCCGCAGCAAGGGAATCCTGAACCTGGTCGACTCCGAGCAGCGCTACGTCTTCCAAGGCGTGCACATGCTGCACGACGGCGATCTCGGCGCGCCCTGGCGGGACGGAGAACCGCGGCGGAACCGGATGGTGTTCATCGGCCGCAACCTCGACCGCGAACAGCTGGAACAGGAGTTCCGAGCATGCCTGGAACCGGATACCTCGGGAGCGTCCGCATGACCGCGCTCGCGAACAATTCGTCGCTGCGGCCCCGCTGGCAGGTCGAAGTCGGTGAGCCCGTGGTCGCTCTCGACGTGCTGCCGGGCGGCCCCAGCACGCCGGATTCCCTGGTGGCCGGTGGTTCCGAAGGCGTGCTCCGGGTCTTCGACCCCGACGGAACGCTGCGATACGAGCGGGACCTCGACGACGCCCTGCTCGCCATCGCCGCCAGCCCGGACGCGACGCGGATCGCCGCGCTGGGCATGGGCAGCCTGCGGCTGTGGGGCGCCACCGACGGCGCGGTGCTGCACAGCGAGGGCGCCGGGTGGTCGGCATCGGCGGCATGGGACAGGCGCTCGCAGTACCTCGCCGTCGCCGACGGCCGACGAGTTCGGGTGCTGGATCGCTCCGGCACGACGCGCTGGAGCTCCGCGCCGCTGACCAGCACCGTGACCAACGTGCTGTGGCCCCGGGGTCGCCGTCGCGTCGCGGCGTCGACCTACCGGGGCGTGACGATCTTCGAGCCGGAAACCGGCCGGATCACCAACACCCTGGACGCGCCGGGGGCGATCTCCGGGCTGACCGCCGCGCCGAACGGGCGCTGGGTCGTCGGCGGCAGCCAGGACGCGACGCTGCACGGCTGGAAGGTCGCCGACGGCTCGGACTTCCGGATGTCGGGCTTCCCCGCCACGGTTTCCCAGCTGGCCTTCGAAGACGGCGGCCGGTGGCTGGCCTGCGAATCCGCGGAAGTCCTCACCTGCTGGGACTTCTCCGGTGCCGGACCGACCGGCCGTCCCGGTGTCGTGCTGACCGGCCACCAGTCCGCGGTCACCGCGTTCGCCTGGGTACCGGGCCACCGGCAGACGCTCATCAGCGGCGACCAGGACGGCAACGTGCTGGTGTGGCGAATCGGCCCCGCCACCAAACCGGGCCACGAACTCCGCCCGGTCGGCGGGGCCCGCGACGACGACCCGGTCACCGCGATCATCGTGGACCACACCGGCCCGGCAACCGTCTACATCGGACGAAGGTCCGGCCGGGTCGATGCCCTGGCCATCAGCTGACCCGCATTGGCACGGTTACCTGGCGTTGACCGCTCCGCGACGCTGCGTTAACATCCTAAGCCGTTCAGCGCGTGAGAGGTTGTTCACACATCTGAATACGCGAGGTGCTGTTGTGCTCCGCTTTCCGTTCTCCCGCTGGCATGTTCTCCTCGCTGTCCTGTCGATGCTCTTGGTGCTCACCGCACTCTCGCCGACGACGCCACCTGCCGACGCGGCACCCGGCGGGCGCGAGCACGTCGATCTCAACGCGGACTGGCGATTCACCCGCACCGATGTTCCGAACGCGCATGCGCCGACCTTCGACGACCGGCAGTGGTCGACGGTCACCGTGCCGCACACCTGGAACGCCGAAGACGGCCAGGACGGCGGCGGCGACTTACCATCAGATCCCGAATCCCCACCTGTGGCAGGGAAAATCCGATCCGTACCTGTACCGCGCCATCGTCGAGGTGATCGACGCCGACAGCGGATCCGTCACCGAAGCCGTCACCAACCCGCTGGGCCTGCGTTCGTACCGCATCGACGCCAACTTGGGATTGTTCCTAAACGGTCGGCACGTCCCGCTGCACGGCGTCAACGCACATCAGGACCGCCTGGACAAAGGATGGGCGGTTTCCGCGTCCGACCGGGTCCAGGACTTCGACCTGATGGACGAGATGGGCGTCAACGCGCTGCGAACCGCGCACTACCAGCAGGCGCCGCAGGTGTACGAACTCGCCGACCAACGCGGTTACCTCGTGTGGACCGAGGTGCCGTTGGTCGACGAGATCACCGACGGCGACGCGTTTCGCGCGAACATCCAGCAGCAGCTCGTGGAAATGGTGCGGCAGAACTACAACCACCCATCGATCCTGTTCTGGGGCATCGGAAACGAGCAGCGGACCAACGACGCGGCGACGAACGAGGTCCTGGACGGCTTGGCGGGGCTGGTGCGCAGCGAGGATCCCGACCGCCTGTCCACCTACGCGACCAACCAGGGCGACACCGACGAGCTGGCCAACCACACCGACGTCATCGGCTACAACAAGTACTACGGCTGGTACGACACCTCGGAGCTCGGGCCCGGCGCGTGGGCCGATCAGCTGCACGCCAAGGATCCCGGCCGAAGGATGAGCATCAGCGAGTACGGCGCCGGGGCGAGCGTGCTGCACCACGAGGAGGATCCCGAGCCCCCGGTGACCGACGGCGAATGGCATCCCGAGGAGTACCAGAGCCTCGTCCACGAGCAGTCCTGGAAGGAGATCGCGAGCCGCCCCTTCCTGTGGGGGACGTTCGTGTGGAACATGTTCGACTTCGCTTCCGACGGCCGCGCGGAAGGCGACACCCCGGGGCGCAACGACAAGGGTCTGGTCACCTTCGACCGGGCCACGAAGAAGGATTCGTTCTTCTGGTACAAGGCGAACTGGACGACCACCCCCTTCGTCCACCTGACCAGCAAGCGGTGGACCAACCGCAGCGATGCCACGACGACCGTCAAGGTCTACGGGACGGTTGATTCGGTGACCCTGACGGTCAACGGCGTCTCGATGGGCGCGAGGACGTCGTCGGACCACATCTACACCTGGCCTGACGTGCGGCTGTCGACCGGGGCGAACGACGTCGTGGTCACCGGAACCCGCGACGGGGCAACGCACACCGACACCGCGACCTGGTACGTCGGCGAGTGATCGTCCACAAAGGATCGATGTGCCCGCGCGGCGGCCGCGTCTCCAGAGCATCATGGCCGTGGTGATCTTCCGCTGCCCGGCTTCGTGCTGTTCGACTTATCGCCCACCATGGTCTGGGCGCTGAAGACCCGTCTCAACCGGGAGGATGCCATGAACGCCCATGCGGACCGAGCCGAAGCCGAGCTGACCGTCGACCCCGCCTTCGCGGTGGGCGAGGTCGATCCGCGCCTGTTCGGCTCCTTCGTCGAGCACCTGGGCCGATGCGTCTACACCGGACTCCACGAACCGGAGCACCCCACGGCTGGCGCGGACGGCCTGCGCCGGGACGTGCTGGAGCTGGTGCGTGAGCTGGGTGTGACGCTCGTCCGGTACCCGGGCGGCAACTTCGTGTCCGGCTACCGGTGGGAGGACGGCGTTGGACAGGTGGCCGAGCGGCCGCGCCGCCTCGACCCGGCGTGGCGCTCGATCGAGACCAACGAGTTCGGGCTCAACGAGTTCATGCGGTTCACCGAAGTCGCCGGTGTGGAGCCGATGATGGCGCTGAACCTGGGCACCCGCGGTCCGCAGGAGGCGCGCGAACTCCTGGAGTACTGCAACCACCCCGGCGGCACCGCGTGGTCGGAGCTGCGCCGCTCGCACGGCGTGCCCGAGCCGCACGGAATCCGCTTGTGGTGCTTGGGCAACGAACTGGACGGACCGTGGCAGCTGGGCCACAAGACCGCCGAGGAATACGGCCGGGTCGCCGCCGAGGCAGCACGCATCATGCGGATGACGGACCCGAACGTCCGGTTGGTCGCCTGCGGCAGCTCGAACTCGTCGATGCCGACGTTCGCCGCGTGGGAAGGCACCGTGCTCCAGCATGCGTACGAACACGTGGACTACGTCTCGTTGCACGCTTACTACGAAGAGGTCGACGGCGATGTGGACAGCTTCCTAGCGTCGGCCGAGGACATGGCGCACTCCATCGACTCCGTGGTCGCCACCTGCGATCACGTCCGCGCGAAGCTGCGCAGCAAGAAGCGCCTCCAGCTGTCCTTCGACGAGTGGAACGTCTGGTACCGCAGGCGGCGGGATCCCGCGACCGAGCCGGCGTGGGAGATCGCCCCGCGCCTGCTGGAGGACAGCTACACGGTCACCGACGCGGTCGTGGTGGGAAGCCTCCTGGTGACCCTGCTGCGGCACTGCGACCGGGTCGCCGTCGCCTGCCTCGCGCAGCTGGTCAACGTGATCGCTCCGATCATGACCGAGCCCGGCGGCGCGGCGTGGCGGCAAACCACCTTCTACCCCTTCGCGGACGCGGCACGGCACGGACGGGGCCGGGTGCTGCGAACCGAACCGCGCTCCACCCGCCACGAGACCGCGGATTACGGCGAGGTCGACCTGCTGCACTCCGCCGCGGTGCAGGAGGACGACGACACGATCACGCTGTTCGCCGTCAACCGCAGCACCAACCGACCGCTCGACCTCGTCGCCGACCTGCGCGCGGCGGGTGCCTCGCGCGTGCTGGAGCACCGCGTGCTCACCGACACCGACCGCCATGCCCGCAACACCGCGCGGCAGCCCGACCGGGTCCGGCCAACGCGGCTCACCGGCGCGAGCATCGACCGCGGCGTCCTCACCGCAGCGCTCCCGCCGCTGTCCTGGAACGTCCTCCGCATCACCGCCGCGACCTGACCGCTGGTGCGGCGTTGGCCCCACGACGTCAGTGCGAGTCGGCTACTGGTCGGAGGTCTCGCGGGCGCGAACCTCCGGCGCGCCGGTGTCCTCGGCGCGATTGTTCTTGCGCAGCTTGGCCTTCCTGCGGCGGCGTCGGGAAACGACGATCACGACGACGAGCCCGCACAGGGCGACGACGAGCAGCAGCACCCAGGTGATGGCCCAGGCGTGCGCCGTGGTCTCGACGGCGGCGAGGGGGGCGGTCGAGCCCGACGCGTCGGTGAGCAGCGGGACGAGGCTGACCGTCCCGGTGAGCAGCAGAGTGGGAGCCACGCCGTGGACCGGCGCGGAGACCTTCCAGGTGTCGCCCGGCAGCAGCTCGGGCGAGTCGTCGACCTGCTCCGAAGAGACGCCCCAGAGCCCGAAGGGGCCGGAAACGGACGCTGCTTGCCGAGCCTTGACGATGGCGTTGCCGGTGTTGCGGATCGTGTAAGTGACGGTGGCGTCGCCGTCCCCGACCGGGTTGGGCGTGCCCGGGTAGTGCACGCGCAGGTCCTCGACCGACAGGCCCGGGTTGAGTTCCCCACCTACGCGCAGCCGGATCCGGATGCCGCGACGTTGCTCCACGTTGCCCCGATCCCCAGCACCGGCCTGCGTCAGCGAAGTGACGATGCCGCCCATGTGGTCGCCGGGCGTGGCGTTGTCCGGAAGCGCGACGGTGAACGGCACCTCGACGGTCTCGCCGGGCTGGATCGTCAGGTGGTCTCGGCCCGGGTGGACCCAGGCGCCCACACCGGTTGACGTCGCGTCCTTCGGGACGAGGTCGAGCTGGCCCGCGTCGGTGGTGAACGCGTCGGCGGCGTACACGGCCAGGTCCAGCGGCGTGGTGCCGTGGTTGACGACCACCAGACCGTCAGCGAGCTGCCCGCCCGGGTTGAGGGTGTAGCTGTAGTTCTGCCGGTCGGCCCCGAAGTCGTTGGAGCCCGTCCGGACCGTCCATGGGACGTCGCCGTCCGCCGCCGAAGCGGGTCCCGCCCCCAATCCGACGAGGCTGATCGCAGCCAGCAGCACAACGGCGGCGGCGTGGACGAGGGTTCCGGCTGATGTGGTCGGACGCGGTCTGAACGGGTGCATCTGGTGATCCTCGGGCAGTTCGGGAGCGGCGGGATGGAAAACGCGCGGTGGGGTGGGCACTCGACGGTGCCCACCCCACCGGGTGGAGCGGCCGGATCAGCTCAGCGCGGTGAGCGCGGGAGTCCCGGCGCCGCTCCTCGGTCGTTCTACTGAAGCCAGGCGGATTCAGCAGGGGCGGGCGCCTGCGCACCGGCCTGGTTGCCGTGGTTGCCGTTGTTGCGGTGGATCACAACCTTGTCGACGGCGGAACCGACGGGCTGAGCAGCGCTGGCGCCGCTGTTCGGGCCGCACCACGACTCCTGGCCCAGCTCCACCGCGGCGTTGGGGGCATCGCAGGTGCCGCTGCGGAGGTTCTCGACGACGAGCTTGTCGCCGAGCACCTGGACCTTCACGTAGGTGCGGACGTGCTCCTGGTTCTCGACCGAGTTGGCCCAGTGGCTGTTGGGGTTCAGCGGGTCGGGGCCGTAGTTCGGGTCCTTGGTCGGGTCCGGAGCGGTGAGGTCGTAGTACTTCGAACCCGACGCGGAGTTCGCCGTCACGTAGATGACGCCGCCTGGGCCCTGCTGCACCTGGGTGGCACCGGGCTGCTCGTCCGGGTTCGCCTTCTGACCGTTCTTGATCACGTAACTACGGGAGTAGCTGTGGTCGTGCCCCTGCAGGACCAGGTCGACGCCGAGCTTCGAGAACGCGGTCGGGAAGTCCTGGCGGCGCAGCTGGTTGTCGCCGTCGTTCGCGTGCGAGGCTGGCGAGTAGATCGAGTGGTGGTAGACGAGCACCGTGTGCTCGGCTTCGGCGCCGTGCGCGTTGATGACGTCGGTGACGTAGCCGATGTGCGCCGCGTCAGCGCCGTTGGCGTAGGCGTTGCTGTTGAGGTCGATGAACAGGACGCCCTTGTAGATGTACCAGTAGTCGCCGCCGGACCGGGTGTCGGGGCTGCCGTTGTAGAACGGCGCCGAACGGTCGGTGTTCGGGGTCCAGAAGTGCTGCTCGTAGGCCTTGCCGCCGACGTCGTGGTTGCCGATGGTGGCGGCCCACGGGTACTGGCGCAGCTTGTCGGGGGCGAGGAACGCGTTCCACTGCGTCTCGGTGTTGGCGGACTCGACCTGGTCGCCACCCGAGACCAGCAGCTCCGCGTTCGGGTTCGCCGAGAGGGCGACGTTCAGCGTGTCCGCCCAGCCAGCGCCGTCCTTCGCCACGTCACCGGACGAGCCGATCTGCGGGTCGCCGAAGAACAGGAAGTCAAAGTTGCCCTTGAAGTCCTGCGTCTTGAAGGAGTACGCCGGGGACCAGCTGTCCGCGGTGCCGACGCGGTAGGAGTACGAGGTTTTCTGCTGCAGGCCGTCGATCGCCGCGTGACCGTTGAAGCCGCCGTTGACGCTGTTGGCGGCGATGGTGGCCGGGAAGGTGACCGCGTCCGCGGGGAACTGGCCGTCGACGAGCTTGGCCGTCGGAGCGATCTGCACGACCTGCGGGGTGCCGACCGAGGAGTACCAGCTGACGACGCGCTGGGCCTCGGTGGCGCCGACGCCCAGGACGATGCCGGTCGGCGTCGCGGCATCGTCGGCGTGGGCCGCGGTCACCAGGCCGCTGCCGAACGCCACGGTGACACCCATGACTGCCGCGACGGCGCCCCGAGCGACGCGTCGTCGAACAGGCCCGGAGACCTGTGTCGAATTGATGAACTTCATCGAGTTTCCGCTCGTTCCGAATCGGAGTGATGTTGAAAAGCGTTGCCAGCGTTAACGGCGTCGATGTGGTCCAGGTGAATTTGGACGGTCGGGCGGGTTGCGCGAGCCGGAAGACCGGAAGTGTCAGACTCCGAGAACGCGCTGCACGAACCACGCCAGGCCCATCGCGCAAACACCCGCTGCGATCACCCCGGTGGTCCACCGCGCCGCGACCGGTGCGCGGCGGCGCAGCAGTGCGAGCAGCGGGAAGACGGCCGCGATGATCGCCAGCTGCACGACCTCGATACCCACGTTGAAGACCAGCAGCGACCACAGCAGCGACCACGACCAGGCCGCCTCGATCCCCAATGCCCCGGCGAAACCGAGTCCGTGCACGAGACCGAAGCAGAAGGTCACCGCCAGCCGGGTCCAGCCCACCCGGTCCAAGCTGAGGTGACCCGCCGTCCCGAGATCGTTGGTACCCCGCCAGAGCCGCCACAGCGGCCAGCCCGCGACGACCGCGATCGACAGGGCGATGACCGGTTCGACGAACGAAGCGGGCACCCGCACGAAACCGAGAGCGGCGATGATGAAGGTCACCGAGTGGGCGAGCGTGAACGTCGTCGCCGCCAGCACGATCTCGCGCAGCCGGCGTGATCCCGCGATCAGCGCCAACAGGAACAGGATGTGGTCGAGCCCGGTGAGCAGGTGCTCCGCTCCGAGCCGGAAGAATTCCCAGAACCGCTCGGGCAGGGATTGCTGCGTGGAAAACGATGGCTGCTGCGCGTCGAGGGCGGCGCTGCCGGATTTCAGGTCGAGGTCGTAGGTGACGATCGTCTTGGTGTCGCGCACGTAGCCCTCGGAGTCCGGGAACAGCCCGCTGCGCACCTCGTGCGCATCAGCGGATTCCGGGCACCGGTAATCGAGGATCAACTGCGCGTACGGGACGCCGTCGCGTTGCTCGATCGCGAAGTCGCCGTCCTGCGCCGGGGTGCACGCCGCCCCCGGAACTGCGACGCCGAAGCGCTCGGTCACGTACTTGACGACCGAGTCGGCGTGCGCGTCGAGCGCGGCGGCCTGCGCGGCCGAGTCCCGAGCCTCGAACGCCGCGTTGCCCTCCCGGAAGAGCGGATCATCCCGCTCGTAGTCGGCGGCCGAGACGACGAGCAGGTCGTACTCCAGCCCGAGTTCGACGCGGACGTGCCCGGTCTCGGCGGAGGTGACATCGACGTAGGCGGTCGAGGTGAAGCCGTGCGCGAGAGCGGGCACGGCGTTCAGCACGACGGCCGCGGCCGCGACAGCGGTCGCGACGACGACGTGAGCACGACGTCGGAGAAGGCGCGGCATGAACTCCTCTTCCTGTTGTCCGACCGCAGACTGCTCCAAGTAGGTGAACGAATGGCGGTCCAAGAACGAACAAGCGGCGACCGGATCTCGACGGAGACACGCAGCGCATCGCAATCGGCTGGCAATCGGGGTAGGAAGGAGGCGACCTTCTCACCACCCCTCGGAGGACGATCTCCTTGCGCTCGCGACTTCGAGTCGCCGGGACGCTGGCCGCGGCAGCCGCGGTCGCCGTGCTCGTCAGCGGATGCGGCTCCCCCGACGACTGGTCCCGACCGCACGCCAAGCCCACCCCGGTCGGCGCCCTCGGCCCCGGATTCGTCGACCCCGCCGCACCGCCCACCCCGGAGGCGACGATCACGCCGAGCCCCGGCTCCTGGACCGGGGTCCATCCGTCGCCGGGCTACCGCGTGGTGCTGCTAACCGCAGGAGACGACCCCCAGACCAAGACCCTCGTGACCGCCGTGACGGAGTGGGCCGAGGCGGAGCACGTCAGCCTCAAGACCATCACCGCCGCCGGGTCCGAGAAGTTCATCCCGAGCATCACCCAGGCCCTCGACCTGGCGCCCGACCTCATCATCAGCGCGGGCAACGACCTCATCGATCCGCTGGCCATGGTGACGCCCAACCACCTCGATCAGCAGTTCCTCGTCGTCGGCGCCGAATTGGCCGAACCCACCGCGAACGTCACCGCGGCAGACTGGGCGGGCGCTTCCTACCGCGGTGAGGGTCTCGGCATGTCCTCGACGTACGACCCCGACTCGTTCACCCCCGAGCGCACCGCAGCCGCCGTCCGCGCTGGCGTCGCCAGCGTGCTGAACGGCCTGACCGGAATCGTCATCTGGCTCGACTGAGAAGGCGCGCCGGGAAGGCGATTCGCATGACCACGGCCCTCGACGATGTCCGCGCGCTCGACGAGCAAGACCTGCTCGGCCGTCGGATGTCGGGGCGCGGACGTAGGGTTCGATGAGTTCACGACGCGGATGGGGTCGATACGGTCATGGCTGCACAGATGCTTGAAACTCCCGAGGTCGACCTCGTCTACGACGTCCACGGCCCGTTGCCCACCGCTGACGGGCGCCCACCGCTGGTCATGATCGGCCAGCCGATGGACGCCACCGGATTCCGCGAGTTGGCCTCGCACTTCCCCGACCGCACCGTGGTCACCTACGACCCGCGCGGCCTCGGCCGCAGCACCCGCAAAGAAGGCCGGATCGACCACGACCCCAGGATCCAGGCCACCGACGTGCACGCCGTCATCGAGGCGCTCGGTGCGGGCCCGGTCGAGATGTTCGCCAGCAGCGGCGGTGCGGTGACCGCACTCGCCATCGTGGCGGCATACCCCGACGACGTGACCACCCTGGTGGCGCACGAACCGCCGCTCATCCCACTGCTCCCCGACGCCCGGGCCGTCGAGCGCGCCCAGACCGGTATCCGCGACGCCTACGAGAACAGGGGCTGGGGTGCGGGTATGGCAGCCTTCATCACGATGACCTCGTGGCAGGGCGAGTTCACCGACGACTACTTCGCGCAGCCCGCGCCGGACCCCGCCGCGTTCGGAATGCCCACCGAGGACGACGGCTCCCGCGACGACCCGCTGCTCTCCGACCGGTCTTCGGCGGTCACCAGCTACCGACCCGACGTCGACGCGCTCGCCGCGGCGCGCACGCGGATCGTGATCGCTGTCGGCGAGGAATCCCGGGACGTCCTCACCGGACGCACCGCGGTGGCGACGGCCGAGCTGCTCGGCCAGCAGGCGGCGGTGTTCCCGAGCCACCACGGCGGCTTCCTCGGCGGCGAGTTCGGCTACGCCGGGCAACCCGAGGCCTTCGCGCGCAAACTCCGCGAAGTCCTCGACGACGCCAGCTGCGATCAGGGTCTGTAATGGGAACGGTGTTTCCTCGATGGCATCGAACACACCGCATGATCGTAGTGAGCAGAGACCCCGCGTAGATATGGCCGAAGTGCCAAGAAACTGCCAGTAATCGATCACTAAAGACGTGCGCCAACGACAAGCAACGCGTCTTTCAGTTCCTGCTTTTATGCAGGTGACGGCAGGTGGGCAAACAACACCAAGTGTCGGCGACCATGGATACGAGATCAGAAGGTTTGGTGTTCGCGTCTGTTCCAGCCGGTCGGAGTTGGCGACGGCCGGAGCTCGCAGGATGTCGGGTTCTAGTGCACTTTAGGTGCACAAAACAATGTAAAAATTCCGAAGGCTCTCAAGATCATTACGGGACAGGATTCAGGGACTTGAACCTTTTCTACTCAGCTGCTGCCGAAGCGAAGCGCGGGATGCGCGCCTCGCGGTTACCTCGGCTCGCCGAGCTTGGCTGCAACCTGCCGCGCAAGGTCACGAGTAGTCGCCTCGTGCTCGGCTTGTGGAAGGTAGTCGTTGCCGAAGCCGCGACTTCCCCATCCGCGGTATTCGACCGTGACGTGGGCGTTCGCACAGCGGAAATCGACGGTGGCCACCTGGCTACCGGATGTCGGCTCCGGTCTGCCCGATCGGAAGCCGTGCCGGGACTCATCACAGATCACATCCGGCGGCTTGTCCGGAACCTGGCCGACGCGCCCCTTCATCCGATACCCGTCCTCCGCGGCACGGATGTCCGGGTCGCCGTCCTCGCTCACCGACACGCGGACAGTCACGCCGATCACCGCGTTCGCCGGAGGACTTCCCCATCGGGGCGGGTGGAAGGACTCCCATTCGCAGGTGCTGGACCGGGTCGTGTCCGTGTCTCCTGTCTTGGCGGTATTCGGGAACTGGACGGCCTCCGGACCGAGCTGCCCGACGATGCTGTGCTCCGGCAGCAGCGAGCAGGCACCCGGATCTTCGCGGTATCCCTTCGCAGGCTGCGAGCACGACGTGAGGAACACGACCATCCCGGCGAACAGCACGCCGAACCGGATGCCGCGCCCACCGACTGCGTATGCCCTCAGCTTGCTCATCGGAGCCACGCCAGGGGCCCCTCGTCCTCGTCCGGAAAGCCGCGCCGGGCAGCGCCGGGTTCGCGATGGTCTTCCGCCTCGTCC
Source organism: Saccharopolyspora antiqui (assembly GCF_052246905.1). Lineage (NCBI taxonomy): Bacteria > Bacillati > Actinomycetota > Actinomycetes > Pseudonocardiales > Pseudonocardiaceae > Saccharopolyspora > Saccharopolyspora antiqui. Next base: position 619,011 of record NZ_JBQQBO010000001.1, read on the forward strand.
TCGAACTCCAGGTTCTCGGCCTTCCGACGCGCCTTCCTGGTCGCCTCCTGGAACGCCTGGATCAACCGCGCCTCGTCGCCTTCCAGAACACTGCCGGGTGTGATCCGGCAGCGTTCCGTCCTCCCGAGCGCATCCACCCACACCGTGATGTTCCGCGACGTCCCGGAAAAGCTCCCCTGCAGCACGGCTTCCGGATTGCGACGAGCCTTTTCGATGTTGCTCTCCAGCTGCCGCATCGCCTGGGCGAGCCGGTCTTCGATATCCATAGCCATGGCCCTCGATTTAAGCCAGCACCGTCAGTTCTTGATCGTCCGCATGACGACCGTGCACTCGTTGACGACTGCCTCAGCAGCCTTCTGGCGATCCTCGACCGCTTTGATCTGCGCTCCGGCGTAAGCCACCAAGGCCACCAGCGCACCGACGATGGCGACGATAATGCCGATCACCTTAGTCACAACCGGCTCCGGAGCGACGAGCAACGCGGTCAAGATTCCACCAATCGAAGTAAGAATCCCTCCTACCCCGGCAATCGTGGTCATCACATCGCCGACGGACTGCTCGAACTTGTCCGCCATGCCCGTCAGCGCCTTGGTGAGCTCGGCCAACGGTTGGGAGACGTCGTCCAAGGTGTTCTTTGCCTTGTCCGCCGCCGAGTTGAAGGCGATGAACGCTTCACCTTCCCAGCCGTTTTCGATGTAGCTCTTCGCAGAGACCTGTTGCGCTCTTGCGCCGCGTGTCACGTCTCGGCTACTACTCGTGACATGGTGACTGTCTGCGAGAGGTCAGAAGCTACGAGCGCTTTCACCGCTGCCACAACAGGATTCGCCGAGCTGGTAGCCAGAGTCCTGCCAAAGACCCGCAACGGCCGCAACGTCGTCTGAGCACCGGAGCGACCAGTGTCGATGCTCCAGGAAGACGCTTGCCAACGACACATGGAGAAGGTCGCACCGTACGGGCGATGGCCGACTTTTCACATTGTTTGCTGTTTCGCAGCTCCTAGCGCACTCGCTGCCTTGGTGAGGTTTGTCGACGGGTATTCGATTAGGCAGACGGGACGACACGCGGACGCCCCACTCATGACGATCGTCCTGAACGTCGCGGTTCACCAGTCAACTGTGCGCAGGTAGTCGTAGCCGACCCTGGCGGTCCGCAGCGGGTCGGTTGGGTTGTCGTGTTCGACGATGTACTCGCCGACCCGTGCGTGGTCGAAGATCGCCGGGAAATCGATGGTCCCGGTTCCCGGATCGGTCATGCCGCCGTCCTCGGCGCGGTCCTTGACGTGCAACTGGCGGATGCGGTCGCGGTTTTCGTCGATCAGCGCCAGCGCGTCCTGCCCCGCGTGCACCGCCCAGTAGATGTCCAGTTCGAAGTGGACTAATTCGGGATCGGTGCGCCGCAGCAGGATGTCGTACGGGCGTTCGCCGTCGACCGGGGTGAACTCGTGGTCGTGGTTGTGGTAACCGAGCCGCAACCCCGCCGCGCGGCATTTGCGTCCCGCGTCGTTGAGCTGGTCGGCGAAGTCGCGCCAGCCGTCGGCGGTGCCGAATTCGGCGAAGGGGACGACGAGGAAGCGGTGGCCGAGGGTGCGCGCGTCGTCGATCAGCGCGTCGATGTCGCCTTCCAGTCCGGCATGACCGGAACTCGCCCGCAAGCCGCAGTCGTCGAGGATCGCCCGGAACTCGGCCGGACTGCGACCGTGCGTGCCAGCGGTCTCGACCACGCGGTAGCCGATGTCGGCCAGCTGGCGCAGTGTTCCCGGGACGTCCGCGTCCAGCAGCGAACGCAGGGTGTAGAGCTGGATGCTGATGGCCTTCGGTGGGATGCGGCCCGGGCGCGTGGCGCCGACGCCGGACACACCGGCAGCGGCGAGCAGGGCGGCGGTCTGCAACAGGGTTCGACGGGGCAGTGGCATAGCTCGTCCTCTCGGGTAGCTCGGTTGTAGAACTTGCCTTCTCAGTTGATCCCCGACAGCTGCAGCACCAGGTCGTGCACATCGGTTGCCGCCAATCGGCCGGTGCGTTCCACATCGGTCGGGACGCGGGGATCGGAGCACAGCAGGACCGGGCCGTCGTCCGGGTCGTCCGGAAGGCGTCCGTGCGAACCTCGGACGAAACGGCCGTCGAGCGGCACGACGTTCATCGCGTAGCGCAGACCGGTCTTCTTCTTGAGCAGGTTCATCGCGGCCTTCGCCCGCACCCAGCGGTCGTCGGGGTCGAGGAACAGCTCGGCGGGGTCGTATCCGGGTTTGCGGTGGATCTCCACTCCTCTGCCGAAATCGGGTGCTCGCTGGTCGTCGAGCCAGTAGTAGTAGGTGAACCAGGAGTCCGGCTCGGCGACGGCGACGAGGTCACCGGCTCGCGGGTGGTCCAGCCCGAAGCTGGCCTGTCCCGCGCGGTCGAGCACCTCATCGACACCCGGCTGCGCGGTGACCAGGTCGCGGACGCGTTCCAGGTCGGCATCGTCGCGGACGTAGAGGTGCGCGACCTGGTGGTCGGCGACGGCGAACGCGCGCGAGGTCCAGGGGTCCAGGTATTCCATGCCAGCCTGGGTGTAGACCTCCAGCATGCCTTCCTGGCGCAGGGCTCGGTTGAGGTGCACCTGTCGGCGCACCGGGGTGATGCCGTACTCGCTGAGCACCACGACGGTCGCCCCGGCGCCGCGCGCATCGGCGAGCAGTCCGGCCAGTGCTCGATCGACCTCGACGGCAGCCGCGCGGGCTTGCGGGCCGTGCGGGCCGTACCGCTGCAAGTCGTAGTCCAGGTGCGGGATGTAGCACAGCAGCAGATCGGGCCGGTGGCGGTGCAGGATCCGGCGCGCCGCGGCGACGATCCACCGGGTGGAGGTGATTCCGGCGGTCGGACCCCAATAGTTGAACAGCGGGAACGCGCCGAGCTCCGCGGTGAGTTCGTCGTGCAGTTCCGGCGGGCGGGCGTAGCAGTCCGGGGACTTGCGGCCGTCGGCGTGGTAGATCGGGCGCGGCGTGATCGTGAAGTCCGTGGTCGCGCCCATCGCGTACCACCAGCAGACGTTCGCGGCGGTGTAGCCGGGACGGCTGCGGCGCGCGGCTTCCCACACCTTCTCGCCACCCACCAGGCCGTTGTGCTGCCGCCACAGGAAGACCTCGCCCAGTTCGCGGAAGTACCAGCCGTTGCCGACGATGCCGTGCTCGGCGGGGGTCGTGCCGGTCAGGAAGGTCGACTGGACACTGCACGTGACCGCGGGGAGCACGGTGCCCAGCTCGGCCCGCCAACCGTCTTGGGCGATGGACCGCAGGTTGGGCATGTGGGTGAGCAACGCCGGGGTCAGGCCCACGACGTCGAGCAGTACGACCGGTTTCACCGGACCTCCAAGGTGTCGAGGAGCCGCTGGGTGAAGGAGAGCTCGGCGGCGATGCCGTCGGCCAGGTCGTCGGGCTGTTCTGGCAGCACGTTCCAGGTGTAGGTCTCCACCTCGATGTCCGGCCGCCGATCCGGCAGTGCGGCGAGGGCAGCCCGCAGCACGTCGGTCGTCGGGCGCAACGCGGAGTCGGCCGCCCAGTGCACCGGTACGTGGAAGTGCACGCGCCACGGCCCGGTCCCGGGAAGCTGGTCGAACGCCTGCGGGAGGTCGTCGGCGGCGAGGATCCCGTCGGTGGAGCGCTCCCGCACCTGGTGCAGGTAGCGGGGTTCGGCGTAGCGGGCGAGTTCGTCCCGGGCCGCGACCGGGTCGTCGACGTGCAGCGCGGCCGACGCCTGGACCTTGACGATGTCGATGCCGCTGGCCGCGATCGCGTGCACCGTCGCTGTCGGGTCGGCGAACGACACCGCGAGGTGGCAGGTGTCCAAGCACAGTCCGATGTGGTCGGTGTCGCAGCCCGGCAACCAGTCCAGCGCGTCGGACACGCTGTCCAGCAGGCACCCGGGCTCGGGTTCGACGGCGAGCCGGATCCGCCGACCAGTCCGGCCTGCCAGCATGCGCAACTGCGCCGCAGCCTCGTCCAGGTGACGGCGGGCCGCGGCCTCGTCGCGGGCCGACCAGGGCTCCCGCCACCCCAGCGGGAGGGTCGAGATGCTGCCGGAGCTGCCTTCGGGGAGCAGCGCGGCCAGCACCTCCGCGCAGTGCACGGTGTAGCGCAAGCGATCCGGTTCGGTCCAACGCGGCTGGTACACCCGGTGCTTCACGACCGGATCGTGGAATCCCCGGTAGGGAAAGGCGTTGAGGGTGACCGCGGCGAGCCCGTGGGCGTCCAATTCGGACCTCAGCCTGCGCAGCGCCGCGCGATCGGTGGCCAGTTGCTCGGCCAGGTCCGCAGCCAACCACAAGCCCACGCCGAGCGTGTCGACGCCGAGGGCGCGGCGAGCGGGCGCGGCGAAGCGCGCGAGTTGTGCGCAAACCCCGGGGAGGTCTTCGGCCGGGTGGACGTTCGTGCAGTAGGACAGCATCGCCTCACCCCTGGGGCCGGGCCCCGCGCAGCACGGAGTTGCCAGCGAAAGTCGTTGTCTCGGCGGCGAATCCGGGCAGCGGATCGAGGTTCAGCCGCCCGCTCTGCCCGTAGAAGGCGACCGGATTGCGCCACAGCACCTCGTCGACGTCGGCTTCGGTGAACCCCGCGCGCAGCATGGCGTCACCGGTGGCGCGGGTCTTCAGCGGGTCCGAACGTCCCCAATCGGCAGCGGAATTGACCAGCACGCGGTCCGGGCCGTACTCGCGCAGCAGCGCGACCATGCGTTCCTCGTCCATCTTGGTGTCGGGGTAGATCGAGAAACCCATCCAGCAGCCGGTTTCCACCACCAGATCGATGGTGACCTCGTTGAGGTGGTCGACGAGCACCCGCTCCGGCGGCAGCCCGGATTCGCGCACCACATCGAGGGTTCGGCGGGTGCCAGCCGGTTTGTCGCGGTGCGGGGTGTGCACCAGAACCGGCAGGTCGGCCTCGACGGCCAGTTGGAGCTGGTGGGCGAACGCGTCGTCCTCTTCCGGCGTCATCGAGTCGTAACCGACCTCGCCGACCGCCACCACGCCGTCCTTGGCCAGGTAGCGGGGCAGTACGTCGAGCACTTCGCGGCAGCGCGGATCGTTGGCCTCCTTGGGGTTGAGCGCGATGGTGGCGTGGTGGCGGATGCCGAACTGCGCGGCGCGGAAGCGCTCCCAGCCGATCAGCGAGTCGAAGTAGTCGGTGAACGATCCGACGTTGGTGCGCGGCTGGCCGAGCCAGAACGCGGGCTCCACGAGCGCGCGGACCCCGGCGGCGTGCATCGCCTCGTAGTCGTCGGTCGTTCGGGAGGTCATGTGGATGTGCGGGTCGAAGATGCGCATCAAGCCTCCAGGAGTGCGTGGGCGTCATCGGGCACGCTGCGCCCGGCGGCGCGGCGCTCGGCGGCGAAGTCGGCGACCATCCGGCGCAGTTCATCGTCGGTGCGCCGCGGCCAGTCGGCGACGGCGGCCAGCGGCACACCGGTGAACAGGCACTTGAGCACGCCGTGCCGCCACGAGTGGTCGTCGAGGTGCTGGGCGAACGAGCCCAGGGCCGCGGCGATGAGCCGAACGTCGTTGGTGCGCAACGCGTCTCGCACCAAGTCGACACCAGTTTCGACGAGCTCGGGTGACGCGTCGAGCTGGCCCAGCGCGCGCAGCACGCCGCGGCGTTCGGCGTCGTCGCCGTAGCGGTACAACGTCGCGATTTCCGCCGCGAGCCGGTCGGGTTCGGTGCTTTCGGCGAGGGTTCGCAGCAGCTGCCCGCGTGCCCGGTCGTCGACGGTGCCGTGCACCAGCCCGTGCGGATCGGTCCGGTGGACGGGATGGCGGCCGACGTGGCGACCAACCGCCGGGAACAACGTCGCGATGCGCACCGGGTCCCGATGCACCTCGGCGAGCGCTTCGGCCAGCCACGGCTGCCACGCCTGGCGCAGGGCGTCCATCGCGCGGCGGGCGACCTTCGGGGCAGCGTGGCCGTGCCTGGGGAGTTCGACGGCCGCGAGCCCGGTGAACCCGACCTCGTCCAGCGCCCGCAGGGTGTCGACCAGGTCGAGTTGTCCCGCGCCGAACTCAAGGTGCTCGTGCACTCCGGGCCGCATGTCGTCGAGCTGCACGTGGACCAGCAGGTCGCGCAACCGACGCGCGCATTCGGCAGCGGTGTCCTGTTCCACCGCGACGCAGTGGCCGACGTCGAGCGTGATGCCGAGCGGCTCCGGATCACCGAGCCGCCTGCGGACCTCCAACGCGTCGTCGACGGTTTCGACGAACATGCCGGGTTCGGGCTCCAGCCCGAGCCGCACGCCGCACCGCCCGGCTTCCTCGACCACGCGGGCCGTTCCGTCGGCCAGCTGCCGCGCCGCCGCAGCAGCGTCCACATCGGACGGTCGGATCCCGGACCAGAACGACACCACCTCCGCGCCGAGGTCGGCGGCGATGCGCACCGCCAGCCGCAGGAACTCCACCCGGCGTCCGCTGTCCGCCGAGACCAGCGTCGGGTGGTGCTTGACGTGCGGATCCAGCAGGTAGCGCGCACCGGTCTCGACCACCACCGACAGGCCGAGCCGGGTCAGCAGGGCGCGCATCCGGCGCACCTGTTCGGCCAGGTCCTCGGCGAACGGATCCAGGTGGTGGTGGTCGAGGGTCAGCGCCACCCCTTCGTAGCCGAGGTCGGCGATCAGGTGCACGGCGTCCACCAGCCGGTGGTTGGCGAATCCGTTGGTGCCATAGCCGAAGCGCAGTCCGGTCACGTCGCCGACACCTTCCTCCCGAAGTACCGGACCGCTGGCAGCACCGCCGCGAGCAGCGCCGCCGATCGGATGTCGCGGCGTGCGATCAGGGCGATCTGCAGCGGAACCATGCCGTGGATGCCAGCCCGGGTCGCGTCCCGGACGTTGCCCGCCACCGGATTCCGGTACGCGCGGAGCTGGGCGGTCCCGACTTGCGCCGCGTACAGCACCGACGCGCCGAGTGCGGCGATGCGGTGGCGGCTGGACGCGCAGTCCCCGGCGGCAGCCACCGCCGCGGTCAGCGCTGTCGTGCCCAGTGCGGCGGCGACCGTGCGGTGGTCCGCACCGCTGACCTCGCCGCGCGACAGCGCGGTCACCGAGCAGGTGTGCGCCGCGAGGACACCCGCCGCTGGCCACGATTCGCGGGCTCCCCCCGCGCCGAGCAGCACGTCGAGTCCGCGGCACGCGGCCATCGCGGCGGGACCGGCCGCACCGCCTTTGAAGGCCGTGTCGTAGCCGATCACGGCGGCGGCCAGGGCCGCTGCCAGTCGTCCTTCGGCCCGCCCCGCGGTCGCCCCGGCGATCAGTCCGCAGGATAGGAGCACCGCTGCGACGCCGAGCGCTTCATCCGCGCTGACCAGTCCGGAGGGGATGGGCCGTTCCGGGCGCTCCACGGCGTCGAGTTCTCGATCCGCCCAGTCGTTGAGCGCCATCCCGGTCCAGTAGAGCGCGACCGAAGCCACCGGCAGCAGCACGCGGCGCCCCCGCAAGGGCCGCCCTGCCGCCATGGCGCCGACCGCGGTGTCGCCCAGCACCGTCAGCGCGGCGGGGGCGCGGGTCAGCGCGACCAGCTTCCGCAGCCGGTTCATCGATGCCCCCGCAACGCGGCGGTGGTCGTCCGCACCCACTCGTGCAAGGTGCGCACCTGGTGGTCGAATCGGTGCTCGGTGGAGCCGAAGGGGTCCTTGAAGAAGCACGCCAACGCCGTCAGCGGTCCGCTCTGCCCGGCGTGGTGCGCCAGCGCCACCAGCCGGGTCAGGTCCAGCACCAGCGGGGCGGCCAGGGCCGAATCGTAGGCCGACCACGTCAGTTGCAGGGTCACCGGCGAGCCGAGGAAACCTTCGGCGTGCACGTGGTCCCAGGCGACCTTGGTCTGCCCGAGGTCGGGCACGTTGTCGATGTGCAGCGGCGCCGTCACCTCGCCACCGAGCAAGGCGTGCAGGCCGCGGGACTTCGACTCCAGCTTGCTGGCGGCCGTGGTCGGGTCGGCGAGCGTCGCGCCGTCGCCGCCGCCGAGCAGATTCGTGCCCGCCCACGAACGCACCGCGAGCGCGCGCTCGGTGAACATCGGCGCGAGCACCGTGCGCAGCAAGGTTTCGCCGGTCTTGCCGTCGCAACCCGCATACGGCAGACCACGTTCCTCGGCCAGGTTCCGCAGCGCTGGAACCGTGATGCCGGTCGATGGTGTGAATTCCACGTACGGGCAGCTGGCGCGGACCGCAGCGTAGGCCGCGACGACGCTGGCCGGAACCGCGTTGCCGCCGGACAACGCGGATTCCAACCCGGCGACGTCGTGGATCTCCGCGCCGTCCGGCCACGGCGGCTCGGTCGAGGCGACGTTGACCACCACGACTCGCTCCAGCGCATGCCGACGGGCGAACGCCGAAACTTCCGCCGCCAACCGCTCGGCGACGTCGAGCTGGCTGCGCCGCCGCGCTGCCGGGTCGTAGCCATGGCGCAACTCCGACTCCACCACCGACAACTGCTCGCCGAGCGCCGCGACCACGCCAGCGGGCAACACCCCCGCGGCCACGAGGGCCTCGGCGTTCTTGTGCAGCTCGGCACCGGAGATGTCGTGACCGCCGACGACGATTTCGTCCCAGTCCGGCAGCGGCACCGAAGCGAAGGCGGGCAGCTCGGTGACGCAGCCGGTCGGCCGCACCAATCCCGACCGCAGCGCGCAAAGCCCGACGATCGTCGTGGTCGCCACCGATCCCCGCGCACCGATCAGCCACAACCCGGTGCGGCCCGGCCCTGATGCACCGTCCACGTGGTCACCTCCTGGAGCCTGTTTCCAAACGCGTTTTGCGTAGCGGTGCAGGTAGGTGCGGTGGTCCGCTACGCGCGGACCACCGTCACGCGATCAACGCGGAACGTCGCCTTGCGCTCGCGCCGACGGGTCGTCCGGTGGAACGGGTTCGGAGACCCCGGCGCCAGCGAAGTGCAGCGCGTCGAGTTCGAACAATTCAGCACCTGCGCCTCGGAACACGAAGAACAGCGGTCCTGAGTTGCCCGGATTCGTCACCGGAATTGGCTCCAGGTCCAGGTAATCGCCACCAGTGGTGGGCACCTGGACGGTCTGCAGCAGCTCCCCGTCCGGAGCCCCGGCGCGGACCTCGATCGATCCGCCCGGCCCGGCCGCCGACACCCGGTAGCCGATGCCGTCCACCCCGGTCAGGTTCACCGGGTCCAACGAGATCCAGTCGCCTTCCTCGATCGCGCCGACCTTGCGACCACCGGCGGCTGCCGGATCTTCCACCACCTGCACGCCCTCGGAGCCGGCGAAGAACTCCGCCTGCTTGTCCTTGGGCTGCAACAGCACCCGGCCGCTGCCGGTCACGGGCGGCAGTCCCTCGGCACCGTCATCGGTGTATTCGGCGGTGATGACGCCGAAGACGTTGGCGTCCAGGCCGTGGCCCTCGTCGGCCGGGGTTTCGATCACGCCCTCGCAGCCGCTCTCCTCGCTGAGCGGGTGCGCGTGCGAGTCGTGGCCGAGCGCGTAGCTGACCTCCACCCGCGAGCAGTCGATCTGGCCGTCCTCGGCGTCGGTGACGCTGATCCGGAACGGCACCTGCTCGCCGAAGGCGAAGGCACCACCGGTAGGCGGCAGCTCGACCCGGACCTCCGGCGGCGTGTTGCCGACGACGATCTGCACGCTGGCGTACCCGGTCTTACCGGTCGGATCGGTCACCGCGAGCCTGGCGGTGTAGGCGCCCCGCTCGGTGTAGGTGAACGACACGGGTCCGGCCGTGGTCGAATCCACCGTGCCGTCACTGGTGAAGTCCCACGCGTAGCTCAGCTCGCCGCCGTCCGGGTCGGTGGTGCCCGCGGGATCGAAGTTGACCGTCAGCGGCGCCTGCCCGGAAGACGTGACGTCCGCGTTCAACTGGACCCGCGGGGTCTTCGCGCCCGGGCTGTGCTCGATGCGGTACAGCGCCGAATCGTCCGCTCCGCCGAAGTAGCTGGACCCGTAGTCCAGCACGTACAGCGCACCGTCGGGACCGAATTCGAGGTTCATCGGGCGGATCAGCTCCATCGACTCGAAGAAGGGCCGGATCGCCGCCAGCTGCCCGTCCTCCGCCAGCTCGAACTCCTTGATCCAGCCCCGATCCCACTCGTAGTTCAGCACCTTGCCGTCGTAGTGCTCCGGGAACTTCACCGGCGAGTCCGAATTCGGGTCGAAGTGGTACACCGGTCCGCCCATCGGCGATTCCGGGCCGGAGCCGAGCTCGGGGACGGAGTCGTCGTCGTAGGCCAGCCAGGCGGGTTGCACCGGCGGCAGGTCCACCAGCCCGGTGTTGTGCGGGCTCTCGTTGCGCGGTGCCGCGCAGTCGAACGGCTGCCCGGACTGGCCGGTGCCGAAGTCGTAGTCGACGAACGGCTGGTTGTCGCCGATGCAGTACGGCCAGCCGTAGTTGCCCGGCGCCTTGATCAGGTTGTACTCCACCGTGCCGCCGGGGCCCCGGCTCGGGTCGGCGGCACCGGCATCGGGCCCGTACTCGCCGAGGTGGACCCACCCGGTCTGCTTGTCGACCGCGAACCGGAACGGGTTGCGGAAGCCCATCGCGTAGATCTCGGGACGCGTTTTCTCGGTCCCCGGCGGGAACAGGTTCCCGTCCGGGATGGTGTAGCTGCCGTCCGGTTCGACGTGGATCCGCAGGACCTTGCCGCGCAGGTCGTTGGTATTCCCGGCGGAGCGCTGGGCGTCGAACGCGGGGTTGCGGTCCGGCCGCTCGTCGATCGGGGTGAATCCGTCCGAGGCGAACGGGTTGGTGTCGTCCCCTGTGGACAGTAACAGGTTGCCCTGCGCGTCGAAGTCGATCTCACCACCGGCGTGGCAGCACATGCCGCGCTGCGTCGGGACCCGCAGGATCTCCTGCTGGGTCGCGAGGTCGAGCGTGCCGTTGTCGGCGAGCTGGAAGCGGGACAGCACGTTGTACCCGTCGAAGGGCGCGAAGTCCTCGGCCGTGCCGGTCTCCGGCGCATCGCCCTCCGGGGTGTCCAGCGGCGGTGCGTAGTACAGGTACACCCACCGGTTGTTGGTGAAGTCGGGGTCGATGGCGATGCCCTGCAGGCCGTCCTCGTCGTGGTTGTAGACCGGGATGTCGGCGGCCAGCGTCGTGGTCGCCTCCGGCGTGGTGAGGAAAACGGCGCCGTCGCGGGAGGTGTGCAGGACGCGGCGGTCGGGCAGCACCGCCAGCGCCATCGGCTCCCCCGCCTTGGCTTCACCCATGGCCAACGCGATCTGGTCGAACGCCGAATCGGGTGGTGGTTGTGCGGCGTGTGCGGTGGGAACGGTCAGGGCGGCCGCCGTGACGACCGCGGCGGCCGCGCAGGCCGCCATTCTCAAGGAAGGCACCAGGTCACTCCTCGTCGCTCGCATACCCGGCGGATCTGCCGGGACGACTTTCAGCTCGCGCGGATTGGTGTCGTGAGTGCGAAAGCCGGTTGGAGGCCGCTTTCGCACTCACGACCCCACCGTCGCTACCTGCACCGCGGCGCAAGCCAATTTGCGCTCTCTCAGCAGGGGGCCTGCCCGAGGGCGGTTCGGATGCCGCCGAGCAGGTGACGCAGGAATTCCGGTTCGTTGAAGGACTCCACGGTGTGCCCACCGCCGGTGTAGTAGGCGCGTCCGGCGTCGACGGTGTGGCACCAGGCGATCGGGTGGTCACCCATCGCGCCTTCTCCGGGGTCGTAGCTGGATTCGTCGAGAGCGGCCAGCACGTGCACGTCCGCCCGGGGATTGGTGGCGAAGTTGTACCACTCGTCGGTGCGGGGCCAGTTCAGCGGCAGGTGCGCGGTGGAGTCGTGGTCGTGGTCTTCCACCCGGACCGTGGCGGATTGGATCTCCGGGTGGCTCGCGAAGTACGCCCCGACGAGTTCGCCGTAGAACGGCCAGTCGTACTCGGTGTCGGCAGCGGCGTGCACCCCGAGGTAGCCGCCACCACTCCGGACGTAGCGCTCGAACGCGTCCTGCTGGGCGGGGTCGAGCACGTCCCCGGTCGTCGACAGCCACACCACGGCGTCGTAGCGGGCCAACTCGGTATCGGTGAACCGCGACGAGTCCTCAGTGGACTCCACGGTGAAACCGTTGTCGCGACCCAACTGCTCGATGGCCGCGATGCCCGCTTCGATGGAGTCGTGCCGGTATCCAGCGGTCTTGGAGAACACCAGCACCTGTGCTTGCTCGGGTCGGCCCGGCTGGCTCGCCCAGCCCGGGATGGTCATCGCTCCTACCGCCAACACGGCGAGCGCCAAGCTCACGATCTTCACCTGCGGCCTCCTCTCAAAAACCTGTCTTCGAACTCCTTCTACGTAGCGATACGAAAAACCCGTCCCTGATCCCGCCGCCCAAAACGGGCGCACCCCCGGCTCGCCCCCAGATCTTTCGGGGTGAAGGGCACCTTTGACCGGCTATGTGGGTAAAAGGTGCCCTTCACCCACCACCCCACAGAGCGAACCCGGACCAACCCCGCAGGGCGGGGAAGATCGCATTCGGATCGGTCACGAGGCGAACCCGACGTCGAGGTACTGGTCGACGTTCGCGCCGGTCACCACTGCCGAATAGGTCGTGATCGAGCGCGGCACCTCGTGCTCGGCCAGGTCGGACATGCCCCGGGCCTGGCCGAGCAGCCGCGCCAGCGCGATCGCCGACGAGCACATCGAGGGGTTGTAGAGCACCGTCGCCTGCACGACGCTGCCGCCCGCCTTGATGCGGTCCATCATCTGCCGCGAACCCGCGCCGCCGACGAGGAAGAACTCGTTGCGGCCAGCGGCCTCGACGGCGGCCAGCACCCCGATGCCCTGGTCGTCGTCGTGGTTCCACACCGCGTCCAGGCGCGCCGCGGCCTGCAGCAGGTTGGTGGCTTGCCGCTCACCGGTTTCAACGGTGAACTCGGCGGCGACCCGGCGGGAGACCCGCAGGCCGTGCCGGGCCAGCCCGTCGCGGAATCCCGCGCTGCGTTCCTGGGTCAGCGGCAACGAGTCGGTGCCCGCGATCTCGGCGATCACCGGGTCGGCGACATTGCGGCGCCGCAGTTCGGCCGCGATGTAATCGGCGGCGTTGACCCCCATGCCGTAGTTGTCGCCGCCGATCCACACCCGGTAGGCGTCCGGCGAGTCGAAGACGCGGTCCACGTTGATCACCGGGATCCCCGCCTGCATGGCGCGGCGGGCCACGTCGGTCAGCGCCTTGCCGTCGGCCGGGAGCACCACCAGCACATCGACCTTCTCGTTGATCAACGTCTCGACCTGGGCGATCTGCTGGTTGACGTCGCTGCTGCCCTCGGTGGGGCGGAAGGTGACGTCGGGCAGCGCCTCGGCCTGGGTCCGGGCGTTGGTGGTCATCGCCGCCATCCAGCCGTGGTCGGCGGCGGGGGCCGAGAACCCGATGGTCACCTGCCGACCCGGGGTGGCGTTGTCGCCGCCGGTGGCGACGGTCGCCGGATTCTGCTGCTGCGGTGGGTTGTTCGCCAGGCACCCGCTCAGCAGCGCGGTCGCGCCGAGCGCGCCGGTGCCGAGCAGGAACCCGCGACGAGGAGTTGCGGACATGGCGGTCTCCAGGGGGAGGTGGATTTCAGTGGAGGGAGGTGCGGCGGCGAGTGCGGGCCTGCAGCAGCACGGCGAACACGATGATCGCGCCCTTGGCGATGTTCTGGATGTCGGTTTCGAGGTTGTTGAGCGTGAACACGTTGCTCAGCGTGGTGAAGATCAGCACCCCGAGCAGGGTTCCGGTCATGCTGCCGCGGCCACCGGAGAGCAGGGTGCCGCCGATGACGACCGCGGCGATCGCGTCCAGCTCGTAGTACAGGCCGTTGGTCGAGGCCCCGGAGGTGGTGCGCGCCACCACCATGATCGCCGCGATGGCGCAGCAGAACCCGGCCAGCGCGTAGACCAGCGCGGTGTGCCGCCGCACGTCGATACCGGCCAGCCGGGCGGCTTCCGCGTTGCCGCCGACCGCCAGGGTGCGGCGGCCGAAGGTGGTGCGGTTGAGCAGGATCCAGCCGCCCGCGAACACCGCGGCGAAGATCCAGATCAGGACCGGCACCCCCAGCAGGTCGGCCTGGAACACCGCGCCGAAGGCGGGATCGTCCACCACCTGGGTCTGCCGCCCGCTGATGCGTTCGGCCAGCCCGCGCGCGGAGGCCATCATCGCCAGCGTCGCGATGAACGGCACCACCCGGCCGTAGGCCACCAGCAGTCCGTTGACCAGGCCGCAGCCGGTGCCCACCAGCAGCGCGCAAAGCACCATCACGACCACCCCGTAGGACTGGGTGGCCCAGGTCGTCATCCACACGCTGGACAGCGCCACGATCGAACCGACCGACAGGTCGATACCGCCAGCCGAGATCACGAACGTCATGCCGACGCTCACCACCCCGATGGCGGCGGCCAGCCGCAGCACGGTGGAGATGTTGGCCTCGGTGAGGAAGGCGTCCGGGCGGGTCGCGTAACCGACCACGCACAGTCCGATGAGGACGACCGCCAGGGCGGTCAACCTGATGTCGGCGCGCGCCCACCAGCGGCCCCACCAGCGACGGCGTCGCGACGGGTGCGTCGCGGCGGCTGCCGCGAGGGTCGGCTCGTTCATGCCGCGGCCTCCATGACCAGGTCGAGCACATCGGATTCGGTGAGCTCACCGGCAGCCGCGGTGCGCACCGCCGCACCGTCGCGCAGCACCAGCACCCGGTCGGCCAGCGCCAGCACCTCCGGGATGTCGCTGGAGACGACCACGATCGCGATCCCGTCGGCCGCGAGCCGCCGCATCAGCGCGTACAGCTCGGCCCGCGCTCCCACGTCGACACCGCGCGTGGGTTCGTCGAGCAGCAGCACCCGGCAGCCGCGCAACACCCACCTGCCGATCACGGCTTTCTGCTGGTTGCCACCGGAAAAGGCGGCGATCGGCCGGGCGGGCTCGGCGGGCCGCAGCTGCAACTGCTCGGTGATCTGCCGCGTCTCGGCGGTCTCGGCGGCGCGCCGGATGAAGCCGAACCGGCTGAAGTGCGGCAACGACGCCAAGGTCACGTTGGCCGCCAACGGCATCTGCGGCAGCAGCGCCTGGCTCTTGCGTTCTTCGGGCGTCAAACCGATTCCCGCGGCCACGGCCGCCGGTACGCTGCCCGACCGGACCCGGCGCCCGGCCACCCGCACTTCCCCGGAATCGGGCGTGCGCGCGCCGAAGATCGCCTCCAGCAGTTCGCTGCGGCCGCAGCCGACCAGACCGGCGAGACCGAAGATCTCGCCAGCGTGCACGGTGAAATCCACGTCCGCGAATTCGCCGCGGCGGCTCAGCCCGCGCACCTCCAGCACCGGCTGGTCGGTCGCCGAGCTGCCGACTTCCGCCACTTCCGGCGGTGCGCCGCCGGTCATGAGCGCGACGAGTTCACCGGTCGTGGTGTCCGCGACGGGCAGCCCGGTGGCGACCGTGCAGCCGTCCTTGATGACCGTGACCCGGTTGGCGATGCGCCGGATCTCCGCCATGCGGTGGGAGATGTAGATCACCGCCACCCCGTCCGCGGTGAGCTCGCCGATGACCCGGAACAGGTTGTCGACCTCGCCCGCGGACAGCGCGGCCGTGGGCTCGTCCATCACGATCAGCCGCGCCCGGTGGCCCAGCGCCCGGGCCATCGACACCAGCTGCCGCTGCGCGGCCGACAGCGTGCCCACCTCGCGATCCGGGTCGATTTCCGGATGCCCGAGCCGGGCCAGCAGTTGCGCGGCCGCATCACGGGCCTGGCCGCGGCGGCTGAAACCGGCGGTGGCGCGCTCGTGCCCGAGGAAGATGTTCTCCGCGACGCTCAGCCCGGGAACCAGGTCCAGCTCCTGGTACATCGCCGCGATCCCCCGCCGCAGCGCGGCGGCAGGCGAGGCCAGCTCGATCACCTCGCCCTGCCAGCGGATCGTGCCGCCGTCCGGGGTGAGCGCCGCGGACAGCACTTTGATCAGCGTTGATTTGCCTGCCCCGTTCTGCCCGAGCAGGCAGTGCACTTCCCCGGCCCGCACCCGAAGGTCCACCCCGTCGAGCGCGCGAACGCCCGGGAAGAGCTTCACGATGCCGGTCATCTCCAGCAGGTCCGGCTGGGTCATCTCGTCTCCTCCACCGGTAACCACCTGCTGTGGTGGGCGGCGCTGCGCTGCACCGCGTCCAGGACCCGCTGCACCCGCAGTCCGGCGGCGAAATCCGGACTCGGGGTGGTGCGGCTGGCGATCGTGGTGACCAGATCCCGCAGCTGGTGGGTGAAGGTGTGCTCGTAGCCGAGCAGGTGCCCCGGCGGGTACCAGGCGCTCAGGTACGGGTGGTCGGGTTCGGTGGCCAGGATGCGCCGGAATCCGGCGGTGCCAGCGGGTTCGGTGGCGTCGTGGAAGGACAGCTCGTTCATCGACTCGAAGTCGAACGCGAGGCTGCCGGTGCTGCCGTTGATCTCGATGCGCAGCCCGTTCTTGCGCCCGGTGGCGTAGCGCGTCGCCTCGAAGGTCCCGAGCGCGCCGTCGCGGAACCGCGCGGTGAACACCGCCGCATCGTCCACTGTGACCGGTCCGAGGCGGTCGGCATCGCCGACCAGCGGGCGTTCCGGCACGAAGGTGTCGACCAACCCGCAGACGCTGATGATGTCGTCGCCCAGCAGGAACTGGGCGAGGTCCACCAGGTGCGCGCCCAGGTCGCCCAGCGCCCCGGAACCGGCACGTTCGGCCTGCAACCGCCAGGTCAGCGGCGCCCGCGGATCGACCAGCCAGTCCTGCAGGTACTGGGCTCGCACGTGCCGGATCCGCCCCAGCCTGCCCTGCTCGATCAGTTCTCGGGCCAGCGCCAACGCGGGCACCCGCCGGTAGTTGAAGCCCACCATCGCCTGGATCCCGCTGCGCCGCGCGCGATCCGCCGCTTCGGCCATCGCCACCGCCTCAGCGACCGAGTTCGCCAGCGGTTTCTCGCACAGCACGTGCTTGCCCGCTTCCAAGGCGCTGATGGCGATCTCGGCGTGGCTGTCACCCGGGGTGCAGATGTCGACCACGTGCACGTCGTCGCGCAGCAGCACGGCCTTCCAGTCGTCGCTGGCTTCGGCCCATCCGAAGCGCGCCGCGTCGTCGTGCACGGCGCCCTTGCGCCGCCCGCACAGCACCACCATCTCCGGTCGGGCCGGGAGTTCGAAGACCCTTCCCACGGTTCGCCACGCGTGCGAGTGGACCGCTCCCATGAAGGCGTGGCCCACCAAGGCGACACCGAGTGTGTTCATCCCGTCCTCCTGCCGTTGTTCATGCGGGGCTGACGCCGAGCACGTGATCGCTGATCAGTCCAGCGGCTCCGACGATTCCGGCGCGCTCGCCCAATTCCGACAGCACCACCGGGAGACTGCTGGTGGCCAGCGGCGTGGACCGCCGGTACAGCTCGCTGCGCACCTCGGCGAGCAGCGGGTGCCCGAGACCGGCTACGCCGCCGCCGACCACGATCAGCGCGGGGTTGACGAAGTTCACCAGACCGGCCAGCACCCGGCCGAGCCGCCGACCGCCGTCCCGCACCAGTCCGAGCGCCTGCGGGTCACCGGCCCGCATCGCGGCGTCCACCTCGCGCGCGGTGAGCACGCCCCGCTCTCCGAGGAGTTCTTGCAGGCCAGGGGATTCGCCGCTGCGGGCGAGCGCGGTGGCGTCGCGGGACAGGGCCGCACCGCTGAACCACGCCTCCAGACAACCGGTCCGGCCGCAGCTGCACACCGGCCCGGTGTCGTGCACGGCGATGTGCCCGATGTCCCCGGCGCTGCCGTTGCTGCCGCGCAGCACCCGGTTGCCGGTGATGATCCCGCAGCCGATACCGGTGCCGATCTTGACGAACAGGAAGTCCCGCACCGAACGGGCCAGCCCGCAGTACATCTCGCCGAGGGCCATCACGTTGACGTCGTTGTCGACCAGCACCGGGCAGTCCAGCAGTTGCATGAAGTGCTCGCGCACCGGGTAGCGGTGCCAACCGGGCATGATCGGCGGGGAGACGGTGAAGCCGTCGCGGAAGCTCACCGGTCCGGGTACGCCGATGCCGACGCCGTCGAGTGCGGGCAGGTGCCCTTCGGCGCGCAGCTTGTCGATCGCATCCGCGGCGCGGCCGAGGATCGGCTCTGGTCCGTCCTTGATGTCGATGGCTTCGCTGGTGTGCGCGACGAGTTCGAGCCGACCGTCGGTGACGCCGACGTCCAGCGAGGTGGCGCCGATGTCGACGCCGATGAACCGCAGCCGCCGGGACAACCGCACGAGCCCGGATCGCCGACCGCCCTGCGACGCGGCTTTGCCCGCCCGTTCCACGAATCCCAGCTCCTGCAGCCGGGCGAGCTCCTGGCCGATCTTGGAGCGGGAAAGCGATACCTGCGCGGCCAGTTCAGCCGCGACTTGCGGTCCGTTGAACCGCAGGGACGTGAGCAAGCGGGCCTGGTGGGCGTTCTCCGGTTGCACCGACTACTCCACTTCTTGCACGGAGCGTATGAAGTCGGTCACAGAGTAGGGGAACTGTTTTCCGCGCAGTCAAGTGAAATCCGCGAAGTCGCCCGGATGTCTGCTGCCCGACTGGCGGCACCGCGCACGACCGTTCGGAGTCTCGCCGCACGCTCGCGAAATCGCCAACGGATCCGCTCCACTCCGCTGCGCCGCGACCGGAATATCCACAATGGACACGGCGTAACGCTGCGGATACACCGTTTACCGGAAGGATCGCATAAATCGGTCAAATGCCCCATTGAACCTACCGGCCACTGCCCCGAACAGCCCCAACACGACGCGTCCGAACGACAACCGCGGCGTTCCCGGAAAACATGCCGATCAAGGGCGCCGAATTGCCGCCCGCGATCAGCGGAATTCCGGCCCGGCATCGCCTTCGGCCGGTGCGACGCCGCGACGACGAGCGGCTCATGGCCCGCGCAGGCCATGAGCCGCTCACCGCATCAGGTTCGGCGTTGTCACATGGACGGTTTCGGCAGGCGACCGGTGTGATCGCGCGGCGACCGGGGCAGGTCGACGACGGAGGCAGTACCGTCGGCGCCGGTCGCGACCGCGACGATGTTGCCCACCTGCGACACGATGTCGTGCAGGTTCTGCTCGAACACCGGGTCGGTCACCTCGGTGGGGTTGTCCGGCGCGAAGGTGAGCACCGGCGTGTGCACGTGACCGCCGCGCAGCTGCACACCGAGGGCATCTCGCAGCAGGGTCGTCCGGTACGCGATCTCGTTGGACAGGTAGGAGCCGCCACCGCCGGCTCGCGCCGCCGAGCCCGGCGTCGGGCCGTCCGGCTGGTCGACCGGTTCCGTCTGGCCCGCCGGGATCTCGGTCACCTCCGTGTTGTGGTACGCGGGGAACCGCCCGGTGTCCGCCCGCACGATGTCGGCGTATGCCTGGGTCGTCGGCACGAACTCCGGCGCCGGAGTGACGGTCGGGATGCCCGCCGGAACGCTGATGGTTCCCAGCCGGGTTTCGTCGTTGTTGTCGGTGCCCTCGTGCCAGCGCCCGTTCCAGTGCTCGACGTCGAAGCGGTCCGGGCGGCCTTGGCTGACCGTGACGAAGATGTCGACCTGGCGCGGTCCGGGCACCAGGTGCGGCAGGAAGGTCTGTTCCACCATGCCCTGTTCGAACGGGGTCCACAGGACGGGGAACATCGCGGTTTCGATCCGGGCCGGACCGGAGTCGGTCATCACGACGGTGCCGTCGAGGGCGAGCGCCGAAGCGCCCGACGGGTTGCTCCGCCGGATGTCGTCGTTCAGCTGGAACGGGTCGAAACCGCTGACCAGGACCCGTTTGATGCCGTCGCCCCGGGGAAAGTCGATCGAGGTCTGCCCACGCGAGTGCTGTTCCAGCGACCAGAGCAGGGCGTCGCGTTCCCCTTGCGCCAACGAGAACTCCGACTTCCACTGCCGCAGGGCCTTGCTCATCGTCAACCGCGCCCAGTACAGCGGGCGATCGTCCCCGGCGGGCAGCCCGCCCGCGGCCGGTCCCTGGGCCTGCGCCACGGCACGTGTCCAGAGCCGGTCGCCCTCGATCGCGATCAGCTTCTCGGCCTCGGTCTGGTTGGTCACCGCGCAAAGTTGCGCCGCGAACCGGGGACCGACGTCGTCGAACCCGCTCGCGCGCAGGATCTGCTGGGGGACATCCGCGGTCAGCCGCTGTTCCTCGACGGTTGGCTGGACGCTGGGATCAGCGCAGTCCGCTCGGGGTGCCGCGGCCAGCGCCGCGGGCGAGAACAGCGTCAGGGTCGCGAGCATGGCCGAACAGGTTGCGCCAAGGCGAATCAACGGTCGCACATGAGGTCCTTCCGCAAACCTCGGGCCGATGATCAGCCCGACCAACGGGCTCTATTTGACCTGAAAGATCGACACAAAACCAGGCTCGACAACACCTGAGCCCTCGCCAACCAGCCAAAGAGGGACTTACCAGGCAAATCACCGGTCGATCTTGGGCATTCAGAACCCTGCTCGCCGTTCTCGCGCCGCTGAACAATGCCCCCATGCCGGGCCGAGTGGTCGGGGCCAACGGGAAACGCAAGCCGCTCCCCGCCGCCATCGTTCCCGCTGTCCCCTGTGGACGAGCACCCGATCGCGCTGGGAGGGAACTAGATCATCGAACACGCCGTTGAGGGATCATGGGCGTTGCCGAGGTGATGACGTGGCGCGGGGACCCGGACCGGCTGCGCGCGAAACTCGCCGCGCAGCCGGGCATGCGCACGGTGCGCCGACCTGTTACGCCGGATGGCCGTCGCGAGTTCGACTTGAGCTACATCCGGTGTGGACCGCGCACGGACCATCCGGTGCTCGTCATCCCGGGCGGGCCCGGATTGGCCTCGGTGTGCCCGTACCAGTCGTTGCGCGCCAACGCCATCGCCCGGAATTTGGATGTGCTCATGGTGGAGCACCGGGGTGTCGGACTGTCCCGCGAGGACGCCGACGGCGTTGACCTGCCGCCGTCGGCGCTGACCGTTGACCAGGTGGTGGCCGATTTGGCCGCCGTGCTCGATGACTGCGGCGTGCGGCGGGCCGTGGTGTACGGGTCGTCCTACGGCTCCTACCTCGCGCAGGGATTCGGTGCCCGCCATCCCGAGCGGGTCGCCGGGATGGTGCTGGACTCCCCGATGCTCACCGCCCAGGACGGGCAGACCGCGCGAACGAACCTGCGCCGACTCTTCTGGCAGGGAGCCGAGCCGCACACCGCTGCGGTCGCCAGGAAGCTGCGGGCTCTCGTTCGCGACGGCGTGGTGCCGACCGAGGAGACCGGCACGGCAGTCCAAGTCGTATACGAATTCGGCGGCATCCAACACTTGGAGCGGTTGCTCGACCTGCTCGGGTCCGGGCGCGGGCGGCGGACCTGGAACTGGCTGGCCGGGCTCGGTGTCCAGGAGATCGGCCAGGTACACCGCTTCACCATGGAGCACGACCTGGTCGGGGTGATCTCATTCCGCGAACTCGGCTACCAGCCGGACCCGGACGGACTCGCCCTGGATCCGAATCTGGTGTTCCTCGCACCGTCGGAAGCATTCCCGCCGTTCGAGGGCGAACCCTACGACTTACCGGCCGAGCTGCCGCGGTTCGACTGGCCAACGGCGGTGATCTCCGGCGACCGAGATCTGCGCACGCCACGTCCGATTGCCGAGCGCATCGTCGACTTGCTGCCCGACGCGGTGCTCGTCCCCCTGGCCGACCTCGGCCACAGCGCCCTCGACACCCACCAGCTCGCGGCCCTGCACGTGACCCATGCCGTTGCCAACCGCACCCACCGGCGACTGCCCCAACTCGCGGAACGGATCGGCGCACTGCCTCGACGTGGCACGTCCAGGCTGCTGGGAACATTGCTCGGGGCCCGGCTCGCCACCGAAGGACTGCTGCCCGCACGCAGCCAGCCGCAGGCGCACGAATGACGCCCAGCAGGGCCGGACAGGTGCTCGCCGATCGGCGCAACCGCAGTCGCCAGCGCGAAGCGACGCAAATCACAGCCAATTAGCACGGCGCGAACTGTGATGACTGCCACTCGATGAAAGGCCAGCGCGGTCCTTTTCCCCAGCATCCTGATCCATTTCCGGGTAATTAGTCCTCAACATCCCGGGACTTTATCCCCTACGGCGACAACCCACCCGTAAAAATCAGCCGATCGACCCGATATTTACGAATAACAGCCCGACGATGCGGGAATGCTTTGGCGGTCTAACTGCGTTAGACGCGCTGCGAGCTCCCATTTCCCCAGCGCCGTGGAGGCTCAGAGCTCGCGTCGATAAACATCTCCACTCGTAGGACAGGGGAACTGAAATGCGTAGGATTGCACGAGCAATGGTTGCATTCGCACTGGCCGCTCCGCTTGCGCTGGGAATCGGCGGAGCCGCGTCGGCCGCCACAACAGCCCAGCTGGGAGCACCGGCGACGCTGCTACTCGCCGACCACGGCCACAGTCACTCCCACGGACACAACGACGCGGGCAAGACCGATAGCAGCGACAGCTCCGGCGGCCACAGCGGGGTGGATGGATAAGTTGACACAGCAACGGACCGCAAACTCCTCGGTGCGCAGTCCGCACGAGCAGCCGGTCCGCGCTGGTTTCGTTTTTGCGCATCCCCACATCACCCACGATGTGGGGATGCCCATGCCATGGGTGACTGGCGCCACATCGAATCGGATTTCAACACCTGTTCGACAATTTCACGGCACCACCCACGGCGAAACATGAGCAATTCGGCCAACCGATTGGAGATCTCTCCACGGCGCCGAGACGCCACATTCGAAGCGCGGTATTCACCAATCCGAATTGCTGGCGCATCCGAGCCCAAATCCGGGCAACCGGGACATTCTCAGACAATCGGCGCGCCCGGTGGCCCAGCTCCACCCGCGCCAACTCGTGTTCCGGTATGCGCTGGCGATTCGGCGCGGTCAGCTCGATTCGTCCGCTTCGGGTTCGTCGGTGAACTCGGCCTGCTGCTTCGCCCGCCGGTGCGCGGACGCGAGGCGTATCGCGTAGAGCAGGGCGCTGGCCGCGAACAGGCCGAGGGTGATCAGCAGCCAACGGGCCAGGAAGGGTGCCTGGGTCTGCCCGGTCGCTGCGAGGTAGGTCGGGGCGCCTTGCTGGATGATGCCCGGGAGGAACAGCAGCAACAGCAGGCCAGCCGCCAGGATCGGGACCCGGATGTAGTTCACCGGTGACACCCGGGGCCGGGGCGTGCTTCGCGACCGGTGCACCGCGCTCGTCAGCGCGCGGTCGCCGAGGGCGTACAGCGGGAAGAACACCAAGTCGTGCAGGATGATCGCGGCCGCGAACCAGACGAGGATGCGCACCAGCAGCGGCTCGGCCAGGAGTTGCCAGAAGACGTAGCCGGTGAGCGCGAAACAGCCCAGCAGGACCACCAGGTGCAGCGGACCGGCGCCGTAGCACCGCGTCCAGCGGGCGAGCAGGCGAGACATCTCAGCCGCCCCGGAATTCGATCGATCGCACCCACTTCGTGTTGTGCACACCGGGTAGCGCCGGGACGATGACCCGCGCCGGATAACCGTGGTCGAGGGAGAGATCGACTCCGTTGACCCGCAACGCCAGCAGGGAGTCCGGGTCGAGGACCTGGTTCGCTTGCAGGGTTGCCTGGTTGAACGCTCCGGCCTGCTCCACCGACCGCACGTGCGCGCTGCCGGGTTGCGGCACGCCGACGAGCACCGCCAGGTCCCGGAGCCGTACGCCGCTCCAGGTTTGGACCGTGGACCACCCCTCGACGCACGCGATGGGCAAGGTGGCCGAGTGTTGCGGCAGCGACAGCAGGCTTGCCCGGTCCAACGCCAGAGGTCGCTGGCCGCCGACGAGCGCTATCCGCCAACTCGGGCCGACATCGCGAGGATTGATCGCGGCTGCGGCGGCCGTGCGATTGACCTGGAAGTCGTTCGGGCCTTGCCCGCGGGAACGGCCACGCGGCAACAGCACCGCGAAGCTGCGGGTGATGCCTCCGATCGTTTGCCCAGCGGTCACCACCGCCACCAACAGCGCACCGCCGCCCACCAGCAGCAGCGCACCGCGTCGGCTGAGCGTGGCGTCGGCTGGCTCGGCGGCGACCAAACCGTTCTCGTCCTGGTGCTCCGGGCGCGTCTGGGCGCGCGAGGTGCGCATCTCCGCGCGGAACGACCGCGATCGCAGCGCGGTGACCATCCGGGGCAGCTTCACGGCCACGTGGACCACGAAAGCACCCAGGAACACCCACGCGCCGAAGTAGTGGGCGGTGTAGAAGCTGAACCCGAAGACGTAGTCGTACTGGATGTTCAGCACGCCCGTGGCGATTTGGAACAAGATCCCGCCGACGAGCAGCAACAACGACAGCCTCTCGACGACCTCGGCCGCGGACCGAGCGGGGGGCCACGCGAACAACCTCGGCACCACTGACCACAGCTTGGCCAAAACCACCGGAATCAGGACCAGCCCCAGACCGACGTGCACGCCCTGGGTCAGGCGGTACAGCCAGGACGGTCGAGTGGGCCAGTCGAAGTAGGGCAGGTGCAGCCAGCCGACGTTCGCGGGAATCGCCTGCCCGAACCGAGGTCCGTAGGCGATGTAGGACAACATGCCCGTGACGATGACGATCGGCAGACCCACCAGGAGCACGGCGCCGAACACCGATGTCAACCACGGGCCGCGCAGCGGGCTGCGCCACAGCCGCGACCTTCCCAAACCCGGCGGACGATGCCGCTCCAGCAGCCGCCACAGCCCAGCGGGAAACCCGTACGAAGGCTCGGCACGACGCGCCTGGTCGGGCTCGGCGTCCACATCAGGAGGCGGCACCGCGAGATCGGGTGGAGTCTCGGCGGCAACGGGCGGCCCATCCTCCTGCGGCCCAGCCTCCTTCGGCCCATCCTCCCGCGGCCCAGCCTCCTGCGGCCCAGCCTCCTGCGGTGCAAGGGGCTCGTTCGGTGCTGCGCCATCGTCCGCGCCAGGTGGCTGCTCGTCGGCTGGAGGTGTGGTCACCTGCGCCACCCCCTTGGCGTTGAAACCGTCGGCACGTACCGCGTGCGCGGAGCAGGGCCAGCTGCGAAGGGCGTACCGGCGGAGGCCGAAACGTGCTTGCGTGCACAAGGGTAGGGCGATGCTCGGCTCAGCACTCGCCGAGCAGTCACAATCCCGATGCACGCGGCGCCCGCCCCACGGCCGAGCGGTGGCGCGCACGGCCCCGCGGACCAGCCACGAGCGCTGCGCGGGCGGTCGCGAGCACGATGCTCCTGGCCACGTTGCGCCGCCCGATCAGGAAGGGCACTCGGGTCTGCCCGGTTGCTGCGAGGTAGGTCGGGGCGCCTCGCTGATAGATCTGGTGCGAGTGATCGGCACCGGGCACGGCGGTCCGGCGCTGCGGGCGAATGCCTGGTGGGTCAAGCGATCAGGACGGCGATGACCTCGCCCTCATCAACGGTGCCACCTTCGGTCACCTTGATCTCCGATACGGTGCCGGATTCGTCCGCGACGACCGGGATTTCCATCTTCATGGATTCCAAGATCGCGACGGTGTCGCCGGGCTGCACCGACTCCCCCGGGCTGACGACGACCTTCCACACGTTGGCCGTGATGTCGGCGACGATTTCGGACATGGGCGCTCACCTCTCCTTCGACTGGATGCGGGTGACGATGTCAGTTCCGTAGTCGCCGCTGGCGAACTCCGGGGTCGCCAGCAGACGGGCCAGGAAGGGCAGGTTGTGCTTCGGTCCGCTGATCCGGAAACCGGCAACCGCGGCAGCGGCTTTCCGCAGCGCTTCCGCGCGGTCGGCGCCGTGCACGATCACCTTCGCCAGCAACGGATCGTAGTGCGGCGTCACGGTCGTGGCCGGTCCGTATCCGGCATCCACCCGCACCTCGGGGTCGGCGGGCGGTTGCCATTCGGTGATGGCGCCCGGACCAGGCAGGAAGCGCACCGGATCTTCCGCGTTGACCCGCAGTTCGATCGCGTGGCCAGTCGGAACCAACGCTGCCACGTCGACTGACGGAGCCAGCCCGGCGGCGATCCGGAGCTGCTGCTCGACCAGATCGATGCCGAAAACCCGCTCGGTGATCGGATGTTCCACCTGCAGCCGGGTGTTCATCTCCAGGAAGACGAACTCCGCACCGGAGACCAGGAATTCAACCGTTCCGGCATTGCGGTAACCGACCGCCTCGCCCAGCCGAACAGCGGCGGCCAGCATCCGCCGCCGCAACTCCGCGGGGAGTCCCGGGGCCGGTGTTTCCTCAACCACCTTCTGGTTTCGTCGTTGCACCGAGCAATCCCGCTCGCCCAGTGCGAGCACCCGCCCATCCGCCAGTCCGAGGATCTGGACCTCGACGTGGCGGGCGCGCGGGAAGAACCGTTCCACGATCAGCTTCGGACTGTCGAACATCCGTCCGGCGAAGGCTTGCAGCCGCTCGAACCCGGCACGCAAAGCCGCCTCGTCGGCGACCTGCAAGATGCCCGTCCCCCCGCCGCCCGCCGCAGCCTTGAGCATCACCGGATAGCCGATGTCGGCGGCGATGGCCACTGCCTCCGCCACGTTTCCCGGTGGCTCGGCGCTACCTGGGGCAACGGGAACGCCAGCCCGCATCGCGATGTTGCGAGCGTTGACCTTGTCGCCCAGTTGATCGATTACGAAGGGGTCCGGGCCGACCCACAGCAGTCCGCTCTCCTGCACTTGCTGCGCGAACTTGGCGTCCTCGCTGAGGAAGCCGTAGCCCGGGTGCACCGCCTGACTCCCAGTCCGCCGCGCCGCGTCCAGCAGCGCGCTGATGTTGCAGTAGGAAGCGGCTGGCGGGGCCGGGCCGAGGTGTACGGCCTCGTCGGCCTCGCGCACGTGCGGCAAGTTCTCGTCGACATCCGAGTACACGGCCACGGTGCGGATTCCCAGTCGCTTGGCCGTGCGGATGATTCGTCCAGCGATCTCGCCGCGGTTGGCCACCAGCAAGGAATCGATCATCAGGCCCCTCCGGTCGACGCGGGGTCCCAGGACTCCAATGCCGTGGCCAATCCGACGATCTCGATGTCTTCCTCGGCGAGCCGCTCGCGCACCCGGTGCGCGACTTCCAGCACGTTCGGCATGTCACCGTGCAGGCACAGCGTGGGTGTCAGGACTTCGAGTTCCGAACCGTCCAATGCCTTGGCGCTGCCGTGCTTGACGATGTCGATCGCGCGGCGCACCACGTCATCCGGATCGTAGGACAACTTGGCGGACTCGACGCGGGGATAGCCGTCCGGCTGGTACTCCAGGTCGATGTATCCCTCGTAGACGACCGTCAGCCCGTACTCGGCGGCCAACCGCTGCGGCCAGCCCTGCCCCACGATCACCACGAGATCCTTGTTGTAACCGGCGACCGCTTCCAACAGCGCTCGCGCGTAGTCCTCGTCCCGCCCGCACATCGCGTAGAGCGAGCCGTGCGGCTTCACGTGCCGCAGCACACCACCCTCGGCCCGGACGAAGGCGTCCAGCGCGCCGATCTGGTACAGCACGTCATCGCGGAGGTCCTCCGCGGCGATGGCCAGCGGGCGGCGACCGAAGCCCCGCAGGTCCGGCAGCGCGACGTGCGCACCGATGTCCGCGCCCGCGGCGACAGCGGCGGCGGTGACCCGGTGCATGATGCGCGGGTCACCGGCGTGGAAACCACACGCGATGTTCGCGGTCGGCACGAGCGAGATCAGCTCTTCGTCGGGACCGAGTTGCCAGCGCCCGTATCCCTCGCCCATGTCGGAGTTGATGTTGATCTTCCAACTCATGACGCCTCCATGCCATATTCAAGCCAGATCGGCCGCGGTGCCCACGCCGCGGGCGGCAACGTGCAGCTCGTGCGCTTCGTCGGGGTCGACGGCGCGGAACCGCGCGACTTCGCCGGGACGAAGCTGGGCGAGCCGGGAAAGGTCGGGACTGATCACGGTCGCGATCTTGGCGTAGCCGCCGAGGCTGGGGCCGTCCACACCCATCACGATCGGTTCCAGCCCGCTGGGCACCTGGATGGATCCGATGCAGATCGAATCGTCGACGATGTTGGACGGATCGGCTCCGGCCTGCTCCACCAGATAGTCCGGCCGCGGCTGGAAGTGCAGCGCCGGTCCGATGAACCGGCAGCCCATCCGGTCCGATGTGGTCGACAGCTCCCAGTCGGTGTCCAGGAACGTTCGCACGCTCTCCGCGGTGAACAGGTAATCCTGCGGCCCGAGCACGACGCGCAGTTCCGCCGGTGTGGCGTGGACCGGAATTCGATCCGCGCGGATGCGCCGACCCGAGAGATCCGCCAGCGCTCCCGCCGCCCCGATGGGCAGGATGTCCCCGGCCTTGAGCACCCGCCCGTCGACACCGCCGATACCGGCCCGCACGTTGGTCGAGCGGCTACCGAGGACCGGCGGGACATCGATTCCGCCCGCCACCGAGAGATAACCTCGCACGCCGTGCCGCGCCACCCCGAAGGAGATCTCGTCGCCAGCGCGGACGCTGATCGCGGTCCACATCTCGATCGGTTCGCCGTTGACCGCCGGTTGCATGTCCGAGCCGGTGACGGCGATGACGTTGTCCGACAGCACCTTCAGCCTCGGACCGCGCAGCGCCATCTCCAATCCGGCGGCTCCCGGATGCCCACCGACCAGGACGTGGTCCCCCACCTCGTTGCCCACCAGCAGATTCGCCAACTTCAAGGCGGTCGCGTCGAAGGCGCCCGACGGCGGGATGCCCTCGGCCAGGTGGCCACCGCGGCCGAGGTCCTGCACAGTGGTCATCACACCAGGCCGAACCACTTCGAGTTTGCCGTTGTCAGGCATGGTCTTCCTCCAGCCGGTGCACGCCATCCTCGATCTGGTACTCGTAGGTGCCAGCCTCCACCTGGGCGCGGATGGCGTGGTACTGGTCGCCGTCGATGGCCACGTACCGGTGCCGGTCGCCCACTCGCGGCAGGACTGGCCCGGCGGCGAACACGGCATTGCGTTGCAGCGGGTCGAACAGGTCGAGCGGGGTACGCCCCAGCAACTGGTAACCACCGGGACTGCGCACCGGGTAGTACGACGTGATGTTGCCCGCCAGGCACACGATGCCGGGATCTGTCCACTTGCGAGGCCGCTCGTACTTCGGTCCGGACAACCGCATCTCGCCCAGCGGCACGGCCTGGTAGGTGCTGGGTTGGAAGCCCACCGCGGACACCCAGTGCAGCACGCCGGTGTGCCGGGCGATCACCTCGGCCGCGGAAATGCCGTGGGTCTCGGCGAGGTACTCGACGTTGTTCGGCACCCCGTGTTCCCGCGCGCAGTTCTGCGACCACGGGTCGTCGTACCAGATCGGGATCGTCAGCAGCCTGGAGGGGAACTCGGTCAGTTCGGCGAGGTCGTCGAGCAGTTCGGTGATGAGGGTTTCCAGATCGCGGCGGCGGATCCGCATCGGGTCGTAAACCACGCCCAGCGATCGATGCGTGGGCACGGTTTCCCGCACTCCAGCCACCTCGGCCGCCCGCAACGCGCGTTGCAGTGCGAGCACCCGGAAGTTCAGGGCGAGGTCGATCCGATCACCGAATTCGACGGCCAACTCCAGGTCGCCGAGCGATCGGAACACGGCACGTTCGTAGCCCATGCGGTCCGCTCCTTTCTCCTGCTGCTTCACGCTGTCGTCACGCTGGCTTCTCGGATCCCTTCGAGTCGGCGCCGTTGGTGACCGCGACAACCGCCAGGTGCCGCCTGATCTCGTCGTCGGACGGCACGAACGACTCGGTCTTGCACCGTTCCCCGCAGGTGCGGTGCGCACCGCAACACACCGAGCACAGCACGTGGCTGTCGGTGACCGGGCAGGTCACGAGGTCCTGCCGCATGACACGTTCCCCGCAGTTGCCGCAGGGCAGCATGTTCTCGTCGTGCTCCATCTCCTCGTCGGTTCGGGAATGGTCGTCGATCCACTTCGGATCCGGTTGCCGGACGAGCCGACGCATGCGGCTGCCGGTGAGCCACTCCACCAGAATCGGCCCCAGAAATCCAACCCCGAGGGCCACCACATCACCGAGCAGCGCCCCGGATTCGGAGGTCGGAATCCCACCCAGCGACAGGGTCGCGCCCAGCACCGCGCCGACCAACAGGCTGATCAGCGCCGGAAATCCCCAGCTGGCCAGATATCCGCGACGGTGCTCGACGTGCAGCGCGCTGCGCCGCTTCGGCCTGATCACGCAGATGTCGGCGATGAGCACGCCGAGCCAGGCCAGGCAGAAGATGCCCATGAAGCTGACCACCGACACGAGGTGCTCCTCGACGTGGAGGACGGCGCCGATGAACGCCACCACGCCGGTGATCAGGACCCAGAACCGCCGACCGGGCACCCAGTGCAGGATCCGCGCGGCGAAGTTGGCCAGCGACAGCGACGCGCTGTAGTAATTCATGTTGTTGATGCGCAATTGGGTCGCGACGACCCAGATGATGCCGAACATGCCCAGCAGACCGTTGATGTAGTCGCCCGGGTTGTCGCTTCCGGTGTAGAGCGCCAGCGTCGCGCCGATCGGGAACGAAATGAGGTAGACCGCGGCGATGACCACGAACGGTCCCACCACCATGGCGCGTTTCACTTCGGACTTGCGGATGAACCGGGAGAAGTCGCCGGTGCCGAGCACCTGGATGACCACGTTGGGCAGCAGGGCACCGAGCGCACCCGCGAAACCGATCATGCTGAAACCCGGCGTGCTGAAGGAGTGTTCAGCGGTTCCGTGCTGGATTCCCGCGATCAGCAGCCAGAACAGGCCGATCACGAAAATCGGGCTCAGCCAGCGCTGCACGAAATCGTTCTGGGTGAACCCGTACCAGCAGATCGGCACCGAGATGAAGGCGCAGACCAGGAACCACGCCCAGGAGGGCAGCACCGGCCATTGGGCATGCAGGGCAGTACCGAGGTAGGCGGCCTCGATCGCCGCGTACATCAACCAGTTCATCCCGTAGATCAAGGAAGTGACCGCAGAGCCGAGGAAACCGAACCCGCTGCCGCGGGTGATCAGGTCCAGGTCGAGGCCGGTCATCGCGGTGACTCGGGCGATCACCGCGGAGCCGAGCCAACCGAGCACGGTGGCGACGCCGAAGGCGGCCATGGCGGAGGGAAAACCGAACAGCAGAGCCAACTGTCCGCCGAGGGCCAGGAAGAACACCGACGAGGTCAGCCCGCTCAACGACATCGCGAAACTGAGCGAAGGGCGCTTCCAGTGCTCCGGAACCTTGCGCAGCGCGTAATCCTCAGCTGCCTCGCGGCGGGCGTCGGCCCCCTTGGGAATCAACGAAGCCTTGTGATTCGAACGGGGTGTGCCCGGTCCTTTCGCTTCGGCGCTGGGTGATGTCGACATGCTACCTCCGCGTTGTCTGCCGACCCGGGGTGCGCGGACCGGCAGTACTAGGTTCGGTTTCCGTTGTGGCGGCCCTGTTGCCGATTCATTACTTGTCCATCGGGTGTCAGAGCTGGCTCGCCGCCGCGTCCAGCGCCTCCACCACCGCGTTCGCCAAGATCTTCAAATCGGCTTCGTCGGTGACGAACGCCGGTGACACCTGCAACGCCGATCCGGCGAGAAAACGGGTCAGCACACCGCGTTCGCGGAGCTCCGCGATGATCTGCGCGGGCAGTCCCGGCTTCGATTGGACCGCAGCCGGATCGAGTTCGATTGCGGCGAGCAATCCGACGCCGGAACGCACTTCGTTGACCAGCCCGTGGCCGGACAGCGGTGCCAGGGACCGGGTCAGCTGCTGCTCCAACTCGCCAACGCGGGGCACCAGGCCCTCCCGCTCCAGGATGTCCAGATTGGCCAGCGCGGCGGCGGCGGCCGTGGCGTGGCCGGAATAGGTGTATCCGTGCCGCCAGAGCACGCCGCGACGGGTGAAGAAGGGCTCGGCCACACCACCGGAAACGATCACTGCGCCCATCGGCAGGTATCCGGAGGTGAGTCCCTTGGCGCACGTGATGATGTCGGGTTCGAGGGCGAATCGGGTGCTGGCGAACCACTCGCCCAACCGGCCGAAGCCGCAGATCACTTCGTCGGCGACGAACAGCACGCCGTTGCGGCGGCAGACCTCCCTGGCGGCGGTCAGGTAGGACTGCGGCACCGGCCGAACACCACCCGCACCGATCACCGGCTCGCAGAAGAACGCGGCGACGCGGTTCGGTCCGATTCGCCGGATTTCGGCGTCGAGTTCTTCCGCTGAGTCGTAGGCGACCCGAACCACGCTCGGCAGCAGTTCGGGGTAACCGGCGTGATTGTCCGAAATTCCGGCCAGCCCGGTCCCGCCCACGTGCATCCCGTGATAGGCGTGTTCTCGGACGATGATCACGTTCCGGTCCGGTTCGCCGCGTTCCACCCAGTAGCGCAACGTCAGCTTCACCGCGGTGTCCACGGAATCCGAACCGCCGCTGGTGAAGAACACCTTGGCATCGGGTACTGGCGCGAGGGCGGCGATCCGGTCGGCGAGGTCCAGCGTCGGGCGGGTGGCGAAGTCGCCGAAATTGGAATACGCGCACAGTCGGCGCAGCTGCGCCGCGGCAGCTTCGGCGATCTCCGCCCGGCCGTATCCGACGCTGCAGTACCAGAGTCCGCCCGCCGCGTCGAAGTAGCGCCGCCCGAGTTCGTCGACCACGTAGGCGCCAACGCCGGAGTCGATGACCAGTTCGCCGGTGTCGCCGATCGACGCCATGTCCGCGAACGGATGCCAATAGCTGCCCATGTACATCCGCGCCTCCAAGTCACTCCGGGTACACGCCCGGACACGAACAGACGTCTTCGGTGGTCTTCTGCGCCGCTTATGTCGAGTTCGTCCGCTGTGTTGCTGCCCTAGGGACCGCCGCGGCACCGCGGCGGCCCGCGTCGCAGCCGAACACCACGGCCAGGACCGCACTCCCGTGCTGGTCACCTGCCGCAGCGTGCTGTGCGGGTGTCGAAATCCAAGCAACCCGGAGGACCACAAAACAAGAGGTGGATGCCCTGCCTGGGCACTGTTAAATTGTGCTGGTGCACAAGTCCTCGATCGACGGCGCCCGCGGATACGAGGCATCCCTGACCCAAGCCGCGCACGCCATGCTCGCCCGGGTTTCCGAGCTCGGCGACATGGCCGCAGCGGAAACCAGCGCCAGCGAGCCTTCCTACCGGGAGCTGGTGCCCGCGGAGGATCTGCGACGAGCGTGTCACGAGACGGTGACGCTGCTGCTGACCAAGCTCGCGGGGCTCGACACCGCCGAGTTGGACGGCGTGCTGGACGATCTCGGTCGGCGGCGCGCTCGACAGGGAGTCGGCCTGGACACCCTGCTCCGCGCGTTCCGCATCGACTTCCGGATCGTCTGGGAACTCCTGATCACCTGGCTGGAGACCCGTCCACCCAAGGTCCAGCAGTACTGGACGGAGTTCGTCCTGCCGCTCTGGCACGTGGTGGACGAGATCTCGGTCCGCATCAGCGAGGTGTATCGCGAGGCGGAGGTCGAACTCTCCGATGAGCGCGAACGCGACGTGCGGTCGCTGTTCGAGGAACTGCTGTACGGCACCGGTCCCGTGAGCACGGTGGCCCGCAAAGCGGCATCGCGCTACGGACTCGGCGAGCACGGCCCGTACGTCGTGGTTCGAGCGGACCGGCATACCGAACCCACCCGGCCCGAGGGTCCGCTCCGGGAGAACGGGGCGCATTCGGTCTGGTCGCTGGACAGCGACGTGCTGACCGGAATCGTGGCGCTGGAGAAGAACCCGCAACAGCTGGCCGACTGCCTGCGCCGGGTCCTGCGCACCCGGGCTGGGGTCAGCCCGCCCTATCTGTCGCTGCAGGACACCCGGCGCCAGGTGTGGCTGGCCGACGCTGCCCGGGATTCGACGCATCCGGCGAGCTGCGACGTGGTGTTCGCCGCTGACGACATCCCGTCCCTGTTCGTCGGCGGCGCTCGCGAGATCAGCGACCACCTCGGCGCCACCCTGCTCGACGGCCTCGCCTCGATCAAGGAATCCGAGCGCCAGCGCCTGCTGGAGACGCTGCAGGTGCACCTCGAAGGATCGGGGTCGCCCACGGAGACGGCGCGACGACTCTACTGCCACCGCAACACCATCCTGAATCGCCTGCGGCGCTTCGAAGAACTCTCCGGGCTCGACCTGACCCGCCCGAAAGATCTCGCCACCGCCCTGCTGGCGGTCCGGTCGGTACGACGTCTCGGGCTGGACAGCGCGGGAACGTCCGTCTGACGGAATGAGCAGCCTGCCCGTTCACATCAATTGACGTCCTCGCCTGATCGACGAGACCAATCGTGGAATACCGTGCGAGGGGCTATGGTCGTGCTTCGATGATCAGGTTGAAGGACGTCTCCGCAGCTCGCCGGACGCGTGTGAAACCGGCATCGTGAAGGAGCTCGGTCAGCCGCGTTTCGCCCGCCTGGGCACCCAGCGCGGTGCGTGGTTCCTCGGTCATCGAGTGCGCTACGCAAACCACCGTTGATGCCGTGTAGTACTGCCGACCGACCGGGTTGAGGTTGTCCTCGACGGTGTCGCGGGCATAAGGCTCGACGAGCAGGAACGTCCCGTCCGGCTTGAGCGACTGGCGGATGTGCTGCGCGGCGCCGAGCGGGTCTGGCATGTCGTGCAGGGCGTCGAAGACGGCGACGAGATCGTACTCGGTGCCCGGGAAGTCGGCGGCTGCCGCCACTTCGAACGACAGCCGGGCTGCGAGACCGGCCTCGGCCGCACGTGTGCGCGCCAGGTCGACGGAGCGGTCGTGGTAGTCGAAGCCGGTGATCTTCGACATCGGATACGACTCGGCGAGCAGCAGCGTCGAGGCGCCGTGGCCGCAGCCGACGTCGGCGACCTTCGCGCCAGCTGCCAGCTTCGCGTCCACCCCATCGAGAGCGGGAATCCACGACGACACCAGGTTCGCCAGGTACCCCTGCCGGAAGAACCGCTCGGTCCCCTCGAACAGCGCAGGATCGTGTTCGTGCCAGCCGAAACCTGTGTTGGTCCGAATCGCGTCGGTGATCCGCTCGACGTTTTTCCCCGCGGCCACCAGGGCACAACGACCCCTGCGAAGCAGGAGCTCGCCGTGACGGCGGTTACCGGCTCGGGACTACCGGTGCTCGTCGGGGCCGGTGGTGCGCTGCGTCGAGGGACGAAGCCGCAGCGCGGGGGTGACCACAACGGCCTCGGTGGGCGTCGCGGCGCCAGCGAGTCTGGTGAGCATGAGTTCGACGGCCTGCTCGGCGAGCCCTTCGTGGTTGAGGTCCATCGCGGTGATCGGCGGATCGGACAGCCGTGAATGTTCGGAGTCGGTCAATGCGGCGATCATCAGGTCGTCCGGCACGCGGAGCCCCTGGGCCGCGGCGACTTCCGCGGTGATCGCCGCGAAGTCGCTGGTGGCGACCACCACCGCCGCCGGGCGTTCGGGGCCCGCGAGCAGTGGGCGGATCACCGCTGCCGCACCCTCGGCGCTGAGTCCTTCGCTGAGCGGCTCGGTGCGCGCCGTGCGGCCGTGCCGTTCGCACCAGGCGAGATAGGTCTCCCGGGTCCGTCGGTTCCAGGCGTTGTCCTCGGTTCCGGTGAGCAACGCGATGTCCCCAGCGCCTTGATCGCGGAGGTGGTCCAGCAGGGCCGAAACCGCCGTGGCGTAGTCGAGCCGAACCGCCCAGGTGAACTCGGGCCGTTCCGGGTCTTCCTCGATGGTGACCGCTGGGACGCCCCGGCGGAGCAGCTCGGTCAGCACCTCATCCGCGCCGTACGGATGGGCGACGATGCAGCCGTCCATCGGCACGCTGGCCACCGACGGGTCGTGCAGATCGGGTACGTGGATCAGACCGACCTTGCGGCGCAGCATCTCGGTGGCGACCGAGCCCACCAACCGGTTGAAGGTCTCGGCGCGGTCCGGGGTGCCGACGAGGGCGAAGCGGGGTCGGAGGATCAACCCGATGATGCCGGAGCGTCCGGTGCGCAGTGAGCGAGCGCTCGGGTTCGGGTCGTAGCCGAGTTCGGCGGCCGCGCGGAAGATGCGGTCCCTGGTGGCCTGGGAGATCGGCCTGCTACCGGAGAACGCGTGCGAGACGGTGCTGATCGACACCCGGGCCCGTTCGGCGACGTCACGAATGGTGGTGGCGCGCTTGGCCGTCCTGCCGTCCAACGGTGTCCGCTCCCTCCACTTCCCCGCTCGGTCGGTCCAGTATCGCCTACCCGCGCGTGGCGCCGCGAGGCATCGTCGTGTGTGCGAAAACCGGCTCCACCGGGCCTTCGCACTCACGACCGCTCTTGACATCGATCGACCGCACGCGTTCGATGTGGCGAATCGTCAAAACGTTTTGACAAACGGAGGCGTGATGGCACCTTCATCAGGCGGCTCGGGCCCGGCCGATGTCGGTCGCTCCTCGGCCCGCGGGTCGGTGGGCCAGGTCTTCGACGAGATGTCGGTGGGTCGGGCACATGTCGTCGCCGGTTCGGTGTTGTTCATCGCCTTCGTCGTCGAAGCGTGGGAGCAGGTCGGCCTCGTCTACGTCTCGGACGGCATCGCCGCGGAATTCGGTGTCGGCGATGCCCAGCTCGGGTGGGCGCTGTCGGCCGTGGCATTCGGAATGGTGCCGGGCGCGTTGCTGTGGGGCGGCTTCATCGACAAACTCGGCCGCCGCAAGGTGGCGGTAGCCAGCTTGCTGGTCTACGCGGCGCTGGCGTTGCTGGCGGCGTTGTCGCCCTCGTTCTGGGCGTTCCTCGTGCTGCGGTTCCTCTCCGGTGTCGCATTCGCCGGTGTTTACACCGTGACGTTCCCGTATTTCCTGGAACTGCTGCCGACCAGGTGGCGTGGTCAGGGCGCGGTCGCGCTGTCGATCGGATTTCCGGTCGGAACGCTGCTGTGCATCGGGGTCAGCCAGACGCTGGGCGCGGTGAGCTGGCGCGCAGTGGCTGTCGTGGCCGCACTCGCCGGGCTTTGGGCCTTCGCCATCCTGCGGTGGGCACCCGAATCACCGTACTGGCTCGCCAAGCAGCAACGGCACGCCGAGGCCGCGCAGGTGCTTCGCCGATTGGGCGGCGCGGTCGCCGCGGACGCCCGGTTCGCGGTCGACGACAGCGGACCGAGTGGCGACATCCGGAGCCTGTTCAGCGGCGGGGTGCGGCGTCGGTTCCTGCTCCTGCTCGTCGTCTCGTTCACCTTCAGCTGGGGCTACTGGGGTTTGCAGACGTGGCTGCCGGTGCTGTTGCAGGGCAAGGGGCTCAGCGTCTCGGACGCGCTGTGGTTCGTCGCGGTCACCCAACTGGTCTCGGTACCCGGCTATCTGCTCGCGGCGTGGTTGACCAGACGATTCGGCCGCAAGAGCATCTTCCTGGCGTTCGTGTTCGCCTCGGCCGCGGGCGGCGCGCTGTTCGGCTTCGCTACCGGCGCGGTCCAGATGTACACCGGAAATCTCATCCTGGCGTTCTTCTCGCTCGGGGCGTGGGGCATCTGGAACACCTGGTCCGGTGAGGCTCTGCCGACCGGTCTGCGCGGAATCGGCTATTCGTGGGTCACGGCGGCGATCCTGCTGGCCAACACCGTCTCGGTACCGGTCATCGGCGCGCTGATGGACGGCGGCGTGGCGTCCTCCCTCACCATCGGCTCGATCATGGTCTTCCTGGTCATCGCACTGCTGTCCGCCATTCCGATCCAGGAGACCGAAGGTCGCGCGCTCGCATGACACCCGCACCGCGGTTTCTGCCCAGTGGCAAGGAGTTTCCATGACATACCGGGTCGCCATGGACATCGGCGGCACGTTCACCGACGTCGTCGCCTACGACGCGGCCGCGCGGCGGGTCCGTGCGGGCAAGGTCCTGACCACACCCGACGATCTGGCGCGCGGGGTGTTCGAAGCGCTCGGGGGGTTCCGGATTCCGTTCGACGAGATCGGTTTCTTCGTGCACGGCACGACCCAGGGGCTCAACGCGCTGCTGGAACGCCGGGGCGCGAACGTGCTGATCATGACGACGCGCGGGATCGGCGACGTCTACCAGATCGCCCGCGGCAACCGGGAGCGGCTGTTCGACCTGCACTACCGCAAACCGACCCCGCTGGTCGCGCGCAACGCCATCGCCGAGGTCGGCGGGCGCTTCGACGCGGCGGGCGCGGAACTGGAGCCGCTGGACGAAGACGCGGTCCGACTCGTGGCCAAGCGGGTGCGCGAGGACGGCTTCGACGCCGTGGCGGTGTGCTTCCTGTTCGCCTACCTCAACGGAGATCACGAACGGCGGGCCAGTCGGATCCTGCGCGAGGAACTCGGCGACGACGTGCTGGTCGTCCTCTCCCACGAGGTCGCACCGGAGTGGCGCGAGTACGAGCGGATGTCGACGACGGTCATGGCGGCATACACGGGGCCATCGGTGCACCGGTACCTCGACAAGATCGAGGCACGTTTCGCCGAACGGGGCCTGCACGTCCCGGTGCACGTGATGCAGTCGTCCGGCGGCCTGGTCAACGCCGACTTCGCCCGGCGGCACCCGCTGCAGACGCTGCTGTCCGGTCCGGTCGGCGGCACGATGGGCGGTGTCGCGGTCAGCAAGCTGCTGGATCGACCGAACGTCATCTGCATCGACATGGGCGGCACCTCGTTCGACGTCTCGCTGGTCATGGACCACGAAGCGGACGTGTCCCAGGACGGGGTGTGCGAAGGCTTCCCGCTGCTGATGCCACTGGTCAACCTGCACACCATCGGCGCGGGCGGCGGATCGCTCGCCTACGCCGAGGGCAACGGACTTCGCGTCGGCCCGGAGTCGGCGGGAGCGGTTCCCGGACCGGCTTGCTACGGGCGGGGCGGTACGCGAGCCACGGTCACCGACGCGAACTGCGTACTCGGCAGGGTCGATCCGGATGCGTTCGCGGGCGGCGGGATGCGCCTGGATCTGGCCGCGGCGAACCGCGCCGTCGCCGAGCTCGCGGGCGAACTCGGCATGGACCCGATCGAGCTCGCCTCCGGTATCTGCGACGTGGGCAACGCCAAGATGGCGCAGGCGATCCGCACGCTGACCGTCGAGCACGGCCGCGAACCCGCGCAGTTCGCGCTGCTCGCGTTCGGCGGCGCCGGGCCCATGCACGCGGCGTTCATCGCACAGGAGATCGGGGTGTCCGAAGTGGTCGTTCCCCGGTTCCCCGGCGCGTTCTCCGCATGGGGCATGCTCGAAAGCGACGTCCGCCGCGACTTCACGATGCAGTTCTTCGCGACCAACCAGACCCTCGACACCCCAGCCCTGTCCGCGGCACTGGACACGCTGCACGGCCAAGCAGTCGAGGCCCTGACCGAACAGGGCATCGGCGAGGACGACCAGTTCGTGACCCACGGCATCGACATGCGCTACGAAAGCCAGGATTACACCCTCACCGTGCCGATCTTGGACACCGACGACGTGACCAGCGGGGAATTCGTCGACGTGATCGAGCACCGCTTCGCAGCCGCGCACCACAAGCGCTACGGACACGCGACTCCGGGCGCCCCGGTCCAGTTCGTCACCATCCGAACGACCGGCCACGGGCGGGTCGACCGAGCCTCCGCTGAAGTCGGTCGCGCTGCGGAGACCGAGCCGGAGCCCGTCATCCGCGAAGTCGTGTTCGACGGCAGAGCACTGCCCACGACGATCGTCGCGCGGTCCGCGCTGCCGGTCGGCGCACGGCTTGCCGGACCTGCCGTCGTCCACGAGGAAACGTCGACCACGGTCGTCCCACCACGCGCGGAACTGCGGGTCGACGACAACGAGTTCCTGATCATCACCCTCGCGCCGCAGCCCGAAATGGAGCAGTCATGACACCCCCTGTGTCAACCTCAGTCCTCCCGAACCGCACCTCAGGGGACCGTGACGCAAGCCAGCCACCAGAAACCACGCAACGGGAGATCGGGCTGGACGCGACCACCACTGTGAATCGCGGAGAGGCGGTACTGGAGGCGGAACTGGAGGCGGACCAGCCATGAACATCAGCCCGGTGACCACCGAGATCATCCGCTCGGCGCTGATCCAAGCCGCCGAGGACATGAACACAACCCTGATCCGATCCTCCTACACACCAACGATCTACGAGGGCAAGGACTGCGCGGTCGCACTGCTCGACCGCGAGCACCGGGTGCTCGGCCAGTCATCCGGACTGCCGATCTTCCTGGGCAACCTCGAAGAGTGCTCCCGACGCACCGAGATCGAGTTCGGTCCGCAGGTGTGGCAACCCGGCGACGTCTGGGTGCTCAACGACTCCTACATCGGCGGCACGCACCTCAACGACTGCACCGTGTACGCCCCGATCTTCGTGGCCGACGAACTCGTCGGATTCGCCGCCTCACGCGCCCACTGGATCGACATGGGGTCGAAAGACCCGGGCGGCTCGATGGATTCGACCTCCATCTACCAGGAAGGGCTGCGCATGGGGCCGACCCGGATCGTCGCGGGCGGCGAGGAATGCGCCGACATCCTGCGGCTGATCGCGACCAACGTGCGGTTCCCGGACGTGACGCTCGGCGACATGCGGGCGCAAATCGCCTGTGCCCGCATGGGGGTTCGGCGGCTTGGCGAACTGTTCGCCAGATACGGCGCGGCGACGATCGCGCAGGCCCGCGAGGAGATCTTCGCCCAGACCGAACGCGTCGAACGGCAACAGGTGGCCGAGATTCCCGACGGCACCTACGAGGCCACCGGTTACCTCGACAACGACGGCATCGACCTGGACACACCGCTGAAGGTCACAGTGCGGATCATCGTCGACCGCGATCGCATGATGATCGATCTGACCGACTGCGCCGACCAGACCACCGGACCGGTCAACTGCGGCCGGGCACAGGCGATCTCGGCCGCTCGCGTCGGCTACAAGCTGCTGATCTCACCCGCGCACAGCCTCAACGGCGGCGCCTTCGCCCCGCTGGAAGTCGAGGTCCGCGAGGGCTCCATGCTCGGCGCACGCGAACCCGCCGCCTGCCAGTACTACTACTCCAGCCTCGGCATGCTCATCGACCTCATCGTCAAGGCACTCGCCCCCGCGATGCCCGACAAGGCCGCGGCCGCCAGCTACGGCGACTCGATGATCGTGCAGTTCGCGGGTGAGAATCCGCGCACCGGAAGGCCTTTCGTCACGTTGGAGGCGACGGTCGGCGGGTGGGGCGCGTGGCACGGCGGCGACGGCGCGACCGCATTGATCAACAACGTCAACGGCTCGCTGTGCGACCTGCCCATCGAGGTTTTCGAAACGCTCTACCCCGTGCGCGTCAGCGAATACCGCATTCGACCGGACTCCGGCGGCGCGGGCGAGTGGCGCGGCGGCAACGGTGTCGTGCGCGAGTACGTCATGGAAGCCGACCAGGACCTCTCGCTGTGGTGGGAACGCTCCACCACCCCGGCTTGGGGACTCGACGGAGGACAACCGGGCGCCCCGCCTCGCGTGGTGCTCAACCCCGGCACCGAGCACGCACGCGAAATGCTCAAGGTCAACAGCCTACGAGTGCGCAGGGGCGACGTCCTGCGATGCGAATCCGGCGGCGGAGGCGGCTTCGGCGAACCCGCCGAACGCAACCCCGCCGCGACCGAATTCGACCTCGCCCAAGGTCTTGTCACACAACAGACCTGAGCAACTTGGCGCGCGACCTGACGGCGGGCGCTAGTCGGGCGGTCGTGGGTCGCCGGTCATGGCGAGCGGATCGCACCACTCGGCGAACTGCTCGCGGGAGACGCCGTGCCGGGCGGCGACCGTCTCGACTTCCTCGTCGCTGTCCAGCGCGTCACGGGTGATGGCGGCGGCCGCGGCGTAGCCGATGTGCGGTGACAGGGCGGTCGTGAGCATGATGCTCCTGGCCACGTTGCGCGGCCCGATCTCGGTGGCCTCGATGCCCCGGATGCACTGGCGCGCCAGGTTCGACGCGGCCGACGCCAGGAGCTGGACCGACTCCAGCGCGGCTGCGGTCACGACCGGCATCATGACGTTCAGTTCGAGGATGCTGCCCGTCTGCGAGAAGCGGAGCGTGGCGTCGTTGCCGACCACCCTCGCCACGACCATGGTCAGCGACTCGATCACCGATGGCGGCACCTTGCCCGGCATGATGCTGCTCGACACCCGCACGTCCGGGACTCGCAGCTCGCCGAGCCCGGCCCGGGGGCCGGTCGCCAGCAGCCGGATGTCGCAGCCGATCTTGTGCAGGGCGAGCGCGGTGGTCGTGACGGCGGCGTGCGCGGAGAGCACGTCGTCGAGCGTGCTCTGCGCGCAGAAGTGGTTGTCGGTCTCGACGAACTCGATTCCGAGCTCGTCCGCGAGGTGGGCGCAGGTCCGGCGGGCGAACTCCGGGTGCGCGTTCAGCCCGGTGCCGACGGCCGTGCCACCGAGCGGGAGCACGGCCAGTTCGCCCAGTGCGCGCTGGAGCCGCTGGCGGGCTCCGGCCAGCTGGCCCGCGTAGCCGTGGAACTCCTGCCCCAGGCGCATCGGCGTGGCGTCCTGCAGGTGGGTGCGCGCGACCTTGAGCACGTCCCAGAACGCGAGGGCTTTGGCCTGCAACTCGGCGTGCAGTTCCTCGATCGCGGGGAGCAGTTCGTCGCGCAGGGCCACCGCGGTGGCGACGCGCATCGCCGACGGCACGACGTCGTTGGACGACTGGCAGCGGTTGACGTGCTCGTGCGGGGCGACCTCGACCGAGCCGTCCTGCTCGGTCGCCAGCGCGGCGATCACCTCGTTGGCGTTCATGTTGCTGGAGGTGGCGGAGCCGGTCTGGTAGAGATCGACCGGGAACTGGTTCCACATGTCGCCGACGAGGAGCCGATCGGCCGCGGCGACGATCGCATCGGCCTGAGCGCCCGTGATCAGTCCCAGCTCACCGTTCGTCCGGGCCGCCGCCCGCTTGAGCCGCACGAGGGCGGCGAGGAACGGCGTCGGCATCTGCTGGCCGCTCACCGGGAAGGCGCGCAGGGCGTGCTCCGTCGCCTCCCCCCACCGCGCGTGGTCACCGGACGAGATCGCATTCACCTGCTGTCAGCCTTTCAATCCGGACATGATCACGCCTTGCACGAAGTACTTCTGGGCGAGGAGGAACACGACGAACACGGGAACGATGATGATCGTCGCGGCCGCCATCAGGCCCGGTACGTTGCTGAAGAACTCCCCCTGGAAGAGGGCCAGAGCCACCGGAACCGTCTGCAACTCCTGCGAGTTGAGGAAGATCAGCGGACCGAGCAGGTCGTTCCACGAGTCGACGAACGTGAACAGCGCCACGGCCGCGAGCGCCGGTTTGGCCAGCGGCAGCATGATCCGGCTGAAGATCGTGAACGTGTTCGCCCCGTCGATGCGCGCCGATTCCTCCAGTTCCTTCGGGATGCCGAGGAAGAACTGCCGCATGAGGAAGGTGCCGAACACCGGCGTCATCGCGCGCGGGACCCAGAGGGGGAAATGGGTGTCCACCCAGCCGTACTCGCGGAAGACGACGTACTGCGGGATCAGGTAGACGATGTGCGGGACGAGTGCCGAGGCGAGCACGACCACGAAGATCACATCGCGACCGGGGAACCGCAGGCGAGCGAACGCGAAGCCCGCCAGCGACGCGACGACGAGCAGCCCGGCGACGTTGAGGAAAGCCAGCTTGACGCTGTTCCAGAAGTACGTGGGAAGCACCTCCAGCGCCGCCCAGTAGTTCTCCGCGGTGGGGTCGGCCGGGATGACCGACGTCGGCGAGGACAGCGCCTCCGAACCGGTCTTGAGCGACGTCGCGATCATCCAGATCAGCGGGAAGAGGAACCCGAAAGCCAGCGTCGCGAGGAACAGGTAGTAGACACCCAGCAACACCTTCTTGCGTTGCAGCACCTGGGACAACGTGCCCTGGCCGGGCTTGGGGATCGCGCTCAACCGTAGAACACCCACTTCCGCTGAAGTCGCCATTGGAGCGCGGTGAGCGCCGCGATCACCAGGAACAGCAACCACGCCATCGCCGAGGCATAACCCAGTTGCCCGGCCCCGAACGCGGTGTTGAACAGGTGCAGCAGGAACACGTCGGTGTCGTTGCCCGGTCCGCCCTTGGTCAGCGCGTACACGATGCCGAAAACCTGGAAGCTGGCCACGAATTGGCTGATGCTGACGAAGAACAACGACGGGGTCAGCAGCGGCACCGTGATCCGGGTGAACCGGCGCCATCGCGAAGCCCCGTCCAGGCTCGCGGCCTCGTGCAACTCGGTGGGGATGGCCTGGATCCCGGCCATCAGCACGATCATCGGGTAGCCGACGCTCTGCCACGTGCTCGCGATGATGACGGCCACCATCGCCCACGGCGAGGTCACCAGCCAGTCCGGCCCGGTGATGCCCAGCCAACCGAGCATGCCGTTGACCGCGCCGTCCTCGCCGGAGAACAAGCGGAACCACACCATGCTGATCGCCACGACGTTGGCCACGTACGGGACGAAGAAGGCCAGCCGGAAGACCACCATGACGCGGCGCTGCGGGCTGACGAGCGCGGCGAGCACCAGGGCCAGCGCGATGGTCAGGGGAATCGCACCTGCCATGTAGACGAACGTGTTCACGACCACCTGGTGGAACATCGGGTCGTCGAAGAGGAGTTGAACGAAGTTCTCGAACCCGACGAAGGTCGGTGGTGTCAGGCCGTCCCACTCGGTGAAGGAGGCCACCGTCGTCGTGATCATCGGATACGCCTGGAAGACGGCGATACCGATCAGCAGCGGGGCGACGAACACGAATCCCGTGACCGCCTCCTGGACGCGGTCGGGGCGGCGGGATGCGCGTTTCGCCATCTGGGCGGGAGGAGGAAGCGACGTAGCCATCGGTTACCTGATGATCTCCTCGATCTGGGGCCGGAGGCCGCCCAGCACTTCCGGCGCGGTCGCCTGGCAATTCCGGACGTCGTCGAGGGCTGGCCGGTAGACCTCAAGGGCCTGTTGCGCCGCGACCACCCGACTGGGCAGCACCGCGTTGTCGGCGGCCTGGAGCACCAGCCCGAGGCTTCGCGGCATCTCGGTTCCGCTGGCCGTCGTCCGCTCGGCCGCGGAGCGCAGGCCGGGAACGAACGCACCGTCGTCGGCGAAGAACCCGGCGCCCGGCATCGTCGTGAGGAATTCGAGCAGTTCCCAGGCGCCCTGCTTGTTCGCGGCGGCCTCCGGAATCGCGAAGACGATCTGGTTGCCGTAGGTCC
Organism: Saccharopolyspora antiqui; assembly: GCF_052246905.1. Taxonomy (NCBI): domain Bacteria; kingdom Bacillati; phylum Actinomycetota; class Actinomycetes; order Pseudonocardiales; family Pseudonocardiaceae; genus Saccharopolyspora; species Saccharopolyspora antiqui. The sequence goes on from NZ_JBQQBO010000001.1 coordinate 663,997, forward strand.
GCTGCGTGACGTTGCCGGGAATCGGGGCGATGTCCCACTCGAAGTCCTGCACGTTCTCGCGGAAGTAATTCACGAAACTGGAAACCCGCTGGATCATGCCGACCTGACCGGCCGCGAACAGTTCCGCGCCGCGGCCGCTTTGCTGGAGTTCCGACCACCGCGGCTGCGCACCGTACGCGCAGGTCAGGTCGGCGACCCACTGGAAACCGGCGGCATCCGCCGGGTCGGCGAGGGCGAACCGGCGGCCGTCGGCCGACCAGCGGCCCGTGCCGCCGTTGTTCACCGTGTAGATCATCTCGAAGCCGGAGTCGTCCAGCACGCAGGCGCCCCAACGCTTCCCGGGAATGGACAGGGCGCGCGCGGCGGACCGGAAGTCGTCCCACGTCCAGCCGTCGGCGGTCCAGGTCGTGGGCGGTAGCGGAACCCCGACCTGCTCGAACATCGTCTTGTTGTAGAAGATGACGCGGGGCTGGATCCCGAGGCTCCAACCGGCCACCGATCCATCCGGCTGGCGGGTGTTGCCGAACACGGCCGGGAAGTAGTCGCTCTCCCGCAAGCCGCTGGCCGCGATGAAGTCCCGCAGGTCGTGCAGGCGCCCGGTCCGGGCGTAGGACGCCACGAAGTCATCGTCGATCCGGATGAGATCGGGCGGATTGCTGGCGCCCAAAACGGTTCGGGTCTTCACCCAGTAATCGCTGCCGGAGGCGGCGAACTGGTACTTGATGCGCTTTCCCGAGGCCTTCTCGAACGCGGCGAACACGTCCGAGTAAGCGGATCCGTCGAGCGCCTCCCAGTTCATCACCGTGACCGTCGAGCCGTCCGAGGCCGCAGGCCTCGCGCAGCCTCCCAGGGCCACGGCCGCCGCGGTCCCGCCGATACCGGCGATCAGACTTCTTCGGCTGAGTCCTGTCATGCCGTTCCCACCCCACATCGTCGTGCAGTTGGCCACGCCATGGCCCGCTCCGGCGCCGACCCGGCGGACCGCCGAGTACCCGCGCCGAGGCGGACGATCGATAGTTGTTGACAACGTTTTCAAACCGGGCCGACGAGACGTCTCCGCGCAGCTGTGCCGGATCAGGCTCGTCGGAGGTCATGGGGCGCCCGCGCAGCGCTCGCCGTTCCGGTCGATGCTCGACACCTGCCGGGTCGCGCCCGCCAGGAACGAATCGAGGATCGTCACACCCCACCCCGGGCTGTCGTCGAGCTCGATCGCCCCGTCGCGCACCACCGGGATCGGCGCGTAGATCTGGGCGTCCTGCTCCTGGTCCTCGATGCTCCACTCCTGGAACTGCACGCACGCCGGGCTCGCCGTCACGAGGTGCGCGGTGAAGATCTGGACCATCGAGCGGTTCGAACTGTGCGGCGTGCAGGGGATTCCCGCGATGTCCGCCATGTCGGCGACCCTCCGGGCGCGGGTCATGCCGCCGATGTAGCAGACGTCCGGCTGGATGACGTCGACCAGCCGCTCCGCCACCATGCGCCGGATGATCTCCATCGAGAACTCCTGCTCACCCGCGCCGATCGGCAGATCGAGGTGTTCCGCGACGTAGCCGATGTTGTCCAGCTCCCAGCTGGGGCACGGCTCCTCCAGGTGGTAGAAGCCGTGGTCCTCCAGGAAGCGACCCATGCGGACGGCCTGTCCCGGCGAGTACGCGCCGTTCGCGTCGCCCGCGAGATCCACTCCGTCGCCGAGAACCTGGCGCGCCAGCGGAACGAGCGCCCGGGTGCGGCCCTGGAAGACCTCCGCGTCGCGCCCGTTTCGGACACCGATCTTGATCTTCCCGCCCTTGAAGCCGTACTCGTCGATCAGCCGCCGCAGGCGTTCGACCTCCTGCTTCGGGTCCGTTTCGCGGCTCATGCTCGACGCGTAGACGGGGATGCGGCGGCGGGCGCGGCCGCCGAGGAGGTTGAACACCGGCTGCCCGGTCGCCTTGCCCTGCAGATCCCAAAGCGCGGTGTCGACGCCGCTGAGCGCGCGGAACAGGAAGGTGCCGAGGTACTTGTACTGGGCCCGGATGCACCGGTCGACCAGCACACCGAGTTCCCACGGGTCCTGACCGAGGAAGTGCTCCGCCACGAGGTTGTGCAGGACGTGCGCCGCGATGTCCGGCTGCGCCGGGGCGGTCTGCCCCCAACCTTCCAGCCCGTCGTCGGTCGTCACGTGGACGACGCACACCCGGCCGCCGACGTAGGTCTCGATCGAATTGATCCTGCTCATGACTCGACCGGCTCCCGCGTCGTCGGAGTGGCCCGCAGGCCGGTGCGGCCGAAACGAATGCGTTGCATCGCAGCGTCCCTTCAATCGGCGTCCTTGCCGCTCGCCACGTCGATCCATATCTAGTCAATCGATTGAGCAATCTAGGTACGCCATGTCGCTCATGTCAACAACCGCTTGTGCCCAGGGCCATTCCGGCTCCCGCTGGCGGCTACGATGAATCAGCACGTCGCGGCCAGGTCGACGCGTGCACCCACCACCGCACACGACGAGCGCCCGGAAGGAACACGCATGGTCGAGGGCCGGCCGCCGAAGCCGACCCGGCGCAGCACCATCGCCGACGTCGCCGCGCGAGCGGGCGTCGATCGGGCGGTCGTCTCACGGCTGCTGAACGCGGATCCCCGGCTGAGCATCCGGGACAGCACCCGCCAGCGAGTGCTCGACGCCATCGAGGAACTCGGTTACCAGCCGAACGCCGCGGCTCGAAGCCTGCGCACCGCGCGCACCCGCACCATCGCGCTGCTCGTGCCGGACTACATCAACCCGGCCTACGGCGAGATCATCGAGGGCGCGGAGGCTGCCGCCGCCAGGGTCGGTTGTTCTCTGATGACCGCGTCGCTGCAGTCCGCCGACGACAGCTTCGAACGCTACGCCGAGCGCCTCGGGCACGGCCGCGTGGACGGGCTGCTGCTGGCCGCCGGGGGTGTGCACGGCACACCCGAGGACGAACTGGAGCGCCTGGGCCTTCCGTGGCTTTGCGTGAACCGAACCGGCCCCGGTCGGCGCCGCTACGTGGTGCTCGACGACGAGCGCGCCGCAGCCGTGGCCGTCGAACATCTCGTGCAGCTCGGACACCGCGGGCTCGCCTTCATCAGCGGCCCGCAGGACAGCGACTCAGCGCGTCGACGCCGAATCGGCCACCTCAAGGCGATCAAGGCCGCCGGATTGGCGCGGGGACCCATCGTCCGCGGAAACTACACACCGCGCGGCGGTGCGGAAGCCATGGCGAAGATCCTCGAAGCCGAGCAGCGACCCACCGCCGTGCTCGTCGCGAACGTCGCGTCCGCGACCGGCGCGCTCCACACCGCTCGCCGGATGGGCGTGCGGGTTCCTCAGGACATCTCGGTCATCGCCGTGCACGACCTCACGGTCGCGCCGTACCTGGACCCACCGCTGACCACCGTCCGAATGGCACTCGACGGTCTCGGCGCCCGAGCGGTCGAGCTGCTGCTCGAACGATCCGCGAACGCCGAGATCCGCGAGACCGTGCGAGAGCCGACGGAGCTCGTCATCCGCGAGTCCACGGCCCCGCCTTCCTGACGCGGGGCTCGAAGTCGACAGGAAGCGGCGCGCCAGCAGGCTCTTGTCCTTGCGCAGTCGACGGTCCCGCGCCCGCGAACGTCAAGAACCGGTGGCAACACCACAATGGATGGACCGCACCGCTTGCGGCCAGAAACGGGTTGTATCCGGCAAAACTTCGGAACTCAGCAGCCAACCGCCGGACCCGAGAACCAGAAGATAGACCTCGCGCGGACAATCGCAGTCGGGCGCCCCCTGACGCCCCGCCCCGCTCCAACGGTGGTTTTCTCATCACCGGACGCATCCGGGATCTCTTCGGAAGGAACGACTTTGAGCAGCACCGAGACCGCCCCGCCGCGCTGGAGCGACCAACCGGGTCCAGCCACCGCCGAGGAATGGATCAGCCGCGCGCGCGAGGTGGCCACGATCCTGGCTGCCGACGTCGTAGCTCGCGACCGGGCCGCCGCCACCCCGTACGACGAGGTGCGGCTGCTCAGGGACGCCGGGCTGGTCACGCTGCTCGGTCCACCCGAATTCGGTGGTGCCGGGCAGAATTGGGCCACCGCCTGCCGGGTGGTCCGCGAGGTCGCCGTCGGCGACGGCTCCATCGGACAACTGCTCGGTCACCACTACGTTTGGTCGTGGGCGATGCGACTGGTCGGCACACCCGAACAGATCGCCGAGGTCGAGCGGCTCTACACCACCAACAACTACTTCTTCGGCGGCGTGGTCAATCCCCGCGACAACGAGCTGACCATCAGCGACGAAGGCGAGACACTCGTCTTCCGCGGCAAGAAGTACTTCTCCACGGGCAGCAAGATCTCCGACCTCACCGTGCTCGAAGGCGTGCTGGAGACCAGCGGCCACAAGCTCTTCGCGATCGTGCCTTCGAGGCAGGACGGCATCGTCTTCGGCGACGACTGGGACAACCTCGGGCAACGGCTCACCGAGTCCGGCAGCGTGGAGATCAACGACGTGCGCGTGCCGTGGTCGGCGGCGGCCGGATACGTCGACAAGCAGTTCCAGCCGTCGGCCTACGGCACGCTCCACGTGCCCGCGCTGCACCTGGTGTTCGCGAACTTCTACCTCGGCATCGCGCAAGCCGCCCTGCGCGCCGGAGCGTCCTACACTCGCCGACACACCCGCCCCTGGCCTTACGGCGGGGAGAACAAGAATTCCGGGACCGAGGAGCTCTACATCCTCGACGGGTACGGGGACCTGCAAGCGAAGCTCTGGGCCGCCGAGGCACTGACCGACAGCGCGGGCGCGAATCTCGCGCGGTTGCTGCACGCCGATCGGCGATCCGTCACCGCTGAGCAGCGCGGCCAAGCCGCGGTCCTGGTCGCCGCCGCGAAACAACGCGCCATCGATGTCGGATTGGAGACGAGCACCCGCATCTACGAACTCACCGGGGCCCGCGCCACCGCCAGCTCGGTCGGCCTGGACATCTACTGGCGAAACCTGCGCACGCACAGCCTGCACGACCCCGTCGCCTACAAACGCGTCGAGGTCGGCCGCTACACCCTCCTCGGCCAACTCCCGGAACCCACCCCGTACACCTGATCCGACTCCGCCCGGCCGCAGGCATCGGTGCACGGCCCCGTTGTTCTCGTAGGCGATGAGCGGATCGGTGAATTCGTCCACAAAGGCCTGAAGATCCGGATCGTCCCCCGCCCGCACCGACGCGATGTTCGGCACGTCGCTTCGTCGCTGAGCCGGGCGGTGATCGTTGACACTTCAGCCAAACACCCGTAATACTACGGAAACACAATTCCATATTACGAAAGAAGGGCCAGATGCAGCGCAGACGGAGCACCGTCGCTTTGGGACTTGTTCTGGCAGCATTCGCCTTGGTCGGCACGCCCGTGTCCGCGGGTGCGGCGCCGAAGGCGCATGCCGAGCCCTTGGAAACCACCGATCACTACGTGGTGCACACATCCGAGATCCCCGTGATCAAGGGCCAGGTCGACCACATCTACGTGCAGCAGACCCGATTTGCCAAGGACCAGCGAGCCACCCGCGGCTCCATCGTGCTCGTGCACGGCGCGACATACCCGACCGAGACCGCGTTCAACCTGCGTTACCAGGACTACAGCTACACCGATTTCCTTGCCCAGCAAGGCTTTGACGTGTACACGATGGACATGGAGGGCTACGGCCCCTCATCGCGCCCGTGGCCGATGGAAGATCCGTGCAACCTCAGCGCGAGCGACCAGCAGCTGGTCGGTCCGGTCACCACGCAGCCCTGCGGCGACCCGAGCTACGCCCAGGTGCTCAGCACGAACCAGGCCGAGTGGAGCGCGCTCGACTCGGTGGTCGACTGGGTCCGGGCCCGCGACGGCGTGGCCAAGGTCAACCTCGTCGGCTGGTCGATGGGCGGCATGCGCACCGGCGGCTACGCCTCGTCGCACCCGGACAAGGTGAACCGGCTGGTGCTCTTCGCACCCGCGTACTCGCCCACCTCGCCCGACGGGCCGCCCGCCGAGCAGCCGGACGGAGCGCCGTACACGGTGTCCAACCACGACCAGTTCCTGACCCGCTGGAACGCCGAGGTGGACCTGACGCAGTGCCCCGGCCAGGTCGATCCGGGCGCGCAGGAGCAGATGTGGCAGCAGAACCTCGCAGCGGACCCGGTCGCCGCGACCTGGGGCGAGGGTTTCTTGCGCCGCCCGATGTCGGTCAACACCGGGTGGAACCAGCCAGCCGCGGCCCGGGTCGGCGCCCCGACGCTGCTGATCGCTGGTGACCTCGACCGCACCGTCCCGCCGGAGTCGGTGTACCAGCTCTACTCCGACCTCGGTTCGCGGGAGAAGCTGTACTTGCAGGTGCACTGCGGTTCGCACTTCATGCTCGCCGAGTCGCAGTACCGGATGCTCCAGCAGGTGACGGCGGACTGGCTGGAGCAGCAGCCGATCGCGGGTCAGCGCACCGGCGTGGTGCAGTCCGCACAGGTGGTCGGCGGCCGCTGAACGACAAAGTCGTTGTCGCAGTCCGGAAAAGTAGTCCACAAGAGACGTCTTCCTGCGAAGACCCCCGGCGCAGCTCGCTTTCGTTCAGTGCACCGCAACGCGGTTCGCGGTATCACATCCCGCCCATTTACGTCCCGCTCCCCGCTGTAGCGCCCCCCAGACGGCCGCGCATCACAACGACCGGGGCAAGCTGGATGTAGCCCCTGGAAGCCGCCCGGGACCTGCCACATCGGGCGCGGCTTTCTCGTGCACCTCCGGGAACGTGCTCGAACGCGAAGCACTGGGTCAGGGGTGCGCGAACCGTTGCGTCGCAATGCCTTGCCCGGCTGGGCCGGTCGGATCGTTACCGGACCGGGAGCTGGGACGATCAGCGCAAGCGCCGCTGCGACGAATCGCAGCGCGGCGGCGACCTGATGGCCCAATTCTCCGACGACGACCTCGGCACCGACAACACCCTGCCAAGATCCGAACACCAATGGACGCTTGACTGCACCGACCAATCATCCAATGATCCCTCTGCTCAGTTCCCCGCCGATGCGGAATGGGTGATCCCGGCGATGAACGAAATATCCGACCCGGAGGAGTCGAACTCCCCCAGGTCTGGCTCAGACCTCGCAAGCTCCTCGCGGCGAAGCGCGCTGAAGATGTTCGGCCTCGGCGGCGGTGCCGTCGCTGCCAGCGCCCTGCTGGCCGCCTGCAACGGGGTGCAGGACAGCTCCGGTGCGGCGGGCGGCGCGTTCCCGCAGACCCCGCCGTGGCGGTTCGTGTTCATCAACCACGTCACGACGAACTCCTTCTTCGTGCCGACCAGGACCGGCATGGCCGACGCCGCCAAGCTGCTCGGCATCCAGGCTCCACAATGGACCGGATCGACGGAGGGCAACGTCGCGGAGATGGCCAACGCCTTCGCGACCGCGATCAACAGCAACGCCGACGGCATCGCGGTCTCGCTGACCGACAGCAACGCCTTCGTCGACCTGACCAAGCAGGCGCTGGCCAAGGGAATCCCCGTCGTCGCCTACAACGCCAACGCGGCCAACAACTACGCTCTGACCTACGTGGGCCAGGACCTGTACCACTCCGGCTTCCTGATGGGGCAACGCATCGCCAGGGACATCACCTCCGGTGACATCCTGGTCGGCATCTCGCAGCCCGGCGGCAACAACGTGCAACCACGGCTCAACGGCATCGTCGACGCGCTGAAACAGCACGCTCCGGCGGTCAACGTCATCTCCATCAACACCGGTGCCGAGCAAGCCGCCGAACTCAACGCGATCACCGCGGCCTACGACGGACATCCCGGCGTCCAGGGGATCTACGCGGTCGACGCCGGTAGCACCGCCTCGATCGCACAACTGCTCACCAGCCGCGGCCAGCAGGGCAAGGTGCACGCCGGGGGTTACGACACGCTGGCCGACACGCTCAAGGGCATCGACTCCGGGGCGCTGGACTTCACCATCGACCAGTCCTCGTACCTGCAGGGATTCCTGTCGACGATGTACCTGTACCTGTTCCGGATTTCCGGCACGCTGGTCTTCCCGCCGTCCACCGACACCGGTCTGGTGTTCGTGACCAAGGAGAACGTCGGACCCTACGTGTCGGCCGACAGCAAGTTCGAGGGCGGGTCGAAGAACGAGCTGGTGCCCATGCCGCAATCGATCCCGCTGCCGTCGCCCAACCAGTGACGCTCCTCTGCTGTCCGGACTGGAGGTTCAATGACGGACGCGCCCGCGCGGCACCGCCGCTCCGGCCCCGCAGCCGACCAACCACCCGCCAGCGGCGAAAGCCCGCTCGCCCGGTTGATCCACATCCGCGAACTCAGCATCGTGCTCGTCACGATCGCGGCGGCGATCTACTTCAGCCTCACCAGCGGCCCGGGCTTCAACACCGTGAACAACTACCAGACGATCGCGCAGTACCTCGCGCCGTGGGCCATCGTCGCCGCCGGTGAGGTGATGCTGCTGATCTGCGGCGAGATCGACCTGTCCGCGGGCTTCGTGTTCACGCTCTCGCCGTTCGTGCTGATCCTGTTCGTCAACAACTACACCCCACTACCGCTGGCGCTGCTCGCAACGCTGGTGGTGTGCGCGCTGATCGGCATGACCAACGGCCTGATCCACACCAGGCTGAAAATCCCGTCGTTCATCACCACGCTGGGCATGGCGTTCCTGCTGTGGGGCCTGTCGCTGATCATCTCCAACGGTTCACCGGTCGCCGCACCGAGCGGGAGTTGGGTGACGAACGTCTTCGGTGGCTGGCGGTGGTCGGAGCTGCTGTGGTGCCTGGTGGTCGTCGCGGTGATGCAGATGGTGCTGTCGACCACCAGGTTCGGGATCTTCGTCAAAGCGGTCGGCGGCAACCCGGTCGCCGCGGCCGAATCCGGGATCCGCACCGCGCGGGTGAAGGTGATCAGCTTCGCGATCGTGAGCACGCTCGCGGGACTGGCCGGGATACTGCAGGGCATCCGGGTCGGCTCGTTCGATCCGACCAACGGTGGCTTCAACACGATGTTCTTCGCGGTGGCCGCGGCGGTCATCGGCGGCACCGCGCTGCTCGGTGGTTCCGGCACGGTCATCGGCGCGCTCTTCGGCGCCCTGCTGCTGGGCCTGGTCTACGACGGGTTCAACCTGACCGGCATCAGCGCCAACGGCTTCTACGTCGTGCTCGGCGTCGCGATCCTCGTCGCGATGGCGCTGAACGTGTACCTGGCGCGGCTGCGCGGACGCTTGAACGCCGCTGCGCGGAGGCGCCATGAGTGACGACCTTCCGCCGAGCGAGCAGCCGACCGGAGCACTGGAGCCAGGCATGACTGACGAAGTGATGCGCGTCGAGGACATCGGCAAGCGATTCGGGCCGGTGAGCGCGTTGCGGGGCGTTGATCTCGTGGTGCGCCGGGGCGAGATCCTGGGACTCATCGGCGACAACGGAGCCGGGAAGTCAACGCTGATCAAGATTCTCACCGGATACCACCAGCCGGATTCCGGTCGCCTGCTGTTCGAGGGCGAGCCGATGCAGTTGAAGTCCGTCACGCATGCGCGCTCGCTGGGCATCGAGACGGTTTTCCAGGACCTCGCGCTGGTCAACGATCTCCCGGTGTACCTCAACCTGCACCTGAACAAGGAGCTGACCCACAAGCCGCTGCCGTTCCTGCGCCGCGCCGAGATGAAACGCCGCGCGCGCGAGGCGCTGGACGCGATCGGGATCTCGATCCCGTCGGTGACCGCCGAGGTCGGTCAGCTCTCCGGTGGGCAGCGGCAGGCAATCGCGGTGGCCCGGTCGGTGTACTCCAGCGACGTCAAGCTGCTGCTGCTGGACGAGCCGTTGGCGGCGATGGGCGCGAAGGAGGGCGGGATGATCCTGCGGCTGCTCACCCAGCTCAAGCAGCGCGGGGACATCGCGATCATCCTGATCGCGCACAACTACGCCCAGGTGCTCGACATCTGCGACCGGGTCAACCTCCTGCAGCACGGCGAGATCACCTTCGACAGAGCCGCGAAGGACACCTCGGTCACCGAGCTGCTGGAACGGGTCCACACCGAGTACAAAGTGGACACCGCATGATTCTGTTCGCCACACCGTAGAAGCACTCCGGGCGCACGATCACGTCGGGTGTGCTCACCGAGGTGTTGCCGCTGCCCATGTTCGCATCAGCAGTTCGGCCGCGTCGACGATGACGTCGTCGGAGATCTCGTCCGGGAAGAGCATTCGCTGGACCATCAGCCCGTCTTCCAGGGCGTGCACGATCAGGGCGAGGAATCCGGGGTCCGCGGGGGGCTCCTTGCCCAGCGAGGTGAAGGTGGACTCGATGCTGTTCGCGTGGGCGTCGAGGGCCACGCGTTCCCGTTCGGCCAGCTGCGGTTGGAAGGAGGGGTTGCGCAGCGCGTACTGGATCAGCTCGATGCGCAGTGACAGCCACCCGGCGAGGTGCTCGGCGCGCGCCTTGTGCCACTCGCGCAGCGCCGCGTAGGGGTCCGGCCGCTGCGCGATGTCCTTCACCTCGTCGAGTTCGTGCAGGGTCCGCTGCTTGAGCAGTTCGACCACGAGCTCGTGCTTGTCGGTGAAGTTGCCGTAGAACGCGCCCCGGCTGTAGCCGGCCCGCTCGGCGATCTGCTCGACCGACGTGCCGTTGACACCGCGATCGGCGAAGAGCTCCGCAGCGGCGGCCAGCAGCAGCGTTCGGGTCTGCTGCCGTCGTTCCGCCTGGTTGAGTCGCTTCCGCATCACTCGACCAGTTTCTCATGAAATTCAATGGTGTCTTTATATACAGATCTGTATTTTTCTGAAGCATGTGGAAGATGACAGCTCTGCAACACGCCGCTGCGGTCCGCTCGGGCGAGATCAGCGCGGTCGACCTCGTCGAGGCTCACCTGGAGCGGATCGCCGAGGTCAATCCGTGGGTCAACGCCGTGACCGCCGTGCTGGGCGACAACGCCCGGGCGACCGCAGCGGACATCGATCGACGGCGCGAGGCCGGGGAACCGCTGGGCCCGCTCGCCGGTGTTCCCTTCACGGTCAAGGAGAACATCGACATCGCCGGAGTGCCCACCACCCACGGAGTCCCGCGCTTCCGGGACAACGTGGCCGGGGCGGACTCCCCATCGGTGGCGCGGCTTCGAGGGGCCGACGCCATTGCGATCGGGCACAGCAACATGCCCGACCTGACGATCGGCGGCGGCTTCACCAACAGCCAGTTGTTCGGGGAAACCGTCAACCCGTGGGGCACGATCCGAACACCGAGCGGCACCAGCGGCGGCGACGGCGCGGCGGTCGCCGCGGGGATGGCGGCGATCGGGCTCGGGAACGATTCCGGAGGATCGGTTCGCGGACCAGCGCTGTGTTGCGGGATCACCGCGCTGAACCCCACCTACGGTCGCTTTCCCGTCGAGCACAAAGTAGGCGGCCGCGAACCGACGCTCGCCTCGCAACTGTTCCCCAAGGACGGTCCGCTGGCCCGTTCGGTCGCCGACCTGCGCGCTGCGTTCGAGGTGCTGGCGGGCACCGACCCCCGCGATCCGCGCGCCGTGCCAGCCCCCCTCGACGGACCGGATCTGCCCCGGCCGCTGCGGGTCGCGGTGGTGGCGGACCCGGGCGGCTTCGGGGTGCATCCACTGGTCCGGGACGCGGTCGAGAAGGCCGCCGGAGTCCTGTCCGACGCCGGATACGCGACCGAAGTCGCCGACGTACCCAGGATGGCCGACGGCATAGCCGCATACCTGAAGATGATCAGCAGCGAGTTCGCGCTGGTGTGGCCGCGCATCCGGCCGCTGCTGACCGAGGACAGCGCCCGGCACATGGAGCTGAACATCCAGCAGCAACCGCCGCTCGGACTCGGGGACTACCTGCAGGCCACCGCCGACCGGCACGCGATCATCCGGGACTGGCTGCACTTCCTGGCCGATTACCCGCTCGTGCTCGGCCCGGTGACCACCGAACCACCGGGAGACGCGCCTGCGGAGTTGGACGCCGAACAGAACGCGCGCATGGCCGTCGCGGTCCGCCTCTGCTCGGTGACGACCTTCGCCGGACTGCCAGCCGTGGCCGTGCCGACCGGAACCCACGACGGAATCCCGCAAGGGGTCCAGCTCATCAGCCGTCCCTTCCGCGAAGACCTGTGCCTGGCCGCTGCCGCCGAGATCGAAGCCGAAGTCGGCGTCCTCACCCCCGTCGGCTGAACCCATCTCGGCGGTAAATCCTGGCGTGTGCCGCCTGGCAGGCCGAAGGGGTGCGGAATCGCTGGAAACTCCGCTGCCACCCCGAGGACGCGGGCCGCTCGATCAGTACGACGCGCTGAAGCGACGGCTAGGTCGGCACCACCGCCGAGAACGGTTCGCCCGCGGTGAGCCGGGTGACCACCTCGGTCCGGCCGCCGCCGTGGGCGACGAGCGCGGTCGGGGCCGCCTCACGGCGGGTGGCCCCGACCGCCCGGCAGCCAGTTCACCGGCGACGGCGCGGCCCGCGTCCACAGTGGACGATGTGAACCGTCGGCCGACGTCATACCTGGGTCCGGCTGCGGTCGTCCGCGGAGTCGCCCCGCGCCTGCGCGCGGCGTCGCGCCAGGGTTCTGCGGAGCATCGGCAGCAGCGGGATGAGCAGCAGCAGGACGATCACGGCCAGCAGCGCCTGCGACGCACCGCGCGTGACGAAGATGTCGAAGCTGCCGCGGGAGATGATCATCGTCTGCCGCAACGTCTCCTCCGCCAGCGGGCCGAGGACCAGGGCGATCACGAGACCGGCGACCGGGAAGCCGAAGACCCGCATGAAGAACCCGAGCACCCCGCAGGCGAGCATGATGCCGACCTCGATGATGCTGCCGTTCACGGTGAACGTGCCCAGCACGCACAGCACGACGATCACCGGCGCGAGCACCCGGAAGGGCACCCGGGCGATGCTCGCGAACGCCGGGATGCAGAAGATGTTGATCAGCAACAGCATCACGTTGCCCAGGTACATGCTGGCGATCAGACCCCACGCGAACTCCGGGTTCTGCTCCATCAGCAGGGGTCCGGGCTGCAGGCCCCAGATCAGGAACCCGCCCAGCAGCACCGCGGTGGCGGCGGAACCGGGCAGGCCCAGGGTCAGCAGCGGCACCATCGCCCCGGCCGAGGCCCCGTTGTTGGCGGCCTCCGGACCCACCAGTCCGGCCATCGCACCCTTGCCGAACTTCTCCGGTGTCTTGGACAGCGACTTCTCCAGGCTGTAGGACATCAGCGACGCCACGGTCGCACCGGAGCCGGGCGAGGTGCCGACGAAGAACCCGAGGATCGAGCCGCGCAGCATCGGCGCGGTGGATTCCCGCGCCTCGGACCTGGTGGGCCAGAACCCCTTGGAGCGAGCGCTGACGTTGAAGTAACCGAGCTTCTCCAGGTGTCCGCCGCGGTAGAGGCTGTAGAAGATCTCGCCGAGGCCGAACAGCCCGATGGCGACGGGGATGAAGTCGATGCCGTTGATCAGGTCGGAGGAGCCGAAGGTGTACCGCTGCTCCCCACCGCCGACGTCGACACCGACGGTGGCGATCCCGAAGCCGAGCAGCGCCGAGATGGCGCCGCGGAGCCGGTTCTTGCCCACCACGACGATCAGGGTGAGCAGACCCGCGACCACGACCAGGAAGAGTTCGGGCGGACCGAAGCTCGACGCCACGGACGCGGTCACCGGAGCCGCGACGCTGATCAGCACCGCACCGATGGTCCCGGCGACGAACGACGCGACGGCCGCCATCACCAGGGCGGCTCCGGCCCGACCTCGCTTGGCCAGCGGGTAGCCGTCGAACGTGCTGGCCACGGTGGCCGACTCACCAGGGGTGTTGATCAGCACCGAGGTGATCGTGCCGCCGTACATGGCGCCGTAGTAGACGGCGGCCAGCATGATGATGCCGCCGACCGGGTCCAGGCCGAACGTCATCGGCAGCAGGATCGCCAGGCCCGCCGACGGCCCCAGCCCGGGCATCACGCCGACAACCATGCCGATCAGCACACCGGCGGCGAGCAGCAGGATGTTCTGGATCGACAGGATCGCGAGGATCCCCTGGCCGAGATCGTTGAAGACATCCACGTCGTGCCCCCTGATCCGGGTCTAAGTGCCCTTCTTTGATCTTGTTCTTGAGTTCGAAGGCAGGTTCTTAGAAAGCGGGCAGGATGCCGCTGGGTAGGCCAGCGTTGAGCGCGACCTGGAACAGCAGGTACAGGCCGACCGGCAGCAGCACGGCGACCGCGATGTTGCGGATCGGGTGGCCCCGGTCCAGCAACGACAGCGTCGCCAGCAGGAAGATCCCCGAAGCTGCGATCGCGCCCAGCGGGAGCAGTGCCAGGACGAAGACGACGCCCGCGCCGACGAACACCAGCAGCGCCTGGGGATGGCGACCTGACGTGGCGCCCGCGCCGTCGTCTTCCTCACCGGGCCGCAGGCTCCGCACCGCGGCGACCACGCAGAGCGCGATCGTGCTGAATCCGATGATGCGCGGGAAGAATCCGGGGCCGATCCGGCCGGCCGCGGTCCGCCACTGCATCTCCATGGCCATCAGGGTGTAGCCGACCATGACCACCACGAGCAGCCCGAGGAAGACCGTCAGCGCCGTGGCCCGCAGCGCTGGTTTGGCCCGCTCGGTCACAGCACGCCCTTCTCGGTGAGGATCCGCCTGAACTCGTCGGAGGTCGTGGTCAGGAACGTGCCGAAGTCCGCACCCCAACGCAGGTCTTCGGTGAGGTAGTTCGACTTCAGGTACTCCTGCCACTCCGGCGTCGCGACCACTGCCTTCATGGTGTTGATCCACCACTCCTGCGCGAATTGCGGCGCCTCCGGCGGGAGGATGAGCCCACGCGGCATCGAGGGCAGGCCCGCGAACCCGAGCGACTCCCCGGTGGGCACCTCGGGCAGCGCTGGCAGCGGCTGCTTCCCGCTGAACAGCAACGGGCGGACGGCGTTCGCCTTCACCTGGCCCAATATCGAGCCGGGGTTCGAGACCATGCCGTCCAGTGCGCCGGACAGCAGTGCCGTCTGCATCTGGCCCTCCTCGTTGAAGGGCACGTAGTCGATCTGGTAGCCAGCCGTGTCCGCGAGGATCGCGTGGATGATGAAGTCCACGTTCACGGTGCCGATGCCGCCGACCGCGACGGTCCCCTTCCGCTTGGCGAAGTCGACCCACTGCTGCCACGAGGTGATCGGGCTCGTGCCGGGGACGATGAACAACGTGTCGTCCGTGGCGAACAGGCCCACCGGGGTGAAGTCCTTCGGCGTCCAACCGGTGTTGGCCTGCAACGGGGTGGTGATGAACGATCCCGAGGTGGTGGAGATCGCGTAGCCGCTGCCTTCCTGCCTGCTCAGGTAGCCCCAGCCGGTGGCACCGCTGCCGCCCTCGCGGTTCTGCACCACGATCTTCCCGCCGGGGTACAGCCCCTTCTCGTTGATGATGTCGACCATCGTGCGGGCCATGATGTCGTTGCCACCGCCCGGACCGAAGGCGACCGTCCAGTCCAAGTCGTCCGAGGGGTAGTTCGCGGCGGTTTCGTTGGAGTTCTCGGCTGTCCCGCAAGCGGTCAGCCACGCTGCGACCGCCAGAGCGGCGAGGAGTGCTATTCCCTTACGCATGTCGAACCCTTCCTCCACGGTTGGGAAACCTGATCGGTCTGTCCGAGCGGTCGGTCATGCCAGGGTTGGGCCTGCGGCCTGCACCTCCGGGGTGGGGACGTCGAGGCGGTACCGCGACCCGGTGGACGAGGCGAATCGGCAAGCCACGTCAGGACCAGGTGAATTCGGGGGCGCGCTTGCCGAGGAACGCCGCCACGCCTTCGGCGTAGTCCGCCGTGTCGAACGAAGAGTTGCGCAGCTGCGTGGTGAACTCGTCGTCCGCCACCTGGCCGGTGAGCACGCGCCCGACGATCGTCTTCGCGCTCCGCACGCTGAACTGGGCACGGCTGGCGATCAGGTGCGCGAAGTCGTACGTCATCCCGGCGAGCTCATCGGGCGTGGTCAGCTCGTCGACGAGGCCGAGTTCGAGGACCTTCTGCCCCTGCATCTGCTGACCGGACATCAGGATCCACTTGGCCCTCGACGGGCCGACCAGGTCCACGACCCGCTTGGTGGATTCGAGGCTGTAGACCAGGCCGAGCTTCGACGGGGTGATCGCCATCCGCACCCGGTCGTCGGCGAACCGGAGGTCGCAGGCCAGGGCGAGACCCGTCCCACCGCCGATGCAATAGCCGTGGATCATCGCGATGGTGGGCTTCGCCAAGCCTTCGATGGCGCGCTCCGCGGCGGCGACCCGCTCGTTGTAGGACCTGGCGCTGCGCGCATCGCCGCGGACCTCGCGGAACTCGCTGATGTCGGCGCCCGAGGCGAAGGACCGCTCACCAGCACCGCGCAGCACCAGCACTTTGATCTCGGGGTCCTTCGCCACCGCCTCGATCACGTCCGGGATCGCCTCGTACATGCCGAGGGTGATGGCGTTGTGGCTCTTCGGCCGGTTCAGGGTCATGGTGGCGACAGCACCATCGTGCTCGACGACGATGTCCTCGGTCATCTCTCAGCTCCTCGGCAGGTCGGGGTGGGCGTCGAACAGGACGCCTTCGGCGAACAGCTCGTCGATCGATTCCTGGCTCATCCCGCTCTCCGCGAGCACCTCGGCGGTGTGCTGTCCGAGCCAGGGCGCCGGGCCGCGGACGGCGAAGTCGAGGTCGCTGAACTTCACGGGCGGGCCGATGGTGCGCATCGGGCCGATGATCGGGTGCTCCAGTTCGACGATCATGTCGCGCGCCCTTACGTGCGGATCGACGAGCGCTTGGTCGTAGGTCAGCACTTGCCCACCTGGAACGCCAGCCTCGTCCAGCACCGCGATCCACTCGTCGGTGGTGCGGGTGCTGGTGATCGCCTCGATCTCGTGCTCCAGTTCGTCGATGTTGGCCATCCGGTCGGGCAGGGTGCGGAATCGCGGGTCCTCAAGCCAGTCCGGACGGTCGAGCACCTCGATCACGAGTCGTTTCCACAGCCGATCGTTCGCGGCGCCGATGGTGACGTAGCCGTCGGCGGTCCGGTAGGCCTGGTACGGCGTTGAGCGGCGGTGCCGGGTGCCGGTCGGCTGGGGCACCTCACCACCGCCGAAGAAGGCGCCGGATTCCCACACGGTCCAGGCCAACGCGGCGTCGACCAGGGAAATATCGATGTACTGCCCCTGGCCCGAGCGCTGCCGCAGCAGGTGCGCGCCGAGGATCGAGTAGATCGCCGTGGCACCGGCGGCCAGGTCGTTGATGGCGATGCCGACCTTGGCCGGTTGTCCGTCCGGCGCGCCCGTCATGCGCAGGAAGCCGACGGTGCCCTGCGCCATGATGTCGAAGCCGGGCCGGGTCTTGTAGGGGCCGGTCTGCCCGAAACCGCTGATCGAGCAGTAGATCAGGTCGGGCTTGACCGCCCGCAACGCCTCGTAGCCGATCCCGAGGCGCTGCGCCACGCCGGGCCGGAAGTTCTCGATCACCACATCGGCGTCCCGAACCAACTCGACGAAGATCTCCCGGCCCCGATCGGTCTTCAGGTCCAGGGAAACGCTCCGCTTGCTGCGGTTGGGCATCGTGAACGGGTAGCTCTCGCCGTTCACCTTGGGCGACATCCGGCGCGAGTCGTCCCCGCTGATCGGCTGTTCGAACTTGATCACGTCTGCGCCGAGTTCGGCGAGCACCATCGTGCAGTAGGGGCCGGAGAGGAAGCGCGTCAGATCGAGGATGCGAAAACCGTCCAGAGGGAGCATCGAATCTCACTTTCCCGCTTTGTGGGATACTATGCCGCAAAGCAGGAAGAGTAGGACGGTCGACGCCGCATGGTCAATGATTCGATGCAACAGATCGGAAACACGGAGGCGTTTGAATGACATCTGGCGCGACCCCGCATCGCTCAGACCGCAGCTCGGTTCAGTCCATCGACCGCGCAGTCGCGATCCTCCGGTGCTTCGACGTTCGCCGCCCCGATCTGGGCATCAGCGACCTCGCCCGCCGCACCGGGCTCTCGACCAGCACGGTGCACCGCCTGCTGCTCGCGATGCAGGACAACGGGTTGGTGCGCCAGACCGCCGACCGGCGTTACGCGCTGGGGCCGCTGGTCGTGCAACTCGCGCGCAGCGGCGGGATTCCGGACACGCTGCGGGACGCGGCGATGCCGGTGCTGCGCGGGCTTCGCGACGTCCACGAGGAAACCGCAGCGGTGCACGAACTGCTGCCATCCGCGCAACGGGTCGTGGTCGAGCAGGCGGAGAGCCACCACGAACTGCGCCGGACCTACACGGAGTTCGGCATGCCGGTGCCGCTGCCGCAGGGCGCGCCCGGCAAGGTGCTGCTGGCCTTCCTGCCCTGGGACCAGCAGATCGCGGTGCTGGCCGAACCGATCCAACAGATCACCCCGCAGACCATCACCGACCCCGAGACGCTGGCCGCGCAACTCGCCGAGACCCGGGTTCGCGGCTTCGCCATGTCGATGTCCGAGCGGACCCCGGGAATCCGGACGGTGGCGGCCCCGATCTTCGACTTCAGCGCTCGCGTCGTCGGTTGCCTCAGCATCTCGGGCCCGGAGATGCGGATGCCGCTGAACCGGATGGAACAGCTCGGCCCGGAGGTCTCCGCCGCCGCGTGGTCGGTGTCCGAACTGCTCGGCGCGACGCCCGAGGAGCGCGATCGCTGCACGGCGCGGGCTTCGGCGTCAGCCCGGTGAGCACGTCGACACCGGCGAACCTGTGGTCCATCGGACCCTCGGTCTTCCTGCCCACGTTGCTCTTCGGCATCGGGCAGGGTGCGATCGCTCCGGTCGTGGCGCTGTCCGCGCGAGACCTCGGCGCCTCCGTGGCGACGGCGAGCCTGGTGGTCGCGGCCACCGGACTGGGACTGGTGGTGGGCGACATCCCCGCAGGTGCGCTGACCGCGCGAATCGGGGAACGCAAGGCCATGCTGCTGGCCTCGGGGCTCGCTTCGGTGGCACTGCTCGCCTGTCTCACCGCGCCGGCCGTTTGGGCCCTGGCACTGGCGATCGGGACGACCGGGCTGGCGTCGTCCGTCTGGGCCCTGGCCCGGCAGGCTTATCTCAGCGACGCCGTACCGCTGCAGTTGCGAGCGCGAGCGCTGTCGACGCTCGGCGGCTTCCAGCGGATCGGCATGTTCGTCGGGCCCTTCCTGGGCGCCGCGGCGATGGGCGTCCTCGGCACCGACGGGGCCTACTGGGTGCACCTCGTCGCGGTACTGCTCGCGGCCGTCGTGCTGCTCCGGCTGCCGGAGCCCGAGCAGCTCCGGCCGTCCGGCCCCGGAACCGTCCGGGCATCAGCACCTCCGACCACGCTCGGTGTCATCCGCGCACACCTGCCGATCCTGCGCACGCTCGGCACCGGCGCGCTCCTGCTCGGCGCGGTCCGGGCATCCCGTCAGGTGGTGGTCCCGCTCTGGGCGCAGCACGTGGGGCTCGACGCGGCGACGACGAGTCTCATCTTCGGCCTGTCGGGCGCTGTCGAGACCCTGCTGTTCTACCCCGCCGGTTTCGTGATGGACCGGTACGGCCGGAAGTGGGTGGCGGTCCCGTCGATGCTCATCCTGGGGACCGCGCACCTCCTACTCCCGCTCACCCACGAAATCGTCGCGTTGGCCTGCGTCGCGATACTCATGGGTGTTGGCAACGGGCTAGGCAGCGGCATCGTCATGACCCTCGGCGCGGACGCCTCTCCCCCGGTCGGGCGCGCGCAATTCCTCGGGGCCTTCAGACTCTGCGCCGACATGGGCAACGGTGCGGGTCCGTTCCTGATCGCGGCTGTCACCGCACTCGGCGGGCTGGCCCCGGCCATCCTGATGATGGGCACCGTCGGGTTCGCCGGAGCCGCGGCGCTGAACCGCTGGATCCCGCGCCCACCACCGAAGGCCGGGAGTGTCGATCTTTCGGTGTGACTGCTGTGCCCGACAGGCTCAGCCCGAGCTGGTCTGGCCAGGCGCGGCTTACCTCGCCGTCGAACACTGCGATTAGCGTGTGGCGGACCCGCTACGTGACTGGGAGGTCCTGATATGACCAGTAAGTTCACCGAGCTTGCGATCGACTGCGCCGATCCCCACGGTCTCGCCCGGTTCTGGTGCGCGGTCCTCGACTACGAGGTGCAAGACGAAGACGACGGAATTGTCACAATTGGTTCCCCTTTGGTGCCTGAAGGCAAGAACCGCCCTGGCCCGGTGCCACCGACGTTGACATTCGCGCACGTGCCCGAGGGCAAGACCGTCAAGAACAGGCTCCACCTCGACGTCAACCCAACCGACGGGGAGCAAGACGAAGAGGTCCGTCGCCTGCTCGACCTGGGTGCTCGACACGCCGACGTCGGCCAAACCGGCGATGAGAGCTGGGTCTGTCTTGCCGACCCGGAGGGCAACGAGTTCTGCGTCCTTGCGGGCCGCCACCCCTGATCGGAGGCCGCACACCGCGCCAGAAGTGCGCCGTTGCCGCGGATCGCGCCCGCCGCATCGACGCACTTCCCGTCGTTGCCAGTGATCAGGCCGTTTCAGCGGCTGTCGTTGGTGACGCGGACGTAGTCGACGGTGATCGTGTTGGGGAACGGGGTGCTGCCGTCCGGGTCGCCCGGCCAGTAGCCGCCGACCGCCAGGTTGAGGATCAGGAAGAACGGCTTGTTGAACACCCACTCGCGCCCGCCGAGGTCGGCGGGGGTCCTGGTCTGGTAGATGTTCCCGTCGACCGACCAGACGATCCTGTCCGGCGACCAGTCGACGCGGAAGACGTGGAAGTCATCGGCGAACGCGCCGGGGATCGAGTACCCAGCGCCGATGGCGTCGCTGCCGGAGTAACCGGGACCGTGGATCGTTCCGTGCACTGTGGACGGTTCGAACCCGACGTTCTCCATCACGTCGATCTCGCCGCTCTGCGGCCAGCCGACGTTGCCGATGTCGTTGCCGAGCATCCAGAAGGCGGGCCACATGCCCTGCCCGCGGGAGATCTTGATGCGGGCTTCGTAGCTGCCGTAGGTCTGGGTGAACCGACCGGCCGTGTTGAGCCTGGCGGAGGTGTACTCGCACGGGCCGTACCAGCACTGGTAGTTGTTCGGGTTCTCCCGCCTGGCGGTGATCACCAGGTTGCCCTGGCCGTCGTGCACCGCGTTGCTGGTGCTGTTCGTGTAGTACTGCCGTTCGTGGTTGTTGACGTTGTCGCCGGTCTCCATCTGCCACTTGGAGGTGTCGACCGGGGTGCCCGCCGGTTGGTTGAACTCGTCGGCGAACGTGACGGCCGCGGTCCCGGCATCGGATGTCGCCGCTGGCCGTGGGGTTCCGGCGGCTGGGGCGGTTATCGGGATGCCGAGCGCCGCGGCGGCCGTCGCTGTGATGAGCAGGACGGATCGGAATCGTCTGGGGAGGAGCCGTGTGGACATCAGGTCACCACCGACCGTAGTGTTTTGTTGGCATGGGCAACAAATCATGGTCCGGTCTAGACCAAAACAGCAAGCGGCCATTCCGCGTAATCGTGCCGGTGGCTTTTAGGTTCTGCGCGCTGGACAGCAGTTTCTGCAGGTGCCCGATGATCTGCCCGCCGTATTCCGCGGCAACCCGCACGGCTTGCGGGATCGCGGCCGCGACGCTCGCGCCGAAGGTCGCTTGCGCCGCCGCGAGCCTGGTTCAGGATCAAGATGATCTTGCCGGTGGCCTCGTTGACCAACCTCGTGACCTCCTGGAGGGTGCTCGCGACCGCCTCGCCCGCACCGGAGGTCGCTTCGCCCAACGCGATGGTCGCCTCGCCGAGTCCGGCGATCCCGCCCACCAGCTCCGCGCCGGTCTTCAGGTACTCCAGCGCGGCCGCACCCGACCAGCCGCTGGTTTCCTGGCCGGTCGACTGCTGGTACGAGTCGGCGAGGGAAGCCCAAGGCGTTGGTGGTGCCGTTCGGAGCCGGATTCCAGGGCGCGTGCGGTATCCGCGAGCGGCGACGGTGGATTGCCCTGTATCAACCCGAACCCCGGGGAAGATCACCTAGCCTCGTCTCTCATGGAGCTTGACTTTCAAGGTGAAGTCCCCGTACTCGTCGCGCGAGCGTTGCGGGACGAGGAACTTCTCAACGCTCTTGCCGCAGAGCACATCACAGCCGAAGACGCCATGGCGGTTCTGCGTTCCGACACCGAACTGATCGAGAAGTTGAAGCTAGCGGCCGGTCAGGCGGCCTTCTGGGGACCGGGTGTTCCGGACACCACGAGGACATTCGTGGTCGACCCGTACGAGCGGATCTCGAATCTCACTGCGGCGGATTTCGCGTGGCTCGTGCTGGCATTCGGCAGTCAGCTCGGCTATCAGATGTTGCTGAACCAGGTGTGGCCGAACCTTCCCGGCATGGTCGTCGCACTCAGAGTGGTCGGGTACATCGCGGTGCTGCTGCTGGTCATCCGGATGGCGTACCGTCACGTCCGTCCACTGCGCCAGCTGCTCGACCGCGTTGTTGATCGCGCCTTCGAGACCCCGGATGAATTTCCTGCCGAGTTGTGGCGTGTGCACGCCCTTGACGAGGTTGTCCGGCCCGCAGTAGCAGAGTTCATCGCGAACAAGCGAAAACCGCACTACAGCACGATGTTGTCCTTTCGCGCGGTTCAGGACCTGGACGTCGACGCTCCGGCCGGATCGCCGGTAATCACGAACGCAGCAGCCCGCTTGCGCGCCTCAGTCGCCCGTTCTCGCACCGGCGCGATAGCTCTGGCGGGGCATCGCGGTGTCGGTAAGACCACTGCGATTCGGTACGTGGCGGCCGGTGTGCTCGGCGACCCGGACCAGACGCCGCCGTTGGCTGTGATCGCCTCGGCGCCCGCTCGTTACGATGCGAGGGACTTCGTGCTGTATCTGCACGCCTTGCTGTGTCGAGAAGTCATCACCCGGACGCGCCACGAACCGGCCACCAAGCGGGAATTCGATCGATGGTCGGCGTTCACTCGGATGGCCTTCCCGGTCCTCCGACGGGAACGAACGCTGGGCGCGGTCCGCTCGCTGCTGGCCAGGGGACTCGTCGTCATCGCAATCACGCTGCTGGGCAGTTGGGCCTGGGGCAGGTCACCGGTCGCGTTCGTGAGCGAGCTGCCCACGATCTTCGCCGACCTCAACGGCTGGCGGATCGCGGTCCTCGTTCTTGCCGGTCTGGTGGGGTTGAAGCTGGCTTTGGACATCGTGGGGCTGGTGTTGCGCACAGCGCGTGATGGCGTGGTCGGCGTCATCCAGATACTGCGAAAACCGCGGAACCCGCTCCTTCTGGAGCTGCGAGCAGTGGCCGGAAAGCAGCTCCGCCGCATTCGCTTCCTGCAGACCTACACCACCGGCTGGTCCGGCAAGCTCACGCTGCCGTTGAAGAGTGAAGCCGGTTGGTCCCGCTCGAACCAGAGCGCTGAGCAACAGCTCACCTATCCAGAAGCCGTCGACGAGTTCCGCAGGTTCGCCGAGTACGCGGTTGAACGATTACGGCAGGCCGAGGTGAACGAACGACTCGTCATCGCGATCGACGAGCTGGACAAGATCGCCGAACCGGAAAAGGCGCAGGAACTGATCAACGATATCAAGGGCATCTTCGACGTACCTGGCTGCCTCTTCCTGGTTTCGGTGTCCGACGATGCCATCATCGCCTTCGAACGCCGCGGCATTCCCGCCCGCGATGCGTTCGACAGCGCGTTCTCCGAGATGATTCGGATGGACAACTTCACCCTCGACGACACCCGCAACTGGATTCGCCCGCGCATCATCGGACTGCCTGAGCAGTTCATCGTCCTGTGCCACTGCTTGTCAGGTGGGTTGCCCCGAGACTTGCGGCGTTGCGTGATCGAACTGCTCGACCTCGCCGCAGCCGACCGAAGCAGCGGCGCCGAGCCGACGCTCAGCGCGGTCGTCTGGGACCTGGTACGGCTGGAGTTGGACCGCAAGGCGCACGCTTTCACAGGCGCCGCACGGAATCTCGACTCCTCGCCCGAGCGCACCAGCCTCATCTTCGATCTGGTGGCGCTCCCGAGCCTGGCAGAGCACGCCGAACTCGGCGGTTTGGCAGCCCGGGTCCAACCGGGCGAAGGCGATGATCCGGTCACCGCGCTGCGTCGCCAGGTTGCCACGTACGTGTTGTTCTGCGCGACGATCTGCGAGGTGTTCACCGATGAACTGACCGAGGAGCGACTGCACAGTGTCTTGGATGGCGAGCCGGAACTCCTCGCCCTCGCGCGGCAGCAGATGGCCTTCGATCCGGGAGTTTCCTGGGACTTGCTTGAGAAGTTCCGCGCCGCACGCCGCCTCGAACCGTTGCGGGAGGAGTAACCCCGCCCGCCCTAGGAGGCGCTGCTTGCGGTGCGGTGCTGTTGCGACGTCCTACGTTCCTTGCGCCACCAGCACCAAGGCGTTGGTCTTGGGGTCCAGGTAGGCATGTGAGTCCCAGACGTTCTGACTGAACGCCTCGTCCAACGCGGTGCTCGTGTGGAACGGCCCGGACGGGAGATTTGGCTTCAAGCCGTCCACCACGGCGGGAATGCCTGGGGCGGCGGTTGGCGCGTAGGCCGAGATCAGCTCGGCGACCTTCGCCTGGTCCAGGATGACGACGGCGTCGATCCAGTAGAGGGATGGGCCGGGATTGCGCGGATCTCCGTAGGTGCCCGACATCCACTTCGCCTGGAACGACGAACCGAGCGCGGTGAACCGCTTGGTCAACGGTTCGATGTCGGTGCGCAACACACCGGTCCCGTTCTTCGGCGCGGCCTGCTGTGCGGCCGGTGTCGTCAAACGGTCTCCCCCGCCACCACTCCCGCCGCACCCGGCGACCAGCACAGCGACGGCGGTCAGCAGGATCGCCACGGAGGACTTCCACCGCACCGAAAGCCGATGATCAATCGCCACGCCTACCTCCGTGCTGGTTCGGTTCGCACCGCGCAGCGGGCGTACGCCGGACCAATTTCCCATAAACGGCTGCGGGCCGTTCTGGGGTGCCCTGTAACGCGGCCCAGCCGCAGGGGTTCTGCCGGTCCTTCTCCCAAGACCGTGTTCGGGTGCCCGTGCAGTAGACCTCGCCGTCGCCGGGAGCGGTCCAGGCATCGATCATGTCGCACGACACGTATGGATCCGTCCTTTGCGGACGTTCACCAGCGTGGCCAGCTCAGGGTCATCTCGATCACGAGGTCAGGTCTGCATCGTGTCGCCGTTCACCGCTGCGTCCAGCGCGCTCAACTGCGCCTGTCGGTAGGAACGCGAGACCTCGGCTTTCTTCTCCAGCACGTCGAAGCCGTGATAGGCGCCGGGCACAACTTCCAGGGTGGTCGCCACCCCGGCCTGCCGCAGTCGGTCGGCGAAGGTGACGACCTCGTCGTGGAACAGGTCGTGGGTGCCGACGCCGATCCAGGTGGCGGGCAGGCCCGAGAGGTCCTCGTAACGGGCTGGGGCCGCCAGTGGCGGGACCTCGTGCCGAGCCTGCGAGCCGAGGTATGCGCCCCACCCGAACCGGTTGTTGTCCTGGCTCCACATGCGCAGTTGGCGCGGATCGATGTCGGTGCGCGTGGCGGTCCGGTCGTCCAGCATGGGATAGGACAGCACTTGCAGCACCGGGTGAACCTCACCGCGTTCCTTGGCCAGCAGCGCCAGCGCGGCTGCCAGCCCGCCGCCCGCGCTGTCTCCGCCGATGGCGATGCGTTCGGGGTCGACCCCTGGCTGCCGGGCCAGCCAGCGCAGCGCCGCGTAGCAGTCCTCCAGGGGTGTCGGGAAGGGATGTTCGGGCGCCAACCGGTACTCCACGGCCACCGCGACGGTCCCCAGCCGGTCGGCCACCTCGCGGCTACTCGGTTGATCGGCTTCTCACCCTGCTCGTGGCAACGAATCTCACGGTGCGGCCCACTTCCGGACGCTCAGTCGAGATTGCACGATGTCCCAATGGAGGTCAACTTCGCCGAAGACCACATCCGCTTCCTGCGCTACGACTTTCCCGGCGCCACCGTCCACCCCACCGGAACGCTCACCCCCGCGCAGATCCGCGACGCCGACTGGAAGACCTGGCCACCCGAGATCCGAACCACGCTCGGCGAAACCCTGTTCGTACCCCACGCGCAACAGCAAGCACTCGAACAGTTCTGCCAGCGCAACAACATCCCCAGGAAGCACCGACCCGACACCTGGTCGGACCTGCTCGAACCGTTCCTCGACACCTGGTTCGACCCCGAATACGAACGAGCCACCGACAACCGCCTGCGCGAAGCCGGGTTGTCCCAGGAAGAAGTGACCGAGATCCGCCAGCGACTCACCCCGCTCATGGAGGCCTACAACTTCGACAGCATGCTCTGGGAGTGGGTTGATCTCGGCCTGTTCGACCTCCTCAGCGCCAGCACCGGCCCGCTGGTCAAACCCAGCCTCCAAGCCACGCTCGGCAATCCCGCGAAGCTCTACGCCTGGGCGATGAGAATCGCCGAACGGCACCGCTGAACACCCAACCCCACCGCTGCTGCGATCGGCACGACACTCCCTCGGCGGCTGCGACAGCCCTCACTCCATCGGGGTGGCCAACGAACTCGGTTATCGGTGGTGCGTGTGTCGAGGTCTCCACTTTGGACGTCGCCGACAGTGATGGGTTGACGAACGGGTGGTAGCCGTTGTGCGAGCGGGCCCCCTTTTGTACTTTTCGTCTTGCTCACCGCATACCACAGCACCAGGAGGGCGGATGTCCCGAAACAGACTCCGAAGCCGAAGGTGGTTGTTCGGTTCGGTCGCGTTGACCACAACACTCGTCGCCGGACTCGCAGTGCAGATCTCGCCTGCGACCGCGCAGGGCGCATTCAACGACCTGCGGGGTTGGGAGCGTGCACTGCAGCAGGAGGTCGACGCGGACAGCGCGGCACGGATGAGCGAGGCGATGTCGACCTACCCCGGTCTGGTCGGCACCGAGGGTGCCGCGCGCAGAGCGCAGTATTCGGTGGACAAACTGGCCGAATGGGGTCTTGAGCCAAGGCTGGAGAGCTATCGCGTCCACGCCTCGGTGCCGAAGGATGTTTCGGTGGCCATGACCGGGCCCGAGCAGCGGGAACTGGCGGTGAAGGAATCGCCTTACCCGTGGCACGAGAACTTCGAGGACGTGGTCGTCGGCTACAACGCCTATTCACCGCCGGGAAACGTCACCGCGGACGTGGTCTACGTCAACTACGGCCTGCCGGATGACTACGCCAGGCTGGCGGAAATGGGCGTCGACGTCCGCGACAAGATCGTGCTGGCGCGTTACGGGCAGAGCTTCCGCGGGGTGAAGTCGAAGGTCGCCGAAGAACACGGCGCCGCTGGGGTGATCCTGTACTCCGACCCCGCGGACGACGGTTTCACCCAGGGCGCGGTCTACCCGGACGGACCATGGCGCAACGCCGACGGCATCCAGCGCGGCAGCGTGCAGTACATCTTCCAGTACCCGGGTGACCCGCTCACACCTGGCGAACCGTCCACACCTGGCACGCCGCGTCTTGATCCGTCGGAAGCGGACAACATGACGAGCGTACCGACGACACCGATCTCCTACGGCCAAGCCCAGCACCTGTTGGCGGCGTTGCAAGGCCCGCAGGCGCCAGAAGAATGGCAGGGCGGTTTGGACCTGACCTACCGGGTGGGTCCCGGGCCGACCCGGGTCAACCTCGATCTGGACATCGACTACCAGCAGATACCGGTCAACGACGTGATCGTGGAGATCCCCGGTTCGAAGCACCCGGAGCAGAAGGTCGTGCTCGGCGCGCACTTCGACTCGTGGACCTACGGCACCAAGGACGACGTGTCCGGGTGGGCGACCCTGATGGAAGCCGCTCGGGCGATGGCCGCGTTGCGCGATCGCGGGTGGCAGCCGGAGCGGACCATCGTGCTGGCCGGGTGGGACGGCGAGGAGTACGGGTTGCTGGGGGCGACCGAATGGGTCGAGCAACACCGCGCCGATCTGCTGGAAAACGCCCTGGTGTACCTGAACATGGATGGTGCTGGCGGCGGCAAGAACTTCTCCGCCAGCGCGGTTCCGGCGCTCGATGACGTGCTGGCCGACATCGCCAAGGACGTCAGCGACCCCGAACACGGCACGCTGTACCGCAACTGGCAGCAGGCGTCGGGCGAGCAGCAGCCGGTGCCGGACCGGTTGGGCAGCGGATCGGACTACACCCCGTTCTTGGACCACCTCGGCATCGCCTCGGCCGATTTCGGCACGTCGACGCCCAGCGGTGAGTACCACAGCGCCTACGACGACCTGCACATGATGCGCAACTTCCTCGACCCCGGTTACCGCTACCACGAGGCAGCCGCGGCATACGCGGGCACTTTCGCGTTGCGCATGGCCGGTTCCGACGTCGCGCCGATGCTCTATTCCGACTACGCGACCGCGGTCGTGGGCCACTTGGAAGATCTCGACGCCAAGCAGACCGACGGGCGAGTGGTCGACCTCTCCCCCGCCTACGCCGCAGCTCGGGAGTGGAAAGCGGCTGCCGAACGGTTGGAGGACGAAGCGCGCGGTATCGACGACGGACGCGGCGATGCCATCACGGATGCGTTGATAGCCCAGGAACGCGCGTTGACCCAACCCGAAGGTCTGCCTGGCCGGGACTGGTACAAGCACATGGTCTACGCACCAGGCCTGTACACGGGTTACGCGGTACAGCCGTTGTCGGCGATCGATGACGCGATCACTAACGGCGACACCGCGACCGCCGAGAAGTACCGCGACCTACT
This sequence comes from Saccharopolyspora antiqui, assembly GCF_052246905.1. Classification (NCBI taxonomy): domain Bacteria; kingdom Bacillati; phylum Actinomycetota; class Actinomycetes; order Pseudonocardiales; family Pseudonocardiaceae; genus Saccharopolyspora; species Saccharopolyspora antiqui. Next base: position 692,650 of record NZ_JBQQBO010000001.1, read on the forward strand.
GGTCGATTCGCTGTGCAAAGCCGCCGAAGCGGCCGGAGAACCGCTGGCTTGACGATTCGACCCGAACCGGCCCGCCTTCCCATCGGGGAGGCGGGCCGTGCCGTGTTCCCGGCGGGCGCTCACGCCTTTCATTCCGGTCACTTGCCGGGGTGGGCAGCCGCAATCTGGTATATCGTGGGCGAGGTGCCCACGGCAATTTCGCCTGAAGTGAAGATTTCTCCATCAGGGCGGCCGTGATACCGCAGGCTTCTCAGATGAAACTCGGCATTGCCGGAGCTGAAGTGGCCGACCTCCGTCAGATAGCGACGCACGTCCTCTCGATGACCGATCGGTCCGGCGGCGACCTTGTCGCGGGCAGCGAGGAATTGTCGTTCCATGTCGTCCAAAATCTCCACAAGTTTCTTGACCGCGTCCTGCAAGCTCAACTCTGGTTCGTCCCTGAGCAGAAGCCAGATGACGTTGAGAGAGTCGCGCGCGGAGATTTCCCTGCTGAGCGAGTACAAGTCGTTGGCAAGAACGATCGTGTTGAGCGAGCGTTCCACTGCGTGTCGAAGATCCGGATCTTGCAAGGCGTTCGTCATGTCGACATCGATTCCGTATTCGGCAATGAGAATATTTGCCCAGTCGGCGAAGATGTCCGTCCTGCGAAAGGCGAGGTACATTTCGATGTCGGCAAAGCTCTGAATGGTAGGACGATTCCCCGAAGCCAGACTCTCGACCCGTTCGGAAATGGCTTGTTTGAGTCTTGCATCGACCCTGGGATTGATATCTCGCCCGATAGTTCGGAGATGTAGCCAAAGAAGTCGTGCGATGGGGAAGTTTCCAGGCGGTTCAACGCCGTCCAGAGCAGCCAGATAGTGGATTCGCAGTTCACCGGCAGTCTCTTCGCTGGCAAGAACCTCAGGGCGCGAGAACTCGTCATCCATGAGCGTCATGAGATCCATCGCCTGCGCAACTGAAAAGATGCGATCCGCGCGCCCATGGGGGCAGCAAAGCGCGCCATAAACGGGCATGTTGTACGCAAAATATGCTTCTGCCGCTTTGCGGCTACCGAAAAGATCGAGTATGAAAGGCCAATCGGCGTCGTTCACCTGCGGTACGACTTGATCGCTGTCCGGATGCTCCAACACCGGCAGAGTTAGGCCATGCGGAGGCAGGTGAATCGTCGTCCCCGCTGCAACATGAATGCGGTGTTCTACGCTGGTTGGTTTAGCCGACATGTGCTATCTCCGTAAATCGTCTTTTGATTGCCGCTCGCTCGAAGTGGGTGCACACCCGGGGAGGATATGGCCGGTCGAGCGCAACTCGTAGTTGTTGTTCCGGTCTCTGGAACAACCTTTCGCACCGGCGCTGATCTTGAGCGGCTGGCGCATCGCATGGACCGGTTCGGGCCATCCCCCTCGATAGCGCCGGACCGGCCGCTCGGCCGCCCCGGTACGCGCGAATAAACTGTTCCGGAGCACGGAACACCCGGCTGCCGCACCGGGCCACCTTCAGGTATGCCTATCTAGCGACGGACCGCACGATGGCCGGGCAACTTCAATCCGCTCAACCGCGAATTTGAGCCGCGCGCACTCACCGGCCTGATGGATCAGCGCTCTGGAATGGACGCAGCGATACCGGCTGCGCGACCGGCGAGCCACTGGCCGTCCCCTACCGCGCGTGGTGGTCGCAGACCGGACAGCCCGCCACTGACGACCGCCACCATCAGCGACAGCCAAGGAGCAGCACCATGAGCGACCTCCTCGAACACGACCGCCGGTTTACCGTCATCCACGGTCCCGTGGCGGATGCCTACCAGGAGAAGGTGGTTCACACCTACGGCGACGACCCGGAGTCCTGGCGCAAAGCGCTGGGGGACACGCTGATGTTCGAATGGGGCTGCTACGACCATCCCGACTCGCCCCGCCCGGTATCGCTCGGGGAATCCGGGATCCGCTTCTTCGAACGGCAGCTGGACCTCGCTGGCCTGGCCGGGCCAAAACGGCCCCCGTTGTCACGCGTCCTCGACATGGGCTGCGGCTGGGGCTACCTGATCAGCTACCTGGCACACCGCTTCCCCGACTGCCCGCGAATCGATGGACTCAACATCAGCCGCCGACAACTCGAATACTGCTCGACCTATCTGAACGATCAGGGCGTCAGCGACCGCACCAGCCTCTACCTGTGCAACGCCCGCGACATCGGCCTGCTCCCCGACCCGCAGCGGCTCTACGATCTGGTCAACATCCGCGGTGTCATCACTCATTTCCCCAACGAACTGTACGAGACCTCGATGGCAGCGCTGGCCGGACGGATACGCCCAGGCGGAACCGTCATCATCTCCGACACCCTCTACAAGGTGGACCTGGCCGAATACCAGTCGGCCATACCCGACGAGGTGGACCGGCTAGCCGTGGGCCACCGCAAAACACCGGGGTACTTCGCCAAAGTGCTGGAAGACAACGGATTCACCATCGCCGACATGCGGGTGCTACCCAAGAACACCGACGTCGCCCACTGGTTGCTGGAGGTGCGCAGCAACATAGAAACCCACTTCCCCCAAGGGATCACCGGCCCCCTGGAGGAACTGCGCATCCTGGCGGTCAACCTGTCGGTCGCCCTGCTCACCGACAAAGTCTCCGCATACAGCATCATCGCCCACCGCAACGGTTTACTGGCTCCTCCGACCGCAGCCAGATCCACTCCTCCGCTCCGAAGCACGTAGTAGCGCACTGGCCCGGTGCGGATCCAGCGCATGGCGGCAGTGCGTGAAACATGGCCGGAGGTTCAACAACCGCGCCCTCCCCGGAGGCTTCCCGGCGGCGGCCACCGGGACGCTTACTGGGTGGACGGCCACGGCATGCCGACGACTGCGCGATCGGAGCTGAATCGTGAATAGCCGGTGGATGCGGTGGGATTCACACGATCAGCACGTCGAGCATGGCTCACCCGCCGCGCTGGGTGCTCGGTTCCCTACCAGGATTGCCCGCCCAGAGTCCGGTCGTTGCAGAAGGCCCTCGACATCCTCGACGAGCTGGCATCGGGCGGGTCGCCGAGCCGTCTTTCCGCACTGGCCCGGCGGATCGGCCTGCCGAAGACGACCGTCCACCGGATCCTGCACGATCTCGTCGGCTACCGGCTGGTCATCAGGACCGACGACGGCTACGTGCTCGGTGAGCACCTCTACGAGCTGGCCCAGTGCGCTGGCGCGGTCCGGCCACGTCAGCTGAGACGACTTGTCACGCCATTCCTGCTCGATCTGTGCAGACAGACCGACGCGACGGCGAGCCTGGGCGTCCTGGCCGGTCGAAGCGTCTGGTACCTCGACACGGTTTACGCCCACCGACACGCCGATGTCATCAGGCAGACCTCGGAGCAGGCGTCGGCGCACTGCACGTCTGCGGGAAAGGCACTGCTGGGCTACCGGCCGGACATCGTGAACGCGCTGTCCTCGGCCCGGTTGCCGGGCATCACTCCGGCGACGATCACGGATGTCAATGCGCTGCGGTGCGAGCTGGCGGACATCCGCAGGCGTGGCGTCGCGTACAGCCGTGAGGAATACGTTCGTGGCATCGTTGGGATCGCCGCGCCGATATATTCGACCGACGGTCTGCCCGTCGCCGCCGTCAGCGTCGCCGGACGGGCCGACGAGATCGATCAGCTGCGGGACTCGCGGGCGGTACAACGAACGGCTCAGGCGGCAACAAGGCTGCTGCGGGACCGTTTCGCCGCGTCCGGCAGGTGAGCGGCGACGTGCCAGGGGCAGAGCGTGGAAACAGCGGGAATCCGCATTGCTGGGACGTCTCCCAACCTGCGGCGCAGGTCGTGGTTGACATTGCGTCGCGCTGGATGACATGATCTCCGCCAATCTCTTGGAAACGTTTCCAGTTTGCCGAAAACCGAGCTGGAAACGTTTCCAGCAATCGGGAACGGCCGTTGCCACAACGAGGTGGAGGGACGATGACGTCATCACGGGCCACGCTGTTGCAGGTGGCCGAGCGCGCCGGGGTTTCCCTGGCGTCGACCTCCCGTGCCCTCCACGGGACCGGCGCGAGCAAGGCGATGGTCGAACGCGTCCAGGCGGCGGCGGCTGAGCTCGGCTACAGCCCGGACGCGATCGGGCGATCGCTTCGGATGAAGAAGACCTTCCAGATCGCGTTCGCGGTGGACGACATCGGCAACCCGGTCTACGTCGAGATGATGCGCGCGATCCACGAAGTGCTGGCACCGCACGGGTACCGGGTCGTGGTCATGACCACCGGTGATACCGCGACGTCGACAGCAGCACTGGTGAGCAGCTTGAACAGCGGCTTCGTCGACGGCATGATCGTCGCCCCGCTGCGCACCGACGACCGGCTGATCCGTGAGATCCGGCAGGCACCCGTGCCGGTGGTGGTGCTCGGCCGCACGCTGAGCGACCACGGCGTCAGCTCGGTCTCCACCGACTCCGCGGGTGGTATCGGCGCGGCGGTTCGTCACCTCTGCTCGATCGGCCGCCGCCGCATCGGATTCCTCAACGGCCCGCTCGACACGACGCCGGGTGAATCCCGCCAGCGCGGCTTCGACGCGGCCATCGCGGCGGACGGCTGCACCGCCGAGCGCACCGAGATCGAGATCGCCGGGAACTTCACCGTCGCGGCAGGTCTCGCGGCCGCGCGTCGACTCCTCGCCCGGATGCCCGGACGGGCCGAACGGCTCGACGCCGTCGTGGCGGCCAACGATCTGCTGGCCATCGGTGCGATCCGCGCGGTGCGTGAACTCGGCTTGGCGGTGCCGGAGGACGTGGCCGTGACCGGGATGGACGACACCGAGATCGGGCAGGTGTTCCAGCCCAGCCTCACGAGCGTGTCCCTCGGCGCTGCCGAACGCGGGCGCGCGGCGGCGCAGCTGATGCTCCAGCTCGCCGACGATCCCGACCTCCAGACGCAGCAGGTCACCGTAGGCCCGACGCTCGTGGTGCGGGAGTCCACGGTTTCAGCGGGCGCGGAACGGGGTGGGCGATGACCATGCCGCCGCTGACCGAGGGAACTCGACCGTCGTCTGCACCGACTTCGCGGCGTGGACCCGCGCGCCGCCGCGGGACCAGCTTGGCGCACGGCCGACGGCGCGAAGCGATCGCGCTGGTGATCCCCTCGCTGCTCCCGATCCTGGTGCTCAGCGTGGCGCCGCTCGTCATGGGTGTCGCACTCGCGTTCACCGGCGCCCGGCTGGTGCGTCGTCCGGACTTCGCATTCGTGGGACTGGACAACTTCGGGCAACTCGCGGGCAATTCGCTGTTCTGGGATTCGCTGCGCATCGGCATGATCTGGACGGTCGGCGTCACGCTGCTCCAACTCGCCGCCGCGATGGGCCTGGCGCTGCTGCTCAACTCGGGTCTGCGCCTGGAGGGCTTGACGCGGGTGCTCGCGCTCATACCGTGGGCGATGCCGCCGGTGGTCGTGGCGATCATGTGGCAGATGATCTACTCGGCCAACGGTGGTCCGCTCAACGCTTTCCTGGGCGGTGTCGGGCTTCCCGACGACATCAACTGGCTCGGGAACTTCTCGACGGCGCTGCCCGCGGTGATCGTCGTCGGTGTCTGGGTCGGGATGCCGCAGACGACGGTCACCCTCCTGGCCGGGCTGCAGCAGATCCCGGCCGAACTGAGCGAGGCCGCGGCGGTGGACGGCGCCGGGGTGTGGCGGCGGTTCACGGCGGTCACCTGGCCCAGCCTGCGGCCGATCGTCACATCGATCACGTCGCTGAACTTCATCTGGAACTTCAACTCGTTCTCGCTGGTCTACGTGCTCACCGAGGGTGGTCCGGGCGGAAAGACGATGGTTCCGGTGCTCTTCGTCTACCTGGAGGCTTTCAAGAACCGCGAGATCGGTTCCGCGGCGGCGATGGGTCTCGTGCTCGTCATCGTGATCGTGTTCCTCCTCGCCGTGTACCTGCGATCGCAGTTCCGCGGCGATCGCGTGGAAAGGGGGCGGTGAGCCATGCGCGTCCTGGTGCGTCCAGCCCAGTACCTCGCTCTCGCGCTGTACATCGTGTTCCTCGGTTTCCCGTTGCTGTGGCTGATCTCGGCCTCGGTGAAGTCGTCCGGTGAGCTCAACTCGCTAGCGGTGAGCCTGCTGCCGCGGGACTGGCATTGGGCGAACTACTCGGAGGCGCTCGCCCGGCAGGGGCTCATCCGGTCAGCCTGGAACAGCCTCGTGGTGGCGCTGGCGTCCACTGCGCTGGCGGTCCTCATCGCGGTCCCGGCGGCTTACGTGCTGGCCCGGCTGAAGGGGAAGGCGCGGATCGCCGGAGTGGGTTGGATCCTGGTGAGCCAGGTGTTCCCGGTGGTCTTGATCATTCTCCCCCTGTTCCTGATCCTGCGGACGCTCGGCCTGGCCGACAACCTGCTCGGCCTGACACTGGTGCACACCACTTACATCCTGCCGTTCGCGCTGTGGCTGCTCCAGGGCTACATCTGCGCGATCCCGGTGGAGCTCGAAGAGGCCGGGGCCACGGACGGGGCCAGCCGGTTCACCGTGCTGCGGGCGATCGTGTTCCCGTTGCTCGCCCCGGGCGTGGCCGCCACGGCGATGTTCAGCTTCGTGTCGTCCTGGAACGAATTCTTCTTCGCGCTCGTGCTGTTGCAGTCGCCGGAGAACTACACGCTGCCCATCACGCTGAACATGTTCGTCGGCGGTGAGGGCAAGGTCGCGCTCGGACCGCTGGCCGCTGGCGCGGTACTCGCCGCGATTCCGAGCATCGTCTTCTTCGCGATCCTGCGGAGAAGGCTCACCAGCGGACTCATGGCCGGGGCGGTGAAGGGATGAACCCAGCGCCGATCCCACCCCACATCGGAAAGTCGAAAGGTCGGTCGATGAAGATACGGCTCTTGGTGATCCCCGCCTGCCTGATGCTGATGCTCACCGCCTGCGGTGGTGGCAGCGGTGCCGGTGGCCCGGAGACCCTCACCTTCCAATCCCTGTCCGACCAGCCCGGGGCGATCGCGGCGACGCAGTCGATCGTCGACGAATGGAACGAGACCCACCCCGATGTGCAGGTCAAGGTCGTGCAGGCGGGCTGGGACGGCGCCTACGACAAGCTCATCACCGCGTTCAACGCGGGGGCTGCGCCGGACATCGTCCACTACGAGGCGGCGGCGATCACCCCGTTCGCGCTCGACGGCTACCTCGCGGATCTCTCGCCGCACCTGTCCGAGCAGAAGCGCGCGGACATCCCGAAGGGCGTCCTCGACTCCGTGACGGTCAACGGCGAGGTGATCGCCTACCCGACCGAGCTGCAGTCCTATGTGGTCTTCGCGAACAAGACCATGCTCGAACGCGCGGGTGTGGCGATTCCGACTGGGCCGACGATGACCTGGGACCAATTGCGGGAGATCGCCAGGGCGACCACCAAGGACGGCGCGTACGGCCTCGGCTGGGGACTGTCGAGCCCGACTGCGACCTTCATGGCCCTGGCGCCGGGATTCGGCGGGACCTACTTCCAGGGCACCGGTGACAACGCGACGATTTCGGTCGGCAACGGCGAGATGGCGCTGCCCGCGCTCGTCGACGCGATGGCGTACCAGGACCGCTCGATCCTTCCGGTGACGTTGACCCAATCCGGCTCGAAGGCGCTCGCGCCCTTCTACGCGGGCCAGGTCGCCATGACGGTCCAGGGTTCTTACCAGGCCGCGAACATCGCGAAGGACGCGCCCGAGGGCTTCGACTGGATCGTGCTGCCGCCGCTGGCCGGTTCGGCGGGGCCCGCGCAGGCCGCCAACCCGCAGACCCTCTCGGTGAACAGGGACTCGGCCCACGTCGAGGACGCCGCGCAGTTCATCGATTTCTTCACGAACACCGAGCACCTCGCCGCGCTCAACGAGGCCGACGGGCTGATTCCCGCGACGACCTCGGCCCAGCAGGCACTGGCCGCGAAACTCGGCACCCAGAACGGCTGGGACGTGATCCTGTCGTCCGGTCAACACCTGGTGTCCGCGCCCTACCTGTTCATCAACAAGTACGCGCAGTGGAAGGACACCGTCGCAACCCCGGCGTACCAGCAGTTCCTCGCACGGCAGATCGACGCGGACGGCCTCGCGAGGCAACTCCAAGACGGCTGGAAGAACGTCAACAACTAGAGAATGTTTCAGAGTGGCTTGCGTGGCGGTTTGGCAATCGGGACAGGAGTGGATTCGTTGACCTGGCTGGAAGACCGGGCGGTTGCGGTGATCGCCGGTGCGGCAGTGGGGGACGCGCTCGGTGGCGCCACCGAGGGGTGGACTCCGGAGCAGATCGAGGAGCGGCACAGCGGTCGCGTCACCGGCATCGTCGGGCCCTGGTACCCGGACTGGCGAGACGCTCGCCCGATAGCGCCGTACCACAAGGGCGACGGCCACGTCACCGACGACACCCTGATGACGCGGGCGCTGGTCGAGGTGTACGCGAAGCGCCGCGCGCACCTCGACGCGTACGCGATGGCGGAGGACCTGGTGCCGCTCATGATCGGCGAGCCCCGGTGGGTTCCCGAGCTCGAATCGACCGCACTGCTGTTGCAGCGGGTTTTCCTCGCCGAGAAGTGGATCGTGGCAAGACTCCACTATGGACACGTGGATCCGCGCGAAGCGGGTGTGGGCAACGTGGTCAACTGCGGGGCGGCGATGTACGTCACGCCCGTGGGGCTGGTGAACGCCGGAGATCCGGGTGGCGCCTACGCCGAGGCGATCGACCTCACCGGTGCGCACCAGTCGAGCTATGGCCGCGAGGCGGCGGGCGTGATGGCCGCGATGGTCGCGGCCGCGGTCGCCCCGGGCGCGGGTGTCGACGACGTGGTCGTGGCGGCGCTCGACGTCGCGCACGATGGCACCGCTGCGGCGATCCGCGCGGTGGTCGACGCGTTCGGCGGGTGGACCGAGCCACCGCGCACCGATGACGAGGAACGTGCTCTCGCCCGCCTGGTCCGGGAAACGGTGGCGCCCTTCGACTCGGTGGGTCCGCACTATCGGCAGATGTCGCTCGACGCGCGGCGCCCGTCGCGCACCAAGTCCATCGAGGAACTGCCCGCAGCGCTCGGATTCGTGCTCGGTCATGCGGGTGACTACCGCGGCGCGGTCCTCGCCGCCGTCAACTACGGCCGGGACGCCGACTCGATCGCCACCATGGCGGGCGCGATTTGCGCCGGGCTCGGCGGAACCGCGGCCGTGCCCGCCGAATGGCTCGACGCGGTCAGCGAGGCCAGCCGCATGGACATCCGGGAGACCGGGCGCCTCATGTCCTCCGCCGCGGCCGACATCCTCCAGGCCGACCGGGAGCGAGCACACGCCCGCCTCGCCGCGCTCGACGCGCTCGACGGCGCGCGGGTGACCGTCGCGGCGCGGGAGCCAGCATGAGGCTCACCTGGGCACAACCCGAGGACCTGCTCGCGCACGAGCTCGTCCAGTCCGCCCACGAGGGCAAGGACATCACCGCGGTGCGAGCGCGCTGGGTCGTGGCCGGAGGTGACCCGACGCCTGCGGTGAGCGGCGCTGGTCCGCACCCGGCAGCACCGGAGCTGCGCTCGCTCGCCCGCGAGTTGCTCGACGAACTGGACGCGCTTCCCGCCGCGCCCGCGCCGGACGAACCGGATGACTGGGACGCGATCGTCGGATTGCTCCCGTCCGCGCGGGACCTGCCGCGCCAGGTATCCGCCGACCGGGTCCACGCGGCGTGGACCGGTCGCGCGGCCGGGTGCCTGCTCGGCAAGCCCGTGGAGAAGATCCCGCGCGAGGGCATCGAGGAGATCCTCCGCGCGACGGGCCGCTGGCCGCTGGACCGGTGGTTCACCGCCGTCGGGTTGCCCGGCGACGTCGCGAGGCGCTGGCCGTGGAACCGGCGTTCCGCGGCCACTTCGCTGGCGGAGAACATCGACGGGATGCCGGAGGACGACGACCTCAACTACCCGATCCTCGCGCTCACGCTGCTCGAACAGCACGGCCGCGACTTCACCACGAACGACGTCGCGCAACTGTGGCTCGACAACCTCCCGGCTGGGCGCGTGTTCACCGCCGAGCGCGCCGCCTACCGCAACGTGCTCGATGCCCGCCCCGTGCCCGAGACCGCGACCCACCACAACCCGTTCCGCGAGTGGATCGGCGCGCTCATCCGCGCCGACGTGTTCGGCTGGGTCGCACCGGGCGACGTGCGCGCGGCCGCGCGGCTCGCGTGGGCCGACGCCCGGCTCAGCCACACCCGCAACGGGGTGTACGGCGCGATCTGGGCGGCGGCGTTGGCTTCCGCGGCAATGGTCTGCCGAACCGTCGACGACGTCCTCGACGCGGCCGAGACGGTCCTGCCGCCGCGCGGCCGACTCGCCCATGCCGTGCGGTTCGGACGCGAAGTGGCCGCCGAGGGCGGAGTGCGCGCCGGGCTGGACCGCCTGCACGCCGAATTCGGCCACCTGCACTGGGTCCACGTGCTCAACAACGCCGCAGTAATCGCGTACGCGCTCACCAAGGGCGGCGGCGAGTTCGGCCCCAGCGTGTCGATCGCGGTGACGGCCGGGTGGGACACGGACTCCGCGGCGGCGACGGTCGGCGGCGTGGTCGGTGCGCTGCGCGGCGTACCCGGCATCGGCGAGCAGTGGACGGCACCGCTGCGCGGACGCATCGCGACCTCGTTGCCCGGCGGGGACCAGCGCATCGCGGACCTCGCGGCGCGCACGGCCGCGCTAGCCGGACGAGGAGTGTCGTGATGGCCGGTGCGCCGACGATCACCTGCTCTGGCGCAGAGACTGCCCACCGCTGACGAAGTCGCGGCGTTCGCGTCCGAAGGAAAGGCACGATGACCTACACGTTCGACCCGCTCGTCCCGCGTCCGATCGACCGGCCGACCACGGTGCCCTCCGACGGTCCGCTGGCCTCGCTCGACGAAGCGAAGATCTTCGCTGGCCCGGCCGACCCGGCCGAGCGCCCCGCGTGGCGCGAGCGGCTGCGCGCGTGGCGCGAAGACGCGCGGTCTCGCCACGGTTACACGGGTGCGGCGTACGACCGCCCGGCGGCGGGCTGGGCGGCACGTTGCCACACCGTCGCACAGGTGTGGCTGTGGGACGAGCTGCTCTACTCGTTCGACCAGCGACGGTTCACGCCCGAGCGTTTCCTCGCCGACGCGCAGGAGCGCTTCGGCGGGCTGGACGCGGTCGTGCTGTGGCACGCGTATCCCGTGATCGGCCTCGACGAGCGCAACCAATGGGCCTTCTACCGCGACGTGCCCGGCATCGTCGGCCTCGTGGCGGCACTGCACGACGCGGGCCTGCGCGTGTTCGTCGACTACAACCCGTGGGACGTCGGCACCCGGCGTGGCGAGGACGACGTGACCGAGCTGGCGGCGCTCGTCGCGGACCTCGATGCGGACGGCGTCTTCCTCGACACCCTCAAGAAGGCGGAACCGGAACTCGTCGCGCGGCTGGAACGCGCGCGGACCGGCGTGGTGCTGGAGGGCGAGTCCAAGCTTCCGGTCGAACGCATCGAGGACCACGCGTGCTCGTGGGCCCAGTTCTTCGCCGATTCCTCCGTGCCCGGCGTACTGCGCGCCCACTGGTACGAGCGTCGGCACATGCAGCACCACGTCCGCCGCTGGCACCGCGACCACTCGGAGGAACTGCGGTCGGCGTGGCTCAACGGCGTCGGCGTCATGGTGTGGGAGGTCGTCTTCGGTGTGTGGGTGGGATGGTCGCGCCGCGACGCCGCCACCGTGCGCCGGATGGTCACCGTCCAGCGAGCGGCCGGTGACCTCCTGCTCGACGGCGCCTGGACACCGCTGGCGGATCTCGCGCCCGAGGCGGAGGCCGCCGGGGTGTACGCGTCGCGCTGGGAACTGGACGGTTGGACACTGTGGACGGTCGTCAACCGCGACGAGCAGGATTACCGCGGCCCGGTGGTGCCACCACGGGATGGTGGCGAGCTCGTCGACCTGTTCGCGGGCGGACCCGCCGGGGACTCCGTCACGGTCCCGGCGCGGGGCATCGCGGCGGTTCTGCACATCGCGGCAGGGACCCCGGAACCGAGCTGGCTGCCGGGTCTGCTCGACGCACTGCGCGGCATGCCGCACGACCCGGATGCCCGCTTCCCGCACCGCCTCGCGGCTCGCCACCATCCACGGAGGACGAATGGCGAGGCCGAGCCGGGCGCCGTCGTCGTACCCGCCGGACCCTACGTGCTGACGGTGCGCTACCGCGCTCGTGAAACCGGGATGTACCAGGGTGCGCCGTACGTGGACGAGTGGAAGCCCCTCCCCCCTAGGTTGCACGACGCTCGAACGCTCCAGCGCGAAGGCGAACTGGCCGCTCCCGTGGCCGTTGCGGCGACCGAGGTCACGAACGCGGAGTTCGCGGCGTTCCGCCAGGCGACGGGATATCAGCCCGCCGAACCGCACCGCTTCCTGACGCACTGGGTGAATGGTGGCCCGGCGTCCGGAACGGACGACGAGCCGGTGACGTTCGTGGACCTCGACGACGCGCGCGCGTACTGCACGTGGCGCGGCGGCCGGTTGCCGACCGAGGACGAGTGGCAACTCGCCGCCGAGACCGGTCGGTTGCGGCGTGGCGAGCCAGCCGTCTGGAACTGGACCGAAAGCGAGCACTCCGACGGGCGGACGCGGTTCGTCATGCTCAAAGGCGGCAGCGACTTCCGGGCCGAGGGCTCCGAGTGGTACTTCGACGGCGGGCGCCAGGCGCCGGAGTTCAGCGCGAAACTGCTCTTGCCGGGACTGGGATTCGCGCGCAGCGCAACTGTCGGCTTCCGGTGTGCCTGGGACTGCTCGACGCGGCGGTGACCGCCCGATGACCGGCGCGGATGCTGCCGCAGGGGTCTTCGAGATGTTCCAGATCGGGGCCGCCCATCGCGCCGCGTGACAGCGGTCCACGGACCGTCGCGGCGATCCACGCCCTGCGTGGCTGACAACCCGAGCGCGGACTTGCTCGGTCGAAATCCCACTGGCCCGCAAGACAATCTTCGAGTCTTCCGCCGGGCGAGATGGATTTGCGCGCGCGATGCCGGACGTGCACTGAGGAAGGCACCAAGTCCAGGAGCGACTCGATGTCCATTGATCTGACGGAAAAACGATTACCGACGCGGTGCAGCAGACCTTCACCGGTGTCGAGGACAAGCGGGTGCGGGAGGTCTTCGTCGCCCTCGTCCAGCATCTGCACGACTTCGCCCGCGAGGTGCGCCTGACCGGCGACGAGTGGTTCACCGCCGTGGACCCGGCGATCCCGGGGCAGGTCCAACAACGGCGTGCCGGGAAGCTTGCGATAGGCCATGCAGCCCAGCTCCGCGACCGTGAACGTCGGTTCGGGGACGGGCAGCGGCGCAACAGCGGCGACGGCGGCGAGCAGGCGGGCCTCCCGATCGAGCCGCTCCGGGTCGGGCTCCTTGCCAAAGCGCACGATCAGCTCGCCGTTGACCTCGTACACCACGTTGTCCAGACCCTCACCGACACACACCACGGAGCCGATCCGGTAATCGGGCAGGCAAGCGGCAACGACCCTGCGGACTTCCGCGACGCCGTGGCGGTGAACGGCCATGCCCCAAACCTATCGACCTCGAATGAACAGGTCGCCGAGTATCCATCCCAATTCCACTGTGGACCCCGCTGGCGGTCGGCGGAGAAGCCGCTTCGCAGAACATGCTCAGGCGCCTGCTTGCCGGAACAGCACTCGACGGGTTCGTGCCGCTGAGCTGACCGACCGAGGACCAGGGCTGCGCTGTTCGGGCTCAGCTCTGGTTGCCGAAGCGGTCGAGGGCCTCACCTGGCGGTAGCGCGGTTCCGAAGAGGTCGCCGGTGGCCCGGTGCGCTCCGGCCTCGTGCCACCAGGCCGCCTGTTCGGCGGTGTTGATACCGTTGACGATGGTGGTCACACCGGCTCGGTGAACCAGGGGCAGCATCGCGCTGATGCACTCCGTGTCCGATCGCGCCTGCCGTTGGACGAGCCGACGGGAAAGCCGCACGGACCGCACCGGCAGGTCCGCCACCGCAGCCATGGCGTCGGGGCCGAGGTCGAAGTCGTCGAGCACCGGGTGGGTGCCCAGATCGGCCAGCACCGCGAGGTTGTCGACCGCCTCGTTCGTCGACAGCGTCCCGAGCGGCACGCCGATCTCCAGTTGGCCCGGTGGCAGACCGGTGTCGTCCAGCAGGCGGATCACCCGCGAGACCAGGTCGGCGTCGCAAGCCTGGTGCTTGGTGAGGCCGATGGTCAGCGGGAGGTCGAAACCCCTGCGGCGCCACCATTCGGTTTGCCCGCACGCGGTGCGCATCAACCACTCCCCGAGCGGCAAGATCAGACCGGTCCGCTCGGCCAGTTGGGCGCACCGCTGGTGTGGCAGCGGATCGAGGTCCGGACGTTCCCAGCTCAGCAGCGCTTCCACACCTGCGACCCGGCCGCCGGCCAGGTCGACCACCGGCTGGTAGACCACCTCGATTTCGCCGTTCTCCCACGCACCTGGCATCCCGACGGCGACCGAGTGGGTGCGCCGGTCGTCGGCGTCCTGGCCCGGGTGGAACAATTCCCACTGCCCGCGACGTCCTGCTTTGGCGCGGCGCAGGGTCACGTCCGCGGCGCGCAGCAGGTTGTCCGGGTTCGAGTCCGCCGGTGGCCGGTGCACCACGCCCACGCTCACCGACGCGGCCAGCCCGTGACCGTCCACGTAGATCGGTTCGGCCAGCTCCGCGTGGATCTTCGCGATGGTGGTGGCGATCTCGGGTGTGGTGGCGGAGTTCTGCACCAAGATGGCGAACTCGTCGCCGTCGAACCGGGCGATCATGTGCTGCTCGTCGGCCATGGCGACCTTCAGCCGCTGCCCGACGTGCACCAGCAGCCGCTCGCCCGCGCGTCTGCCGAGCCCGTTGCAGACCATGCCGAACCCGTCGAGATCGAGGTAGAACAGGGTGATCCCGTGCTCCGCGTCGGCGCGGCGCAACGCGCTCTCCAGCCGGGTGGTGAAGTACTGCCGGTTCGGCAGGCCGGTCAGCACGTCGTGCAGGGCTTGCCGATTCAGCTCGCCCTGCAGCATTTCCAGATCGGTCTCGTCCTCGACCACGATGACGAGTTGTCCGGGTTGGTCGTCGCTGCGCAGCATGGACGCGGTCAACGAAATGCGCGCGAGGTAGCCGTCTTTGCGGAACAGCCGCTGCGATTGCCGGATCCGGTCCTGCTCGCCATCGATCAGCACCCGCACCGCATGCCGCAGGAGGGTGGCGGAGTCCGGGTGCACGAGGTCGAACAGCGTGGTCTCGGCCAGCTCCGCCGGGGGATATCCGAGGATGTCCGCGATCGCGTCGTTGGCTCGCACGAGCCGCCCATCCAGATCGGTGATCAGGATGCCGCTCGTGGAGGACGTGGCTACCTGCTCGAAGCGCGCCTCACTTTCCGCCAGGTGCGACTCGGCGTCACGAAACGCTTTGCGCAGCGACAGCTGCATGGACTCCTGCTGTTCGAGGACGAAGCGCTGGTTCACGACGACGAAACCGCCCGCCAGCGCCCCCAACCCCGCCACGATCCGTTCGGCGAACCGGTCACTGGGCTGGAACTCGGGCAGCGCCAGCAGTCCCTTCCCGAGCACGTTCAGGGTGCAGCGCAACCCCTCGTCCCCCACGTACCCCAGCACGGCCAGCCGTTCGCCCACCTGCTCGGCCGGTTGCGCGGTGAACGGCTCACCGTGCAGCGCATCGCAGAAGGCGTCCAGCTGGTCGCGGAGTTCGCGCCCGAGTTCCTCGTTGGTCAGCGGCACCACGACAGCGCGGCTGAGCAAGTAGGTCCACTTCCGGGCGAGGACCGTCCGCCCGCGGTCGTCGTCGGGGGCCGCGGGCGTGAGATCCGGTCTGCGACTTGGCTTCTGCATTCGCTCGCCTGTATTGATCTTGTGATGTGGGGAGGCAGTCTATCCATCCCATGTCGGTACGGGCTCGACTATCCGTGTGAAAGGACGCTGCGCTCAGTCATCTTCCGCCGCGCTCGCCAGATTCTTCCGCCCGACGCCCGCGTAGACCAGCATGTTCATGTCGGGCAGCTCGGCGATGTCGGCCGGCCCGGTGGGCCGCCACTCCCCGCACCCGACGAGTCCCGGCTCCACCAGCTCGAAACCGGCGAACAGCTCGGAAACCTGGGCGTGCGTGCGCAAGGCGACCTGGTCCGGACTCTTGCTCCGCTGGATGGCGTCGGTCGCCTCGACGAGGTTCTCGCCCTGGTGGTCGTCGGTGACGTGCGAAATCGCCAGGCAGCTCCCGGCGGCCAGCGCGTTTCCGTACCGGGTCATCAGGCCCAGCGGGTCCGACTCGTCCGGGATCCAGTGCAGCATCAGCAGCATCAGCAGGCCGACCGGCTCGTCGAGATCCAGCAGCCGCCGCGCCTGCGGACTGGCGAGGATTCCCTCGGGATCGCGCATGTCGGCGCGCACGATCGCCGCGCGGTCGTTGTCCGCGAGCATCAGCTCGCTGTGCGCGACCGCGACCGGATCGCGGTCGACGTAGACCACGCGGCATTCCGGGGCCGCCGCCTGGGCCACCTGGTGCACGTTGGCCAGGGTCGGGATTCCCGAACCGATGTCGAGGAACTGACGAATTCCCTGATCCACCATGAACCGCACCACGCGGCTGAGGAAAGCGCGGTTCACCCGCGCGGCCATGCGGAGCCCGGGCATGGCTTGCTCGATCTGCGCACCTATTTCGCGGTCGACCGCGAAGTTGTGCGCACCGCCCAGCATGTAGTCGTACGTCCGAGCCATGCTCGGCACGGATATGTCCACGTCCAGCGGGACCCATCGCTGCTGCGCCAAGAAAGCTCCTCCATGCTCCTCGGGGAACACCGCCCGATTTTAGGCGCGGTTCGGTTTGCGTGGCGGTGCGGGTAGCGGAGCCTCGGTGCCTGTTTTTGAAGTGGTCGTGTCGGGCCGTCCACCTCGGGTGAGGTAGCCCATTTCGCGCGAAATCGCCGTCTCCCACGCGGGGCGGGTGGCGATTTCGCGCGAAATCGCCAGGTCTGCCACCCGCACCGCGAAGCAAAACGAGTTCGAAGACAGGCCCTCAGACGCCGTCTCGACTCCGGGATCCCCGACATCATGCATGTCCGGGTCGACGGGCATTCGCATGTGCGCATGCCACCCGATCGGGGACTAGTGGATTCAGCCCAACGGGTTCTACGGTGATCATCCCTTCCCTCTGGAGAGGAAACAGGATGCCCGTCCCGGTGGCGCCCGGTCGATGGCCACTCCTCGGACACACCCCGGCAATGCTGCGGCACCGCTCTGCCTTCACCTCGGCGCTGCGCGAGCACGGCGAGGTGGTCAAGATCTACCTCGGCCCGAAACCGACCTACTTCGTGACCAGTCCGCGGCTGGCGCACCACGTCCTGGCCACCGCCGGGAGCAGCTTTCGCAAAGGCGCCATGTTCGACAAGTTCAAGCCCTACCTCGGCAACGGGCTCGTGCTGTCCGACGGTGCCTTCCACCGGCGCCAGCGCAAGCTGATCCAGCCCGCGTTCCACCGCGAGCGCATCGCGCAGTACGCGCAGACCATGGCGCGGGCGGCGGCGGATCTGGCCGACTCGTGGCGCCCCGGCGAGGTTCGCCTGATCGACGAGGACATGCAGGGCCTCGCGGTCACCATCGTCGGCGAGGCGCTGTTCTCCACCGAGATCGGCAAACGCGCGATCGCCGAGGTGCGCCGGTCCATCTTCGTGGTGATCAAACAGGGGATGATCCGCGCGCTTTCCCCGGGATTCGTCGAGCGGTTGCCCATTCCCGGCAACCGGGCGTTCGACGACGCCATCGAACGCATGCGGGCCATCGTGCTCGATGTCATCGCGAGTTGGCGGGCCGACGGCACCGACCACGGCGACGTGCTGTCGATGCTGTTGATGGCGCAGGACGAGGAAACCGGCGGCGGGATGACCGATCAGCAGACCTACGACGAGATCCTCACCCTGCTCACCGCCGGGATCGAGACCACAGCACTGGCGTTGGCGTGGACCTTCCACGAGATCGCCCGCAACCCCGACGTGGCGGCGCGGGTGCAGACCGAGATCAACGGGGTGCTCGGCGATCGCCCGGTGGACTTCGAGGACATCCCGAAGCTGACCTACACCACGCAGGTGATCAACGAAGTTCTGCGGATGTACCCGATCTGGATCCTGATGCGGCGCGCCACCGAGGAGGTCGAGCTCGGCGACGTGCGGCTCGAACCGGGCTCCGAAGTGATCATCAGCCCGCACGCCCTGCACTTCGACCCGGCTTCCTTCCCGCGGCCGGACCGCTTCAACCCGGATCGCTGGGCACCGGAGGGCGGCGGAAATCCGCCGAGGGGCGCGTTCATCCCGTTCGGTGCGGGCGTACGGCAGTGCGTTGGTAACGTGTTCGCCCAGACCGAGATCGTCATCGCGGT
The DNA here is from genome assembly GCF_052246905.1 of Saccharopolyspora antiqui. Taxonomy (NCBI): domain Bacteria; kingdom Bacillati; phylum Actinomycetota; class Actinomycetes; order Pseudonocardiales; family Pseudonocardiaceae; genus Saccharopolyspora; species Saccharopolyspora antiqui. Next base: position 711,015 of record NZ_JBQQBO010000001.1, read on the forward strand.
AGTCACCGTCCTCGCGCGGTGGCGGCTGGTTCCGGTGTCCGAGCGGCCGGTTCGCGTGAAGTTCACCTCCGCCGCCTACCCGAGCAGCCTGCCGATGACCGCGATTCCCCGGAACTAGCTGGAGGTTCTTCTCCTTGCGTCGACTAGCTTTTCGCCGGATCTGCGCCGCCGTGCTGCTCACCGCGGCTGCCGTCGTGCCCACCACCAGTTCGGCCGCAGCGTCCCCGGCGACCTGCCAGGACGTGCACGTGCCCGTGGTGGTGGCCGGACTGCCGCAGACCATGTACGGCAAGCTCTGCGTGCCGCCGGGAGCGAAGACGGTCCAGGTGCTCGTCCCCGGCGGGGCGTACCGCAGCGACTACTGGGACATCGCCTACACGCCGGAGATCCGCTCCTTCCGCCTCGCGATGAACCGGGCCGGGTACGCGACCTTCGCAGTGGACCGGCTCGGCACCGGGCAGAGCTCGAAACCGCCGAGTGTCACCGTGACCGCGACCGCCCAAGCCGAAGCGCTGCACCAGGTCGTGCGGACGCTGCGCCCGCAGTTCGACAAGGTGATCCTCGGCGGCCACTCCATCGGATCGGCCATGGCCATGATCGAAGCGGGGACGTACCACGACGTCGACGGCGTGCTGGTCACCGGGATGACCCACCGGATGAACCTGATCACGGTCGCGCCCGTGCTCGCGAACATGATCCCGGCGCCGCTGGATCCCGAACTCGGCGACCGGGGCCTCGACGCCGGCTACCTGACGACCAAGCCGGGCACCCGGTACGCGGCGTTCCACACGCCGGGCCCGTACGACCCGGCGGTCGTCGCCGCCGATGAATCCACAAAGGACGTCTTCGCGGCCACCGAAGCGGTGGACACGCTGCTGCTGGTCAACGTGGTTATCCCGGCGACCCGCCAGATCGACGTGCCGGTCATGATCGCGGTCGGCAACGACCAGCACTTCTGCAACGCCCCGCTGGGCAGCGACTGCTCGACGGCGGATGCCTTGCACCGATCCGAGGCCCCGTTCTTCTCAGCAGCCGCCCGACTGCACACCTACGTCCTCAACGGCTACGGGCACTCGATCAACTTCGCCCCCAACGCACCGGAATACCACTCGGCAGTCGTCGACTGGATGCGCACCATCGCCTGACGCCGAAACACACCCGAGGTCGGTTCTGGCGAGATCGGTTCTGGCGAGATCGGTCCCGGCCGACCCGGTACCTCGACGCCCGAAAGGGACAGCGCGCTACCCCAGATCACCTGACCCGCTACCGCCCGAACCGGGCAAGAGGTCCAGCGCTGCGTTGACCTGGCCCTACGAACGGCGGCGCGGTCTCCCGGGTTTGCCGCCTTTACGAGCGCGGGAACCCGATTGTCGGTTCCCGCCGGTCGACTTGCGGACCGCGGCCGTCTTCCCATCGCCATCGGGACGTTCGCGCTTCGCCGGTGCAGGTGGGCGCCCGCGCGTGCTGTTGACGGTCCGCCCGCGGACGATCCCGATGAACTGCTCCATCAAGTCGGTGGTCTCGTCCTCCAGCCACGACAGCGCGACGCGCGACTGCCGGACGTCCGTGACCGGCCGATAGGTGAGATCCCTGCGGTGGTGCAGTCGGGCGAGCGACTGCGGGACGACGAGCAGCCCCACTCCGGCCGCCACCAGTTCCATCGCGGCAGCAGTCGTGGCCGGGCGCTCGATCGCCGACCGACCGGGCGGCTGTTCCCAGGCAAGGGTGTCGTCGAGGGGGTGCAGCACGACGAGGTCGGCCAAGTCTTCGACGGACACATCTTCGGCCGTGGCGAGCAGATGGTCCTTCGGGACCACGACCACAGTCGTCTCGGTGTACAGCGGAATCGCATGCAGGCCCGTCGACTCGGTCGGCAACCGGAGGAGAACCGCGTCGGCCTCGCGGTCCCGCACCACGTCGGCGGCCTCAGCGGCGGGCACCTGGACGAGGCGCAGCGGAACCTCGGGCACCCGCTCGTTCCATTTCCGCACCCACTTGTCGGGCGTCACACCCGGGACGTACGCGAGTGTGAACGACGGATGCTCGCCCGAACCTGCCACGCGGTCAGATTACCGGGCGTGACCGCAGGTCAAGCACGCACGGTCGATACCCTTGACGGCATGACGTCGCACAAGACCCCGCAGACGATGAAGCCCGCGACCGCGGCCAAGAAGCTGAACGTGTACCTCGAAGCCACCCCCGCGGAGTTCCAGCAGGATGTCGTCTCCCGCGACGAGTTGAACGCCCTCCAGACCAACCCGCCCGAATGGCTGCGGGAACTGCGCCGCAACGGCCCCCACCCGCGACAGGTCGTCGCGGCGAAGCTGGGCATCTCCATCGGAGGTCTCACACGCGGCGGAATCACCGACCCCCTCACCACTGAGCAGATCAACGCTTTGAAGGCGGACAGCCCCGAGTGGCTTCAACAAGAGCGCGCCACCCACGCCGAATTCCGGAAAGAAGTAGCGCGCGTCAACGAGAAGAACGCGGAACAACTCCGGCGGCCACGTACTTGACAGCCGCATCAGTTCACTTGTTTTTCGCTATTTGCCATCCGCGGTCTGGCCGAGCTTTGACCAGTTCTGCAGGTCGGCAAGGCGGGCCTGGAGCGCGGCGCGCATGTCGCTCTCGGCCTGAGCGCCCAGCGCGTACCGGCGCGGCGGCTGCTCGCAGTCGACAACCCGCATGATGGCCTGCGCCGCATCGGCGGGCTGCATGAACGCCTCGGCGGGCAACTTGCCCAGCGCCTCCTGGACGGCGCGGACCGTGCCGTCGTACTCGTCGATTTGCTCAGCGAAGTCGAGGTTGGCCAGGAAAGCGGTCGCGGTAGGACCGGGTTGCACGAGCGTCACCTTGACGCCGAAGGGCTCCACCTCGCCGACGAGGGCGTCGGTGAGACCTTCGACCGCGTATTTGGTGGCGGCCAGCAGGCCCACCCCCGGGTGCGCGGTCTGCCCGTAGAGCGAAGAGCCCTGCAGGATGTGGCCGAACCCCTGTCGACGTAGGACGGGCAGGGTTGCCCGCAGGACGTTGAGCACTCCGAAGACGTTGGTGTCGAAGATGGCCCGGGCCTGGGCGTCGGTGGCCTCTTCCACCGCGCCGAACAGGCCGTAGCCCGCGTTGTTCGCCACGACATCGATGGAACCGAAGCGGCGGACGGCTTGATCCACAGCCTGTCGTACGGACTGCTCGTCGCGCACGTCGGCGGCCAGCGACAACAGCGCGTCGCCGAAGCGTTCGCTCAGATCCGACAGCGCATCGACACGGCGTGCGATCGCGGCGACACGGTCGCCGCGAGCCAACGCCGCCGCAGTGAGCTCGCGGCCGATACCTGACGTGGCACCGGTGATGAACCAGGTTTGGGTAGTCCCTTTCTTCGTCATGTTGCCATCATAACGTCTACACCGACAACATCACAAGTAAGTGACGGGACAAGTTGTCGTCTAGATAGTTTTGCCGCTTAATTACGTGTATGGTGGAGGGGTGACCGCACGTAGCCCGCTCGAACCGTCGAGCACCGTCCAACTGGTGCTCGACTTCGTCAACACCCACCCCGACGGCACAGGACGGACCGAGCTGTTCAGCGATGGCGAAGCCCTCAGCTCCTGGCTCGGCACGGTCGGCCTGACCCCCAACGACACCCTCGTGACCGACGCCGACGCGGCCGCCGCCCGCGAGCTGCGCGACGCGTTGGTGACGATCCTGCTCGCGCACTCCGACGACGACCCGGCCATGGCACCGGCGGTACAAGCCGCGCAGCAGTACCTGCACGAGATCGCAGACCGCTATCCGCTCGTACCGATCATCACCGCCGATCAGATCCGCCTCATCTCCGCGCAGACCGGCGTACCGCGCGCGCTCGGCACCGTCCTGGCCGCGGTCACCGAATTCGCCCGCAGCGGCGATTGGGCCCGCATCAAGGCATGCCGGAACCCGCCATGCCACTTCGCGTTCTTCGACCGCTCCCGCAACGGCTCGGCCGGTTTCTGCTCGCCGGGCTGCCGATCCCAGGCGTCGATGCGCGCCTACCGGGCGCGCCACAAGACCTGACCGAGCGCGAGTTCCGCAAGCGCCAACGGGAACAAAGAAGTCCTGCATCGGCAGGTCCGAAGTGGACAGAGAGATGCGACGGACGGAAAGGTCGCTGAGACCTGACTTGTCACCAGTGGCGATCGGCGAGCCGACTGATGGCGACCAGGTCTGCGATGGGCCAGCCGCCGACAAGGCCGGGGGGCGATCATCGTCTCGCTGTTCGGCTAGCGGTGCCGCTCCCCCGCTATGCGCTCCCGAGCAACCAGATCGTTCTGGCCGCTGTTCGCCTGCCTGGTGCTGGACCGCCGCGCGCAGCCCCGAGTGACGGAGCACACCTGACCGCACTCCCTTCGGGCGCCATGAAGTAAGGTTTGCGGTGTCGATGGCCAGCGCGCCGGGGCAGGTGTTCACCCTGATCTCGCCGGAGGACTTCGCGGTCAAGCAGATCGAGCAGCTCCGCCTTCGGCTGACGCCCGCGCTGGTCGGCACCGAGCAGGCCAGCGGCAGCCCCACGGGCGTGCTGGGACCCGAACAGCTGGACCGGCTCAACACGGACCTGGTGGTGATCGCGTTCGCCTCCCCGCAGGCCCGGCAGGCCTTCGAGGGCAATCCCCTGGTGCGGAACATGCCCGTGCTGGGCAGCGGCGCCTACCTGGTCGCGGACGTGCAGCTGATCACCCAGCTGCGGTACCCGTCGGTGCTCGGCATCCCGTGGGCGCTGGACAGGCTGCGTCCCGGCCTGGCAGCAGCGGCCACCGCACCCTGAGGCCTGTCCTCGAACTCGTCGCGCGTGCCGCTGCCAGTGGCGAAGTTGGCGATATCGCGCGAAATCGCCAACCAGAACGTCCATAGAGGACGGACATGACCAGGGCTGCCGCCCGGACGCCACCGAACAACGCGGCAAGGTCATCCACCGCTGTCGTGGACGCAAGCCCCACCACGCGTTGATCAGCCCTGCGAAAGCTCTTCACAGCGCAATGGGTGCCGCTGTTCAGCGGGCAGCCGATTGCACTGTCGATACTCGCCCGATCACCCCTAGTGATTACTCCATTTGGCGGAACGCTGCATTCGTCCTGATGGGGATTATCCCTGGATAAAGCACAGCTCCCAGCTTCTGGCACCACCCCTCCCCCGACACAGAGCTGGGCGCGGAAGGAGAGAGAACATGCCCCGAGGTTCTCTGCGCCGAGGCATCCTCGCGTTCGCCGCGACGATGCTGGCCAGCCTGGCGCTCGCCGCGCCAACCGCCGGTGCCGCGGCTACGCCGTTCATCATCGGAGGTACCGACGCGACGCAGACCTACAGCTTCATGGCGTCAATGCAATCCAGCGACGGCGAACACCACTGCGGCGCCTCGCTGATCGACAAGCAGTGGCTGGTCACCGCCGCGCACTGCGTGGACGGGAAAAAGCCCAGCGACATCCAGTACCGGATCGGGTCAACCGACCGCACCAGCGGCGGTGAACTCGTCAAACCGGACAAGTTCATCGCCCACCCCAAGTCGAAGCAGAAGCAGGCAGGCGAAGACGTCTCCACCGGCTACGACATCGCCATGGTCCACCTGTCGGAGCCGGTGCAAGCCGAGCCGATCAAGATCGCTGCCACGTCACCGAAGCCGGATACCGCGCTGGAGCTGCTCGGTTGGGGCCAGACGTGCGGGACGAAAGATTGCGGCGACCCGCCCCAGACCTTGCAGGAGTTGGACACCAAGGCGGTCGACCCGGCGAACTGCACCAGCTCGGAGGTCGCCTTCGATTCGGCGCGCGAGCTGTGCATCGACAACCAGGACGGCAAGGTGAACGCCTGCTACGGCGACTCCGGCGGCCCGGCAGTGGTGCGAGAGGACAGCGGTTTCGCGCTGGTCGGCGCGACCAGCCGCGGCCTGGCCGAGAAGTGCTCGGACAAGCCCGGCATCTACAGCAACCTCGTGGCGCACACCGACTGGATCAACGAGACCATGAGCTCCGGCGGCTCATCCGAACCCGACGGGTCGTCCGACGGGTCATCCGGCAGTCTCCCCGATCGGCCCTCTGCGACCAAGCCCGGCATGCCGCCGTTCCCGCCGGGGAGGTCGCCCAACCGGTGATCCCATCGCCTGCGGCGGACGCCCTCAACGGGTAGCGGGGGTCGTGAAACCCATCTTGGATGGTTTCACGACCCCCGCACTCATGCCCGCATCCACCGGGAAGGTACTCGCGGTAGTCCCGCCGGTCCGTCACGTGAGTTGCCGACGACGCACCGGGTGGCGGTACGGCCTTGACACCCGCAGCGATCAGCGGGGCGGCGCCAACGGAGGCGCCGCTCCCAACCTGGTCCTAAAAGGACACTCACCTGCGAAAGCACGGAAACCGCATTGTCTCTTGAACGTTTCAACAGGTCGCAATGCTCGGCTTGATCGGTAGCAGGCCGAGCTTCGCGCAGCTGTTCGTCGCCGCCGCCCTCGCCTGATGGATGCAGCGTGGGTCCGCCTGAATCCGAGACCTGGCGCAACCACAACACCACCGGGCTAAGTCCGTCTCCTCCCTCGACGGTTCGCGCGATCACGGTCCGGGTGCGCCGCAAGTTCGGCCGCCGCAGGCGTTGACGACGCGCTCCGCGACCGACTAGATTTCCATGAAACGTTTCATAACGTTCACATCGCTTCGCCGATACGCATGCGTCGCCGGGTCCGGTGCGTTCGGACGTGTTCGACGTCCCCGCTTCCACGTGCGCAGTCCTTCCAATCACGGAGGTGCGAAGTCATGCTCAACCGCAGGCGATTCATGTACGGCGGAGTACTGGCAGGTGCGGCACTCGCGAACAGCTCCTTGCTCCCCTCGGCCACGGCGGTTCCCGGTCCGGACGTCCTCGGCGATTCACCTGACCTGCAATGGCCTGCTTTCGATCAGGAGACGCGACCTTGGACCCGCTGGTGGTGGCACGGCAGTGCGGTGACCGAGAAAGGGTTGCGGCGTGAGCTCGACGACCTCGCCAGGAGCGGTTTCGGTGGCGTCGAGGTGCAACCCATCTACGAAGCCCAGGGCTACGAAGACCGCGTTCTCCCCTACCTGAGCCAGGAATGGCTCGACGCGCTGGACACCACGATCCGGCACGCCGACATCCGGGGCTTGGGCGTCGATCTGACAACGGGATCGGGCTGGACGTTCGGGGGTCCGTGGATCAGCCCGAACCAGAGCGCCGGACGCGTCCTGGTCGAACGCTGGGAACTCCAGGCTGGCGAACGGCTCGACGCCGAAGTCAAGACCGTCCACCCGCCGCACCCGGACCTCGTCGACGAGGAACGCCTGTCCCGCCCGGACCTCCGGCCGCCGATGGAACCGATCCCCGAACCGCCGCTGGCCGCGCTCGTCGCCCGCGAGGTCGGCACGGGGCACACCGTTGATCTGACGGGTCGGGTGGGTGCGGACCGGAAGCTGGACTGGACCGCGCCGCCGGGGACCTGGCAGCTGACCGGGGTGTTCAGCGGCTGGGTCCTGAAGCGGGTGGAGCGGGCGGGGCCGGGCGGCAAGGGTCTGATGGCGGACTACTTCGACGCCGACGCGATCGACCGCCACCTGGCGCACTTCGGCGATGCGCTCGGGCGATCACGGCGCGGCATCCGGGCCCTGTTCCACGACTCCTTCGAGCTGGAGCGGATGAACTGGACCCACCGGATCGTCGATGAGTTCACGCGCCTGCGGGGTTATCCGTTGACGCCGCACCTGGCCGAGGTGTTCGACGCGCAGAACACGTCCGACACCCGCGCTCGCGTCTTGTCGGACATCCGCGAGAGCTTCTCGGACCTGTTCCTCGAAAAGTTCGCGCGGCGCTGGGCCGGTTGGAGCGTCGATCGGGGATGGCTCACCCGCAACCAGGCGCACGGATCGCCCGCCAACCTGCTCGACGTGTACGCGGCGGCCGACATCCCCGAGACCGAGTTCACCGGCGGCAAAATCATCCCCGTCCCGGGGCTGCGGGCCGGGGCGGAGCCCCGCCACCCACCGAAGTCCTTGGTTTGGCGCATGGCGGCGTCGGCGGCGCACCTGTACGACAGGAAACTGGTCGGGGCCGAGACGATGACGTGGCGCGATGAGCACTACCACGTGTCGTTGTCCCAGGGGAAGCCCGAAGTCGACGTGCTGTTCTCGGCGGGGATCAACCACGTGGTATTCCACGGCACGACGTATTCCCCCGAGGACGCCCCGTGGCCGGGGCTGTCGTTCTACGCCAGCACTCAGTTCCGCCGGGCCAACACTTGGTGGCGTGACCTGCCAGAACTCAACGCGTACATCACCCGATGCCAGTCGATCCTGCAGAACGGCAAGCACGGCAACGACGTGCTCGTGTACTGGCCGCAGCACGACCTGTGGGCGCAACCCGACGGCGGTGGTGGTGCCGCGGAAGAGGTCGAACTGACACCGGACTACACCTGGGAAGGCAACTCGTGGATGTACCCGCATCCCACCGGGGCCGATGCGGTCGCGAGTGCGTTGGAAACCAGCGGCTGGCAGTTCGACTGGGTGTCCGACCGGCAGCTCGGCGAGTTCTCCGCGAGCGGTTCGGAGGTTTCGAACGGGCACGGCTCGTACTCGGCCGTGGTGATCCCCGGCGCGGAGTTGGTTCCGCTGGAAACCGTCGAGCACCTGTACGCACTGGCGTCCGCGGGTGCGACGATCATCTTCGTCGACGGTTTGCCCACCGACGTCCCTGGTTTGGCAGACCTGGACCGCCGTCGGGCACGCTTGCGCGAACTGCTGACGAAGTTCACCGCTGCGGGCCGTGTCGTGATCGCCACCCGCGACGGTGAACTCGATCAGCGCTTGGCCGGGGCCGGTGCGGTCCGCGAGCCATTGGCCGACTCCGGGCTCAACGTGCTGCGCCGACGCCATGACGCCGGGGATTACCTCTTCCTGGCGAACCTGACCAGCGCCGCCGTGGACGGGTGGTGGCCCATCGGGAACGAAGCAGCCTCGGTCATCGCCCTCGATCCGTTGCGGGACGAGCGCGGTGCGGCGCAATCCCAGCCGCGAAGCGGGGAAACCCTCGTCCGGGTCTCGCTGGCCCCCGGAGAAAGCCTCTTCCTGAAGACGTTCCGGCGACAGCGGCTGAGCGTTCCCGCCTATCGGATGACGGTTGCGACCGGACAGCAGCACGACGTGGCGGGGTCCTGGTCGGTCGAGTTCCTCGAAGGTGGGCCGAGCATCCCGCAGTCGCGCACCCTCGAATCCCTCATCTCCTGGACCGAGCTCGGCGCCGAGGAATCGGAGTTCTCCGGAACCGCTCGCTACACCGTGCGGTTCCAGGCGCCGCAGGCAGCCGACGAGCGAAGCTGGGTGCTCGACCTCGGCGACGTGCGGGAAACCGCGCGGGTCCGGCTGAACGGACGTGATCTCGGGACCGCCTGGGCGATCCCGTTCCGGCTGCCGGTCAACGGCGCTGTCGAGCCCGGCGAGAACGTGCTGCAGATCGAGGTGACGAACCTGGCCGCGAACCGGGTGCGCGCACTCGCGCGGCGCGGCGAGCTTCCGAACCCCGCCTACATGCGGTGGCGGACGACGCCACCACAGGAATGGGACCCGCAACCGTCGGGGCTGCTCGGACCTGTGCGCCTTGTCGAGGTGGAAGACTGAGCTCGTCCTACCGCACGGTTGGCGTACCCGGCGGCCGCGAGCGTCCTTCGTGGACGATGCGCCGCGCCGTGAGCATCGTCAGCCGGTGACTTGGTATCGGTTCGATCAGCCCGGCAAGCGATCCAGTCGTCGGACCACCACACCCACCAGACACCGCACTCGCGGGGTTGCTCAGGCCGCCAGGAATCTTGCGATGGACCTCGCGGACGCGGGTTGCACAGCGCGGTTCCTGATCCGGGACCGGCTGACCTCGATGGATGACATTTCCGGCAGGCACACCGCTTGAAGTACAGCGGGAACGACCTGCACCGCTCGATTGAGGGGGATTCGGATCACCGTCGGGGGAAAGCCGGTTCCGGCCTCTGGTGTCCCTTCCGCAGGCGGCCGTAGTCAGGAGAGGGGCGTGATATCGGCAGGGACGTCCCCTGATCCATCGGGTGCAGGAGGTGGGGAGATGGCGTCTTCGGGTCTTCCGGACGGTTACGAACATGACGGGGTCGCGGAGGGGAACGGGTGGCCATCGGCCGAGTACGCGGCTGACCTACGCAGCCACCTGCGAGGACGAACGGGCGAGGTGTCGCTGTGCGGTGCGAGCGCCGAGGCCCAGGAACTGCACGTGTGCATGGGGTTGAGCGCGTGCAAGGGCCTGGACGCGGACGGGAAGGCGTACATGGCCGGTACCGGTAGCTGCGCGACGGTCCGCCACGTCTGCCACGGCGAGGGGCATTGCCGAGGGCAGGGCGGGTGCGGCTACGCCGGTGGTGACTACGAGCAGTTCATCCCAGGAGCCCAGGCATGCCGGTTCAACGGCAGCTGCGCCAGCCCGATCAACGTGAGTCGGGTGTTCTCCGCCGGACCGATGAAGGGCAAGAGCGTCTGGAAGCAGGCCCGCCGGATCTTCGAGGAGCGCATGTACGAGGCGAAACTGGCCTTCGGCCCGCCGCGTGGTGAAGGCATCCCCGACGATCTGCTGCCGCGCTACGACGTCATCGACGAATCGAAGATCCCGCCGCGCCCGGACGAACTCAAGTCGGTGCGGGAAGACCGCTCGTGACGTCGGAAGCCGCGGACACATCCTCGGTCGGGCGGCTCGGTTTCGGACTGGGGCTGCGCACGCAGCACGTCGAGCACATTCGCCGGAACCGGCCCGACGTGGGGTTTTTCGAGATCATCTCGGAGAACTACCTGGACACCGGTGGTCTCCGGCGTCGTCTCCTGGACGAGATGGCAGAACGCTATCCGGTTGTCCTGCACGGGGTTTCGATGTCCATCGGCAGCACCGACCCGCTGGACCTGGTGTACCTGACCCGGCTCCGCAGGCTGGCCGACTCGGTCCGCGCGCGGTGGGTGTCCGACCACGTGTGCTGGACCGGGGTGCTCGGCGTCAACACCCACGACCTGCTGCCGATGCCGTTCACCGAGGCGACGCTCGCCCACGTGACGCGGCGGGTGCAGATTGTGCAGGACGTCCTCGGCCGTCAGCTGGTGCTGGAGAACCCGAGCAGCTACGTCGAGTTCGCCGGATCGACGATGCCCGAGTGGGAGTTCCTCACCAGGCTGGCCGAGGACAGCGACTGCGGACTCCTGCTGGACGTCAACAACGTCTACGTCTCGTCGGTGAACCACGACTTCGACGCGGCGGAGTACCTGCGGGCGTTGCCGTACCAGCGGGTGGTGCAGATGCACCTGGCCGGTCACCACGATTACGGCACGCACATCATCGACACCCACGACGCGCCCGTCGCCGATCCGGTCTGGGAGTTGTACCGGTTGGCGGTCCGGCTCACCGGTGGCGCGCCGACGCTGCTGGAGTGGGACGACAAGCTGCCCGAGTTCGCCGTGCTCGAAGACGAGCTCGCCAAGGCCCGTGTCGTCGCGGAGCAGGCGCTCGGTGGTGCGGATGGCTGAGGACGTGCGCGACCTCGCGTGGATCCAGTGCTGGATGCAGCGCGCGATGCTGGCTCCGGAAGGGCTCCCGCCGGACGTCGAGCAGATTCTCACCCCGTCGTCCCGGCAGAGCGCCAGGGAACGGTTGGCGGTGTACTGGCGGGGGTATCGGCTCCGGCTGCTGGAGACGATGCGCGGCCTCTACCCCGCCGTGTGCCAGCTGCTCGGGCGGGAGCTGTTCGACGAGTTCGCATTGGACTACCTCAACACCAGCCCACCCGGTTCCTACAGCCTGTTCCGGCTCAACGACGGATTTCCGGAACACTTGGCGAGAACCCGGCCCGACGCCGACCTGCCCCCGGAAGATCGCGAGTCCTGGCCGAACCTGGTGATCGACCTCGCCGCGTTCGAACGGGCCTTCAACAACGTCGCCGACGGGCCCGGCGTCGAGGACGACCCGGTGCCCGACATCGGGCTGGCGACGGACCGAGTGGTGGCCGCGCCGTGTCTCCGGCTGGTCCCGGCTCGGTTTCCGGTCCACGAGTACGTCACCGCGGTGCGGGGCGGTGCGGAACCGCTGCTTCCCCAGTCGCGTCCGACATTTCTCGTTGTCAGCCGACGCGACTACCAGGTGTTCACCCGGGAGCTCAGCGCGGTCCAGTTCCGGGCACTGCGTGCCCTGGTGTGCGGCGAGTCGGTCCGGTCCGCGCTGCGGGAAGTCGATTCCGCCGTTGCGTCGGAGTGGCTTGCGGAGTGGACGCAAGCCCGATTCTTCGCCGCCCCGCACCCGCCGCCGACCAGCGAATCCGAACCGACCCAACCCGAAGCCCTCGCAGGAAGGAACTCCCGATGACCACCTACCAGGCGGAAGAAACGCTGGAAGCCACTCCGATCCAGGAACTCAACCCGGAGGAGGACATCAAGGACGTGGACGACCTGGCGGCGCACCTGCACGTCGCGGGCCAGGTCGAGCTGTCCACCATCCCCCTCTACCTGTACTCGGCCTACTCGATCAAGACCAAGGGCTACTCGCAGTGGGCACCGCCGCAGGGCGCGCTGCGCACCATGATCGGTGTGGCGATCGAGGAGATGCTGCACCTGACGCTGGTGCGCAACCTCATGCTCGCCATCGACCGCGGCCACCTCATCCGGTTCTACAAGAAGGAGTTCATGCCGACCTTCCCGAGCTTCATGCTCAACCGGACGCCGGATCTCAAACTTGACCTCAAGCGGCTGTCCACCAGCCACGTCGACACCTTCATCGAGCTTGAGAAGCCCGACAAGATCGAGACCGGCGACATCTTGCGCGCGCAGACCACGAAGATCGGTCAGTACACCAGTCTTGGGGCCTTCTACCGCAAGATCTGGAAGGGCTTCCAGGACGTGTTCCCGGAGCGCATCGCCAGCTGGCCGAACGCCAACGAGGAGTACCAGTACTCCCGCGGGTTCTGGAACCAGTTCGGTGCGGGCAAACCCATCGTGGTCAACAGCCTGGGGACGGCGAAGCAGGCTCTCGACATCATCATCGAACAGGGCGAGGGCAGCGCAACGGATCACAAGATGGTGCCCAAGCGCCCCGACAAGCCGGTGCCGGGCCATGAGGAGTTCACCCACTACGAGAAGTTCCTGCGGATCAAGAAGAACGTGGAGGGGATCGGCGCGGGCAACGCGGAGCAGGACTACGACTTCACCATCGACGACAAGGACCGCGCGACCTGGCCGGTGCTGGATAACCCCAAGATCACGGACTTCGCGCAGCAGGGCAAGTACTCCAGCCCGCGAGTGCACAGCCTGATGAACCTGTTCAACGCCACGTACTGCTACATGCTGTGCGTGCTGGACAGGATCTTCGAGACCTCGACCAACGACATGCGCTGGGGCAGGGCACCCGGGACGGATCGCTACGAGCTGTTCAGCCATCGGTACGGCCTGGAGCGCAACGGAATCGCGGCGATGCAGGGCATCCTGTACCCGATCGCGGAATTGCTGGCCCGCACGCCGGTCGCCGATACCGGACTCGACGACCGCGGCACCGCGGGGCCGTCGTTCGAGTACTACGAGTTCGGGAAGATCGGCGCGGGAACCAGGAAGCGGGAGTTGGAAGAACTTTGTGAACACGCGATCCGGTGGTTCCCCGAGCTGGGTGGTGAGGACGGCGTGCGCAGGCAGATCTCGTTGCTGATCGACATCGACGAGGAGCACAACGGGTAGCGCCGAGCACGGCTTGCATCGAGGGGACTCGGCGGAATCTCAGGCGCCGAGCCGAAGAAGATACGGCTGCACCAGATCACCGATCCCGGCGATCAGCTGCGGTGTGGATTTCCGTGCCGGGATTCCGCGGTGGGAATGCCGTGGAGTCCCCGCGCAGGGTGAGGGCGCTCGCACCGCGGGTGGCTCAGAGCGCCACCGCGATGTAGAGGATCTGCTCCGGGATGCGCTGCCACAGCGGCGGCACGGGCTCGCCGACAAGCGTGATGCCCGCGATGGCGTCGTAGATGTTCGCCGGCAGCATCACGACGAACAGCAGCGCCAGGCCCTAGCCTGCCGCGCGGCGGGTCCGCGAGATGATCAGCCCCAGAGCGCAGGCCCCTGGGAACAACGTGAGCGTCCACACCTGCGATACGGGCACCGCGACTCCCCCACATCACGTCAAGCCATCGACTTAGGTCCACTGTGGACGATCGCGTTTCCGTCCTGCGCCCTGCGATTCCGACGGCATGCCGCGAGCCTGCTGGACACGCCTTCCCTGGTCCTGAACAGGCAAGTTTGTTTTTCAAATTTAGTGTGGCATGCTCTAGGTCGGATCACGGCGGTTGTCTCGATCGCCGGTCTGCGGCTTCCGCTCAACTACTTGAGCAGGAGCGGGAAGGAGCGTTGTTGAGCGAGGTTGTCATCACTGGGCTAGGTGTGGTGAGCCCGCTGGGGGCTGGTGTCGACGACACTTGGTCGGCGCTGCTAGCTGGCCGGTCGGGTGTCGGAGCGCTCGACGAGGAGTGGGCGCAGGCGCTTCCCGCGCGACTAGGTGCCCGAATGGCGGTGAATCCGGCCAGCAGGCTGGACCGGGTGGAAGCAAGACGGATGGATCGGTGTACGCAAGCCGCGGTAGTCGCGGCACGCGAAGCATGGCAGCACGCTGGCCTGCACACCGGCGGCATCGATCCGGAGCGGGTAGCGGTCTCGATGGGCACCGGGATCGGCGGTGTGACCACGCTGTTGGACAACTTCGAGACGTTCAGCGCTGCGGGATATCGGCGCGTGTCGCCCCGGATGATCCAGATGAACATGCCCAACGGACCCGCTGCCGCGATCAGCATCGATCTCGGAGCGCGGGGGGTGGCCGCGACGGCAGCGAGTGCGTGCGCCTCGGGAGCCGACTCGTTGGCGCGCGCCCGTGATGCGATCAGACTCGGCCGGGCCGACGTGGTGATCGCCGGTGGTACCGAGGCGTGCATTCACCCGCTGACGATGGCTGGATTCGCCCAGGCCCGGGCCATGTCCACCCGCAACGAAACCCCGGCACTCGCATCGCGGCCGTTCGACAAGGCCCGCGACGGTTTCGTTCTCGGCGAGGGGGCTGCGGTACTCATCCTCGAACGCGCCACGACCGCTGCCGCCCGGGGTGCGCGGCCGTTGGCCGTGCTGGCCGGATCGCACAGCACGGCGGATGCCTATGACATGGTCGCACCCGAACCCAGCGGGATCGGGCAACGTCGCGCAATGCTCGGTGCGCTCGCGGAAGCGGACTTGACCGGACGCGACATCGCGCACGTCAACGCGCACGCCACCTCAACTCCTGGAGGCGATCTCGTCGAAGCCGAGGCGATCCATACCGTTGTCGGCGAGACCGCAATCGTCTCAGCGACCAAATCGATGACAGGCCATCTGTTGGGCGCTTCGGGCGCGCTCGAAGCCCTGATCACCGTGCTGTCCGTCCAGCACGACATCGCCCCACCCACACCAACGTTGGAAGATCCGGACAGCGCGCTCCAGTTGCAGGTCACCCGGCGAGAACCGCAGTCGCTGCGCATCGAAGCCGCCCTGAGCAACTCCTTTGGTTTCGGCGGACACAACACCGCGCTGGTCTTCACCAAGCCCTGATCATCTTGACGGCGCACGGCTACGACGGATATCCCGCTTCAGCGAACTGCCCCGACAGCCTTTCCGGCTGGCGAACGGAGGTGTTGGCACAAGGGCCGCGCTGCACGATCCTCCGATCAAGAGAAACTCTTGATAACGCGGTGCATCGACGATTCGCCCGTGCTAGGACCGAACCAGTGTGCACGGCGTGATGCACGATCTGCTTGTGGCGCGGAGGAAAGGTCGACGAGCCGATTACCCGAGCGCGCGACTGCGAAGCCGTGGAAGCGTCACAGCGTGCTAAATTGGGTAGTCCAATTTACAGAGTGCGTGCATCGGAGGGAGGTCAGATGGGAGGCCAGGCCAGGCAATGCTCCATCGCCAACGCCCTGTCTGTTGTCGGTGAGCGCTGGAGCTTGCTCGCGCTTCGGGAGATCTTCTTCGGTCAGCGCCGATTCGACGAGATCGCTCGAAACACCGGCGCCAGTCGCGACATCCTCGCTGCCCGCCTGAAGACGTTGGTCAACGCCGGTGTTCTGGCCAAGCGTCAGTACGAGATCCATCCGCCGCGCTACGAATACACCCTGACCCAGGCTGGACAGGCGCTGCAACCCATCCTGCTCAACCTCATGGAATGGGGAGATCGTTACGTGACAGCCGGGGAACCACCAACTGTTTGGCGCCATACGTGCGGAGCGGAGTTTCACCCGCAGACCGTCTGCGTTGATTGTGGCAAACCCGTCGCCGCGGGCGAACTCGTCGCCGTCCGTCTTGGCGCGGTTCGCTAGGCGGATTGGCTGCACGCGGTCGAACTCCGGCTAGGCAGGTCGCCGACCACGACCTCGGCGCCGAGCGCCGCCAGCTCGCGTGGTCGTCGAAATTCCGGACCAATGCCCGCATGGGAACGCCGTTTTCCGGCGGTGGCGCGGGACATGCCCGCCCGTGCCACCGCAGCGTCCCGTAGCCCCTGTGACCAGGACACGGCCCGGCGATGCGGATGTGGTCATCGTGGTTCGCCGTTTCCCGGACTGTTCTCGGGCGCCATGATGAGCAGGGTGCCGTACCCGCGCGCAACGACAGCGCCACGTGCGTCGGCGACTTCTCCTTCGGCGAAGCTGACCCGGCGGCCCGCTTTCGTCACGCGCCCGACAGCGGTCAACGGGCCTGATGTAGCGCGGACTCCGCGCTGGAACTGGACATTCGTGTCGATCGAGGTGTATCCGTGCCCAGCGGGAAGGGTGCTGTGCACCGCGCAGCCGAGTACCGAGTCGAGCAGGGTGCAAACCACGCCGCCGTGGATCGTGCCGATCGGGTTGTACATCGACTCGTCCAGGTCACAGGTGAACGTCGCGGAGCCCTCGGTGACGGCGATCATGCGGCAGCGCAGCAGTTCCGCGATCGGCGGCCCCGGCAGCTCACCATCCACAATGGCCTGCAGGAACGCCAGTCCGGACAGGCGCATCGCGTCCTGCGCGGACGCGGCGGGGTCCGACCATTCCACCAGGCGCCGACGTGGCGAGGTGTCCGCAGTCGTCATCGACAGTTCCTTTCTGGGCTATCGCGGATCGCGCAGCCGCCGGTGACTTCGACGGCCTGTTTGTGCGGGAAACGGCGCTCCACATGGCTTTTGCCAGTGAGTCGGCGAGTGCGTAGACCGTTTCGGCCTCGTCCTGCAATCGATCGGCTGGCAGGTGACCGGATCACGCGGACTGCCGCGAAGCGCGCGCACCGACGTCTGGTTCGCCGGGCATGCAGGAATCACGCTCACCTCCAGGCACTGGGTCCAAAATGCCTCCCGGCAGGGTGCCACAATAAGTTGGAAAACACAACTATGCACGTCAAGTGCCATGATCGAGACAGACGGGCGCAGTGCGCGCTGCGAGACCCCGGACGGATGGTTGGCGACCGAACGCTCCCCCAGTAGGTTGGATTTTCCAACTAACGTGTGCCATGCTCTCCACCTGAGCCTTGCGCCCGGTCTCGCGTGTTTCGCCAAGTTCGTGGTGGACCGGCACGGCCTGATCGGAAGGCGTTTGCCAGCCCTGCGAACCGAGCATTCAGCGCACGGCCAGCTCGAAAGTCACCAAACTCAGGAATGAGGAGATCCACCATGTCGTCTGTACTCATCACGGGCGCATCCAAAGGCATCGGCCGGTCGGCGCACCCGCCAAGCGCGCCCTGCGGGCCCGCAAAGAGGCTCCGGAGAGCGAGCCCTTCCTGACGACCGAGATCAATTGGTAGTCGTGGAGCAGCCAGGCGTGTTTCCGACTCACCGCTACGTGCCATCCGTCCAGGACGGCCGCCCCGGACCGCACCGATCATCGGCGTCGACTTCGCCGACTGACTGCGTCCGCCACGAGGAGGCGCCGTTCCTCCCGTTCGAAATCAACTGGTAGTGCTACGAAAGGTGTTGAGATGACCCACGATGACAGGCTGTTCCTGATTACCGGCGCGACCGGAAAGACCGGGGGCGGCGCGATCGACCTGCTGCTGGAGAGCGGTCACCGCGTCCGGGCGATGGTGCACCGCGAGGATGGGCGCTCCCGTTCGCTGGCCGAGGCCGGTGCCGAGGTCGTCGTATCGGACTTGCACGACCTGGACGGCGTGACCGCGGCGGTGCAGGGCGTCACCGGCGCCTACCTGTGCCACCCGATCCTCCCCGGCCTGATCGAGGCGACCACCTACTTCGCCCAGGCGGCAACCGAGGCGGGTGTCCGGTCCGTGGTCAACATGTCGCAGATCTCTGCCCGTCGAGAGGCGGGCAGCAACGCCGCCCGGCAGCACTGGCTGTGCGAACGCCTGCTGGACCGGACCAACCTGCTCACCACGCACATCCGGCCGACCTTCTTCGCCGAGTGGCTCAAGATGTGGTGGGAACTGCGCGATGGCGAAGGGTACCTCCGGCTCCCGTTCGGCGAGGGCCGCCACGCCCCGATCGCCGCGGCCGACCAGGCCCGCGTGATCGCCGCCCTGCTGCTCGACCCCGAACCGCACGACCGCGCTGTATACACCCTGCACGGCCCGGTCGAACTGAACCACCACGACATCGCCCGGGCCATGTCCACCACGCTCGGCATCCCGGTGCACTACGAGCCGATCAGCGTCGAGGAGTTCGGCTCGGCCATGGCCGAACGCGGGCTGTCCGCGCACCTCATCCAGCACCTGAGCAACGTCGCGGTCGACTACCAGAACGGCGTGTTCGCTGGCACGAACGACAACGTCGAGACGATCGGCCAGCACACACCGCTGTCAGTCGAACAATTCGTCATCGACAACAAGCCCGACTTCGCCACCAGCGGCCCCAACTTCGTCCCCGCCACCTGACGTGGGTGACTGAACACGTGGGCGTGTATTTGAACCTGCGATCCTTGACCTACATCGTCGTCGACAAGAGGCAGTTACCAGCGGGGATGGCGCCATGCGGATTCACAGCTGTCCTCGGGCATATCGGGCCAGCTGCCGCGCGGCTGCCTCGATGGCGCGCGCCCTGCCCTGAAGTGTCGCACCAGCCACGTGCGGGGAGAGGAAACAACCTGGTGCCGTCCACAGTGGATGTTTTGGGGGCAGCGGCTCCGGGTCGGTGACGTCCAGCACCGCCAACAGCCGTCCCGAGAGCACTTCGGCGGTCAGTGCCGCGGTGTCGACCACGGTGCCGCGAGCCGCGTTCACCAGCACAGCCCCGTCCGGCATCCGGGACAGCAGGTGCGCGTCCGCAAGACTCGCGGTCTCGGCGGTCGCGGGCACCAGCAGCACCACAGCGTCGGCGTCGACCACGAGCTTGCCCAGATCTGCGACCGGGTGCACGCCGTCGCGGCCCCTGCGGGCGACAACGGTCACGTCCACCCCGAGTGCGACGAGCTTCGCCCTGGTCCGCACCCCGATCGAGCCAGCCCCGACCAGCACCGCGCGGGCACCGGCCAGCTCGGAGCTCACCGCGCGGCGCCACCTCCGGTGCTGCTGGTCGCGCACAGCGGGCAGCAGTCCGCTGGCGAGCCCGAGCAACGCCGCCGCCACCCACTCGGCGACCGCGTTGTCCCGCGCGCCAGCCGGACGGGCGACCCGCACCCCCTCCGGCAGACCGGGTTCGAGCCACTCGGTGCCAGCGATCAGCGTTTGCACCACCCGCAACGCGGGCAGATCCGCCAGCAGCGGGAGCAAATCGGTGCGGTCGTGGTCGAGCACGAGGAACTCGACGTCACGCAACGCCGCCGCGGCGGCCGGCCCGCCTCGCGCGGGTACGGGGATGGCCCGGACCCGGCCCGGCGCCGCCGCCCGCAGTGCGGACAGCGCCTCGTCCGGTCCGGCGGCCACCACCTCGTGGACCATCAGCCGAACTCGGCCAGGCGCTTGTCGAACTCGTGCAGCTCCGCCACGCCGTCGTCGCCGATGATGACGTTGTCGCACACCCAGTGGCAGAAGCCGTCGAGCACGTACCGCGGGTGGCAGGCGATGTTCATGCCCGCCGCCAGCGGCATCGGCTCCTCGGCCCGGATCAGCGGCCGTTCGACCAGATCGGTGCCCTGGCCGTGGCAGTGCAGCCGCAGCTCCTCCGGCCGTCCGTTGTCGCGCAGGTACTGGTTGTACTCGGCCCAGACGTCGGCGGGGGCGGCGCCTGGCCTCAGCAGGTCGTAGCAGAACCGCTGTGCCTGCAAGCAGAACTCGTACTCCTCGGCGATGCGGGCCGGTATCTTTCCGACGATGCCCGAGCGGCCGATCTCGGTGTACATCCCGCCCGGCCCGTTCACCTCCACCATGAGGTGGAACGCGTCGCCCTCGCGGATCACCCGGTGCTGGCTGTGCGGGTGCGCGATCCGGCCTGGTTCGCCCAGCGGGGTCGAGACGCACCAGTAGATGCCCTGCTCGCTGCCCAGCGACTGCGCGGTGTGCTGTGCGACGGCGGCGACGTCGCTGTCCCGCATCCCCGGCTGCAGCGCCTCGAACGCCGCCGCGACCGCCGCGTCCTGCAGTTTCGCGGTGGCGCGGATCAGGCTCAGCTCCTCTTCGGACTTCACCGCGCGCACGGTGTCGACGACGTCGGCGGCCTCGGTGAACGTAGCCGCGTGCAGCTCGCGCTGCAGGTATTCACCGAAAGCCATCGGAATCGTGCCCGTGCCGACCCAGCCGACGCTGCCGGTGGTGAACGGCCGCAGCGCGTCGAGCGCGAGCTCGGCCCCGTCGTAGCGGGTGTAGGGCACCGAGCTCATGTACGGGCTGGCGAGCACCCGGCCGACACCGCGCAGGACCGGGTCGTGCTCGGGATCGATCTCCAGGTCCTCGCCCCGCGCGCCGTGGCGGATGATCGTCATGGGTTCCTCGCGGGGGAACACCACGGTCACCGGGTAGCCGTTGGTCGCCGGAACGTCGGTGAGGTAGCGGATGTAACCGCCGACGTAGTCGTTGTCGGTCTGCGCGACCAGCACGTCGAGACCGCGGGCGGCCATGCCCTCGCGGATCGCGGCCCACCGGCGCCGCAGCTCGGCCGTGCTGACCGGATGGTTCAGCCGTTCGGACAGTTCGGTTCGGGTCATCGGGCCGCTCCCGCATTCGCGCCGCTGATCAAGGTGAGCACTTCGGTGCGCAGCTCGGTGAACCGCGGCAGGGCCTTGGTCGTCACTTGGCTGCGGGGTCGGGGCAGGTCGACGTCGAGCGTCCGCAGCACGGTCGTCGGGCGGCCGGACATCACGATCACCCGGTCACCGAGGTACACCGCCTCGTCGATGTCGTGGGTGACGAGCACGATCGTCAGCCCGGCATCGTGGCGCACCCGCAGCACCAGGTCTTCGAGGTCGGCCCTGGTCTGGGCATCGACCGACGCGAAGGGTTCGTCCATGATCAGGAACTGCGGCCGGTAGGCGATGGCCCGCGCGATGGCCACCCGCTGCTGCATCCCGCCGGATAGCTGCCACGGGTAGCTGTCGCCGAATGCGCCGAGCCCGACCTCGTCCAGTGCCTGCCGCACCACCTCGCGGCGGGCTGTCCGGTCGCGGATCTTGTTCTTCAGCGGTATCGCGACGTTCCGGCTGACCTTCGACCACGGCATGAGCGACCGGCTGTAGTCCTGGAAGACGCAGGCGACCTCGGGCGGTGGGCTCTCGATCACCTTGCCCGTCTCGGTGAGCGCGACCTTGCCCCCGGACCGCGGCAGCAGGCCGGACAGGCAGCGCAGCAAGGTGGTCTTCCCCGCACCGGATGGGCCGACGACGGTTAGGAACTCGCCAGCCCGCACGGTGAACGAGATGTCCCTGAGCACCTCCAGCTCGCCACCGGCCGAGCGGTAGGACTTCCTGAGATGTTCCACGGTCAGCATGTCAACCCTCTCGGTCCTTTGTGTACCAGCGCAGCAGGCGGCGTTCGACGAGCACGAACGCACCGTTGAAGAGGACGCCGAGGATGCCGAGCAGCAGCATGCCCGCCCACATCTCCGACACCTCGAAGCTCTGCTGCGCCTGCAGCGTCACGAACCCGATCCCGTTGGTCGCCGCCACCAGTTCGGTGACGACCATCATCACGAACGCGACGGTCAACGCGATGCGCATCCCGGCGAGGATGTTCGGCGCGGCGGCGGGCAGCTGCACGTGCCACACCCGCTGCGCGCGCGTCAACCGGTACGAGCGCGCGGTGTCCGCCAGCTCCCGGTCGACCGCTCGCACCCCGTCAATGGTGTTGAGCAGCACGGGAAAGACCGTGACGAATGCGGTGAGCACGATCTTCGGCGCGTCTCCGATCCCGAGCAGCACGATGCTCACCGGCACCAGCGCGGTGGCGGGCAGGGCGCGGCAGAACTGCAGCATCGGGTCGAAAGCCCGGTGCAGCACTGGCAACCGTCCGAACAGGACACCCAGCGCGACGCCGATCACCACCGCCGCGCCGTAGCCGATCAGCATCCGGGCGAGGCTCGGCAGCACATCGGAGGTGAACCGGCTGAACAACCACAACCGCTGGAAGGACACGAGGATCGACTCCAGCGACGGCCAGAACGGGGACGTGCTGCCAGCCGAGGCGAACCACCAGGTGAGCAGCACCGCCACCGGCACGACGAGCGAGACGAGCCACGCCGCGACCTTGCGGCCCACCTTGCGCGGCTGCATGATCGCGGCCATCAGGCCTCCTCCCGGTAGGAGACGTGCCAGCGCAGCAGTCGGCGTTCCAGCGCGAGCAGCCCCACATTGACCAGCACGCCGAACACCCCGACGACGAACACCAGCGCATACATCCGCGGGTAGACGGCATTGGACGCGAAAACGGCGATGTCGGCACCGATCCCGCGCACCGACGCGATGATCTCCACAGCCACCACCACGACCAGCACGTGCGACGCGGCGAGCCGCACGCCGGTGGCCACGAACGGCAGCACGGCCGGGAGCACCACGTGCGACAGCCGCTGCAACGGGCGCAGCCCGAACACCCGGGCGGTGTCGCGGAGCACGTCGTTGATGCCGCTGACCCCGTAGAAGGTCTGGAACAGCATGGGCCAGAACGCACCCACCATGCCGAGAAATGTGGCCACTCGCGGCCCAGCGCCGAGCAACAGCAGCAACAACGGCAAGTACACCACGGCGGGCACGAAGCGCAGGAAGTCGAGCGGGTAGTGCGCGAGGCGGTGCAGCAGCGGCACGGCGCCGAGCGCCACGCCGAGGGCGAGACCGGCGACCACCCCACCGACCAAGCCGACGGCGAACTGTTCAAGCGTGGCCACGAGGCCGTCGACGAAGCCCGCGGTCGGCGCCAGCTGAACGAACGCGGACCCGATGATGCTGATCGCGGGCACCTCCGGGGGTAACAAGCCAGCGCGAGCGCTCAGCTCCCACAGGGCGAGGACGGCGATGGTGGTCAGCCACGGGAGGCCGCGGAGCAGCCACGGCTTCGCGACGCGGCGGCCGGGTGCTGCGGGGGCGTCGAACGCGCCGGGCGCGGTGGCCGCGGAGGTCTGCTCGGTACTCATGGCACGACATAGGTTTCGTAGCCGGGCACGGCGTCGAGCACGCCGTATTTGACGGCGAAGGCCGCTTCCTTCTCGATGACCTGCCGGTTCAACTCGGCGGTGTAGAACGGCAGCGGCGCCATGGCCACGAGCGCGGGATCGGCCGAGGTCTGCTGCACGATGGCCTTGCGGGTTTCGTCGGGATGTGCGTTGGCGTACTCGCTGGACTCTCGCACCGCCTTGCGCCACCTTTCCACGATGCCGGGATGCTGGTCGATGAAGGACTTGGCCATGAAGAACACCGTGTTGTCGGCGTTCGGATCGGCGTAGGCGACGGCCGGTGAGTCGCCGATGTCCCGATATCCCTTCTGCCGCAACGCGGTCGCGTACGGCTGAGCGGTGCTGATCGCGTCGACCTTGCCCTGTTCGAGCGCGGTGACCTGGTCGGGGAAGGACAGCTGCACCAAGTGGACGGAAGCCGGGTTGCCCCCGTCCTTCTCGATGGCCTCCCGGATCCAGAACTCCCAGCAGCACTTCAGCGAGTTGACCGCCACGGTCCTGCCAGCGAGGTCGCGGAAGGAGCGGATCGGGCTGTTGCCCGCGACCATGGTCTGGTACTGAGCCCCCTGCGGAGAGGGGCGGTCGGCGACGGCACCCGACACGATCTGCACCGGGATGCGCGAGCTCGCCGCGATCACGACCGGCGAGATGCCACCAAGCGCGACCTGCTGCTGGCCGTTGATGACCTGCGTGATTGCGCCGGCTCCGGTGGCCGCGCGGCCCAGGGTGAGGTCGATGCCGTTGCGCGCGAAAAAACCGCGTTGCAGGCCCACGAGCACGGCGGTGGACGACTGCGAGGCGGCGACACCGGCAGTGATCGGCACCAGTCCGGACTCGGTCGCCCCGCTACCGGGGACGTTGGTCGCGCTCAGCGCCCCGCACCCGCCGAGCAGGAACACCGCCGCGGTGAGCAGCAGGCATACCGCCTTGCGTCGATACTTCACGGTTGGCTCCGTTTCGCCGTTGAAACGAGTCGGGGTGCTGTCGCGGACCGGCACGACCGCGCGAGGAAGGGTGCGGTCCAAGCCGCCGTTGGACAGCTTCTTCGTTGCGGCGCCTAGGAAAAGCGTGCCGTGGAGGCGTTGGCCAGTCGAGGTAGCAGGGCGAGCGCGTTGTCCCGGTTGATCGCCGTGCGCTGGGTTTCGGTCAACGGGTAGGAGTCCAGCTGGGCGGTGAAGTACTGGGAGTTGTCACCACGTGCGTAGGGCCAGTCGCTGCCGTAGAGCACGCGGGCGGGATCGGCGAAGGAAAGCAGGCTCGGCAGCGTGTGCGGGTTCGCCGACAGCGCCGTGTCGAAGTAGAAGGTCCGCAGGTCGCGCAGGAAGCTCTCGCGGGTGACGACGTGTCCGGCCGCACCCTCGGTCAGGCTGGCCATCCGGTGGGCCGCGTACGGCACGAAACCGCCCGCGTGGGACAGGATCATGCGCAGCCGCGGCAACCGGGCCACCACGCCGTGGCGCACCAGGTTCAGTGCCGCTCGGGTGGTGTCGAGCAGGAAGTCCGCGCTGAACGGCGGCACGCCCGGTACGGCGGGGCCAGGTGGAGCGGTGGGGTGGATGAACACCACTGCCCCGCGACGGTCCAGCTCGGCCATCAGCGGGTCGAACACCGGGTCGCCCAGGTACGTACCGTCCACATTGGCAAGCAGGATCACGCCGTCGGCGTGCAGCTCGTCGAGCGCGTAGCCGACCTCGGTCAGGGAACCGTCCACATCGGGCAGTGGCACCGACGCGAAGAACCCGAACCGGCCGGGATGTTCACGGGCCATGTCCGCGGCGAACTCGTTGACCTGCCTGGCCAGCGCACGGGCCGCGGCGTCGGTGCGGCCGAGGTGCACGCCCGGTCTGCCGACCGAGACCACGGCCGTGTCGATGCCGAGTTCGTCGAGCAGCTCCAGCGCGGCGGCTGGGCTCCACGCGGGGGTGGCCTGCCCGCCGAAGTATTCGCTCGCGCGCAGCGCGTCCGCCCACACCGGCGGGACGATGTGGTGGTGGGTGTCGATCCTGCCGGTGGTCATGACCGGTCCGCCTCCAGTTCCGCCTCTCCGCGATTTGCAGTGGTGGTTGCGTCCGGCCCAATCTCGGCGTTTCGTGGTTTCTTGTGGCTGGTTTGCGTCACGTTCCCCTGGGATGCGGTTGGGGAGGACTGAGGTTGATACAGGGGTGTCATGTCAGCACCTTGCCTTCCGCCGCATAGGCGCCGAGCCTGCCTCGTGCTCTGGTGAACTGGCGTGGGCTGTTCCAGCCGAGGACTCCGGTGACCCGGCCGTCCGCCGAATGCGTTGCGACGAACTTCCGCTCGGCGAGTGCGCCGTCGACCACCGCGAGCTCGCCGCCCTCGGGGAAGGTGCCCACGGCCTGGATCCGGATGTCGCCGACGTCGGTCCAGAAGAAGTGCGACGGCGTGACCGGTTCGGTGCGCCCGAGCAGGTTCAGCGCGGCGCGGCGGCCCTGCTCAGTGGCGTTCATCCGATGCTCGAACCGCCGGTGGATCCCGGTTTCCGGCTGGTGGTCGCTAGCCACGTCACCGGCCGCGTAAACCCCTTCGGCGGCGCGACCGTGCGCGTCGCAGCGCACCCCGTCGCGCAGGTCGAGCCCCGATCCGTCGAGCCAGTCAGTGGCGGGCACCGCCCCCACCGCAGCGACCACGAGGTCCGCCGCGAGCGTCGTGCCGTCGTCGAGGTGGACCGCCCCGGAGCCCGCGCTGACGACCCCGACCCCCATTCGGAACACCGTGCCCCGCTCCTCGCACGCCGTGCGCACGAGCTCACCGAGCACCGGGCCGAACTGGCGGATCATGGGGCTGGGCAAGGGATCCACGACCGTGACCGCCGAGCCGAGGCACCGCGCGGCGGCGGCGATCTCGATGCCGAGGAACCCGGCGCCGACGACGACGGTGTGCCGCGCCGACGCCAGCTTTTCGCGCAGTGCGAGCGCATCGTCGAGGGTGCGCAGGTACACCGCGTCCGGTGCCCCGGCCAACCGCCGGGGATGGACCCCGGTGGCGATGATCAGCCCGTCGAAGCGCACCGCCGAGCCGTCGTCCAGCACGACCCTCCTGCCCGGCATGTCCAGCCCGGTCGCCGCGTGCCCGAGCCGGAGCTGGAGCCCGAGCTCCGGGTATCGCTCGGGGGCGCGCAGCGCCACCCGGCCAGGCTCCCACGTGCCGAGCAGGACCTGCTTCGACAACGGCGGCCGGTCGTACGGCAGGTGGGCCTCCGCACCGATCAGCGTGATGCGGCCGTCGAAGCCCTGCTCCCGCAGCGTTTCCGCCGCGGTGAGCCCGGCCGCACCGGCACCCACGACCGCCACCTCGCGCATAGCCGCGCTCACCCGCCCGATCCGGCCACCCGGATCGCCCGTGCCGGGCAGATCCGCTCCGCATCGCGCACGGCGTTCTCCTCGGACGAGGGCACTTCGCTGGTGCGGAGCACTACGGTGCCGTCTTCGTCGTCCTGGTCGAACACCGCGTCGGACAGCAGCACGCACTGCCCGGACGCGATGCACTTGTCGGCTTCCACTTCGACCTTCATCGCAGCTCCGTTACCACTCGACGGGCATCGAGAACAGCCCGTAGAACACCATGTGCGTCTTGAACGGCAGCTCGCTCACCGGCACCGCGACCCGCAGTCCCGGCAGGCGCCGCAGCAGCGCCGGGTACACGACCTGCAGCTCGACCCTGGCCAGGGGCTGGCCGAGGCACTGGTGCACGCCGTACCCGAAGGTCAGGTGGTGGCGGGCGGCCCGGCCCAGGTCCAGTTCATCGGGATTGCCGGGGAACGCGTCGGGGTCGCGGTTGGCCGAGTCGTTGGCCGCGACCACACCCTCACCGGCGCGGATCAGCGTGCCGCCGATCTCGACGTCCTCGGTCGCCACGCGCCGCCTGCCGTAGTGCGTGATCGTGAGGTAGCGCAACAGCTCCTCCACCGCGTTCGCCACCGCCGCTGGCGAGGTGTCCGCCTTGAGCGCGGCGAGCTGGGCTGGATTTTCCAGCAGCGCGAGCGTGCCGAGCGCGATCATGTTGGCGGTCGTCTCGTGCCCGGCCCGCAGCAGCAGGCCCAGCATGTTGAGCAGCTGGTCACGAGTGATGCCGCCCGCGCGTTCGATCTCGATCAGGTGGCTGATCACGTCCTGCGCGGGTTCCACGGCCTTGCGCTCGACCAGGCCGCGCAGGTACTCGCGGATCTTGTCGAAGGCGATCAGCGCTTCCTCCGGGCCGATTTCGCCGGAGATGAGCAATCCGCTCTGGCGCTGGAAGAACTCGTGGTCCTCGTACGGGACGCCGAGCAGTTCGGAGATGACCGACGACGTCACCGGCAGCGCGAAGCCCGTGACCAGGTCGGCGGGCTGCGGCCGGGCGGTGAACTCGTCGAGCAGTTCGTCGACGTGCTGCTGGATGCGCGGGCGCAGCGCCTCGACCCGCTTGATCATGAAGTCCCTGGTGAGCAGACGGCGGTGCGCGGCGTGCTCGGGGTCGTCCATGTTCAGGAACGTCGGGTGCTTCGCGCGGGTCACCGCCATGGCCTCGCTGTGGCTCGGGAAGCCCGGCTTGGTCATGTCGGAGCTGAACCGCGGATCCGACAGCACCGCGCGGACGTCGTCGTAGCGGGTGACCAGCCAGGCGGGCTTGCCGTTCCACAGCCGCACGCGTGAGATCGGCTCCTCCGTCCGGAGGGCGTTGAATTCCGCGGGCGGGTCGAACGGGCAGCCGACCGGTCGGGACAACGGGTACTCGGGAATCTCTGCAGTACTGATGACACACCTCCGACTTGGCTAGAGCGGCCGAATGAAAAGCCGGGTCAGCGGTCCGCCCGCACGCGGACCGGGGTGAGTTCGGCCGGTGGCACCGGTCCCGCGCCCAGGGTCGGGCAGGCCACCGCGCCTGCGGCGCTCCCGCACCGCGCCGTCGACGACGGCGCCCCCTACCCCACCGTCAGCACGCGGGTAACTGAGCAACTTCATTGTTGGCTCCTCGGTTTCGCGTCGCCGGTCAGGCGGAGGCGGCGCTGGAATCCGCCGCGTACAACCAGTCCAACTCGCTGTAGTCGTCCGGCTCTCGGGCGCACATGTACCGGTCGCGCAGCCCGAGGGTCACCGGATCGTTGGTGTGCCACACCTCGCCCCACATCCGCGCCCTGGTCTGGCAGAGCCCGGCACGTGGCACGCGAACGGAGTCGTAGGCCTTCACCACCTCGGCGATGTCGCCGCCGCACGTGCCCACCACGTCGCCGAGCACCAGCGCGTCCTCAAGCGCCTGGCACGCGCCCTGACCGAGGTACTGCAGCATCGGGTGCGCCGCGTCGCCGAGCAGCACTGCCCTGCCGTGCACCCACGTCGGGATCGGGTCGCGGTCGTAGATCGGCCAGCTGCGCGCGGTCTCGATGCGCGACACGTGCCGCTGAACTTCCTCGCAGGTCTCGGAGAACCGGCCGAACAGCTCTCCCACCGGGCCGACCACCTCGTCGCCGCGGCGGAAGCTCTCGCTGCGGAACACCGCGACCTGGTTGTAGAGCTCGCCGCGCCGCACCGGGTACTGGATGAGGTGCAGCCCCGGACCCACCCACAGCACGACGTCGTCGTTGTCGACTTCGGTCTGGACCTCGTGCATCGGCAACGCGCCGCGGTAGGCGACGTAACCGCTGGGCACCGGCTCGTCGGCGGAGACGAGCGTGCGCACCACGGAACGCAGCCCGTCGGCACCCACCAGCAGCGCCGCGCGGTAGGCGCTGCCGTCCGCGCAGCGCACCCCGGCAGCCTCGCCGTCGGCCCACGCCTCGACGACCGTCTTGTTGTTCTCCAGTTGGATCCCGGGTTCCGCGCGGCACGCGTCGACGAGAATGGACAGCAAGTCGCTGCGGTGCACCACCACGTACGGATAGCCGTAGCGTTCGCGGAACGCACTGCCGAGGTCCAATGTGGTCAGCGGCTCGGCGGTGATGGCGTGCCGCATCACGCCATGCCGGGGCAGCACCGCGACCGCAAGCAGCTCGTCGAGCAGGCCCAGCCGGTCGAGCATCCGGATCGCGTTGGGCCCGAACTGCAGGCCCGCGCCGATCTCGGTGAACTCGGCAGCCCGCTCCAGCAGGTGCACCGCACGACCCGCTCTGGCGACGGCAAGCGCCGCGGCCAGCCCGCCGATGCCGCCGCCGACGATCAGGGTCGGCACGGTCGTCGTCGCCATGTTGTCAGCACTCCCGTTTGCCGTAGAGACTCGGCGCTTCCAGCACTGGGGCATCTCTCGCGCTGATGCCAGCCAGCTCGCCGTGCAACTCATCCAGTCGAACGTCCGGATCGGTGAAGCGAGATGTCGCCATGGGGGTGGCCCTTCCGCACGCACGAGCTCGAACCGAATTAGTACGTATACGGACTATGTCTTCCGGAATCTAGGCCCTCATTTCCACGCAGTCAAGGCCATGACGAGGAAGGGGCTATCATTCGGCATCATGAGATGGTCCGTATACGTTCCATTTCGGTCCGCTGGAGCAACTTGGGGCAGGAAGGGACACCTGTGCGAAACCCCGCGATCGGCAGCAGTCCACCGCCACGCGCGCCGGAACCGGTCGCCATCGCGCTGCCACCCGACACGACGGTCGGCCACCTCATCCGCCGCGCCCAGCAGATGCACACCGCGATCTGGTCGGTCGAGGTCGGTAACGACATCACCGGCCCGCAGTACGCGATCCTGAGCGCGTTGAGCCGAAAGTCGGGCGTCGATCAGCAGACGGCGGGCCGCCTGGCGTCGCTGGACAAGTCGACCACGGCCAACATCGTCGAGCGACTGCAGCGCAAGGACTGGATCCGCAGGGATCGCGACGCGGGCGATGGCAGGCGCAACCAGCTGTGGCTGACGCCGTCGGCCAAAGCGATGCTGCACGATCTCACCGCCCGGGTTGGGACGGTGCAGGACCGCCTGTTGCAGCCGCTGGGCCCCAACCTGCGGCGCAACTTCCGCAAACTGCTGGGCCAGGTGGCCTACGCGGGGCAGGTGCCCGCGGCGGGCCAGGACGCGGACGAAGGCATCGACGTGCTGCCGCTCAGTTCAACGGCGGGGCACCTGATCCGGCGGGCCGAACAGGTGCACGGGATGCTGTGGAGTCGCCACGTGGGCGCGCTGCTCACGCCGTCGCAGTACGCGCTGCTGTGCAGTCTCGCCTGGCGCCCGGCAATCGACCAGACGGCCGCTGGTGAAATGGCGTCACTCGACAAGTCCAGCGCCGCGGACATCCTGGCGCGGCTGCGCCGCCGGGGCTGGGTGCTCGACACCAGGGACGAAACCGATCGGCGGCGCAAACTCCTGGTGCTGACCGACCTCGCGCGCGACGCCCTCGCCGAGGTGACCCCCGCGGTGCGGGCCGTGCAGCGCGACCTGGTCGCCCCGCTGTCTCCGACGGAGCAGGACAAGCTGATCAGACTCCTGCGCCGCATCGCCTACCGCTGACGCGATCAGCAGCGCCAGGGCTCATGATCTCGCGGATCCCGCCGATCGGCTCAGCGGTCGGTCAGCGGTTGGATGCGGATGTCGCGGAATTCGACGCGACTTTCGGGGTCGTGGTTCTGCAGGCCGACGAAGCCTTCCGGGCCGCGTGCCGGGTCGGTGCTGGTGAAGTCGTTGACCAGCACGTCGTTCAGCCACACCTCGTAGCGTTGGCCGGTGACCCGCAGCCGGTAGGTGTTCCACTCGCCGACCGGGTTGGACGCCTGCCGCAGCGGCGGCTGGAAGTTGTAGATCGCGCCCGTTTTCTGCGGATCTCCACCGGGATTGTCGTTGATCTGCACCTCGTAGCCGTGGTCCACCGCCACCCACGGGTCGTCACCGGGGTCGGGGAAGCGCAGGAACACACCGGAATTGTTGGTCTCGGCGGTGACCCGCCACTGCAACCGCAACTCGTAGTCGGCAAAGCTGCGGGCCGAGTACCACAGCAGACCCATGCCGCCGTGGCTGACCAGCTTCCGGTCGACGATGTCGAACCCGCCAGGGCCCGCCTGCGACCACCCGTCCAGACTGCTCCCGTCGAACAACGTGATCGGCGGCCCGCACGGCCGATACGCCGTCGGCCCTGCCGAGGAATCCGCCCGCGAGGCGGCGGCACCCGCCACGCCCGTGGACATCACCGCCAACATCGCCAGCACAACGAGCAACACACCCCGAACACGCATCCCTGTCCTCCTTGTCAGTGACGGGCTCACAGCGGTCGAATCCGGATGTCGCGGAACCTCAGTTGGTTGTCGGCGTTCTCCAGCCCGATGAACGGCCCTTGGCCGCGACCGGCATCGCCGGTGTACTCGGTGACGACCTGGTCGTTGAGCCGGACGACGTAGGTGTTGCCGCGCACTTCGATGGAGAAGCGGTTCCACCCGCCCAGCGGCGGCTTGGCGGCCAGGAACTCGGCGGCCTTGACCCCGCGCAGCGAACCCGTCCGCTGGTCGACGGAGTCCACCCGATCCAGGATCGCCACCTCGTAGCCCTCGCGACCCGGCAGCGTGGCGTCGCCACCGGGATCACCGAAGCGCAGCATCAGCCCGGAATCCGCGCTGACGCTGAACGTTTCGTACTCGGCCTCCAGCACGAAATCACCGAACTGCTGCTGGGCGTACCACAGCACGCCACGACCCGATTCCGTTGGCCGCAGCATCCCGTCGGCGACGGTGAACCCGCCCTGGCCGACCTGGCTGAATCCGGCCAAGGTGCGCCCGTCGAACAACCGCAGCCATCCCTCGGCATCCGGGGCCGGACGCCACAACACCTGGCCCCGCCCGGTCGGCACGTCATCGCGCACGTTCACCGGCACGCCGTCCACCACGACCAAGCGCCCGTCACCTCGGCTGCACGAGTCCCGCAGCGCCGCGCACGCCAACACGATCTCCGAAGCCGCAACCGGACTGCCGTAGGAAAACCGCGCGAGACCGCCCTGATCGGTGTTGACCACCTCCCGATCGGCCAGCATGAACGGCACACCCGCCGAGTGGCCGGGCGGCAGCCCCGCAGCGGGTGCCCGCCGGTAGACCTCGAAGGTGATCGCCTGCCCAGCGCGGTCCGGCCCGCTCAACGTCGCAGTCACCTCATGCGGCTGTCCGACGTACAGTTCCACCGATCCGGGCGACACCGCCAGCACACCTCGCACCGGCTCGGTAGCACTGACCACAGTGGACGCCGATCCCCGTTCGAAGCCCTGCGGATCCACCACCGCCACGGTCGCGGTGTACTCGCCGAGCGCGGTGTAGGTGTGGCCGACCCGCGCGCCGACACCGGTGGTGCCGTCGCCGAAGTCCCACTGGTAGCGCGATCCGGCCGGGGCGCTGTCGGCAACGGCGGACAACGTCACCTCCAGCGGTGCCGGACCGCGCGCGAGGTCACTGGCGGCCGACACGTTGAGCGGACCCGCCGCGCCCAGCCCGGTGAACCGCACCGCGTCGAGCCGGAACAGATCGGCTCCCTGGCCACCGAACACCGCGAACAGCTCGTGGCTGCCGCCCGGATCAACCACCGGCACCGCAGGAAGATCCACATACCCCGCGACACCTCCGGGTACCGATGCGGCGGCCACCGGCGGCCCATCCGGGGCGCCTGCCCGCAGCTCGATCGTGCCGCCCGCACCCGGCGCGGCCACCCGGAACGCCGCGGACTGCACGGATTCCAGGCTCGTCGGCCGCCACGACACGGCGTCCCCGGGATCGATGTCGCCGATTGCCGCACCGCCCTGGGCCCCCTCGTCGGAAACCACCGACACCCCGTGCAGTGCGGTGCCGTGCTCGGCCTGTTTGTTCTTGGGCTGCAAGCGAATCTCGTGGCTCACTTCGGCAGGCGGCACGTTCGGCCCACCTCGGTCGGTGTAGGTGGCCCGCAGGACGATGAACAGGTTCGCATCCGAGCCATGCCCGTCGTCCTGCTGGATCGGGATCCGCCCCGAACAGCCCTGAACTTCGGTCTGCGGGTGCGCGTGCTCGTCGTGCCCCAGCGCCACCTGCACCCGCACGTCGGCGCAACTGATGCCCTGCCCGATCATGCCGTCCTCAGCGTCGGAAACCCCGACCCGGTAGGAGATCTCGTCGCCGAAGTCGATCACGGAGCCGTCCGGCGGCAATTCCAGGTTCACCACCGGTTCGTGATTGCCCACCGAGATCGGTACCCGGGCCACCGTGACCCGGCCGGTGACGTCGGTGAGGATCAGCTTCGCGTCGTAGGCGCCGTTCTCGGTGTAGGTGTGCTGAACCCGTGCGCCTTCGGCGTCGATGGTGCCGTCTCCGTCGAGATCCCACTGGAACCGCAGCTCGTCCCCGTCCACGTCCGACGATTCCGACGCGTCGAAGGAAACCCCCAGCGGCGCGTTGCCGGAACGCGGGGTGGCGGTCACCCGGGCGGTCGGAGAACGCTGGCCGTTGGTGTGGTCGATGCGGTACAGCCCGGCGTTCGGGCCCGGGGTGAAGAATCCGCCGCCGTACTCCAGCACGTACAGCGATCCTTCCGGCCCGAACTCCATGTCCATCGGCTGGTCGAAGTCA
Organism: Saccharopolyspora antiqui; assembly: GCF_052246905.1. Classification (NCBI taxonomy): domain Bacteria; kingdom Bacillati; phylum Actinomycetota; class Actinomycetes; order Pseudonocardiales; family Pseudonocardiaceae; genus Saccharopolyspora; species Saccharopolyspora antiqui. The sequence goes on from NZ_JBQQBO010000001.1 coordinate 745,100, forward strand.
GCGTTCGGCATGAACGGGGAGATCGACACCAGCCGCCCCTGGTCGTCCACCCGGACATCCTTGACGAACCCGCGGGAGTACTCGTAGAAGAACGCCGCCCCGTCGTACTCGGCCGGGAACTTCGTCGGCGACGCCAGATCGGGGTCGAACCGGTACACCGGACCGCCCATCGCGGTCCCGCCACCGGGGCAGTCGATCTGCGGGAAGACGTCGAAGCACTCGTACGGGTACCAGATCAACGGGGTTTGGGCTGGCGGCAACTCGGTCAATCCGGTGTTGTTCGGTGAATCGTTCGTGAGATTCGCGCAGTCGAACGCCGGGCCCGGGACGCCGGTGGCGAAATCGTAGTCGCGGTAAGGGATGTTGTCGGCGATGCAGTACGGCCAGCCACCGTTGCCCGGTCCTTTGACCAGGTCCAGTTCGTCGTACTGCCGCGGCCCCCGATCCGGGTCGTCCGCACTGGCGTCCGGCCCCACGACCCCCACATACACCCAGTCGGTCGCGCGGTCCACGCTGAACCGGAATGGGTTGCGCAGCCCCATGAAGTAGATCTCCGGTCGGGTCGACGGCGTGCCCGGCGGGAACAGGTTCCCGTCCGGAATCGTGTAGGAACCGTCCGGCTGCACGGTGATCCGCAACAGCTTGCCGCGCAGATCATTCGTGTTCGCCGAGGACTTCTGGGCGTCGAACGGGGCTCGCCCCGGCCGCTCGTCGATCGGTGAATAACCGTCGGAAGCCCACGAGTTCGTGTTGTCTCCCGTGGACAGCAGCAGGTTGCCCTTCGAGTCGAAGTCGATGTCGCCTCCCACGTGGCAGCACAGGTCGCGCTGCGTGGGTACTTCCAGAACCACCTGTTCTTCGGCCAGGTTCAGTTGAGCGCCGTCGAGCCGGAAACGTGACAACCGGTTCTTCGGCTCCGGTCCTGCGGGCGAGTAATAGGTGTAAACCCAGCCGTTCTGCGTGAAGTTCGGGTCCAGCGCGATGCCCTGCAACCCGTCTTCTTCGCCGGTGTAGACTGGAATCCTGCCTGCCTCGGTGACGTTGTAGGTGACCGGGTCGAACAACCGCACGACACCGCGCCGGTCGGTCATCAGCACCCGTCCGTCCGGCGCCACCGCCAACGCCATCGGCTCCCCGACATCATCGGTGAGCTTGATCTTCTCGAAGTTCTCTTCCGGCGCGCCGCTGACGTTTCCGGCCAGCACCCGCACGGGATCGGGCGGCGGGGGCGGCGGCGCGGGATTGGCGTTGACGGGTCCGATCAGCGCGGCGAGCACCGCGAGAACCACGCCGATCACGAACAACGGATTCCGGACAGCACGAGGTGACACCGACATCGCGGCCTCTTTCGAAAGCACCGAACATCGTCCAGCAAGCACCAAAGCCAGGTAAACAGATGATAAAGGCGGTCGGCGCGGGTAAGTCGAAATCTGTCCGGTCCTGTCATCGAATTGCGGCACACGACGCAGAATTCACCCGGCGATCGGACGACCGACCACCGCACAATGCCCGATCAAGACCCAAACGGATGAGCGCGCACCTCTCGCCATGGCCGAGAAGTGCGCGCTCGTTCCCCCATAGGTTACGGAAGGAATTTGTCCAACGTGAGCGGCTTCGGAGAAGAGAAGCGCCCGGGTGAGCCCGAGATGCGGATCTCCTGGTCCATCCGGCGGCTCCTGGATCTACTCGGCGGGCGCGGCGTTGGCCTCGATGGTCGCGGTGAGTTCCGGAAGGCGATTGGATGCGCTGACCGCCTGGTCGACGACGTTGCGCGCCTGATCCCCGAGGCCCTCGACCGCAGCACCGAACAGGCCCATGTCGATCAGCTGGAGCCGCTTGAGGTGCGCGGCGTTCTCCGAGGTGACGGCCCCGCCGAACGCCTGGAGGGCGAAGCTGGTCGCCGATCCGGAGCGCAGCACCTCGATCAGCGGCTGGAGCGGCAGGTCCAGCTCGGCCGCCACTTCCAGCACCTCGGCGATGTTGCGCTGATTCAGCATCATCAGCGCGTTGTTGAACAGCTTGCCGAACTGGCCTGCACCGACCGGGCCCATGTGGATCACGATCTTCGAGAACGTCTTGAAGATCGGGGTGATCTTCTCGACCGCCGCGGCCGGGCCTCCGACGATTGTCGTCAGCTGGCGCGCGACGGCGACCGCGTGCCCGCCGCTCACCGGCGCGTCGAGCACAGTGATGTCGTACGGCGCCGCGAGCTCCGCGAGCTTCTGTGCCTCCGAGGGCAGGCCGGTCCCGTGGTTGACGAGGATCGTGCCCGGCCGCATGTTCTCCAGCAGGCCGCCGTCCACGGCGACCTGCACGTTGTCCGAGTCTTCTGGGAGGCACAACGCCACCACGTCGCTCGCGGCCGCCAGCTCGGCGACCGAGTTCGCGGCGGTGAACGGTACGCCGTCGAGCGCTTCGAGCGAGGCCGGGCGGCGGGCCCACACGAGCAGCGGGTATCCGGAGTCGCCGATGGCTTCTGCGATGGGGGCGCCTTGATCACCGAGACCGATGAAGCCGACCGTGGGCCGGGTTTGGTCTCCGGGTGTTGCGGGCATGGTTTTCTTCCTTCGTGGTGGTGCGGGCGGGTGTGGCCTCGCCCGGTGGTGAGGTTGGGTGTGGGTCAGGGCTGGGTGGTGGCGATGGTGTCGAGCTCGGTGATGGCGTCGGCGGGGAGGGTGAGGGTGGCGGCGGCGATGTTGTCGCGCAGGTGGGTGCGCTTGGAGGTGCCGGGGATGACGACGGAGGTCGTGGAGCGCTGCAGCAGCCAGGCGAGGGCGACCTGCTGGGGGGAGGCGCCGACCCGGGCGGCGACGGAGTCGAGGATGCCGTGCTGCAGTGGGCTGAACCCGCCGAGCGGGAAGAACGAGGCGAATGCGATGCGCTCGCGGGCGGCGCGGGCGACGAGTTCGTCGTCCTCCCGGTTGACCAGGTTGTAGAGGTTCTGGATCGCCACGACCGGGGCGATGCCCTGGGCCTCGGTCAGCTGCGCCGAGGACACCCCGCTCAGCCCGAGGTGCTTGATCTTGCCCTGCGCACGCAGCTCGGCGAGCGCCTCGAACTCGGCCTTCAGCGAATCGTCGGTCGTTCCCTCGTGCGAACCCAGCCGCAGGTAGACCAGGTCGAGCACGTCCACCCCCAGGTGATCCAGGTTGTCGTGCACCTGCGCCTGCAGATCCTTCGGCTCCAGCGACGGGATCCACGCCCCGTCATCACCACGACGCGCCCCGACCTTCGTCGCGATCGTGATGCCGGAGTAGGGGTGCAACGCCGCACGCACCAGCCGGTTCGTCACCTCCGGGCCGTAAAAATCCGACGTGTCGATGTGGGTGACCCCCGATTCGACCGCCTCCCGCAGCACGGCCAGTGCCTCACCGCGGTCCCGCGGCTCACCGAACACATTCGGCCCCGCCAGCTGCATCGCCCCATATCCCATCCGCGTGATGGTCAGACCGCCGGTCAGGGTCACGGTCTCCAGGCCATGGTTGTCAGACATGATGCTCCTCAGTGCTCGGATTAGTAACTACAAGGTTACCGATGCCGTGGCATTAAGTCAAAGAACAGTTACTTAAGGGTGCGCCAACGCTTGATCGCGGGCAACGCTTCGATCGTCAGGAAGCTGGCGATCAGGACCAACGGAATCGCAGGCAGGAGCCGGTCGGCCAGCCAAGCCAGGACCAGGAACAGCAAAAGGTTGGGCAGCAACCAGGAAAACACCCGTCCGAGCGGGTAGCGCATGACACGCAGGCCGATGAACCCGTTGTTCAGCAGGTAGACCGCCAGCGCGGCCACGCAAAGCCGCAGTGCGTCACCCGCGTGCTGGCCACTCGCCCCCGCGGCGACCAGGCCGCCCAGTCCGGCCGCGAACGCGACGAGTGACACCACGGGCAGGAAATGTCCGATCAGGAAGATCGAGCGGGTGAGCCGAAACGCGTCCTCGCGGCGCGCACTCATCGTCCGCCCGGCCACTGCCGAGCCGAAGTCGAAGTACAGCCACCAGAGCATGGCGACGACCGCGAACGCCGCGAGGCCGGTGATCACCGCGGGCGGTGCGGCGTCCGCATCCGCGATCGCGGCGACGATCTGCGCGATCGCCTCCCCGAGCACGATGATCATGAACAGTCCGAACCGCTCGACGAGGTGGCCGATCTCCACTCCGCCCGACACGAGGCGCTGACGCAGCGGGGAACCGCTGCGGGTGCCCAGGAGCCAGGGAGCGATCTCCACCGCAAGCCCGGCGAGCCACAGGAGGTACGTCGCGGGCGGTTCCACGGCGATCGAGCCCGCCCACAGCGCGGCCGACAACAGCAGCGGCCAGTTGGCTCCGCCCGCGGGCCATTTCCCGCGCACCACCAACCTGAACGTCAGCACCGCGAGGCGCGAAGCCGCGTACGCGCTCGCGAAAACGGCCAGGTGACCGTGCGCCGCCGGTGTCGCCGCCCCGGCCATCACCAGCAGGATCGCCATCTGGACCAGCACGTCGATCCGCCGCTCGGCGCCGATTTCGCCGGTCAGGTTGGTGTAGAGCGTCGAGCCGACCCAGACCCACCACGCGGGTAGGAAGAGCACGAGCAGTCGGAGCCCGGACTGCCAGGTCGGATGGTCCACCATCGGATGCGCGAGCTGTGCCACGAGCACGACGAAGAGCAAGTCGTAGAACAGCTCCAGCCACCCCGCGTGCCGCTCGACGCTCTTGTCGGTGCCTTCGCTCGTCACGTCGATCTCCTCGGTCTGAAGTGGACATCCGCGGCGAGGCTAACAGAAGTAACTGTTCTTTGACTTGATCCAGCAAGTAGTAGTAACATTGTAGTTACCGATCCCCCATACTGAGGAGCATGACCTGGCGATCAGCACAGCCCCGATCGACGGTCCGACAGCGCACGGATGGGATGACCATTCCAAGAACCTCGCCTCTGTAGGTCCATTGTGGACGAGCTGGGCTCATCGTCGCCCGATCGACCCGGGGCGGGGCCGGAGTCGCCGCACGGCCTTCGCGGCGCCTTGACGTAGCTGTACGCCTACTGGCGCTGAGGGCGCTGATATGTCGACTACTTGGCTTGCGGAAAGGGTGCTTCATGGCCGAGACATTGGTACTCGGAGGCGGCGGAATTGCCGGTATCGCATGGACGACCGGATTACTTGCAGGAATGGCCGATGCGGGCCTAGAAGCAAGGGCGGTCGATGAAATAGTCGGAACCTCAGCAGGGGCAACGGTAGCCGCACAGCTGGGCAGTGGATTGGATCTGCACGTGCTCTTCGCCAGGCAGACCGAGCCGGATCTGCAGGCCGCGGAGATCGCCGCTCAGGTGAACTTGACGACCTTCGCAAGGGACATCGCCGCAGTGCTCGGAGAAGTTGATGTGCATCCACCGGAGAGGCGCCGCTCGCTGGGCAGGTTCGCCCTGGATGCGGAAACCGTTACCGAGCGGGAAAGGCGTGCGGTTGTCGAATCGCGCCTGCCATCGCACGCATGGCCATCGCTTGGGCCAGAACTGAAAATAGTTGCGGTGGACGCAAATAGCGGCGAGCCTCGGGTCTTCGAAAAGGCAACGGGCGTCGGCTTGGTCGAGGCTGTCGCCGCGAGCTGTGCCGTGCCGGGGATATGGCCGCCCGTCACGATCAATGGAAGCCGGTACGTGGACGGGGCAGTCCGGTCGAACACGAGCGCGGACTACGCTCTCGGGGCATCAAGAGTCCTCGTGGTTGCCCCTCTCGGGAACACGGAGCTCTTCCCGGTCGAGAAAACACTGGACGAAGCGATCGAGGAACTTCGCGTCAGCGGTGCCCAAGTCGCACTCGTCACTCCAGACGCGGTGTCGACCGAGGCAATCGGGACCAACCCGGCGGATCCTTCCACCCGCAAGCCCGCCGCCGAGGCTGGGCGCATGCAGGGCCGCGACCTGAAGATCGAGTGGAGCGGCGCCTGAACGGCGGGCTCGCACGAACTCGGGCGACGTGCCGACAGAGCCATGGGGCAAGTGCAAATCCGGTTGGTCGCGGACGATGCAGCCCGCCTCGCAAAGCCGGAAGGTCGCGCGGCGTCGAGTTCGCAGGCGGCGAAACGCCAGAGCGCGCGGCAAACGACCCACCTGCCGGACTTCGCCGCATCCCCTGCTGGATGGGATTGCTGGCCGAGCAGACATCCCCGCAAGCTAAGTAACAATCGAGTTACTCCATCTCAAGCCAAGTAACTACTTAGTTTACTTATGTTATTCTTGACGGCATGCCAGCGACACCCGATTCGAAGGTGTATCGACCGCGAAACCCCGAGGCGACCAAGGAATTGCTGCTCGCGTCGGCAGGTGAGGAGTTCGCCGAGCACGGGTACGCCGGAGCTCGGATCGATCGGATCGCAGACCGCGCGCACACGAACAAGCGGATGATCTACGCCTACTTCGGCGACAAGGACGGGCTGTTCAGTGCCGTTCTCGAACGGCAGATCGGGTCGCTGGTCCAGGCCGTCCCTCTCGTCGATGGCGACCTCGTGGGCTTCGCGGCCGCCAGGTTCGACTACATGCTCGCCAATCCCAGGTCGCGGATGCTTGCGGCCTGGCGCACGTTCGAGCGCGCCGAGCCGACGGCCGCCGAACGCGAGAGTTACCGGGCGCGGGTCGACAGTGTCGCGGCTGCGCAGCGGGCGGGACGGCTCACCGGCGACATTCCCGCCGTCGACCTCTTCGCGCTGGTCTTGCGGATGACCGAGAGTTGGCTCAGCGCGCCGCCCGGCATGCGCAGCGCCGCCGACGGTGATCCTCAGTCCAAGGAGCGACTGGAAGAACATCGCGCTGCGCTGGTCCTAGCGGTGCGCCGCCTGGTTGAGCCGAAGCCGCAGGCCCTGTGACGCTGTGCTGCGCCGCAACCTGCTCGCACACACCACCCGGCTCCATTCCGGCGATTTGACGTTAACGAACTAGTTTCGTATAACGAAAATATGGCGACATCATCGGGCAACCCGGACGAGACCCGGCAATCCGGCGCTTCGCCCAAGCCCCGGCGCGAGGTGGTGGGCGGGCTCGCGAAGGGGCTCGCGATCATCGAGGCGTTCGACGCGCACCGGCCGAAACTCACGGTCAGCAGCGCCGCCGCGATCACCGGCACGACACCGGCCGCGGCCCGCCGCTGTCTGCTGACCCTTGAGGAGCTCGGCTACGTCACCCATGACGGCAAGTACTTCCGGCCGACCCCTCGCATCATGCGCCTGAGTGCGTCCTACTCTCGTACGGCGTCCTTGCCGATGCTTGCCCAGCCGTGTCTCTCGGCGGTGCGCGACGAGCTCGGCGAGTCCGCGTCCATCGCAGTCCTGGACGACGGGTACGCGTTGTTCATCGAGCGGGCGGAGGCCACCCGACTTGCCTCGGCGGGGGTGCGGGTGGGCACGCGGCTCCCCGCGTACGCCTCCTCCACCGGGCGCGTGCTGCTGGCCGCGTTGCCCGACGAGGAATTCGAGGCATATCTGGAAAGCTGGCGGCCGCAACGCCTTACGCCGAACAGCCCAGCGACCATCGCCGAGATCCGCCGACGGGTCCAGCGGACCCGCGACGAGGGAATGGCCTTCACCGAGGAGGAATTGGAGCCGGGGGTGCTCACGGTGGCGGTTCCGGTCCGGGACAGCCTCGGCCGGACCCACGCCGCGATGAGCGTCAGCACCTCCACCGCCCGAGCTTCCCTCGACGTGCTGCGCGAGAAATTCCTGCCCGTGGTCCGGCGGGAGGCCGCCCGGCTCGGCAACACGCTCTGACCTGAGGACTTGCCTGCGGCGCGGCGGTTTTGAGGCCGCGCCCGACAGCGGGTGCGCGGCGTAGCGACTTTCGCCGCCCGGTTGCCCCGTCGGTTCGCGTTCGAGGCATCCAGCGTGGGATCCGTTGTGTCGCAAGCATTGACAGTCGATCTCGGCCCCATTAACTTTCACGCCACCAAATAACGAAAAGTTTTCGCTTAACGAAAATCAAAGAAGGGGTTGGGTATGGGCTCGCCCGGGCTTCGGGTCGCGATCGTGGGTGGCGGGATCGGCGGCATGGCCACCGCGAACGCCCTCGTGCGGCACGGCATCGAGGTGACGGTCTACGAACAGGCTCCGGAACTCGGGGAGATCGGCGCCGGGGTGTTGATGACGCCCAACAGCGTCCGCCTGCTCGAACGGATCGGCATGGGGTCGGCACTGGCCGCGGCAGGCGCGCGCATCGGCGACGGGTCGCAGTACTACCGCAAGGACGGCACGCTGGTCGCGCCCATCCTGACGACCGATTCCCGTGGTTGGAACGGCATGTACGGCATGCACCGCGCCGACCTGCTCACGATCCTGGCGGACGGGCTACCCACCGGGATCATCCACACCAACCACCGGTGCGTGGGCTTCGACCAGGACGAAGCAGCCGCGCACCTGGAGTTCGACAACGGCGCGTCCGCGACCGCCGACGTCGTCATCGCCGCGGACGGCATCCACTCCGCTCTCCAGCGGTACGTGGTGGCCCCTTCGCGTCCGGTGCACTCCGGTTCGGTTGCCTACCGCGGCCTGATCCCGGCCGAACGACTGCCGTGGTGGCGTCGCGGCGTGTCGCAGCTCTGGATGGGCGAGGGCAAGCACTTCCTGGTGTACCCGGTGCGCTCCGGCGAACTGATCAACTACGTGGGCTTCGTGCCGAGCGATGAGCGGACCACGGAATCCTGGTCCGCCGCGGGCGATCCGGTTGCCTTGGCCGCGGCGTTCGCGGGCTGGGACTCGCCCGTCGAGCGGCTGCTGACCCAGGTCGACGCCACCTTCTGGTGGGGTCTGTACGACCGGGAACCGCTGAGCACGTGGACCAACGGCAGGCTCACCCTCCTCGGGGACGCCGCGCACCCGATGCTGCCGCATGTCGGACAGGGCGCGAATCAGGCCATCGAGGACGCCGTAGCGCTCGCCGCCCTGCTGGCCACCCGCGACGGGGCCACCGCACGCGAGGCATTGCAGGCGTACGAGTCGCTCCGGCGGCCGCGCGTCGCCGAGGTGCAGCGCGGAGCGCGCGCGAACGGACAGCGGTACGACTCCGCGTACGACGACCTGAACGAGCGCGACGCCGAGATCGCCGCTTCCGTCACCTTCCGTTCCTGGCTCTACGACTACGACGTCGAGGCCGACGCCGACGAACTCGCGGGGACCTAGCCGGGCGCCGTGACCGCAGCGCATCCAGACCGCCAGACCCGTGATCGGAGGACGCATGGGAGAAGCGCTCGTCGAGAGCCTGACGCAGGTGTTCCAGCCATCGACGCTCCTGCTGATGCTGGTCGGTGTCGCCGTGGGCTTCCTGGTCGGGATCCTGCCCGGCCTGGGCGGCGCCGTGACGCTGGCCCTGATGCTGCCCTTCACGTTCGGCATGGAGCCGGTCCAGGCGTTCGCGTTCCTGCTCGGAATGCTGGCGGTCACCTCCACCGCGGGGGACATCAGCTCCGTCCTGTTCGGCATCCCGGGAGAGGCGACCTCGGCGGCCACCGTGCTGGACGGGCACCCGCTCACCAAACGCGGGGAGGCCGGTCGCGCGCTGGGAGCGGTGCTGTCCGCGTCGGCGATCGGCTCGGCGATCGGCGCGGTGGTGCTGGTGGCCGCCATCCCGATCATGCGGCCGTTGGTGCTGTCGTTCGGCCCCGCCGAGTTCTTCGCGCTCACCGTGCTCGGGCTGACGTTCGTGGTGACGTTGTCCGGCGGGAACATGCTCAAGGGCTTCATCATGGCGACGTTCGGCGTACTGGTCGCGATGGTCGGGATCGACCCGCAGGAAGGTGTCCCGCGCTACGCCTTCGGGGATCTCTACCTCTGGGGCGGAATCGGGCTGGTCCCGCTGGTCGTGGGTCTGTTCGGCGGCGCCGAGGTGCTGCAACTGATGTTGACCAAGCGCGGCATCGCGCAGCCCACCGACGACTCGGCGACGCGGAACCTCACCGGCATCGGGCAGGGGATCCGGGACACGTTGGCGCACTGGTGGCTGGTCGTCCGGTCGAGCGCGATCGGTGTCGGTGTCGGCATCGTGCCCGGGGTCGGTGGCTCGGTGGCGCAGTTCCTGGCGTACGGCCACGCCCAGCAGACCTCCAAGCACCCGGAGGAGTTCGGCAAAGGGTCGATCGAAGGGGTCATCGCCGCGGGGTCCAACAACAACGCCAAGGACAGCGGCAGCCTCATCCCCACGGTCGCGTTCGGCATCCCGGGCGGCGCGGCCACCGCGGTGCTGCTCAGCGCCTTCCTCATCGTCGGGCTCGACCCCGGGCCGCAGATGCTGACCAGCGACCTCCCGGTGACCCTCTCGATGGCGTGGGTGACCATCCTCGCCAACTTCGTGGCGGTCGCGGTGGGCTTCCTGCTGATCCGGCCGCTGGCCAAGCTCACCCAGATCCGCGGCGCGTTTCTCGTTCCGGTCCTGCTGATGCTGCTCACGATCGGCGCTTACACGGCGAGCAACAACTTCGCCGACGTGCTGGTGATGCTCGCCGCGGCGGTGATCGGCGTGCTGTGCGTCCGGTGGAACTGGCCCCGCGTCCCGTTCCTGCTCGCCGTGGTGCTGGGAGCCATCGCCGAGCGGTACCTCTTCCTGTCCTACTCGCTCTACGGACTCGGGTGGCTGACGAAGCCAGCGGTCCTGATCATCGGCGCGATCATCGTGCTCACCGTGGCGCGCCCACTGTTGTGGCCCCGGCTGCGGAGAAGCCGCTCCGCCGACGAAACCCGCGCGAAGATGGGAGCCCGGTGATGACGAGCTTGTCCAAATCGGACGGTGCGCGCAGGCCGGACCTGTGGATCACCGGGGTGCTGCTGGTGGTCTTCGTGGTCGCCTTGCTGCTCGCCCGGCAGTGGGGATTCCGCGCTTCGCTCGTCCCCACGTTGGTGTCCGGGCTCGGCGTGGTGCTCAGCGCGTTGAACCTGGTACTGCTCGTCGCGCGGCGCGGCACGGTCCAGGCCCCGGAGCCGGACCCCGAGCCGGAGCCGGATCGGCAGCACGAGGCCGACTACGTCTTCGCGACGGCCGGGGCCGCCGCTTGGCGCGGCAGCCTGGGCTGGCTCGCCGCCTTCTTCGTCGGGCTTTTCGTGTTCGGTCTCATCCCGACCGCGGTGGTGTTCGCCCTCGCGTACCTGAAGGCAGGCGCGCGGGTGTCCTGGCTTCCGGCCCTCGGCTACGCGGCTGGCCTCGGACTGGCGCTGTGGCTGGTGTTCGTCGAACTGCTCGCGATCCCGATACCGGAAGGGCTGTTCTCCTGATGTCCACGGCGTGTGGCGGCGACAGCGGTAGGCGACCCTCAAGGAGGAGTCACACATGAGCGCGTTGGGCGGTCCGCGCGGGCGGTTCCGGAAGCTCGTCGCCGGGGTGGGCGTGCTCGGCGTGGTCGCGGGCTGTGGCGGCGGGAAACCGGTGTCCCCGGCCGAGTTCTACGCGTCGGAGACCCTGGAATTCGTCGTGCCGTACGAGCCGGGTGGCGGCTACGACCTGTATGCCCGTGACGTCGCCCCGTACCTCGCCAAGTGCGCGGGCACCGAGGTGACGGTGATCAACGAGCCGGGGGCCGGTGGCCTGCTCGCGACGTCGCAGACCGCGGTCGCCGAGCCGGACGGGCTGCGGATCCAGATCCTCAACACCGTCGGCGCAGTGAGCGCGGAGGTGGGACAGGTGGAGGGCCTGAATTTCCGGCTTGCCGAATTCTCCTGGCTGACCCGGATGTCCGACGAGCCGAACGTGGTGGTGGTCGCCGCCGACAGCGAGTACCGCGGTTTCGAGGACTTCCTGCGGGCCGACGAGCCGGTCAAGTTCGTGTCGACGGGCCCGGGGGCGAACGACCACATCAATCCGCCGCTGCTGTCCAGGATCTACGACTTCCCGGCCCGCGTCATCACCGGTTTCTCCGGCTCCGGCGAGGCGAGGTCGGCGATTCTGCGCGGCGACGCGGACGCCGACGTCCTCCCGCTGAACACCGCGCTGAGCGCCATCCGGACCGGCCAGATGCGCCCGGTCCTCGTCATCGGACGGACCACCGACAAGGCCGTGGCCGAGGTACCGACGACGGCCGACTTCGCTCCGGCGACCCCGGACCGCCAGCGGCTCCTGGACTCCCTGGTCGGTCTGGTGGAGACCAGCCGGACCGTGGTGGCGCCACCGCGCCTGGACCCGGCCCGACTGGCATACCTGCGCGAGGCGTTCAAGTGCGCGTTGTCCGATCCGGAGTTGCAGTCGCGGTCGAAGCAGCAGCGGCGGCCGGTCAGCTACCTGCCGGGAGCGGAGACGGGCGCGCTCGTGAACTCCGTGCTGCGCGCCGACCCCGCCTTCCAGAAAGTGCTTCAGTCGATCTCCTGAGCAACGCGGAGTCGGCCCCTTGAGTTGAAAGGAAACCCCACCCATGTCAGACCAACGCCTTTCCCTGGCCATCGCCGACTACGACCGGGTGGCCGCGCTCGCCGACGGTCGGGTCACGGTCCCCGGAGCCGAGCTCGACGTGCGGACGCTGGCGCCGTCGGAGACCTTCTACCAAATGCTGCACGAGGACGCGTTCGACGTCAGCGAGATGTCCTTGTCCAGCTACCTGATAGCCCGGCAGCAGGGCCGGGCGTGGACCGCGATCCCGGTCTTCCCCTACCGCAACGCGTTCCACCTCGGGCTCTACGTCGGCGAACGGTCCGGCATCCAGCGGCCGGAGGAGCTGCGGGGGCGGCGGATCGGCCTCACCGAGTACCAGGTGACGGCCGCGGTGTGGACCAGAGGAGTGCTCGCGCACGACTTCGGTGTGGACCCCACGACGGTCGAGTGGTACGTGGAACGCACGCCCGAACTCAGCCACGGCGGCGAGACCGGTTTCCGGCCTGCCCCCGGGGTCCAGGTGCATCCGGTGCCGCCGGGCCAGACGCTGGAGTCGATGCTCGTCGCGGGCGAACTCGACGCCGTGCTGCCCAGCCCATACCCGGGGATGGCGTCCCGGCTGAACCTCACCAGCGCGCACGACCTGAAGCGGATCCCGGGCGTTCGGCGGCTGTTCGCCGACCCTTGGGCCGAGGCGGCGCGCGTTTACCGGGAGCACGGGTTCCTGCACTGCAACCACACCGTCGTGGTGCAGAACCACCACCTGGAGCGGGACCCGGACCTGGCCCTGAACCTCTTCCGGGCCTTTGCCGAGGCGAAGCAATCCGCGTACGACAACCTGCGGCGGCTGGAGCGCTCCAGTCTGCTGCTGGGCGGGCCCCGGCTGGACGATCAGCAGGAGGTCTTCGGGGACGATCCGTTCCCGTACGGATTCGCTGGATCCGCCAAGGCATTGCGGACGCTCGTCGGTTACTCCCACGAACAGGGCTTGATCAGCGCGGAGCCAGCGGTGGAAGACCTGTTCGCGACGAGCACATTGGACACCTGACCGGGGCACGGTCCCCGCTGTGGCGGTGCCGGGCCGAGTGTCTCGGGTAGGGCGGGCGATTTCGCGCGAAATCGCCGTATCCCATGGGGAGCGGGTGGCGATTTCGCGCGAAATCGGCAGATTCGCCACCCGCACCGCCACGCACAACGAGTTCCAAGACAGGCTCTAAGGGCGGAGTTCACGCTCTGCCTCTGCGGCGTACCTGATCACGGTGTCGCGCTCCACACCGCTGAAGAGCCCAGCGGAAACCCAGTCGTCCGCGGTCTGTTTCACCCGGCGTACGAAGTCGCCGTGGCTGGCGAACGGTGCGGCGTCCCAGACTACGTCGAGGAAGGTCAGGCCATCGTCGCCGGGCGAGTCGACGCCCTGGACTGGTACGTCGTAGTTCGGCAGGTTGTCGTCGCGCTTGCGGTTGGGCACACCGGTGTTGATGGTGCCGAAGACCACGTCGGGCTCGACCCTCCTGAAGTACGGGGACTGGGGCTGGGCGTCCCCCACGTAGTGCGGGCGCAACGTGAGGCCTGCCGTGGTGAAGGTCTGGTCGCCGCTCGGTGTGATCGCCGCTGTGGAGTAGTCGCCGTCCAGCTTCAGGTAGCGGTAGAGCGTGAGTTCCCGGAAGCTGCCCGCGCCTGGGTCGCCGAGGATCGGCATCAGCAGCGGGCCCCAGAAGATCGACTGGGTGTCCGGCCGGTCGATGGCCCGCTCGATGCGGATGGCGAACGGCATGGAGACCTCGATGGTGTCGCCCGGGCTCCAGGTGCGGCTCAACGTGAGGTAACTGCCGGGTCGTGCCGGGGAACCGGCCGCGGGACGGCCGTTGACCAACACCACGAAGCCGCGAGGGGTGTCGGACACCCAGCCGGGAACCCGCAGCTTGATGTCCAGCGGGCCGCTGCCGTGCACGGTCAGCGTCGTGCGGTGGTCGCGGGGAAAGTCGGTCCGTTGGGTGACCGTGAACCCTCGGTCGGCCCAGGTGAGGGTCGACGCGGCGTACAAGTTGACCCACAGGGTCGATCCGTCGGCCGAGCGGAAGTAGATCGTCTCCTGGTACTTCGTGTGGTTCTCCATTCCGGTGCCGCCGCAGCAGGTTCCGGTGTTGCCGTAGTCGCGGCTGGAACCGGGGGTTAGCGGCTGGAAGTACACGAGCTGCGGGTCCTCGACGGTGTCGGTGTCGGCGCGCTGCCCGGCGATCATGTTGACCAGGCCGCGCTCGTAGTAGTCCAGGTACGCCGGATCGGGGTCGAAGAAGAACAGGTTGCGCGCCAGCTTGAGCAGGTTGTAGGTGGTGCATGACTCGGCGCCGGTCGAGCCGATGGCGTTGGCGACGTTGTCCCGGTTCTGGAACATCTCCGGGTTGTCGTTGGACCCGGGGTAGTTCCCGCTCGTGCCGCCGTGCGCGAACATGCGATGGGGAACGACCATGCCGAAGAAGTTCTTCGCCGCGACCCGGTACTCCTCCTCGCCGGTCCGCTCGAAGATCCGCAGATAGCCGACGAAGTTGGGGACGTGCGTGTTGGCGTGCAGGCGATTCGGCCGACGCCGGCCCGGGCGAGTCGCATCGGTGGTGACAAGAATGTCGCGGTTGTCCACGCAGGCGCCGAACAGGGACTCCCGGTTGTCGAAGCACTTGGCCGTCTGCAGATGCCGGTCGTCTCCGGTCAGCGTGCAGATCTCGGCGAAGACCTCATTCGCGCCGCCGTATTCCCCCGCGATGTAGGTGTCCCACATGAGGTTCAGATCGTCCCTGGTGACCGACCCTGGGTAGTCCGGGTGGCGAACGTCGCCGAGCGTCAGCGCCAGGTGCGCCCAGTCCGCCATCCCGAGGGCGATCTCCAACGCCCGCTGGCTGCCGGTGAGCGCGAAGGCGTCCAGGAGCCCCCGCATGATCTTGTGCTGGGTGTACCACGGCGCCCAGGTGTTGGTGCTCAAATCGCCGCCGTACTGCGCGAACCGTGGCGGGCCGGCGCGCAGCACCACGTCCTCCGGCAGGGCGCCCAGGTAGCCTGGGTGGACGGTCTTGCCCATCAGAGCGTCCTGGCACTCGCCGAGCTCGCCCACCATCCAGTCGAGCTTGTCCTTGAAGACCTGCTCGTCCTGGTCGACGTGGGATTGCGCCAGCGCGGTGAGGTAATGACCCGCCCAGTGGCCGCTGAGCAGACCGCCGTCCTCCCAGCCGCCCGGGACGGCGAGACCGGGCGGATTGGGCCGCCCCGCGGTGTTGTTGAACAACACGAGGAACCGCCGGTGGTCGTAGTGCCTGATGAAGTTCTTCATCAGGTCGCGCTTCTGCTGGAACAGGCCAGGTCCCAGGGCCACCTGGTTCAGCGTGAAGGGCCGTATCGGCGCGGTGCTACCTGCCCCGACATCGGGCGGGAGGTTCTGCCCGAGCACGCGAGCCGCCGCGGCGCGCGGCGTTTCCGCGGAGGCGACCGGGGAGGATCCGGTCGCAGCCACGGAAGCCATGCCGACGGCGGACGCGCGCATGAAATCACGCCTCTTCAATGGCCGCGTCATGTCGCCCCCTTTTCAGCTGTCCAGTATTTCGGACATGATCTGATCAGTCGAACACGCTTGTCCGATCATGCTCGGGCGAACGGCTCGTCGACACCGACAAATGGCGGTATGACAGGGAAAACGAGCCCGCTCCTATCCCTGTGAAGGCCTACTACGACGTCAACCTGCTGGCCGCTCCTGGGCCTTCGGACGTCGTAGGTTTTGCCAGGGCAGGAACCATCCTGGACTCCCCGAACGTCAGTCCCATCACCGGCGCTTGGTACCCCGGGACCACCTGTGGCGACCACCAGTCCTCCGATTTGTGGCGCGAGGTTTTCGTGCCCGGAACCCAGCGGCTCGGCTACGCGCCTGCCTACTGCATCATGTAGCCATCTCTGATCTGGCGGTGGTGCCCAGGCGTCACGGCAGCATCCGACGGACTCACCGAACTAGTCAGACCGCGCCAAAAGGCGTCGACCTCGCGAACAGGGCGACGCCTTCGAGCCGCTGACGAAGGCCAGCGGCCCGCTGCCGCACCTGGTCGAGGAGTAAACCGCGTTCACGATGACCTTCTTGCGGTACCGCTCTGACGTCGTCTTTCGCGATCACGCATCTCCAGTGCGGCGACGGGTGCTGGCGGGCGGGGAGGATCTTCGCAGACCCGTGAAAGTGCGGTGAACGGCAGGTAGTTCCGCTGGTCACCGTTTGATGGCGACGCCCCCGAGCATGTGGACGTGGGCGTCGATGAATCTCGCCGCGGCGTCGTCCGGGTGCCAATGGTTGATCAGCGTCACGCCAGGAGGCAGTAGTTCCAGGCCGCCGAAGAGGTCCTCGACCTCAGTCTGGTCCATCGACCTGGCCGCGATACCTTTGGCGTTGTAGGAGGCAATACCTTTGTGCACCTCTTCGGGTGCGCTGATGTGCGTCGTGGTCGACAACACCAGGGCGCTGCCCTGGGGCAGCGGCTCCATGAGACGGGCGATGATGTCCCGCGCCTCCCCCTGGTCGAGGATGTAGTGCATGACCGCGAGCAGGGTCAGCGCAACCGGCCGGTCCAGGTCGAGAATCTCCCGGTACTCCTCAGAATTCAGGATCGCGTCCGTGTCACGCAGATCCGCGTCCACGTAGGCGGTGCGCCCCTCCGGTGTGCTGGTGAGCAGAGCACGCGCGTGCACCAGCACGATGGGATCATTGTCGACGTACAGGATGCGCGATTCCGGGGCCACCTCCTGCGCGACCTCGTGCAGGTTCGGCGAGGTCGGTAGTCCGGTGCCGATGTCGACGAACTGCCGGAAGCCCAGCTCGGCCGCGAGGTACCGCGTCACCCGCACCAGGAAGTCGCGGTTCGCGCGCATCGACTTCGGCAGGTTCGGCCAGCCCTCGGTGATACCGCTGGACGCTTCCCGGTCCGCCGCGAAGTTGTCCCGACCGCCCAGCAAGTAGTCGTAGATCCGCGCCGGATGCGGCTTGTCCGTGTGGAGATCGGGGGGAGGACGGTAACCATCCTCATCCGCTTTCGACCCCAGCCAATCCGTGCCCGACATGACGCCCTCCAACGACGATCACCAAAACCCGTGCGCACTCTATCGCCCACATCTGGTGCATGGTCGAGCCGACCAAAACTGTCGCCAGCATGAGCTCCGTCCCGTCGCTGACCACCACAGCATCACCAGCGCGGAGCTCGCCGAAGAGCACAAGGAAAGCGGAAGGGAACGCACTACAACGGAACTCGCAGACCGGTGCGCCTCCGTTGCTTGGCCTAGCGGAGCAGTTCCTCGGCAGCTCGTTCGGGCCCCGCCCCGCGCTCATCCGTTCACGGAGTGAGACGCGTTGTCGGGTCCCCCCGGGACACCACGAGGGCCGCCGAACTGCTCGTCCTGCGGTACGAGAATGCGGATCCCCATAACCAGCGCCTGGCATCTCCATCGCGTCCTTGCCGGTTGCCCAGCCCGCGTCAACGGGCGTTCCGGACGCGTCGTGGCCGGGCGTGCGGGAGTTCAGCCAGTCCACCACCGACTTGGCGCCGATCGACTCGTTCTCGGTGCCGAACGCCTGCTCCGACTCTGCTGTCCGACGAGCGGAGGTTTCACCCGCTGGCCAAGAAGATCGGCGCCTAGCCGTCGGTGTTCGCGGTCACCGGTGCGACGGCCGTCGCCGCTCACCTGCTGGTAAAGCGCCGCGGGTGAGCAACAGCAGCACCAACGGGATCGCCGCAGTCACCAGCAGCGCCACAACCAGCGTCGATGCCGCGGTGTGCGGCTGGTGCGCCGCGTGGAACACCAGGTGCGGAACCGCCCAGACGAGGTTCGACGTCAACGCGACGTAGACCAGGGTTCGTCCCAGGAAGACCGCGGCTGCGCAGAGCACCACCGCCATGGCGAGGTTCATCGCGCCGTAATCGCGGAAGAGGTGCTCGTTGAACGGCGGATAGTCGTCCACCGTCGGAATTGCGCCGTAGAACGAACGCGGGAAGAACAGCGTCCAGAAACCCACCGCGACGTGCACGAACGTCAGGAAGAACAAGCCCGACCGCAGGAGAGCGCGCATCTTCACGCCTTCCGCTCGGTCCGGAACTCGTCGAACCCGGCATCGAGCAACCGGCGCACCACGGCCCTGCCCAACGTGCCCGTCCCGCCTGTCACCAAGATCGACTTCTGCATTCGTTCGTCCTCCCTGCGTCTTGTCGTCGATAGCCCGGTGTGACGATCATTCGCCCGGTGGGTGCCGCGGCCGCGAACGGGTCACAACGCGCATGTGATCGACAGCATCCTGACCCACGTCGCCCCGGAACTCGGCTGGCGCTGACAACCGAACCCGCACCGGCAGTCCGCCCTGCTGCCCACGGTTCGACTACCTGTGCCACGGCGACCTCAAGAGCACCTATCCCTCGTCGGTTCCGCCGCGCAATGCTATGGTTCTGCACATGGGTGGCATTTAGACCTCTCCGAAGTGATCGGCTCCGCGGGCTGAACTGGCGCGGGGTCGATTGTCGCGATGCTCGCGATTTCCCGGAGACCGGAGCCGCTCCCACCCCTTCTCGCTGACCGCACAGCCCTCTTCCGGCCGTGCGCCGGGGTTGTCACGGCGTCCCTCTCCCCCGCCCCGCGTACCCCGGAGAGAAGCCATGATCATCTGCACCGACCTGTCGTTCTCCTGGCCGGACGGCACGGTGCTGTTCGACGACATCACCTGCTCGATCGGCCCCGGCCGCACCGGCCTCGTCGCACCCAACGGCACCGGCAAATCCACCCTGCTCAAGCTCATCGCGGGCGAGGTACCGCCGACGCGCGGCACGGTCACCGTGGACGGGTTGCTCGGGTACCTGCCGCAGACGCTGCCGCTGGACCCCAGCACAGAGGTCGCCGACGTGCTGGGGATCGCCCCGGTCGTTCGGGCGCTGCACGCCATCGAGTCCGGCGACGCGGACGAGGCCCACTTCGCCGTGATCGGCGCCGATTGGGACGTCGAGGAACGCGCCACGGCCGAGATGCACCGGCTCGGCCTCGGCGACGTGGCGCTCGACCGGCGGCTGGGCACGCTCAGCGGCGGCCAAGCCGTCGCGCTCGGCCTTGCCGCGCAACTGCTCAAACGCCCCGAGGCGCTGCTGCTGGACGAACCGACCAACAATCTCGACCGGGAGGCCCGCTACCGACTCTACGACGTCCTCGACGAGTGGAAGGGCAGCTTGCTGCTGGTCAGCCACGACCGGGTGCTGCTCGACCGGGTAGACCAGGTCGCCGAACTGCGCCGCAACGGAGTCTCCTTCCACGGCGGCAACTTCACCGACTACCAGGCAGCCGTTCAGGCCGAGCGCGAAGTGGCGGAGCGAAACGTGCGCACCGCCGAGCAGGAGGTCAAGCGGGAGAAACGGGAGCTGCAGCTGGCCAGGGAGCGTGCCGCGCGGCGGGCGGGCAATGCCGCGCGCAACACCAAGTCGGCGGGCAACGCGCGGATCGCGGCGGGCAATCTCAAACGTTGGGCGCAGGCATCGGCGGGCAAGACCGTCACCAAGCACAACGACCGGGTCGACGACGCCAAGTCTCGGTTGGACGAGGCCGAGCGGGCGCTGCGCGACGAGCAGCGGATCACCTTGTCCCTGCCTGCGACGAACGTCCCCGCCGGGCGCACGGTCTTCACCGGCACCGGGATGCGGGTGTGCTTCCGCGGTCGGCCGGTATTCGTGGGCGGCGGGGTGGACCTGATGGTTCGCGGGCCCGAACGGATCGCGCTCACCGGGTCGAACGGTGCGGGGAAGTCGACGCTGCTGCGCGCCATGGCGGGCGAAGTTGCCCTGGACGGCGGGGAGATCGTCCGCGCCGACGGGCGGGTGGCGTATTTGTCGCAGCGTCTGGACCTGCTCGACCTCGACCGGTCCGTGCGGGACAACCTGCGGCAGTGGGCGCCGTCGATGCCGGAGTCCGACGCGATGAACCTGTTGGCGCGCTTCCTGTTCAAGGGGCAGCGCGTGCACATACCGGTGTCCGCGCTCTCGGGCGGGGAGCGCATGCGCGCGACGCTGGCCTGCGTGCTCAGCAGCGAACCCGCGCCGCAACTGCTTCTGCTGGACGAGCCGACGAACAACCTCGACCTGCAGGGCCTGCAGTGGCTGGAGAACGCGTTGAACGCCTACGAGGGCGCATTCGTGGTGGTCAGCCACGACGACCGGTTCCTCGAAGGGATCCGGGTGGACCGCTGGCTGCGACTGGCTGACGGCGTGCTCTCCGAGGAAAGGGGGCTCACCGGTGTCTGACCGGAGCACGGTGCTCGCGCGCGACCGCAAGGCCGCCTACTTGGCCGCCGTGGACGTGCACTGCGCGCTCGGAGAACGCCTGGTGCTGCACGGGGTTTCACTGACCGTGGCGCACGGCGAGCGGGTCGGCCTCATCGGGGAGAACGGCCGCGGCAAGTCGACGCTGCTGCGGGTGCTGGCGGGCGAGGTCACCCCGCAGCGCGGCGCGGTGGTGCGCGCGGTGACCGGCTCGGTCGGGTTCCTGCCCCAGGAACCCGACTTCCTGCCCGGCACCACGGTCGCGGACGTGCTCACCACCGCGGCGGCGGACATCCACGCGCTAGCGGACCGGATGCGTGACGCCGAGGCCCGCATGGCCGAGCCGGACGTCGACCTCGACCGGCTGCTGGTCGAATACGGGGTTCTCCAGGAGGAGTTCACCCGGCGGGGCGGCTGGGAGGTCGACGCCCGCACCGGCCGAGTGTTGGAGGTGTTCGGCCTGGCACACGTGGAGCGCAACCGTCCGACCGGGACGCTGTCGGGCGGGGAGCGGGCCCGGTTGGCATTGGCTTCCCTCGTACTGGCCGAACCAGCCGGGCTGCTTCTGGACGAGCCGACCAACCACCTGGATGAACGGGGTGTCGACTGGTTGGTGGGGTGGCTCGCCGACTATCCGGGGCCGTGTCTGATCGCCAGCCACGACCGAGTGCTCCTGGACGCCGCGGTCACCGCAATCGTAGATCTGGACGGCCCGGCCGGGGCCACTGTCCGCTACGGCGGCGGCTACCGCGACTACCTGGCCGCAAGCGCCGCGGCCGACCTCCGGTGGCGGCAGCGCTACCGCGACTGGCGGTTCGAACTCGCCGAGGCCAAACGAAGATTGGACGGCGCGGAGCGCACGGGCGGGCACGCCAGTGAAATGACCGACCGCAACAAGATGTCCTACGGCAAGCGCGGCGACATGGCGCAGGCCGCCGTGGCGCGGGCGGCTCGCGCCGCCCGCCTGCACCTGCGCAGACTCCTGGAGGACGAGGTCCCGCGACCGCCGGACCCGTTGGCGTTCACCGCACCCGTGCTGCCCGCCGCCGAGGACGGCACACTGCTCACCGCTACCGGGCTGGCAGTGGGCAGCCTTTTCGCGCACATCGACTTGGTCCTGGCTCCGGGGACCCGGCACATCGTGGTGGGCGACAACGGGGCGGGCAAGTCCACGCTGCTGGGCGTGCTCGCTGGCCTGCGACAGCCGGAGGCGGGGCAGGTCGATCGGGCGCCCGGCATCGAAATCGGGTTCTTACCGCAGGAGAGCAACTTCGCTGCCGAAGGCAGGCCCCTGCTAGCGGCGTTCACCGCGCGGCGGGCGTTGCACCTTGAGGACGCGACTGTCGAGTTGAGGCGGTTCGGACTGTTCACCGATACCGACCTGCGCACCCCGGTGAACCGGCTGTCCATCGGGCAACAACGGCGGCTGGACGTGGCGCTGCTGTTCGCTGCTCGCCCGGACGTGCTGCTACTGGACGAGCCGACCAACCACCTCAGCCTCGCACTTGTGGAACAACTTCAGGACGCGCTGGTGGAGTTCCCCGGTCCGGTCGTGGTCGCCACCCACGACCGGACCACCAGGGAGCGCTTCCCGCACTCCCTGGTGGAGTTGCGGGCGTGACGCGCCCGGTCAGGCGCGTTCGCCGATGCGCGGTACCGCGCGCAACCGCAGCGTCACCAGCGCGGTCACCGCCCCGATGCCAGCCGCAGCCCACGCAGTCGCGGCCAGTCCGGACGACAGCGCCTCGCGGGCAGCCTCCAACAACGGAGCACCGGTCTCGGCGGGCAGTCCGGCCGCGGTCTCGCGCACCCCGCCGGGGGACGCGACGGCCTCCGGGTCCACGCCCTCTGGAGTGCCGAGTTCAGCGCGGTAGACGGCGGTTCCCAGGCTGCCCAGCACCGCGACGCCCAGTGCGACGCCGAGTTCGCCGCTGCTCTCCGACAACGCCGACGCGGCACCCGCCCGGTGCGCGGGGGCCGCGCTGACGACGAGGTCGGTGCACAGCGCGATCATCGGGCTCAGGCCGAGCGCGACCACGACGTATCCGGTCATCAGCACCGGCAGATCGTCCACTTTGGTCTGGGCGATGATGGCGAATCCGGCTGCGGCGACAGCGACGCTGGCGGTGACCACGATTCCCGGTCGGAAACGGCGCGCGAGCACCGGAGCCGCGAGGGAACCGACGATGGTGCCCACCGACGCGGGCACCATCCATGCGCCCGCCGCGAGCGGCGACAGGCCCAGCACCTCTTGCAGGTACAGGGCGATGAACAGCTGCGTGCCGCCCATCACCAGCAGTCCGAGCAAGTAGGTGCCGAGCGAGGTGTTGATCACCTTGTCGCGCAGCAGGGCCAGGTCGAGCAGCGGGTCGTCCAAGCGATTCTGCCTGCGCGCGAACAGGATTCCGAGCGCCACGCCCACGACGGCGGCGATGACGACGACGGCGTCGAACCCGCTCTCGGCGACCCGCTTGATCGCGTAGACCACGGAGAGCAAGGCCACCAGCAACAATGCGGCACTCGCCAGGTCGACGCGGCCGCCGGCCGGATCGCGGTATTCGGGCAGCAGCACCGGTCCGAGTGCGAGCAGGAGCAGCATCACCGGAACGCCGAGGAGGAACACCGAGCCCCACCAGAAGTGGTTCAGCAGCAGCCCGCCGAGCAGCGGGCCCACCGTCGTGCCCACGGAGAAGCTGGTCATCACCACGGCCACGGCGAACGCGCGCTGGCCCGCGTCGGCGAACATCACCCGTACCAAGGACAATGTGGACGGCATGAGCGTCGCGCCCGCGGCGCCGAGCAGTGCCCGCGCCGCGATCAGCAGCTCGGCACTGGGCGCGTAGGCAGCGAGAACCGATGCCGCGCCGAACAAAGCAGCCCCGATCAGCAACAACTTGCGCCTGCCGATCCGGTCCCCCAGCGCCCCCGCGGGCACCAGCATCCCCGCTATGACGAAGCCGTAGATATCTGTGATCCACAACAGCTCGGCGCCAGACACCTGCAGGTCGGCGGCCAGTTTCGGCGCCGCGAGGTACAGGACCGTCATGTCCATGGCGATGAGCAGCGTGGGCAGGGCGAGCACGAGCAATCCGATCCATTCCCGGCGACCGGCCCGGGTTCCCACTTCGGCGGTCATTGGCTGGCGTCCTCCGCGAAACGGCTTGTGGTGACAGTGATTACGGCACCAGGAGCAGCCCACCACCGGCATCCGGCGGCCACCTGCCCGCGCGGATCGCTTGCCCGCAAACGGTTTTGGCATCGCCCGGCGCGGCACTGGCCCGGTCTCCCGGTCGTACGGCTGGTTGCGCGTCAGGGATCCTAGCCCATCCGGGCGGTGTCGCTTTCGACGCAATTGCACGTTTAGATAACCGATGATAGCGTCAAATTCGAGCGTCTTCCAACGTCGTTACTTCGCACGGCGGGGGTTCGCACAGTGGATGACTCCACGATTCCCGAACGACTTATCCGTTCAGCGCAAGACTTTCCGCACGCTCCAGCCCTGTCCGACGGTATATTCCAGCTGGATTACCGCGGGCTGGAGGCCGCCGTGGCCGCGGTGGCCAATGGCCTGGCCAGCGACGTGGTCGAGGGCGACCGCGTCGCGCTGCACCTGCCGAGATGCGCGGAATACGTGGTGCTTTACCTGGCAGTCTTGGCTTTGGGCGCGTCCGTCGTGGCTTTCTCGCCGGAGCTCAGCGAGGCCGAGACGGCGGCCGACCTGGCCGATACCCGGCCCGTCCTGCTGGTGCGGGGCACAAGCGTGCGTTCCCGGCTTCCTTCAGCGGGCCCGCGTGTTGTCGACGTCCCAACCACAGCCGCCCGCGACGGCGATTTGACGGGTCTGCTGAGAGCTTGCGGCAGCAGTGCGGGAGCGTTTCCCCGTCGGCGGATCGATCCGGGGGACGTGGCGGTCATGCCCGCCACCTCGGGCTCCTTTGGTTTACCTAAAAGGGTGATGTTGACGCACCGGGCTTTGCTGGCCAACGCTCGGGCACACCGCCGCTCGCTCGACCTGGACGGTGTTCAGGAGACGGCGCTGGTGACCGTCCCGCTCAACTTCGGTTACTGCAACACCGTTCAGCTCGTCGGACAGCTCGACTCCGCTGGCCACATCGTGCTGCTGGAAGGCGACTTCCTGCCGAGCAGGTTCGGCAGGCTGGTGGCGCGACACCGGGTCACCAGCACACTGCTCGTCCCCGCGATGCTGCGGCTGATGGCGATGGGCGGCTGGCAGCGCGACCACGACCTCTCGTCGTTGCGGCACATCGTGTACGGAGGCGCCCCGACACCGCCGGACGTGCTCGCGGCGATCGGCGATCGACTGCCCGGCGCCGAACTGGTCGAGACCTACGGCCAAACGGAGGCCGGACCACGGGTTACCACCATGCGCCAGCGCGACCGGGCCAGGCATCCAACCTCTGTGGGGACACCGGTTCCCGGTGTCGAGGTGGTGGTGCGCGACAGCGCGGGCGTGCCGCTCCCGCCGGGCCGATCTGGCGAGGTGACGGTACGCGGACCAAGTCTCATGACAGGCTACTTCGGACGTCCACAGGAGACCGTCGCGGTCCTGCGCGACGGCTGGCTGTGGACCGGCGACATCGGCAGGCTCGACACCGACGGCCACCTGCACCTGACCGGGCGCACCCGCAACATCGCGATCGTCGCCGGGATCAACGTGGCGCTCGAAGAGGTCGAGCGGGCGCTGGTCGCGCACCCGACCGTGGTCGAGGCGGTCTGCGCGGTGGTCGCCGATGAGCGGGCGGGCGAGGCGCTGGTCGCGCACGTGCGGCTGGTTCCGGGCGCGGACGCGGCGGGCCTGCGCGAGCACTGCCGCACCGAACTCAGCCCGCACAAGGTACCGCGGCGGATCGTCGCGGTGGACGACTTCCCGCGCACCCGGACCGGCAAGGTCGATCGCGCGGCGGTGGCGGGGCTGGTCGCTGCCGCGCCCACACTCACCGAAAGGACGTAGACCATGACCACACCCGAAGCGCCCCTGGCGGACACCGGCAGCGCGGGACCGGGATGCGCGTGCTCGGGCGACACGAGCTGCGGTGGAACGGGCACGGCGAACATCGGCGCGGATAGCGCAGCCGCCGCGGGTGCGGGCGGAAGTGCCGGTTCCGTCGCGGAGTGGACGCGGGGCCGGCTGGCCGCGTTGAGCGACCCGGTGCGCTCCCCGGCGGAGCTGTCGGGGTCCCTGTGCCTCGTCGACGATCTCGGGGTCGACTCGCTGGGTTTCATCGAGACCCTGGTGGCCTACGAGGAGGAGTTCGGCGTCCGGCTCGACGAGGAACGGCTGCTGTTGTCCGCCTACGGCACCGTCGCCGACCTCACCGAGCACCTGGCCGCGGTCGCCGACAGCGCCCGCGCGGCGCGGTGACGGGGGCCGCCATGGGCCCCGAGGACTACCGGGCCGCGCTGCTGGCCGCTGTCGGCGATTTGGACATGGACGAGGTGCGCGGCGCCGCCGACCGGCTGGCGGCGGCGTGGGCACGGGGGGCGACCGTGTTCGTCGTGGGCAACGGCGGCAGCGCGGCAACCGCGTCGCATATGACGTGCGACTTGGCCAAATCGGCAACGGTCGGCCTGTCGCCGGGGGTGCGGGCGGTGTCGCTGCACGATGCGGCCGCGGTGACGGCGTGGGCCAACGACGTCGCCTACGAGGCGGTGTTCGCCGCGCAGTTGGCCACCCAGGCGCGGCCGGGAGACCTGCTGGTCGTGATCAGCGCGAGTGGTAACTCCCCCAACGTGCTGCAGGCCCTGGTGACGGCGAAGGCGCACCGGGTGGAGACCCTCGCGCTGCTCGGCTTCGACGGCGGGTCGGCGCTCGCGTTGGCCGACCACGCCATCGTGGTCGGGTCAGCGCACTACGGCGTGGTCGAGGACGTGCACTTGGCGATCAACCACATGGTCACCGAGATCCTGGGCGCTCGGTTGGCGGCGTTGGCCTCGGCCGCACAGCCCGGAGGTCCGCGGTGACCGCGCCTTGGGACGAGCGGGCGGGCAGGCCCGGTCTGCACTCGGTGTTGTCCAGCCGGTGGACCGACGACCAGTGCGCAGCGGTCGACCGCGAGCAGAAGGACCTGATCGCCAGGATGGTGCCGGGCCTGGCCGAGGGTGCGGTGCTCGACCTCGGCTGCGGTGTGGGCAGGCTGACGGCGTGGGCGGCCGGGCAGGCACCGTGGACGCTGGGCGTCGACCAGTCCCCCGTCATGATCCGGCGGGCGCGCGCCGCCGTGGCCGGGTTGCCGGGGTGGGCCGCGGTGGCGGGCACCGACCGCCTTCCCGTGGCCGACGGCTCGTTCCGCACAGTGCTGGCCGTGTTCACACTGCAGCATGTGGTCGACGACGAGCGGTTCGCGCGGTCAGTGCGGGAGATCGGCCGGGCGGTCGCGCCCGGTGGGGATGTGCTCGTGGTGGACGGCTGCGCCCCCGACGGGGCGTCCAGGGACGTGTCCAGTTCGAGCACGTCGACCGTGGTGCGGCCGTTGTCGGCGTTCACCGCGCTGGCGGAGGTGGCCGACCGAATCGCGGTCGAAGGAGTGGATTACGTCGGCGACCGGTACCTCGCCCAACTGTGGCGGGCGCGATGAGGAGGCTGCCGTGCGGATCTGGTTCCTGACCCCGACCTTCCCCCCGGTGTGCGGGGGTTCGGAAACGCAGGTGCTGACCCTGGGCGCAGGTCTGGTCCGGGCCGGCCACGACGTGGGCGTGCTGACCGAGCGGTATCCGGGGTCGGCCGCCGAGGAGGTGGTGCGCGGTGTGCGCGTGCACCGGGTGCGCACCGACTCGCGGGAGTGGGACGCGGCGGACCGGGTGCCGTGGGAGGAGCGGGTGTTCGGCCTGCTCGGCGCGGCCGAGACGCTCATCCGGCCGGGCGAGGTGGACGTCCTGCAGACGTTCTGCCAGGTAGGTGCCCTGCTGGGGGCGATGATGAAGGACGGGCTCGGCTGTCCCCTGGTGTCCACGATGAACGAGACGACGCCGCACACCGACCCCTTCGGCGCCGCCCGGTCCCGGTTGGTGTTCGCTGCCCTGCCGCACGATGCCGTGGTCGCGGGGAGCCTCGCCTACCGGGACCAGGCGCTGGGGTACGGAGCTGATCCCGACCGGGTGCACGTGGCCCGCTTCGGTGTGGAGGAGGAGCACTTCACCGATGCCGATGTGCGGGCGGCCCAAGCGTGGCTGGGCGCGGGCGACGGGCCGGTGGTGCTGCTGGTGGGCCGCTACAAGGCCCGCAAGGGACAAGCGGAGCTGGTGCGGGCCATGGCGCGGGTCGCGCGGAGGCATCCAGCGGCGCGGGCGGTGCTGGTCGGGTCGCTCAACTGCGCGTCGGAGTCCTACCGGGACGCCCTGGTCGCCGAGATCGACGCCCTCGGCCTAGCGGACCGGGTGCTGCTGCGCACGTCCGACCGGCCTGCCGGGTCGATGGCGGCCCTGTACGCGGCCGCCGACGTCGTCGTGCAGCCCAGTCACGCCGAGGGACTGGGCCTATCGGCGATTGAGGCCGTGATGGCCGGTGTGCCCCTGATCGCGTCGACCATTCCGGGCCTGTCCGAGGTGCTGGACTCGTGTCCCGGCACGGTCGGCGTGCCCGCTGGCGATGTGGACGCACTGGCCGAGGCGATCGGCGCAGTGCTCGCCGATCCCGAGGCCGCCGCGCGAAACGCCGCCAAAGCACGCGCGGCGGCGCGCGCGGAGTTCGGTGCGGACGGAATGGTGGAGCGCTACCTAGTGGTGTACCAGCAGGTACGTGGCGGTGCCCGGTGATGCGGGCAACCCGCCGCTCCAGCGCGAAGAGGCGGGCCGCCCTCGCCGGTGCTAACCCTCGCGGGCTCGCAGGCCCGCGAGGTCCTTGACCTGGGACGCGATGGCCGGTGTCGCGATCACCACGCAGCCGCGCCGGTAGCCGGTCTCCCGCTCAGCGGGGCAGGCGGGCCAGAACACCTGCGCGCCGCGGAGCGCCTGCTCGCCGAGGTAGTCGAGGGAGAGTTCGACCTGGCCGTAGGTATCGAAACCGTAGCCGGGGTCGTCCGGGACTTTGAAATCGTCGACGACGATGATGGCCATCGGCCACGTGGCGGTGATGAAGTCCACTTCCTCGCGCAATGGGAGATCGGCGTTCCAATGCGCGTCGAGGTAGAACAATACTGGGCGCGAATGCGGCAGCTCGCCGGTGCGGGAAAGCGCGCGCAGCGCTTCCCTCGAATCGAGATTAATCACGTTCACTTCGTCCAGGTGGCGGAATTGGACGGCCGCCGCCCTGGCGAATGAAGTGTTTTTCTCCGCCGTGTAAACTCGTTTACCGAAAATGTGCCACAAAAACCGCGTCGTGGCGCCCCGGTAGGTGCCGGACTCGAATACCGCGGCGGGCTCGGTCGCGGCCACCAGGTCGCGCATGAGCTGCTGGCGGGCGTGCTGGCCGTTGCATGGCTCCAGCCACGGACCGTCGAGCCAGGGCACGGCCTGGCCGATGGCTTCGGCCACCGCGGGAGGCAGCGGCCGGGAGACCGTGTCGTAGATACGGATTATGGTCGATTTCACCGGCCGAGGGATCATCTGGCGTGCCACGAAACTCCGCCTTTCACAATGGGCATGGAGCTGGACAGGTGTCACGAGCGTTCTCTTGCTAATCGATTCCACGGACGGGTGTCAAGTCGATGCATCACCCGGAAAGCGGGTAATCACGCCGCGGCGCGGCTGATATGTTCGACGACGGGACAAATCCGGCACTTCTGCGGAATTACCCGCGAAAACCCACCCGACCATCGGGCAAGTGGAGGTGCGCATGTTCAACGTCCCGGCTGTCGAAATCGAGGTGGACGACGCCCAGCGCGCCGCGGTCATGTCGAAAGTGGGCGGACTGCTCGCGGCGGGCCGGTTCTCGCAAGGCGACAACGTCGCCGCCTTCGAGACCGAGTTCGCCGAATTCACCGGGGCTGGCGAGGCGGTCGCGGTCGCCAACGGGACCACCGCGCTGGAACTCGTCTTCCGCGCGGTCGACGTGGCTGGCCGGGAGGTACTGGTGCCCGCGGGCACCAACTTCGCGACTTACGTCGCCGCCGAGCGGGCCGGGGCCAGAGTGCGCCTCGTCGATGTCGACCCCCGCACTCTCGCGCCCACTGTGGACGGAGTGCGAGGAGTGTCCACATCGAACACCGCCGCGGTCGCGCTGGTGCATACCGGCGGCATCGTCTCCCCGGAGACGCCCGCGCTCGCGAAGTGGTGCGCCGACGAGGGGATCGCGCTGGTCGAAGACTGCGCACACGCGCACGGCAGCACCCTGGACGGGCGGCACGCGGGCCGGTTCGGGGTCGCCGGGGCGTTCTCGTTCTTCGCCACGAAGGTGATGACGACCGGCGAGGGTGGCATGGTCGTGACCGATGACCCGGCGCTGGCCGCCGAGGTGCGGCTGCTGCGCAACCTGGGCAAGGAATCGCCGTGGGTGAGCACGCACGCCCGGATGGGCTGGAACGCCCGCTTGCCCGAACTGGCAGGTGTGCTGGGCCGCGCCCAGCTGGCGGCCCTGCCCGCCGCCGTGGCCGCTCGCAGGCGTGTCGCGGACGGGTACGCGGCGGCGCTGCGTGACATCCCAGCAGGCGAGTTCCTCGATCCCGGCCACCCCTACAGCGGGTACAAGGCGATCCTGATGCTGGCCCCCGACCTCGACCGGGAGGCGATCAAGGCGGCGCTACGCGAACGGGGTGTGCAGGCGGCGGGTGAGGTGTACGCGACCCCACTGCACCACCAGCCGGTACTGGCCGACCGCCACCGCGGCGAACAGCACGCGGGCGCCGAGCTGGCCTGCGCCCGCCAGCTGTGCCTGCCGATCTACCCGACCCTCGACGACGCACGCCTGGCGCACGTGGTGGCCGCGCTCGCCGAGGCGGTCGCCCACGCCCGCGCTGCTTGAGCTCCACACCGGAGGTGCACACATGACCCACGCTGTTCCGGCGGACGCGCCCGGCGTCAGCGCCCGGACCGCATTCGAGTCGCCCTGGCTGACGGTGCGGGCGGCTCGGCTCACCGGTGCGGACGCCGACGGGCGCACCTGGTACTACGTCGTGCACCCCGGTTGCGCCCAAATCCTCCCGATCACCGCGACCGGGCGAGTGCTGCTCATCCGCTCGTGGCGGATCGCGGTGCGCCAGTGGTGCGTGGAGGCCCCCGCCGGGCGCCTTGAGCCCGGCGACTCCCCCGCGACGGCCGCGCGCAGGGAACTGGCCGAGGAGGTCGGCGCAACCGGCGGCGAGCTGGTTCCGCTCGGTCCGGTGTTGCCGTCCAGCGGGAGTTCCACGGAGGTCGTGCACCTGTTCGCGGCGATCCGCGTCCAAGAAGGGCCGCCTCGACCGCATGGCGGCGAACGCATCGAGCCCTTCCCGGTCTACCCGGCCGAGGCCGTCGCCATGGCCGCCGACGGGCGCATCTCCGACGGCCCGACGGTGGTGGCGCTGCTGCGGGCGGAGCGGCTGGGCCTGCTGGGTGGTACCCGGTGACCGCGCGCCAGGCCGTCGTGTTGGCAGGCGGGCTGGGCACCCGCTTGGGGCCGTTGGCCGAGCGGGTGCCGAAGGTGCTGCAGCCCGTGGACGGACGGCCGTTCCTGCACCTCATGCTGGAGCCGGTGGTGCGCGCGGGCCTGCGTCGCTTTCACTTCTGCCTCGGTCATCTCGCCGAGCAGGTGTTGCCCGAACTGGCGAAGGTGCCCGGCACCGCGACCGCGACGGTCGACCCCGAACCGCGCGGCACGGCGGGCGCGTTGCGGGCCGCGCGGTCAGCGTTGGACGAGACCTTCCTGCTCGTGCTCGGCGACACCTACCTCGACGTTGACTACGCCGCCGTCGCGGCCGCGCTGCCCGGTGACGCTGGCGGGCTCATGGTCGTCACCTCCGCCGACAGCGGGGTCACCCGGAACACGATTGTGCGGGCGGGGCGGGTGACCAGCTACGACAAAAGTGCGGGCGGCGCCGGATGGACCGACACCGGGGTGTGCGTGCTGCGCCGTACTGCGCTCGACGGGCTCGACGGGCTGCCCGATCCGCTCGACCTCAGCACGCTGTTCCGCGCTCTGATCGCCCACCGAGAACTGGCTGCATGGCAAGTGGCCGCCCCCTTCATCGACATCGGCACCCCGGAGCGCTACGCGCGGCTGCGCGACGCCGTGGACACGACGGGGAGCCCCGTTTCCACCCAGAGCTGACCCGAGGAGGCAGCGTGCGCATCCTGTTGATCGAACCGTCCGTGTACACGCCGGACGGACTGGACAAGCGGGAGATGCGGCCGTCCCAACTGATCTCCCTGACCCTGCCGTACCTGGCCGCTCTCGCCCCGAAGGACTGGACCGTCGAACTCGTCTACGAGATCTGCGAAGATCTCGACGACTACGACCTGGGCAGCTACGACCTGGTCGGGATCACGACTCAGACCATCCAGCTCAGGCGGTCCCTGGAAATCGCCAGGATGGTGCGGCGGGCGGGGACCCGAGTCGTCATCGGCGGACCGGTGACCGTGGAAGACGGGCACGGCCTGGTGCCGGTGATCAGCCGGTTCGCCGACTCCGTCGTGGTCGGCGAGGCCGACGTGCTGTGGCCCGTCCTGCTGGCCGACCTCGCCCGAGACGAGCTGAAGCCGCTCTACCAGAGCGACGAACTGGTGCCCATGGCGGGCCATCCGCTGCCGCGCTTCGAC
The DNA here is from genome assembly GCF_052246905.1 of Saccharopolyspora antiqui. Taxonomy (NCBI): domain Bacteria; kingdom Bacillati; phylum Actinomycetota; class Actinomycetes; order Pseudonocardiales; family Pseudonocardiaceae; genus Saccharopolyspora; species Saccharopolyspora antiqui. The sequence continues at coordinate 777,405 of NZ_JBQQBO010000001.1, forward strand.
CTGGTCGACTTCAGCAAGATCGAGCAGCCCTACTTCCTGCCGTCGTTCACCGCACGCGGGTGCCCGCGCCGCTGCAGCTTCTGCAGCGAGTTCCTCTACAGCAAGTGGCGCTACCGCCCGGTGGACGACGTCCACGCCGAGCTCACCGCCTACCGGGACGTGTTCGACATCCCGCGCGTGGTGTTCCGCGACGACGACTTCTTGGTCTTCCCCAAGCGTTCCAACGAACTGCTGGGCAGGCTCAAGGACGAGGGCATCGAGTGGGGCTGCCAGACCGACTTCAACCTCTCCCGCCACCCCGACGTGGTCCACTCGGCACTCGACGGCGGGATGCGGGTGGTCTCCTTCGGGGTGGAGAGCGTGCGCGAGGAGAACCGGGTTTTCACCGAGAAGACGTTCTTCACCATCCCCGAGGCCGAGGACCTGCTGCTGCGGCTGTACGAGGCCGGGGTGGAGACCCAGGTCAACGTGATCTTCGGGTTCGACTGGGACGACCCGGAAGTCTTCGACGAGACCTTCGAGTTCGCCATGCGCACCAAGGTGTCGCGACTGTTCCTGAGCGTGCTCTACCCGATCCCCGGCACCCCGCTCTACCAGCACCTGGCCGAGGAAGGACGATTGCTGGAGAAGCGTCCACAAGGGATAGACGACCCGCTCGCGGTGACCTTCGTGCCCAAGCGGATGAGCGCAGCGCAGTTGGTGGCGGGCTACCTCGACGTGGAGCGCCGGTTCGCCGAGGCCGACCTGTCGGACCGCAACTACTGGCTGGGTCGCGACATGGTCGTGGTGTGAGCCGTGTCCACCGTGCGGACCAGCGTGGTGGTGCCGACCCGCGACCAGGCGGGCAGGCTGGCGGTGACCCTGGCGGCGTTCGGCGCCCAGGACGCCGACCCCGGCTCGTGGGAGCTGGTGGTGGTCGACGACGGCTCGGTGGACGCGACGAGGGCCGTGCTGTCCGCCGCCGCTGGCGACCTCCCGCTGCGGGTGCGTTGCACATCCGGTGTCGGTCGGGCGGCGGCCCGCAACGTGGGCGCGAGCGCGGCGGTCGGCCGCCTGCTGGTGTTCTGCGACGGCGACCGCGCGCCCGTTCCGGGGTTCGTGCGCGCCCACGAACAGGCCCACGCTGGCGCTGACAGCGCCGACGTGGTCGTGGTGGGCGGTATCCGCGAGCGCTACCTGTCGGACTTCGACGCCCAGATCGACCTGCTACGGGCGCAGTTCGCCACGGGCGCGGGCGGGCCGCGGGCGCGTACACCCGCGTTCGTGCGCCGGGTCACCGCCGTCTACGACGCCGACGGCCGCACCGGGCACCCGGCCCGGTGGCTGACGTTCCTGGCCGGGAACGTGTCGCTGCCCGCGCGGTTGTTCGATCGAGTGGGCGGGTTCGACGACGACTTCACCGAGTGGGGGCTCGAACACTTCGAGCTGGGCTACCGACTGGCGCGGCTGGGCGCGGAGTTCCGGTTGTGCGAGGCCGCCCGCAACGACCACTTCGCCCACCGCCGCCCGGACGGCTTCTACCGCGACAACCTGGCCGCCTCGGCGGCCAGGTTCCAGCGCCGCCACCCGGAGGTGCCCGCCGACCTGCTGCTCGAACTGACCCTGGGTGGACTGACCCCCGACGACTTCGACCGGAGGCTCGCGTGCGCACCGGAGTGAGGCAGTACTTCATCGACCCCGGCCCGGTGTGCGTCGTGCGGCACGACGCCGCCCCGGACGCTCCGACGGTCGTCTTCGTCACCGGCCTGGGCACCGGGATGAGCGAGCCCCGCTACCTGTGGTCGATCCTGGCCCGCGACCTGGCCGCGCGGGGGGTCAACGCGGTGCAGTACGACCACCCCGGGCACGCCGACAGCATGCTGGGCGAACGGCCGCCGCTGCTGGACGACCTGCGAGCCGCCGCGGCGGCCGTGGTCGCGCACGTCCCAGGTCCGGTGCACGTCGTCGGATACGGCGTGGGCGCAGTGCTGGCCGCCGAACTCACCGCGCGGGGCGCCGTCGACTCGTGCGTGCTGGTGTGCCCCGACACCGCCGCGTGGGCGGCCGGGTCCGCGCACCTGGCCGGGCGGGTGCGGGTGCCACCGGAAGCCCTGGCCACCCACCCGGCGAGCCGGGCCCTGGTCGACGCAGCGGTGGGCGAGCCGTACCAGCCGCCGCAACCGGCGGGTGCGGTCGTGCCGGACCTGCTCACCGCGGCCGCCCGAGCGTCCGGTCCGGCCTTCGCCGACCTGCGCGACACCTGCACCACCGTCGTCGCGGCCTCCGAGGCCGACACCTCGTACGCCCGGTCGACGGGGTTGCGCTGCGTTCGAATCGACCACGAACCAACGGCGTCCGCGCCCTCGTGGCACTGGGAGCACGGCCCCCGCGCGGCCGTCGCCGACGCCGTGATCCGGCACGTCGCGGAGGGCGGCGGCACGACGCGGCCCGCCGTCCCCGCGCATGTCCAGGAGTCCGTCGCGGCCCCGGACGGGAGCCGGGTGTCGTCGGTGGCGTTCGAGTCCGACGGCGATCGGCTGTTCGGTGTGCTGCACCAGCCCCCGGGCGACGGACCGTGGCCGGTGTGCCTGGTGTACGAGCCGGGCAACCCCGGTCAGCGGGTGGATATCCACGAATGCGGCGTGCTGCTCGCACACGCGGGCGCGGCTGCGGGCCTACCGGCGTTCCGCTACGACAGCCGGGGCACCGGGGTCAGCGAGGGCACCTTCACCCATTCGACATGGGCACGGCGGATGGACGACTTGCGCGCGGCGGTGGCGCGACTGCGGGCCGACGGTGTCGCCGAGCGGTTCGTCGTAGTCGGCAACAGCGCGGGCGCGCGGCTGTCGGTCATGGCCGCCGCCGAGCCGTGGTCGGCCGGGGTGGTGCTCTGGGGGCCGATCCTGGCCGAAGAAGACGACGCCGGTACCCCGGCTCGCCTGCACCGGGTGGACGGCACCGTCGCCGCGTCGTGGTGCGGACTGTGGCTCGGCGTGGCGTACCAGCGCGACGACCGCAGCCGCGACTACCTGGCCCTGCTCCGTGCATCCCCGATGCCGGTGTGCGCGGTCTTCGGCACCGAGGAACTCGACGTCCCCCTCATGCGGCCGGTCATCGACGAGGTCGCCCGGCATCCGGAGTGGCCGCTGGTGGTCGTCGACGGCAGCCACGGCTTCAGCGCCGCAGGACTGGCCGACGCAGTCGCCGCGACCGTCTCGTGGGCCGCCGCCTTGCCAGCCCCGATCACCAGTGGAGGTGCGCCCTGATGCCCAACCAGCCGAAGCAGTCCAAGGACTCCCCGCGCGGACAGCGCGTCGCTGACAGAGAACGCCCGCGCCAGTGGCGCAAACCCCCACTGCGCATCGAACAGTCCGAGTGCATCAGCTGCGACGCCTGCGTGGAGGCGTGCCCGTCGCAGTTCGGCGCCGTGTTCAACCTCGGCGACGGCATGGCGATCCTGCCGGAACTGTGCTCGGGCTGCGGGCAGTGCCTGCCACCGGTGTGCCCGGTGGACTGCATCTACCCGGACGAGGACTGGTCGCCCGCGCCGGAGCAGTGGTGGCGGGAGCCGTTCAGCCCGCATGACCCGTACGTGCTGGCGGACGGCTCGAAACGGCCGCCGGTCAACCCGCCCCGCATCCGTCGCTGGTGATCGGGATGGACGCGGACGAGTCGGGTCTGTTGGGCGCGGTGGTACGCAGCTACGACGTCCGGGGGGTCGCGGACGCGGAACTGGACGAGGACCTGCTGCACAGGTTCGGCGCGGCGTTCGTCCGGCTGACCGGGGCGAGAGCGGTCGTCGTCGGACAGGACATGCGCGCGTCGTCGCCGCGGTTCGCCGACGCGTTCAGCGGCGGAGTGCGCGAGCGGGGCGCCGATGCGGTGCGGATCGGGCTGGCCAGCACCGACCTGCTGCACTTCGCCTCGGGCGTGCTCGGATTGCCCGGCGCGATGATCACCGCCAGTCACCACCCGCCGCGCTACAACGGGGTCAAGTTGTGCCGGGCAGGCGCGATTCCGGTCGGCGCCGACAGCGGGCTGGGCGACCTGGCCGCGCTCGTGCTGGCAGGGCAGCGGCCCGCCGCCAGGGCGGGCCGGGAGTTGACCGCCAGCGTGGTCGACGCCTACCGGGAACGGCTGCTGTCGCTGGCCGCACCGCCGCAACGGCCGCTGACCGTTGTCGTGGACGCCCTCAACGGGATGGGTGGTATGACGGTGCCGCTGGTGCTCGATGGGCTCGGGGTCAAGGTCGTACCGCTGCACTTCGAAGTGGACGGCGCGTTCCCCGGCGCCGACGCGGACCCGACCGCATCCGCCAACACGGCCTGGTTGCGGGCAGAGGTCCAGCGCGTGGGCGCCGACCTCGGGTTGGCGTTCGACGGCGACGCCGACCGTTGTGTTGTCGTGGACGAGACCGGCACCCAGGTGCGGCCGTCAGCGGTCGGCGCGGTGCTGGCCGAACGGGCGCTGGACCGCGTGCCCGGCGCGACCGTGGTGTCCACTGCGGCCACCTCCCCTGCCCTCGCCGACACCGTGATCGGGCTCGGCGGCAGGCACGCGCTCAGTCCCGTCGGGCACTCCAACGTCAAGCGGACCATGGCCGAAACCGGCGCCGTCCTGGGTGTCGAACACTCGGCCCACTACTACTTCGGGGAGTTCTTCAACCTCGACTCCGGCCTGCTGGCCGGACTGCACGTGCTGGGCGCGGCGGACGGCGGCACCCCGGTGTCGGCGCTCACCCGGCGCCACGTCCGCGGCGCCGCGCTGCCGGAGACCACGATCCCGGTCACCGACCCGGTCGAGCGGCTGCGCGCCGTGCACGCGGTGTTCGCGGCCGTGCCGAGCGCGGCCGTCTGCGTGGTGGACGGCGTCTCCGCGCGCCTGTCCGACGGCGCCTGGTTCAACCTGCGGTCCTCGAACACCGAGTCCCGCTCGCGGCTGCGGCTCAACGTCGAGGCCGCCACCGAAGAATCGGCGCGCGCGCTGGGCGACCGGGTGCGCGGGCTCGTCACCGACGACCAGGAGGAACAGAGCCGATGAGCACGACGGAACAGCCGACCGACACCGCACAACCAGCCGACACCGCCGACTCGATGGGCAGGCTGTGGCAACTGGCCTTCGGGTCCATGCCCGCGCAGATCATCCACGCCGCCGTCCGGCTCGGGGTGCCCGACGCGCTCGCGGCGGGCGCGCGAACCAGCGCCGACCTGGCCGGGCGAACCGGTGCGCACGAGCCGTCGTTGCGCCGTCTGCTGCGCGGGATGGCGGCGGTCGGGATCGCGGCGGCCACCGAAGGCGGCTACGAACTGACCCCCATGGGCCGGCCGTTGTGCGCCGACGCACCGGACTCGGTGCGCGACATGGTGCTGCTATTCGCCGGTGAGGCGATGTGGCGCAGCTGGGGCGAGCTGGCCGAGACGGTGCGCAGCGGCCGCAACGGGTTCGAGCGCATCCACGGTCTCCCCTACTTCGAGTACTACGCGCAGCAGCCCGACGAGTACGCGGTGTTCAACGGCGCCATGGGCGCCGACACCGCCGGGGCGGCGCCCAGCCTGGCCAAGGGCTACGACTTCAGCTGGTGCACCACGGTCGTGGACGTGGGCGGCGGCAACGGGGCGCTGCTCGCCGAGGTCCTGTCCGCGCACCCGCACCTGCGCGGCATCGTGTTCGACCGGGCTGAGGGCGTCGCCCAGGCCGCCGGGCACCTCGACGCCAAGGGGGTGGCCGACCGGTGCGCGGTGGCCGCGGGGAACGCCTTCGAGAGCGTCGTCGCGGGCGGCGACTTGTACGTGGTCAAGAGCGTGCTGCACGACTGGGACGACGACAGCGTGCGCAAGATCCTCGGCAACATCCGCGCCGTGCTGCACGACCAAGGCCGGGTCGTGGTGATGGAGCCGCTCATGCCCGGCGATGACGCCGACCTCGGGCCCGCCCACGGCATCGTCACCACCGACATGGACCTCCTGGTCACCACTCGGGGCCGGGTCCGCACCGAAGCCGAGTTCGCCGGGCTGTTCGCCGACGCGGGCCTGCGCCTGACCTCGGCGCGCAAGCTGGCCGACCACGGCTACCTGGAAGCGCAGTACCACAGCCTGATCGAGGGCGTGCCAGCGTGACCGCGCCCAGGACGGAGAGGAACGCCATGACAGAGCACCCCTACGGCGGGCCGTCGCCCGCCGACTACGCGCTGACCGTGCAGCGCGCCAGCGCCGCCGGAGCGGCGAGCGTGGCGGGCGCCGACCCTACCGATGCCGGGCGCGCTACCGCGGCGCTGTGGCGGCACGTGGTGGCCCGGACGTTCCAGCGGCCCGGCCCGGTCCCCGAATGGCTGCCTGCCGCCCACGTGGATTCGGACGTGGGCGTGCTGCAGATCGACGGCGGCGACACGATCATCCGGCCGGAGATCGCCGAGACCCGGCGGTGGGAGGCCGATGAGGACGCCGCCATCCGCCGCATGGTCAAACCCGGCATGACCGTCCTCGACATCGGCGCGCACATCGGCTACTTCACCCTGCTCATGTCGCGGCTGGTGGGCCCGGAGGGCCGCGTGGTCGCCATCGAGGCCGACGCGTGGAACCACCAGTTGCTGGTGCAGAACCTCCTGCGCAACGGAGGCTCCAACGTCACGCCGGTCTTCGCCGCCGCCGGGGCCGCGCCCGGCGTAGCACACCTGCGTCGCGACCCGGAGGGCAACACCGGCGATCACCGGGTCCTCGACCATCCGTCCGACCTCGGCCACCCCGTGCCGATGGTGGCGCTGGACGACGTGCTCGCCGACGTCCCCGACATCGCTTTCGCCAAGGTCGACCTGCAGGGCGGCGACCACCACGCCCTGGTCGGCATGGAGCGCACGCTGCGCCGGTGCAGGCCGGAACTGCTGGTCGAGTTCTGGCCACCGGGCATCCGCGAACGCGGCGAGGACCCCGTCGACGTGCTCAAGACCTTCACCACGCTCGGCTACGAGCGCTTCGTCCTCGACGACCGCTACGTCCCCGACCCCATCGATCCGAAGCTGCCGGACGAGGAGTTCGTGCGGGCGGCCGAGACCACGGAACGGGAGTTCGTGAACCTGTTCCTGATCCCCGCCGACTGACCGGGGCCTGGCCGTGCCCCGCAGAATGCGCCAGCCCGCGCTGCTGCTGGATTCCGGAGGCGTGCTGATGCTCATCGACGGCGACGTCGTAGCCGTCCAGGCGGCCAGGGCAGGGGTGCGGGTCAACAGCTCGACCGCCCGCCGCGCCGTCTCCTTGGCCGCCCGCGACCAGGACTTGGACCCCGGGGCCCGCGCCCGGCCGTTCGCGCACGCCTGGGCCGCGCACGTCGGCTGCGCGCCCGAAGCAGCCGACCGCATGTGGGACACCATCCGGCGGGAGGTGGACGACACCGTGCTGTGGGGTGTGGTCAACCCAGACGCCCTGCGGCTGTTCGACGCCCTCCCGCGCGGTGTCCAACGCTACGTGGTCAGCAACGCCAACGGCCGTGCGCACGCCGAGCTGGCGGCGGCTGGTCTGCTGTCGCGATTGGACGGTGTACTCGACTCGGCCGTCGTCGGGATCGCCAAACCGGACCAGCGCATCTTCCGCATGGCCGCCGTCGCGCTCGATCGGCCGCTCGACGAGTGCCGCTACGTCGGCGACACCCTCGACGGGGCTCCGGCGGACATCCCGTCGACCATCCTCTACGACCCCTTCGACATCTACCCGGAGCAACCCGGCCGCTACACCCGAATCCTGGCCCTCGGGCAGCTGATCGACCTCATCTGACCCTCCATCCACAAGGGACTTGCCTCATGGACACACCAGGAGAGACCCCTGGCGACACACCGCGCACCGTGGTCACCGGTGCGGCGGGCTTCATCGGGGCGCACTTGGTGGCCGCGTTGCTGGCCGACCGGGTGCCGGTCACCGCCGTCGACCGGGTTCCGCGGGCCGCCGCGCACCGGTTGCCGTCCGACCCGCTGCTGCACTACTACGAAGCCGACATCAGGGACACGCGCGCCATCCGGCAACTGGCGGGCGGCGCGCACACCTTGTTCCACCTCGGCGCCAACACCGAGAACCGGACGTGGGCGCAGGCCGCGCGCGCGGACCTGGACACGACCGTGGGCGGCACGGTCGCCCTGCTCGAAGCCGTCGCCGACGATCCTCCGCGCACTGTGGTGATGACCTCCAGCCAACTGGTGTACGGGCCGCTGGCCGAGTCGGACGCCGACGAGTCCGCGCGCTACCCGCGCCCGGTGACCCGGTTCGGGGCGGGCAAGGCCGCCGCCGAAGCGTTCCTGTCGGCGGCGGCGCACGAGAACGGATTCCGCGCCATCGCCGCCCGGCTGTCCAACGTCGTCGGCGGCGGCATGCGGCGCGGCATCGTGCACGACTTCGTGACCCGCCTGCGCGCCGACCCCAGCAAGCTCGCCGTGCTCGGCAACGGTGCCCAAACCCGCAGTTTCCTGCACGTGTCGGACTGCATTGCGGCGCTGCGCCTGCTGGCCGACGGGGACGGCCCCAGTCCCGGCTTCGCGACCTACGACGTGTGCAACACCGACGCCACTTCGGCGGCGGACGTGGCGAGGATGGCGACCGCGGAGTTCCCCGGACCGACCGGGGCGGTCGTGCTCGGCGCGGGCGAACGGGGCTGGCTCGGCGACATCCCCACCGTGCGGATCACGCCCCAACGGCTGTGGCGGCTGGGTTGGCGCCCCCAGCTGGACTCGGCGGGCGCGGTGGGCGCCGCACTGCGCGAACTGATCGCCGAATCCGAGGTCGGGGCGCACGATGGGTGACGCGCCGCTGGACGCCGTGTTGCTCGACCGCGACGGCGTCCTCAACCGCAACCGCTCCGACTACGTCACCAACGTCGACCAGTGGCACTGGCTGCCCGGCGCGGTCGCCGGGTGCCGCGCGCTGGCCGGGATGGGCCTGCGGATGGCCGTGGTCACCAACCAGTCGGCCGTCGGCCGGGGCCTGCTCAGCGTCGCCGGGCTCGAACGCATCCACCAGCGCATGGTCGCCGACCTGGCCGCGGCGGGCGTGCCGCGGCCGGTGGTCGTGTACTGCCCGCACGTGCCCGGCGGGGGCTGCGAGTGCCGCAAACCGAAAGCGGGCCTGCTGCGGCGCGCGGTCGCCGAACTGGCGGCCGCGCCCGAGCGGACGCTGCTCGTCGGCGACCACGACTCCGACCTCGCCGCGGCCGAGGCGCAGGGCTGCTGGTCCTTGCACGTGCGGTCCGGGCGCGGCGGTCCCGGCCGCCCCCGCGTCGGCTACCTCGGCAGCGTCCCCGCGCTGCGGCACGCCGCCGAGCTGGTGCGCGCCCTGGCCGCCGCGGGGTGGGTGGCTGGCCCGCGGCCGACATCGAAGGAGGAGAGCGCATGAGGCGCGCATTGATCACCGGGGTGACCGGGCAGGACGGTTCCTACCTGGCCGAACACCTGCTCGCCGAGGGATACCAGGTGTGGGGCTTGGTCCGCGGCCAGGCCAACCCGCACCGCGACCGGGTCATCGAGGGAGTGCGCGTGGTGGAGGGCGACCTGCTCGACCAGAGCAGCCTCGTCGCCGCCGTCGACCGAGCACAACCCGATGAGGTGTACAACTTGGCCGCCATCTCCTACGTCCCGATGTCCTGGCACCAGGCCGAACTGACCGCCGAGGTGACCGGCCTCGGGGTGCTGCGCATGCTGGAGGCCATCCGGATGGTCAGCGGCATCGGCCGCGCCGGGGCCAGTCCCGGCGCGGGCATCCGGTTCTACCAGGCTTCGTCGTCGGAGATGTTCGGCAAGGTCAGCGAGGTGCCGCAGAACGAAGCCACCACCCTGCACCCGCGCAGTCCGTACGGCGTGGCCAAGGCCTACGGGCACTTCATCACCCGCAACTACCGCGAGTCCTTCGGCCTGCACGCCGTCTCCGGCATCCTGTTCAACCACGAGTCGCCCCGGCGGGGCCGCGAGTTCGTGACCCGCAAGATCACCCTGTCCGCGGCCCGGATCAAACTCGGCCTGCAGCGGGAACTCCGGCTGGGCAACCTGGACGCCGTGCGCGACTGGGGCTTCGCGGGCGACTACGTCCGCGCCATGCGCCTGATGTTGGCCCAAGACCGTCCCGCGGACTACGTCGTGGGCACCGGGCACATGCACAGTGTGCGCGACGTGGTGCGGATCGCGTTCGACACCGTCGGCTTGGACTGGCACGACCACGTGGTGATCGATCCCCAGTTCGTCCGGCCCGCCGAGGTGGAGTTGCTGTGCGCGGACTCCACCCGAGCCCGCGTCGAACTGCGGTGGACCCCGACGGTCGAGTTCGAGGACCTCATCCGCATGATGGTCACCGCCGACCTCGAACGCAGCGCCCGCGAACAGCAAACCCCGGTAGCCACCCCGCAGGAACACCGCGCATGGTGAATCCGGCGGGCTTTGGAACAGCGGACAGATCGCACCGGCCGTCGACATCGATGGCGCTCCCGTCCACGTCGAGACCAACGGAGCAATGCCATCGACCGTCTCATGTGAACGGTGGGATCCGGATGCGCTGCTGACCGCACGCAGAGGTTCGAGTCGCCCTGGCGAATTGATTGATAGGAGTTTCTGATTTGCAGATCAACGAGGACGGCAAGGCGTGGTTCGAGCTTCCCAAGCTCGAAATGGGGCAGGGAATCAGCACGAGGATGGCGATGATCATCGCCGAGGAACTCGACGCGCGGCCGAGCGATGTTGTCATCGAGCAGTCCTACGACGACTCGGCGGCCCGCCGGATGCCGGGTGTCGCGGCCGTGGCACGGATCCCCTCCGGCATCGCGGTGTGCGCGGAGGACACCTGGCAGGCCATGGAAGCGGCCAAGAAGGTCGAGGTCACCTGGAACCCTGGCCCGGGTGCGAACAGATCCGACGAGAACATCTTCGCTGAGCTGGCCGACAACACCGGGAGTCTGATCGAGGCCGCGCAGATCTCCAAGGCGAACCTGGTGGCCTCGGCGACAGTTGTGGCCCCGGCTCGGCCGCCGCGGTCGCGAACGCCTACGCCCGTGCGACCGGGACCTCGCCGACTACGTTCCCGGTCAACTTCTAGCAGGGAGATCGACTACACATGCCGAAGTACGAATTCACGGTCAACGGCGAGGGTGTCGATGTCGATGTCCCGGCCGAGATGCCGTTGTTGTGGGTGTTGCGGGACAAGCTGCGCATCACCGGCCCGAAGTACGGCTGCGGTGTCGGGGTGTGCCGGGCCTGCACCTGCCTGATGGGCGATGAGGAAGTGCAGACCTGCATGGTGCAGGTCAAGGACGCCGACGGCACCGAAGTCACCACCATCGAGGGCCTGGCCGACGGCGACGAGCTGCACCCCAAGAATCGGGGTGTGGGCCAGGAAATACACCCAATTGCCCTGCTACAGCTGGCCACACCGCTGCCCTGGTCCGTCGAGGCCCCGCCCCGGTGGCCCAGGCAGCGTAGCTCACCCTGGATTCGGACGACGCCCCAGGTCGGGTGACGTTCAACGATCACATCGTGCCCATTGTGGCCGAGACCCGTGGGCTGTGATGATGGACAGGTTCCGCGGGTGCCTGTTCCTCGTGGATGGTCTGCGCAACGTTTGTCGCCCATCAGCGATGCACGTCGCACGGATCCCGATCGTCATGTCCCTTCTCGACCGCACCCGCGGCAGGTGGGACGGAGAAGGGACCGCATGACCTTGGCACGACACTCCGGTCCGCCACGCGAGCAGGGAAGGTTCTCTGAGGCGCGTGCTAGCGGGCAGCGTCAGGAAGCGATCCAGAGCGGCAGAGCCGCGCGCACGGTCGCCGATCATGCTGTCAGCGCCCAGGACTGCGACGAGCTGCTGGCGATGCTCGGTCTGAAGGCGGTGGACGGCAAACGGCACGGACGGGCCGCTGGCACCACGGTGTCCTGAAGTGGCCGTCTCGGCTTCTGCTATCGACGGGATCGGTGCTTGACGCGACCGTCGAAGCGTCAGGCTGTCACGATGAGCGCCGTGCGGGGATGGACCGTGTGCATTCGCGGCCCGCTCGACACGCGCCGAAGGCTTGAACCTCTACCCCAGCCGAGCTGTCGAGCGTGGTGAGGCGCTGTCGTGGTGAGGCGCTGTCGTGGTGAGGCGCTGTCGTGCCGAGACCATCATCCGCTGCCTGTCAGTATTCGCGTCAACGGTGGGAGTGGGAGGAAAACGGGAGAATAGCGCCGGTCAACTGCATCCAGGATCAGTCTGCCCGATCGGGCACCGATGATCTGCGATGCCCGCCGACCTCGGCTAGTCCGTCCTGTTCGGACAGTCGGTGGACCTTCATGCGAACGGCCGCCAAGTTGGCACCAACCCGCTGAGCAGTCCCAGCCAAGTCCGGTGGCCGAAGCTGTTCTGGGCACGGCGCAGCGGGAAGGGGTCACCGCCATGGCATCCGCTGGACGCCAGGTCACCATGACCCGGTGCTCGATATGACCCGTGCTCGATATGCCCCGGTGCTCGATGCAGAACGGCTCCACTCGTGCGCCGAGGTACTGCGAGATGTGTCCGGTTGGTCCAGTACCAGGCGGGACGACCGCACGGGGGACACTGACATGACGAACGAATTCACCGCCACCAACGAAGCCGCACCGCTCGACCCGGGCGAGCACATCGCCATAGTGGGGATGGCGGGCCGCTTTCCAGGAGCAGCCGACATCGCCGAGTTCTGGCGGCACTGCGTGGACGGCGCCGACCGCGTGTCGACCTGGCACCTGCCACCGGATTCCGGCCGAGTCGGCGCGGGCGGCCTACTCGCCGACATCGACCGGTTCGACCCGGCGCCGTTCGACATGACACCCACCGAAGCCACCGTCATGGACCCGCAGCACCGGATCTTCCTGGAGCTGTGCTGGCACGCGCTGGAGTCCGCGGCGGTAGTCCCCGGGGACGACGAGTTGATCGTGTCGGTGTACGCGTCGGCCGCGCCCAGCACGTATCGGCTGGCGGGGTCCGCCGATCTCGGCGCGAACGAACGCTACCTCCGCATGCTGGCCTCCGGTGCCGACTTTCTCGCCACCAGGGTCAGCCACCTGCTCGACCTGCGCGGTGAAGCCGTCTCGGTGCAGACGGCGTGCTCTTCCTCCCTGGTTGCGGTGCACCTTGCCGCGCAGCAGGTGCGCGCCGGTCTCAGCGACGTGGCCATCGCGGGCGGCATCTCCGTGGACGTCGACCAGGACCTCGCGCACCCGCGCCAGGACTGGATGATCACCTCGCCGGACGGTCGCTGCAGGCCGTTCGACACCTCGGCCAACGGCACCGTGCACGGCTACGGCGGCGGCGTGGTGGTGCTACAACGTCTCGGCGACGCGCTCGCCCAGGGACGGCGGGTGCACGCGGTGCTGCGGGCGACCGCGACCAACAACGATGGTCGGACCAAGGCGAGCTTCATGGCGCCGAGCGTGCGTGGCCAGTCGGAGGTCATCGCCAAGGCCCTGGCCGCAGTTCCGGCGGAGTCGATCGGCTACTTCGAGGCGCATGGCACCGGCACGCGCACCGACGACCACATCGAAATCGAAGCGGCGCGGCGTGCCTACGCCCAGCACACGCAGGCGACCGGTTTCTGCGTGTTGGGCTCGTTGAAGTCGAATTACGGCCATCTCGGCCGGGCGGCGGGCATCGCTGGACTGATCAAGGCGATCTGCGCGGTACGCGACGGCATCCGCCCGCCGCTGTCGGGCTTCCGCGAACCGAATCCGGACATCGACCTCGCGCGGTCGCCGTTCCGGATTCCGCTCGCCGCCGAGCCGTGGCCGGACACGCCTCGACGTGCCGCGATCAGTTCGTTCGGGGTGGGCGGCACCAACGCGCATGCGATCGTCGAGCAGTACGTCCAGGAGGACACGGCGCGGCCAGCGGACATCCCGGTGGTGTTGCCACTGTCCGCCGCCGACGCCCCAGCGCTGCGGCGCACCGCGGACGCGCTCGCCGAGCGCTTCGACCGCGACGCCGGTCTGGCACTCGCCGAGGTCGCGCACACTCTGGCGGCGGGACGGTACGCGCACCGCGGTGCCCGGTCGGCCGTCGCGGTGCCCTGCCGCGCGCAGGCCGCCGCAGCCTTGCGAACGGTGACACCGATGGCGCCAGCCGCAGCGGGCGGCCTGGTGTTCGTCTTCCCGGGCCAGACCGGTGGCGACGACGACTTCACCGGCATCTACCGCGCCATTCGGGTGTTCCGGGCAGAAATCGACGCGTGCGCCGCCGCGCTGGACATCGATCCGATGTTGCTGCTCAGCCGGGCCGTTGACGCCATGCCGCCGTACCAACCGGCACTGGTGGCCGTCGAAATCGCGTGTGCGAAGGTGCTGCTCGCCGCTGGCATCCAGGCGCACGCAGTGCTCGGCAGCAGCCTCGGTGAGTATGCCGCGGCGCATCTTGCCGGTGTGTTCGAGCGCGGGCCGCTCATGCGGTTGCTCGACACCCGGGACGCACTCATGCGCCGCTGCGAACCGGGAGCGCTGCTGGCCGTCGCCGCCGGTGCGGATGCCGTCGCAGACCTGCTCGGGCCGAATCTCGTGTTGGCGGTGAACGCCGCCGAGGACCGCGTCGTGCTCTCCGGTCGCCCCGAAACGGTGGAGAACGCGCACCGCGAACTCGGCGAACGCGGAATCCGGTCCCGACTCCTGCCCGGCGACATCGCGTTCCACTCACCGCTGGTGGCCACCGCCGCGGCCGAGTACGAGAAGGCGGTGCGATCGGCCCGGCCAGCGCCCGCGACGGCCCCGATTGCCTCCACGCTGACCGGAGCCGTGCCGGACGCGGACGCATGGTCCGACGCGGAGTACTGGTCGCGTCAACTCGCCGAGCCGGTCCGTTTCGCCGATGCGGTGCGGGCCACGACCGCGCGCGGGAACCGGCGGTTCGTTGAGCTGGGCCCCGGCAGGGCGCTCGCCGCGCTCATCCTTCGCGGCTCACAGGCGGAACCGGTGAGCGCGGTCTCCATCGGTGGCCATGCTGACGGTCCCTTCGCCGGGATGGCCACCGTGCTCGGCCGGATCTGGGCCGAGGGCACGCCGGTTGACTGGGACGCGGTCAACGGCACCAACGATCAGCGCTTCGCCGAGCTGGCCGGATACCCCTTCGCCACCAATCGGTTCTGGGACCACGACCCGGAGTCCGCCTGCCCCGAACTGGCCGAGCCGGTCTGATCTCCGGCGCCACTGCCTGGCTGGAAGGCTAGCTACCGGGCCAGAACAACGCCCCCGGCGAAGAGGCCGGGGGCATGTGCTGCTGGTGCGAGACGGCATCGGCCGTCCCGGCCAGGTGATCCTCGTTGTTAGAGCCTGTCTTTGAAGTGGTCGTGTCGGGCTGTCCGCCTCGGGTGAGGTGGGCGATTTCGCGCGAAATCGCCGTCTCCCACGCGGGGCGGGTGGCGATTTCGCGCGAAATCGCCAGGTCTGCCACCCGCACCGCAACGCAAAACGAGTCCGAAGACAGACTCTTAGATCAGTGCCTGGCCGGGCTGGTAGGTGCCGTCGGTAGGCAGCTGGACGATGACGTTCATGCGGTTGAAGGCGTTGATGATGGCGATGGTGGCCACCAGCGCGGCGAGCTGCTCCTCATCGTAATATTTGGCCGCGTTCGCCCAAGCCTCGTCCGTGACACCACCGGCCGCGTCGGCGGTGCGGGTGCCCTGCTCCGCCAGCTCCAGAGCAGCACGTTCGGCTTCGGTGAATACCGTGGCCTCTCGCCAGGCCGCGACCAGGTTGAGGCGCACCGCGGTCTCCCCGGCATGCGCGGCCTCTTTGGTGTGCATGTCGGTGCAGAAGCCGCAGCCGTTGATCTGACTGGCCCGGAGCCTCACCAGTTCCTGCGTCGTGGCTGGCAGCTTCGAGGCCGCGACCGCATTGTGCGCCGCGGTGAGGCACTTCAGGACCTTGGTTGCGACCTGGCTGCCGAAGAGGTTCAAGCGGGCATCCACGGTGAGCTCCTCTGCCGTTGCTGATGTTCAAACATCGCTGACGGGTTACACATCTCCGACGAGGTAGCTCGGCAAGATGTGAGCTGGACGAATGTGATCCTGGATATTGGCCGACTCGGTCAGAAGCGGGACATGGCTTCGGCGATGTCCTTGAGGAACTCTCGTTCCGCGCCGGTCGGGAGCATGATCACGACGCGATCAGCACCGGCCGCCTGGTAGTCGTCGAGCCGGTCGAGCCGAGCGAGGAAGACGGTGACCTCCATGCGCCCACGACCCGCTGCTGCGGCACGCTCGTGCAGCTCGGAGATCCGCGCCTGGAAGAAGCCCATGTCGTCGTGGTGACCGGGCATCCACCCGTCGCCGAACGCCAGCACCCGGTCCAGAACGGTGGGGCCGTCCCCTCCGACGAGTACCGGCGGCCTCGGGGTCTGAAACGGTTTCGGCCAGGAGTAGATGGGGTCGAACTCGACGAACTTGCCGTGGTACTCCGCTTTTTCGTTCGTCCAGATCCGCTCCATCGCCTCCATCCGCTCGGCCATCAGCGTCATCCGGGTGCGGTAATCGGTGCCGTGGTGATTGATCTCCTCGCGGTTCCACGGCGAGCCGACCCCGACCCCGTACAGCAGCCGCCCACGCGACAACTGGTCGAGGGTGGCGACCTGCTTGGCCAACCAGATGGGATCCCGCTGCACCACTAGGCAGATCCCGGTGCCGATCCGCAGGGTCGAGGTGACGGCGGCCATCGAGGCCAGAGTCACGAACTGCTCGCGGTTGCGGTAGAAGTCGCGGGGCATATCGCCCCCCGCGTCCTCGAATCCCGCGCTCAGGTCCTTGCGCTCGGCAATGTTGGCGGTCTTCTCGTTCCCGGCACCGAAGGGGACCCGGCGGGTCACCGGCACGTGGCTGTGGTCTTGCACGAAGATCGACTCGATGCCAAGCCCCTCGGTTTCGCGGGCGAGCTCAAGCGGGTCGAGGCCCTCGTCCGAGTTCATGGAGAAAACACCGAACTTCATTCTTCTTCACCTCTGCCTCTCCGGTCGGACGTCGAGTCCGGCCGGTTCAGGTCATGTTCTGGGTCACGAATGCCGAATGTGGTGGGCGATCGGGACCGGACAGCCGCGTTCAGCCACCGCAGGACACGAGGATCGGCACCGCATCCGGGTATGAGATCCCGCGCCGCGTAGCTGCCTTTCGAACCTGGTCGGATGAAACCCTGAGTAGGTCTCACCCTTCCAGGTCGGAAAGCATCTACCAGCTATGGCGATACCTCGCATCGCTTCTCACCGGTAGATCCAGGCTCAACAGCTCGCGCAAATTGGGACTGACCGCAGGCTGGTATCAGGCAAGCGGCGAAGCCGCTTTCCACCACCTACGCAACCGGCACCGCTGAGGTTCCGCCACCCGCACCGCCACGCAAACCAATTTGCGCACTCTCCACTCGACTGATCATGCGGTCTTCGTCGCGCACAGGATGGCCTGTACGGGGATGACATCCGGCGGGATGTCGGCAGCATCCTTGGTAATCGCCTTCGTGACCTTGAACCCGCACTCCTCCAGCCAATTCTGGTACGTCGACAGCTTCTGCGGCCCGCCCTGCCCCATCGTGGAGCCGAGGAAGAAGGCCGGGAAGAAGTCAACGTTGTAGTTGTCGGAATCTTTGATGTCTTCGGGGTACACCGGCACCAGAATGTTGACCTGCCCACCGACCTCCAGCGACCCGTTGACGCCTTGGAGGATCTTGAACACATCATCCTTGTCGAACATGTCCAAGAAGTGCTTGATCAGCACGACGTCGAAGCCCTCGGGGACGCCATCGAAGACGTTGCCGCCGATGAAGGAGCAGTGCTCCGCCACGCCGTTAGCCCGGAAGTTCGCCAGGCATTCCTTTTCCTTTTCGGGCAGGTCGAACGTGGTCACCCGAAGCCCCGGCGACACCTTCAGCTGGTAGGTGTGAATCGCCCCAAGACCGGTGTTTCCGGCGAGGTCGAGAACCCGTGAGCCGGATGGGATGTCGACGTTCTCGAAGAACCACGGATCCATGCGGGCCGTGACGGTGTCCATCAACGTTGCCCAGGACTCGCGCAGGTCCTGGTGCTCCGCCACCGCGCCGTACAGGGTTCCATCGAATCCGTAGAGCTCTTTGAGACCGACGACCGTGCCGGTCCGCACGCTGTCGGTGAGATAGAACAACTGCCGGAGCGCGACGACCTTGATCATGTTCATGTAGGTGACTGCTCGCTGGAGGTCGGCCTTGGCGACATCCGCGAGCTCGTCGAGGGAGTAACCGTCGGACCCTGCGTCGTAGGCGAGGAAGCGCTCCTTGACCAGCAGCTGCAGCAGCTGCTCCACGTGGTCCGGTTTGGCGCCGACGGCGTCACCGAGCTTGACCGCGGTCATGCCGGGGTTTTCCCGAAGCTTGTCGATGATGCCGAGTTCGAAAGCGGACAGCAGGTTCATGAATAGCCCGGGCCCCACCATGTATTCGCGGAGTCGTGCGAGCGTGGCTTCAGGTGTCATTCAAGTAATCCCTTTACGAGGCCATGAGGTCAGCTGATCATGCGGTTTTCGTCGCGCACAGGACGGCCTGCAGCGGGAACGCGTCCGGCGGTATGGCGGCGGGGTCCTCAACGGTTACCTTGGTCATCTCGAAACCGCACTCTTCCAGCCAGCTCCGGTACGTCGACAGCTTCTGCGGCCCGCCCTGCCCCATGGCGCAGCCGAGGAAGAACACGGGGTAGAAGTCAACCGAGCGCGAGTCGAAGTCCCTGACGTTGTCCTGGTACACCGGAACCAGGACGTTGACCTGCCCGCCGACGTCCAGGGACTTGTTGACGTTGGCAAGGATCTTGCACGCATCGCTCTTGTCGAACAAGGTCACGAAGTGCTTGATCAGCACGACGTCGAAACCTTTGGGGACCTCCTGGAAAACGTCACCGCCGATGAACGAGCAGTGCTCCTCCACGCCATGAGCCCGGAAGTTCGCCAGGCATTCATTTTCCTTCTCGGGCATGTCGAAGGTGACCACCCGAAGCCCCGGCGACGCCTTCAGCTGGTAGGTGTTGATCGCCCCGAGACCGGTGTTTCCGGCGAGGTCGAGAACCCGTGAGCCGGATGGGATGTCGACGTTCTCGAAGAACCACGGATCAACGCGCGCGGTGCCCAAATCCATACTCGTAGCCCAGGTCTCACGCAGGTCCTGGTGCTCAGCCACGGCGTCGAACAGGGTTCCCTCGAATCCGTAGAGCTCTTTGAGGCCGACGACCGTGCCGGTCCGCACGCTGTCCGAAAGATAGAACAACTGCCTGAGCATGGTGACCTTGACCAGGTCCATGAAGGTGAGCACTCGCTCGATATCGGCCTTCGCGACGCCCGCGAGCGCGTCGAGGGAGTAGCCGCCGGACCCTGCGTCGTAGGAGACGAAACTCTCCTTGACCAGCAGATGCAGAAGCTGCTCCACGGCATCCGGTTTGGCGCCGACGGCGTCACCGATCTCGACCGCGGTCATGCCGGGGTTTTCCCGAAGCTTGTCGATGATGCCGAGTTCGAAACAGGACAGCAGGTTCATGAATCGCGCGGGGCCCACCATATATTCACGAAATCGCGCGAGTGTAGCTTCTGCGGTCATGCACTAGTCCCTTCGGGTTGGTTGTCTCGACTACCGCGGCGCACCAGATGAAGCCGATGCCCACCTCGATGAGGAACATTCGGTCGCCAGTTCCGGTGTGGCCAACATGGCTACCGCGAGGCCAGGTTGAGCGTTGCAGGGGAAAGTCAGCGGCGCGGGGTTAACCCCGCTCGGTGATCCTGGGTCTGACGCAGCCGTATTGATCGAACGGATCGGCACCATCCCTTCCCTCCCGCGACTTGGAAGCGAGTCTTCCGGATGAGCCCTAGCTACCTCAGTCATGATCAGTCATGGCGGTGTCCCTTTGCCGCTGCTCCATGCGCCGAGCAGCATCGGGCACCGGACTTGGCTGGGACTGTTTGGTCGGTTGGCGTGGACTTGGTGGTTTGCGGTTGCGTGGTGCGGATGCTGTCGCGGGTTTGTTGGCAGTTGGGTGCCAAGTCGGTGGCAAGTGGGGTGGGTGAGGCTGGGGGGTGGCTGCGTTGGCCTGTTGGGGAGTCGGGTGGAGTTTCTACAGAAGGTAGATGCTGGTTATGGCTACGTTGTGTAAGCCGTCGGTTAGTGTGCCGGAATATGTTGTGACGATGGACGAGACGTTGGATTTCGCGGAGCGGTTGCATGCGGGCAAGTCGCAGTTGCCGTTGGCGCTTCGGTTGATTCGTAACACCGGGGTCCGGAAGCGGCATATTGTGCAGCCGATTGAGGAGACGTTGCGTCATCCGGGTTTTGCGGAGCGTAACCGCATCTACGAGGTGGAGTCGAAGAAGCGGTGCCCGGAGGTGATCGAGCGGGCCCTGGGGAATGCCGGTGTGACAACACAAGATATCGACGCGATTATTTATGTCTCGTGTACCGGTTTTCTGATGCCGTCGTTGACGGCGTGGCTGATCAACACGATGGGGTTCCGGTCGGATGTGGTGCAGATCCCGATCGCCCAGCTGGGGTGCGCCGCCGGTGGGGCGGCGATCAATCGCGCCCATGACTTTTGCACGGCCTACCCCGAAGGCAACGTGCTGATCGTCTCCTGCGAGCTGTGCTCGCTGTGCTACCAACCGGACGACGACGGAGTGGGGTCGCTGCTGTCGGACGGGTTGTTCGGCGACGCGGTCGCGGCCGCGGTGGTACGGGGCCGCGGCGGTGAGGGCATGGTGCTGGAACGCAATGCCTCGTATCTCATTCCCCACACCGAGGAATGGATCTCCTACGCGGTGCGGTCCACCGGCTTCCACTTCCAGCTCGACCGGCGGGTGCCGGGCACGATGGAACCACTGGCACCTGTGCTGCGGGAGCTGGCCGCCGACCACGGCTGGGACATCGCCAACCTCGGCTTCTACATCATCCACGCCGGTGGCCCACGGATCTTGGACGACTTGAGCAAGTTCCTCGGCGTCGACGAACACGCCTTCCGCCACAGTCGAGCGACCCTGACCGAATACGGAAACATCGCCAGCGCAGTCGTGCTCGAAGCACTCCGCGCACTCTTCGACGAAGACACCACCACGCCCGGCGCCCCCGGCGTCATCGCCGGTTTCGGCCCCGGCATCACCGCCGAAATGGCAGTCGGCACCTGGACCACTGACACACCACACACCACCGACGACAGGACCGCGGCACGAATCGCCGTGCCGTGAGCAAGAACGTCACGGCCCTGCCGTGAACGAGAACGTCGTACCAACACACGAGGAGACCATCGTATGGACGGTGTGGTCGTCCCACCCGGCCAGGGCCGGAAACTGATCACCAAAGCACAGGAAGTCACGTTCAAAGTCACTGGAGCACAAGGCGCCTTCGCCTCATGCTTCGAAGTCGTCGTGCCCCCCGGTTTCGACGTGGGAGCCCACATCCACCAAAACTCCCAAGAATTCTTCTACGTCCTCGACGGCGAGCTCGACCTCTTCGCCTTCGAACCCACCACGCAAAACCCCGCACGATGGCAAGACTGGGAATCCCCCAACGGAGACCGACCACTGCGCGCCGGCCCCGGCAGCTGCATGTTCGTCCCCCCCGGATGTCCCCACGCCTTCACCAACCCCACCACCACACCCACCCGCATGCTCTTCCAAAGCTACCCAGCACCCGATCACGAACACTACTTCGAAGAAATCGTCGAAATCTTCTCAACCGGCCGAACCATCGACCCCCACGCCATCCAACAACTCCGCGACCGCTACGACATCAACCAACTCACACCACTCCACCACACACCACCTACTCCCCTGAATTCCTATCGAGAAACGGAACGTGGAGCGTAGCGGTGACCACACTGGACAATGTTCCCCTGGTTCACGCAAGTTTGGGGGAGAAGGAACTGGCAGCCGTCGCGGAGGTGTTCGCCTCAGGCTGGCCAGCCGGTCAGGGCCCGAGGGGACCGGCACTGGAGATGGAGCTGGCCAAACGTTATGGGGTTGCTGGCGCGGTCGCGTTGAGCAATTGCGGCGCCGCGCTGCACCTGGCCATGCTGGCGCTCGGCGTCGAGCCAGGCGACGAAGTGATCGTCGCCGACTACACCTTCCCGGCTCCTGCCCACGCGGTGCGCTACGTCGACGCGGTCCCCGTCTTCGCTGACGTGCGTGCCGATACCGGCACCGTGGACCCGCAGGCGGTGGCGGACTTGGTCGGTCCGCGAACCGTGGGTGTGATCGCGGTGGACACGGTCGGTCTGCCCGCCGACTACGCGGAGCTGAAGTCGATCACAGACCGCCACGGACTGTTTCTCGTCGAGGACGCCGCATGCGCAGTTGGCGCCACGTACCAGGGCCGCCAGGCTGGCACGCTGGCACCGGTAGCCTGCTTGTCCTTCCACGGACGCAAGGGAATCACAAGTGGTGAGGGCGGGGCTTTGCTCACTGCCGATCCAGCACTCGCGGACGATGCGCGGCTGCGGTCGTCCTTCGGTATTGAACCGATCTTCGGTCAGGCACGGGTCATCGGCCTGCCGATCCCGGAGTTCACCAAAATCGGCTACAACTTCAAGCTGTCCGACATTGCCGCCGCGATCCTGCAGGTGCAGTTGGGCCGGATCGATGAGCTGCTGGACCGGCGGAACGCGTGCGCAGCGCGCTACCGCGAATTGCTCGCCGACGAAGAACTCATCACGCTGCCGCACGTGCCGCCGGACCGCACCCACGCGTGGCAGTCCTACCAGGTGACGTTGGATCCGAGCGTCGACCGTGCGGGCGTCGCCGCCGACCTCCGTGCTCAGGGCATCGGCTGCGGGCACGGTACATGGGCGTGCCACCTGCAGCCGGTGTACGGGACGAAGCAGTCGTGCCCGGTCTCGGCGGACCTCTTTCAGCGCACTCTCGCCATCCCCATGCACGCCGAGCTCAGCATGAACCAGGTCGAACGGGTCGCGGAAACCCTGCGTAGCACGCTCCGGACCCACGCGCGTCCACAGCGGACCTAGGAAGGGCAGCATGCAAAACAGCCAACCGACGCCGGATCGGATTCTGCGGCTCATCAACGGCTACTGGGCCACCGGCATCCTCGGCGCAGCGGCGAGCCACTCGCTGTTCAATCACCTCGACGCCGGCGCGGACACCGCCGACCAACTGGCTGCCCAAGCCGGGATCTCCGAGCGGGGCGCGCAAACCCTCCTCGACGGGCTCGTCAGCCTGGGCTTGGTCGAGCTGCGGGACGGCAGTTACCGCAATGCCGCCGAAGCAGCCGCCTTCCTGGTCGAAGGCCAGCCCGCCTGCTTGAGCAACTTCGCCAAACTCAAGCAGGCCCAGATGGGCAGCTTGGCGGACCTGCCTGATGTAGTCCGCACCGGGGGGCCGGTGACGGACGCAACGGTGGAGGTGGCCGACAACCCCCATTGGGAGAATGTGGTCCAGGCCATCGCCGCGCAGTCTGTTCCGGTGGCGACGATCGCCGCCGACCTGCTGCGACTGGCAGCGGCTGGAGAGATCTCGATCCTCGACGTAGGCGGTGGATCAGGCATCTACTCGGCCACCTGGCTCGGGCTCAACCCGGCCGCCCGCGCGACTCAGCTCGACTGGGGACCGATTAACGCGATCGCCCGTCGGCTTGTGGCCGAGCGAGGCGTGGCTGACCGATTTACCTGCATCGACGGTGATTTCCACACCGCCGACTTTGGCGCCGCCGCTTACGACATCGCGGTGTACTCCCACATCGCCCACCAGGAGGGGCCGGAGGACAACATAGCGATCTTCACCAAACTCCGGGCGGCCCTCAAACCCGGCGGCACGTTGGTCATCAACGACTACATCGTCGACGACGACCGAAGCGGCCCACCCTTCGCACTGCTCTTCGCCTCGGAGATGCTGCTCAAAAGCAAGCAGGGCGGAACTTGGCGGCGAGCCGATTACCACGCCTGGCTCGCCAAGGCGGGTTTCGAAGACATCTCGTTCCAGCCGACATCTTCGCCAGCCACATTGGTCTTCGCCCGGTAGCAAGCTCGCAGCGCGGATGGAAAGTGTGGCGGCCCCGGCGCACATGCCGGGGCCGCCGCCGCAACAGACCCTAGGCGGCGCGGCCAGCCTTGAGTGCCGCTGCGGTGCCGACGGCGCGCCGGGCCTGGTAACTGGCTGCTTCCAAGGCCACGTCGCTGGGCTCTCCATCGCCGCTCACGTGGGAGGTACCGTACGGATTGCCTGACTTGAACTGGACGGGGTCGGTGTAGCCGGGCGGCACGATGATGCCGCCCCAGTGGTAGAACGTGTTCGCCAGCGCCAAGAGGGTGGACTCCTGTCCGCCATGGGCGGTGTTGCTGGCGGTGAAAGCCGAGTACACCTTGTCGGCGAGCTTGCCCGCGAACCACAGGGGGCCGGTGGTGTCGATGAACGCCCTGAGCTGGCTGGTCGGGTTGCCGAAGCGGGTGGGGGTGCCGAACAGCACCGCGTCGGCCCACTCCAGGTCGTCGTGGCTTGCCTGGGCGACGTCGGCGGTTTCTTCTATGTGCTGGCCCCAAGCGGGGTTGGCACTGATCGCCTCCGGTGGGGCCGTTTCGGCGACCTTGCGCAGTCGCACCTGTGCGCCGGTCTTTGCCGCGCCCTCGGCGGCGGCTTGCGCCAGGGCGTGCACGGTGCCGGTAGCGCTGTAGTAGATGATCGCGACGTTCACGGAATCCATGATCAGTTTTCTTCCTTCGCAGTGCCGGAGGGGACGGTCGGACGAGTGGGCTGGGCAGCGCCGGTGCGGCGGTTGCGGCCATGGCGATTCGCATCCCGACCAGGGGCGAAGCGGATCTCCACCAGTACGACGACGCAATCCCTCGCTTTGTGAGGTGACGCGCCGACCTCACAGTTCGCCGCGTTGTCTCGTCGAACTGGTGAGGGAGGCGTGACCAAGGGAGTTGGCGACACCATGACCACGCAACGCGAGCCAGGAGACGGTCGGCTCGATCCGGGCCTGACCGCGATCATGAGCGAGCGGCGTCACCTGATCAATCTCGCGTACCGGCTCCTCGGCTCCCTGGCCGATGCTGAGGATGTCGTGCAGGAGACCTACGCCCGCTGGTACGCCCTGACCCCGCAGCAGCAGGACGCCATCGACTCCCCCGGCGGCTGGCTGACGACGGTCGCCAGCCGCATCTGCCTCGACCTGCTCGGTTCGGCCCGGGCCCGGCGGGAGAGGTACGTGGGTGAATGGATCCCGGAGCCGCTGCCCGACCGCACGGAGTGGATCAACGGGCGGTCGGGCGGCAACACCGTCGACCCGGCCGACCGGGTCACCCTCGACGAGTCGATCAACATGGCCTTCCTCGTCGTGCTCGAAGCGATGACCCCGGCCGAGCGCGTGGCGTTCATCCTGCACGATGTCTTTCGCTACTCCTTCGCCGACATCGCCGAGATCGTCGGCCGTACGCCAGCGGCATGTCGCCAGCTGGCCTCGTCGGCCCGCCGCCGCATTCGTGCGCCGCAGGTTCCCGCGACTCCGGCAGTCCAGCGCACCGACCTCGTCAGGGACTTCAAGCAGGCATGGGAGGCCAAGGACATCGACGCCCTCATCGGCCTCCTCGACCCGGACGTCACGACGATCGCGGACGGCGGCGGCCTCGCCAGCGCCGAGCTCCGCCCCGTCGAAGGCAGCGAGCAGGTCGCGCGCGCCTTCGTCGAAATCGCGGGCAGGACACCCGACCTGACGATCCTGGAGCGTACCGTCAACGGTCAGCCCGGTCTGGTGGTTCAGCAAGAGGGCGTCACCGTGACGGTGCTGGCGTTCGACGTGGCAGGCGACCGGATCAAGCACATCTGGGCAGTACGGAACCCGGAGAAGCTCCGGCCTTGGACATGAGCCGCCAACCCGCCGAACAGTGCCAGTCAAGTCCTGTGGGGTCACACGCCAGCGCGGACCAGCGTGAACTGCTCGGACGACCGGGCGAACTCGCCCCGCAGGTACACCGCCCAGGTAGTCACACCGCAGACCAGGTAGAACGCGAGGAAGGCGTAGCAGGCCACATCCCCGGAGCCGAAGCTCTGGAAGGAAGCGCGCAACGCCAGGTTTATGAACAACCCGCCGAGCGCGCCGACCGCACCGGCGACGCCGATCAGCGCACCGGTTAGCCGCCGTGCCTTCAGCACTTCCGGTTGTTCCGGCGCCCCTTCGGCGATGGCCAGCGCCGCCTTGGTGCGGAAGATCGCCGGGATCATCTTGTACGTGGAGCCGTTGCCGATCCCGGACAACACGAACAACACGACGAAACCGGCTGTGTACAGCGAAAGCGACTTCATGCTCGACGCGACGAGAGTCAGCCCGGTGCCAGCGGCCATCAGCAGGAAGGTGACCAGGGTGACCTTCGCCCCGCCGATCGTGTCGGCGAGCTTCCCGCCGAGCGGCCGGGACAGCGAACCGAGCAACGGCCCGAGGAAGGTCACCGCGGCGGCCTGCACCGGGGTGCGGTGGAACTGGTTCTGCAACACCAGGCCGAAGGCGAAGCTGTACCCGATGAACGAGCCGAACGTTCCGATGTAGAGGAACGACATCACCCATGCCTGCCGTTGCATGATCACCTCGCGCATCGCGCCGCGGTCGTTGCGCACGCTGGAGATGTTGTCCATGTACAGCACGGCGCCGAGGCAAGCCAGCACGATCAGCGGGATGTAGACCCACAGCACCAGCCGCGGGGCCGCCGCGCCCGCGATGCTCAGCATCAGCAACCCAACGAGCTGGATGACCGCGACGCCGAGGTTGCCGCCACCGGCATTGAGCCCAAGTGCCCAGCCCTTGCGGCGTTCCGGGTAGAAGGTGTTGATGTTGGTCATGGAGGACGCGAAATTCCCGCCCCCGACGCCGCCGACCGCGGCCACCAGCAAGAAAACCCAGAACGGGACGCCGGGCCGCATCACGATCGCGGCCAGGATGGTCGGCACCAGCAGCAGGCCAGCGCTGATGATCGTCCAGTTGCGGCCACCGAACCTCGCCACGGCCAGCGTGTAGGGCAGCCGGAGTATCGAACCGACCAGCGTCGGCGTGGATACCAGCAGGAACTTGTCCGCGGCCGAGAACTCGTAGGCCGGGCCCATGAACAGCACCAGGACCGACCACAGTGTCCATATCGAGAACCCGATGTGCTCGGCGAAGATCGAGAACACCAGGTTCCGGTTCGCGATCTTCTTCCCGGTGTTCTCCCAGAAATCTTCGTCCTCGGGTTCCCAGTGGTCAATCCATTTCTTCTTGCTCGACTCTTCGGTACTCGGGTTCGTGGCCATCTCGAATCCTCTCCGGGTGCTGTCACGCCGTGCTTGCGAGCCAGTCGGCGATCCCACGAACGGCGTCGGTACATCCGCCGCAGCCGGTGGTGGCTCTGGTCGCGGTGGCCAGTTCGGACACCGTCGTCGCGCCATCGCGGAACGCCTCGATCAGGCGTCCCTTGGTCACCGAGTTGCACTGGCAGACCTTGGCCGACGCGGGCTGCTCGGCTGGGCTGCTCGCGGCGCCGCTGGGCGTGGTCCTGCCGAGCAGCAGGCCGAGCCGGTCTTCGGGGACCGGGATCCCGCGGTCGTAGAGCTGGGTTATGGTCGCGGCGGCGTTCGGCCAGCCAAGCAGGATCGCCCCGGTGACGCGGTCGTCGCGGAGCACCAGCTTCGCGTAGCGCCCGCGCTTGGGGTCGCTGAGGCTGAGCACCTCGGCGGTGTCGTCGGTGACCTCGGTGAGCGCCTCGCCGAGGGATGCGAGGTCGATCTCCTTGGTCTTCAACCGGGTCAGCACCGGGGTGCCCCGGTACCGCGCCGCGGTCCTGGTCCCGGTCAGCAGATCGGCGAGGACGTCGGCTTGCTCCCATGCCGGCTGCACCAGGCCGGACACCGTGCCGGGGTGCTGCGCGCAGTCGCCGATGGCGTGCACCCGGCCGTCGCTGGTGCGCAGCGCGTCGTCCACGAGCACACCGCGGTCCACCGCGATCTCGGCCGCTGCGGCCAGGCCGGTCTGGGCCCGCACCCCGGCGGTGACGACCACGAGATCGGCGTCCACATGGCTGTCGTCGTCCAGCTTCAGCCCGTCGCCGGGCAGGTAGCGCACCGCGGTCGAACCGAGGCGGAACTCGACGCCCAGCTCGCCGAGCGCGCGGGCGAGCACCCGGCCGCCCTCGCGGTCGAGCTGGCGCTCCATCAGGTGCCCGACCTGGTGCACGACGGTGACCGAGTTGCCCCTGCGCGCGAGCCCGTGGGCCGCTTCGAGCCCGAGCAGCCCGCCCCCGATCACCGCTACCGGAGCGCCGATCCGGGCCATGCCGAGGATGCGCTCGCAGTCGTCCAGGCTGCGGAACGCCACCACACCGTCGGCGGGAAGCCCATCCTCGCCGAGCAGCCCTTCGATCGGCGGCAGGATCGGCTTGCTGCCGGTGGCCAGCACCAGCGAGTCGTAACCGACGGTCGAACCGTCCGCGAGCTTGACCCGGCGCGCCGCCCGGTCGATGCGCGTGGCGGCAACGCCGAGCCGCAAGGTGACGCCGTGCTCCCCGGCCCAGTCCGCGTCGTGCAGTCGGACTGCGTCCGGCCGCATGGTTCCGGCCAGCAGAGCGGAGAGCAGGACGCGGTTGTAGGCGTGGTGCGGCTCTTCTCCGATCACGGTGAGCGCGACCCGCGCACCGTCCGGGTCTCGGCGGCGGATCTCCTCCGCGAGCCGGGCACCCGCCATCCCGTACCCGAGCACCACCACATGCCGGGGGGTCATCACGCACCATCCACTATAGACAGTTTGACCGCGCAGACCTTGAACTCGGGCATCCCGCTGGTCGGGTCCAGTGCCGGGTTGGTGAGCAGGTTCGCCCGCTGCGCACCGGGAAAGTGGAACGGCAGGAAGACCAGATCGATCCCCATCGACGGCACGCACCGCACCCGCGCGATGGTCTCGCCGCGACGCGACGCGATCCGCGCCCAGTCGCCGTCGGCGAGCCCGGCGCGAGCCGCGGTGTCCGGGTGGACCTCCACGAATGCCTCCGGCACCGCCTCGGTCAGCTCATCCACCAGCCGGGTCTGCGCACCTGACTGGTAGTGCTGCAGCACGCGTCCGGTGGTTGCTTGCAAGGGAAACTCGGTATCCGGGGGCTCGGCGGGACCGGTGTACTCGACCGGCACGAACCGGGCTTTGCCGTCCGGGTGCGCGAACCGGTCGAGGAACATCCTCGGCGTGCCGGGATGGGTGGCCTCCGGCACCGGCCAGTAGAGCGCTTCACCGGCGCGCAGCCGGTCGTAGCTGATCCCCGAGTAGTCCGCGACGCCGCCCTTCGACGCGGCGCACAACTCCGCGAACACGGTCTCCGCGTCGGTCGGGAAGCGCTCCGCGGGCTGGCCGAGCCGGGTGGCCAGGCCAGCCAGCACATCGAGGTCGGTGCGCACGCCGGGCGGCGGGTCGAAGGCGCGCTTGCGCAGCAGGACCCGGCCTTCCAGGTTGGTCATCGTGCCGTCCTCTTCCGCCCACTGGGTCACCGGCAGCACCACGTCGGCGAGTGCCGAGGTCTCGGAGAGCACGAGATCCGCACACACCAGGAGCTCTACTGTGGACATCAGGTCCGCGATGCGCGCGGAGTGGGGCGCGGAGACCACCGGATTGCTGCCGAACACCAGGAGTGCGCGCGGCCCGTCCGCAGTGCCCAGCGCGTCCAGCAGTTCGTACGCGGACCGGCCGGGACCGGGAATCTCGGCGGGATCGACACCCCAGACCCGAGCCACGTGCTCGCGGGCGGCCGGGTCGTCGATCTTGCGGTAACCGGGTAGCTGGTCGGCTTTCTGGCCGTGCTCGCGGCCGCCCTGGCCGTTGCCCTGCCCGGTCAGGCAGCCGAACCCGGAGCCAGGCTTTCCGGGAAGTCCCAGCGCCAGCGCCAGGTTGATCCACGCGCTGACCGTATCCACGCCGGTGGCGTGCTGCTCTGCGCCGCGCGCGGTGAGAATGTAGGCGTTGCGGGCATTCGCCAGCTTCGCGGCCACCGTGCACTGGTCGGCGGCGGACACGCCGGTCACCCGCTCCGCTCGCTCCGGCCACCACCGGGACGCGATCCGCCACACCGCGGAGAATCCGCGCGTCCGCTCATCTATGTACGACTGATCGACACCGATCTCGGTGACCAGGGCGTGCAGGATTCCCAGTGCCAGCGCGAGATCCTTACCTGGGGACGGCGTGAGGTGCAGGTTGGCCCGCGCGGCGGTCGGGGTGCGTCGCGGATCGGCGACGATCAGGCCGCCAAGGCTCCTGGCCTGCTCAAGGTGTTTGACCAACGGCGGCATCGTCTCCGCGGGGTTCGCGCCGACCAGCAGCACGACGTCCGCGTCGGCGAGATCGGTGAGCGGGAACGGCAGCCCGCGGTCGAGGCCGAACGCCCGGTTCCCCGCCGCAGCGGCCGAGGACATGCAGAACCGACCGTTGTAGTCGACCTGCGACGTGCCGAGCGCGACCCGAGCGAACTTGCCCAGCAGGTAGGACTTCTCGTTGGTCAAGCCACCACCGCCGAACACCGCGGCGGCATCCTTGCCGTGCCTGGCCTGGATTTCGGTGAGCTTGCCCGCGATGAGGCCGAGCGCGGCGTCCCAGCTCGCCGGGCGCAGCTCGCCGTCAAGGCGGACCAGCGGCGTGGTCAGGCGGGCCGGCGAGGTGAGTAGCGAGCCCGCGGTCCAGCCCTTCTGGCACAGGCCACCCGCGTTGGTCGGGAACTGCCGCGGCGCGACCTCCGCCCCCGCTCCCCCGCCCGCGGTGACGCTCATGCCGCATTGCAGTGCGCAGTATGGACAGTGGGTGGCCACTGCCGTCCGTGGCTCTGGCTCGGTCAGCGTCACGAGCACCTCGCCGCCCCGGTATTCCGAATCAACCGAAGTGCCAACGGAAGCTGCGATTTACCCGCATGCGACCGCCGCACGAAATCCAACGTTTCATCCAACGTCACAACATATTCCGGCACACTCACCGACGGCCTGCACAACGTAGCCAAAACCAGCATCAACCCTCGTCAACCAAAAACCCACCCACAACCGCCACAACACAAACCCCTCGCACACACCCCACTCCGCCCCACTTGCCACCCACTTGGCGCCCACTTGGCACCCACCCCCACCAACAAACCACCAAGCCAACACCAACCCGCCCAACAGCCCCAACCAAGCCGACCAACCAACACTGGACACACACCAGCGGCAGAGGAACACCACCATGCCCGATCCGGATCGGCGTCGGAGCAACCGCTGCGCTGGTCGATTCTGAACCGGCAGAAATCACCTCGCCGCACCTTGCTCATGTCCTCGTGCGCCGCCGAGCCAGCGACCGCACAAATTCCGTCGAACAACGGAGAAGGAGCTTGTCTCGATGAAGGGCCTCGCGGTCAACAACTCGATGCGGAAGCGCGGTCTTTATCTCGGCGTCCTGCCGGAAACGGCCGCGGACAAGAACGGTTCGATGCCGCTCACTCTTGATCACGATCTGGACGCCCTCCCCCAGGCGGGACGGCGTCTGACGGTGGCCGAGCTCGCCGAGCACGTGGACGACCTGGCTGGCCGACTGTGGGCGGCTGGGGTTCGGCCCGGAGAACGCATCGCGATCCACAAAGTCGCCAACTTCGATGTGTGGGTGCTCGCTTCCGCGGCGGCGCGCGTCGGAGCAGTCCCCGTGATGCTGTCGCCCGCCTTGGATGCCGCGACCGTCGGTGCACTGCTTGGTCGGCTGGAGCAGCCGCACCTGCTAACTGACGTGCACAAGCTTGACGTGCTGGCCGACGTGCCGCTGGCAGACCTCACGAATCGGGTGATTATCGTTGCTGGGAGCAGGCCAGGTGCGGCATCGCTCACCGAGTTCGCCGGGTCTCCGCGGGTTCAACCGGTGCTCCAGGGATTGGACGAGCCCGCGATCATCACCCACACGTCCGGCACCACCGGGCTGCCCAAGCTCATCGTGCACACGCCGCGGACCCAGCGTGCCCGGCTGCGGCCACAATTGTTCCTCCTGTCCTTGATGAGGAAACGGGAGACCGTCGCGATCAGCATCCCCTTCGTGCATTCTCGCCTGTACGCGGCGATGGCTTTGTGCCTGTTGCAGGGAATGCCGGTTCTGCTCATGCGAGAGTCCGCTCCGGACAAGGTCGCCACGTTCTTCCTGAAGAACCGGCCAGGACTCATCGAGGTGCTTCCCAACTCGTTGATGGAATGGGAGGGGCTTACCGACGATCCGCGAAAGCCGTTCGCGTCAGTGAAGTACTTCAGCAGCACGTTCGACGCGATTCACCCGGGAACGATGAGTCGGCTGCTCAACTCCTCCGCGCGGCGCGCACCGCTGTTCTTCCAGATCTACGGGCAGAGCGAGGTCGGTCCGGCAGTCGGCCGACCTTACTTCCGCAAGACCGCCCACCGAACCGACGGGCGCTGCGTTGGTTTCGCACTGCCGGGCAGCGCGAGGGTTCGGGTGGTCAGCCGGGGCGGTAAGCGGCCGTCCAAGAAAAATCCGGGCTTCATCGAGGTCAAGTGGCCGGGCATCGCGAAAGCCTATTTCGGCGAGCAGGAGCGCTACGACGCCAACCTGAACGGCGGCTGGTGGCGCACCGGGGACGTCGGTTACTTCACCTGGCGTGGCTGCCTGCACATGCTCGACCGGGAGGTGGACGTCATCCCCGGAGTAACCAGCAGCCTTGAGATCGAGGATCTGGTGTTGGGCAGGCTGCGAGAGCTGAGCGAGCTCGTCGTGGTGTCGGGTCCGAATTCCGAGCCGATCCCGGTGATCTGCACCCACGAGGACAAACCGCTGGACCGAGACCGCTGGCGCGAGGCCGTCGCCGAGTTCCCCCACTTGGCCGCCCCGGTCCAGATCCCGTTTGCCGAGCTGCCTCGGACCGGCACGCTGAAGGTGCGGCGGACCGAGCTGTCTCGCAAGCTCGGCGAGAACATGACGGACCCGGCGTAAACCGCGGTCAGCTGAACACCAGGTTTGACGCAGCGCCGACATTCGACCGGCGCATCCAGCGTCCCCGTGAAACGCCGCCGGGGCAGCAACATCCCGACTGCTACCGCTCTCGAACGACTCAGGTATGGCGGCCATGGTGCCGCCATCGTCGTTCGTCCGTCGTCGACTTTGTGAGGCTCGATTCCGGTGTTTGGTCGTGTCGCGATCGTCAACCGGGGAGAGGCCGCGATGCGGCTGCTCCACGCTGTCGGTGAGCTCAACGCTGAGGGTGGCCCACGGATCGAAACGGTGGCTTTGCACACCGACGTGGATGCCACGGCCACATTCGTGCGGGAGGCAGATGTGGCCTACTGCCTCGGTCCCGCCTCGGCGCGGCCCTATCTTGATCTGGCCGTGTTAGAGCGGGCCTTGGTCGAGACCGGTGCCGATGCCGCGTGGGTTGGCTGGGGCTTCGTGGCCGAGGATCCGGCGTTCGCCGAGTTGTGCGCGAAGTTGGGTGTGCGGTTCATCGGGCCGGATGCTGAGGCGATGCGCAGGCTGGGCAACAAGATCGGGGCCAAGTTGCTCGCTGAGCAGGTCGGTGTGCCGGTCGCGCCGTGGAGTCGCGGCCCCGTGGCGGACCTCGATGCGGCGCGGCGGGCAGCCGAGCGGATTGGCTACCCGTTGATGCTCAAAGCGAGCGCGGGCGGGGGTGGTCGCGGCATCCGGGTTGTCACCGGTGCGGAGGAGCTCGCCGAGGCCCACGCGCGGACGGTCCCGGAGGCCGAACGCGCGTTTGGCAGCGGTGAGGTGTTTCTGGAGCGCTTGGTAACCGGTGCCCGACACGTGGAAGTGCAGGTGATCGCCGACGGACAGGGCGGGGCGTGGGCGCTGGGAGTGCGGGATTGCTCGGTGCAGCGGCGCAACCAGAAGATCATCGAGGAGTCGTGCTCGCCGGTGCTGTCGGCCGAGCAGGCCGCCGAGCTGAAGGCATCGGCGCAGCGGCTGGTAGTCGTCGTTGGCTACTGCGGCGCGGCGACGGTGGAGTTCCTCTACCAGCCCGAAGAGAAGATGTTCGCCTTTCTTGAGGTGAACACCCGGTTGCAGGTCGAGCATCCCGTCACCGAGGTCACGACCGGCATGGACCTGGTCAAGGCCCAGTTGCGGGTCGCTGCCGGTGGCAGGTTGCAGGGTGCGGAGCCCAGCGAGTTCGGCCATGCCATCGAGGCCCGGCTGAATGCGGAGGATCCGGACCGCGGCTTCGCGCCCGCGCCCGGACGGATCGCGCTGCTTGAGCTGCCCGCCGGTCCCGGCATTCGGGTAGACACCGGCGTCCGGGAGGGCGACAGCATCCCTGCGGATTTCGACTCGATGATCGCTAAGATCATCGCCTACGGCCGCGACCGTGGTGAGGCGTTGGCCCGGCTGCGCCACGCGATCCGCGAGACCACGGTGCTGATCGAGGGCGGAACCACCAACAAGAGCTTTTTGCTGGATCTGCTGGAGCAGCCGGAGGTGATCGCGGGCAGCGCCGACACCGGCTGGATCGATCGGGTTCGCGCCGACGGTCGCCTGGTCTCGCAGGCCCGCAGCGGTATCGCGCTGGCCGCCGCGGCCATTGAGGCGTACCAGGATGCGAGGCTGGTCGAGGTGCAGCGGCTGCTGTCCACCGCGCGCGGCGGGCGTCCGCAGGTGCAGCACGAAGTTGGCCGTCCCAGCAAACTCACGCTGCGCGGCGTGAGTTATCGGCTTGCCGTCGCCGAGACCGGTCCGGGCCGCTACCGCGTCGGGTTCGGCCTCGGCACCGGGGATGAGGTGGCCACCGTCGAGACGGTGCTGGAGCGCTTCTGCGCCCACACCGGGCAGATTCGGCTCAACGACCACCGTTTTCGGCTGGTGACCGGTATGCACGGCCCGATCCACCTGGTCGAGGTTGACGGCGTGACCCACCGGATCAGCCACGACGAGGGCGGGGTCGTGCGGGCGCCCTCCCCGGCATTGGTGGTGGCGACCCCGTTGGTGGTCGGGGACGAGATCGAGGCCGACGCCCCGGTGCTGGTGTTGGAAAGCATGAAGATGGAGACCGTCCTGCGGGCGCCGTGGCGGGCGCGGCTGACCGAGTCGCTGGTCTCGGTCGGCAGCCAGGTCGAGCCCGGCGCGCCGCTGCTGCGTTTGGAACCGCTGGGCGATGACGACGAAGGCGAAGAGTTCGCCGCTGCCGCGACGGCCGCCATCGAACTGGACCTGCCCGCCGAGGCCGATGGGCGTGGCGCGCAGCACCGCGCCGAGCGTGGCCTGGCGGAGCTGCGCGGCGCGCTGCTGGGCTTCGACGTCGACCCGCGCGACGACAGCCGCACGCTGGCCGACTACCGCACCGCGCGCGCTGAGCTGCCGCAGCGGCCGCTGGCGTCCGAGGTCGGGTTGCTGGAGGTTTTCGCCGATCTGTGCGAGCTCAGCCGCAACAAGCCGGAGGTTGCGGAGACCACGGCCGAAACGCGGGTGCACAGCCCGCGCGAGTACTTCCACGCCTACCTGCAGAGCCTCGATGTCGAGCGCGCCGGGTTGCCGGAGACGTTTCGGGGGCGCCTGGCCCGCGCGCTGAGCCACTACGGGGTCGAGGGGCTGGAGCGCACGCCCGCATTGGAGGAGGCGGTCTTCCGGATCTTTCTTGCCCAGCAGCGCGCCGGTTCTGACGTCACGGTGATCATCACCCTGTTGCGGCAGTGGCTGTCCGAGGCACCGCCGCGCGGTGGCTTGCGCCAGACCGTTGCCCGGGCGCTGGAGCATTTGATCCGCGCCACGCAGCTGCGTTTTCCGGTTGTTGGTGACCTCGCCCGAAGTCTGGTGTTCCGCTGGTTCACCCAGCCGTTGCTGCGCCGGGCCCGCGCCGAGGTCTACACCCGAGTGCGCGGCCACCTGCGCTACCTCGACCGCCATCCGGACGCGGCCGACCGCGGCGAGCGGATCGCCGACATGGTCGCCAGCCCCGAGCCGCTGGTGCGGCTGCTGGGCCAGCGCATCGACCGTCCCGGCGCCGACACGGGCCCGCTGCTCGAAGTCCTCAGCCGCCGCTACTACCGCGAGCACACGCTCTCCGGCGTGCGCTGCGCGTCCATCGGGCGCCGACCGGTGGTCACCGGAGCGTACGAGATCGACGGCCAGCCCCGGCGGCTGCTGGCAACCGTCGCCGACTTCGGTGATCTGTCCGCGGCGCTGGCGACGGTCGCGCGGATGGCTGCGGCGGAAGGGGACTCGACCGCGTTGGTCGCCGACATCTACGTCACCTGGGCCGACCAGCCCACCGACGCCGAGGAGATGGCCGCCGAGCTGGGTGCGGCACTGTCGGCCGCCGCGCTGCCCCGCGGGCTGCGCCGGGTCACCACGACGGTCGCCGGGCGCAGCGGCGCAGCTATGCACCACCACTTCACGTTCCGGCCGTCCTCGACCGGCCTGACCGAGGACCGGCTGATCCGCGGCCTGCACCCGCTGATCGCGCGGCGGCTGCAGCTGCAGCGGCTGCAGCGTTTCGAGCTCACCCGGCTGCCCTCCGCCGACGAGGACGTCTATCTGCTGCGGTGTGTCGCGCCGACAAACCCCTCCGACGAGCGGCTGGTCGCGATGGCGCAGGTACGCGACCTCACCCCGCTGCACGATGACGAGGGTCGCATCCTCGCGCTGCCCGCGGCCGAAGGCGCGCTCGACGCGTGCCTGGTCGCCATCCGCAACATGCAGGCGCAACGTTCGGCGACCAAGCGGCTGGACACCAACCGCATCGTCATCTACGTGTGGCCGCCCAGCGACCTCACACCCAAGGAGCTGCACGCCGTCGTCCAGCGGGTGGCGCCGACCACCGCTGGCGCCGGGGTCGAGGAGGTCCTGTTCCTCGGCCGCCAACGCGACCGGGACACCGGCGCGCTGGACCCGGTGGCCGTGCGGGCGTCCTACGACGCCGCAACCGGGGTCCGGCTGACCGTCACCGACCCGCCAACCGACCTGATCCACCCGCTGGACGACTACGGCCAGAAGGTGTTGCGGGCGCGACGCCGCGGCGCGGTTTACCCCTACGAGCTCACCGACGTCATCGCCGGTTCGGGCGGGGCGTTCACCGAGCACGACCTCGACGACGCGGGCGCGCTGGCACCGGTCGACCGGCCGAAGGGACTGAACAAGGTCGGCATCGTGGCCGGGGTCGCGACCACACCGACCCAGCGGTACCCGGAGGGCATGACCCGCGTGGTTCTGCTGGGCGACCCGACCAAGTCGCTCGGCGCACTGTCCGAACCGGAATGTGCCCGGATCATCGCGGCGCTGGACCTCGCGCAGCGGCTACGGGTGCCGGTGGAGTGGTACGCGCTGTCGGCGGGTGCCCGCATCGCGATGGACTCCGGCACCGAGAACATGGACTGGATCGCAGCCGCCCTGCGCCGCATCGTGCACTTCACCCAGGACGGCGGCGAAATCAACATCGTGGTGGCCGGAATCAACGTCGGCGCCCAGCCGTACTGGAACGCCGAGGCCACCATGCTCATGCACACCAAGGGAATCCTGGTGATGACGCCGGACTCGGCGATGGTGCTCACCGGCAAGCAGTCGCTGGACTTCTCCGGCGGCGTCTCCGCCGAGGACAACTTCGGCATCGGCGGCTACGACCGGGTGATGGGCCCGAACGGCCAAGCGCAGTACTGGGCGCCGAACCTGCAGGCCGCGCACGGCGTGCTGCTGTCGCATTACGACCACAGCTACGTTCTGCCCGGCGAGCACGCACCGCGCCAGGTCGGCACCACCGACCCCGTCGACCGGGATATCTCCGACTACCCGCACACCATCACCGGCAGCGAGTTCACCATCGTCGGACAAATCTTCTCCCGCGAGGCCAATCCAGACCGCAAGAAACCCTTCGACATCCGCACCGTGATGCGCGCACTGTCCGATCAGGACCACCCGGTTCTGGAACGCTGGGCCGGCATGGCCGAAGCGGACACCGCCGTGGTACAAGATGTGCACCTCGGCGGGCGGCCGGTGAGCCTGCTCGGCATCGAGTCGCGGTCGGTGCCACGGCGCGGGTTCCCGCCCACCGACGGCCCGGACACCTACACGGCGGGCACGCTGCACCCCCGCTCGTCGAAGAAAGTCGCCCGCGCCATCAACGCCGCCAGCGGCAACCGGCCGCTGGTCGTACTGGCGAACCTGTCCGGATTCGACGGCTCACCGGAATCGATGCGCAAGCTCCAGCTGGAATACGGCGCCGAGATCGGCCGAGCCGTCGTCAACTTCCGCGGACCCATCGTGTTCTGCGTCATCTCGCGCTACCACGGCGGCGCGTTCGTCGTGTTCTCCAAGGCGCTCAACCCGAACATGACCGTGCTCGCCATCGATGGCTCGTACGCCTCCGTGCTCGGCGGCGCGCCCGCCGCGGCGGTAGTTTTCGCCGCCGAGGTCAACGCGCGCACCGCCGCTGACCCCCGGGTGGAAAAACTGGAAACCCGCATAGCCTCCGCCGAACAGTCCGAGCGAGCCGACCTCACCTCCCAGCTGGCCGACGTGCGAGCATCGGTGCGCGCCGAGAAGCTGGGCGAGGTCGCCGCCGAGTTCGACAGCGTGCATTCCATCCAACGAGCCCAGCGAGTTGGTTCCGTCGATGCAATCATCCGACCGGAACAGCTGCGGCCCCAGATCATCGACACCATCGAGCGCGGTCTGGCCCGGGCATAGACGGGAATGACCCGCCACCCCTGCTACCCGCGCAGCCGCTGGTTCCCGGATGCGGCGCCAACCATCGGCGGCCCAGCCCTTCCAACCTCGGTTCGCGGGCGCAGGGGTGTGAACCCACCTATATCAGTTCGTATGCGGGCTTCCCACTGCGATCAGGTTATGCCGTCGCCGTAGCGCCGTTGCCCGGCTCGGCTCGGCTCGTAGCGATCGGTTCCGGCGGGCTGCGAAGTAGTGGAGCTGCCGAAGTTTCCGATGCGGCTCTGTTCCAGGTGCCGTATCGACGACTCGGCAAGATCACCGTCGCAGGGCGCCGCCGTCCTCAACCGGCTGGAGCCGCGGCGAAGTCATGCCGAACTGCGGTGCGGCCGTGGGTCTGTCAAGCATTGGCATGATCGGTGCGCCTGGGATCGGAAGCATGTCCAGAGCCGGATCCTGATTCAGGATCTTGCGCTCCAGGTACTGCAGCGCTGGCCTGGGGTCAATTCCCAACTCCTCTGCCAGCCTCATCTTGATGGTCCGCAACACCGCTAGTGCGTCGGCCTGTCGCCCGGCCCGGTACAATCCCAGGCTCAGCAGCTCCCAGCTGTATTCGCGCAGCGGATGGGCCTGCACGAATGCCTCCAATTCGGCCACCGCGACCTGATGGGCACGCATGGCCAGCAACGCCGCGCAGCGCCCCTCAACAACCGATAACCGCATCTCCTCCAGTCGCGCTACATCCGGCACCACACAGCTAGCATTGGCCATATCCGCATACGCTGGTCCCCGCCACAATGCCAATCCCGCCTCGAACTCGCGCAACGCCTGCCGCGGATCACCCCGATCCCACGCCTGCCACCCCGAAGTAGCGCGCTCGCCAAACTGATGGACATCGACGTCGACAACGCGGCTGTCCAGCAGATAACCCGAAGGGTGAGTGCGCAATACGGTCGGCGGTGTCCGCGGAGCCCGGTCCGGTTCCAACACGCGCCGTAATTTGGCCACAAGCGCCTGCAACGAGGTCATCGCCGACGGCGGCGGAGGTCCGGTCCACAACTCTTCCCGCATCACATCCACCGCCACCGGCTGACCCACCCGGCTCACCAACAACGCGAGCAACGCACGCTGCTTTGGCGCACCTAGATCTACCTGGCGACCAGCGACCACCGCCTCTAGTGGACCCAACGCCCGAAACTCCACCATGATCTGTGGATCTCCCCGGGGCTCTGCCGGTTGTACATCGGTCCGTCGGAGAGAGTTCGACGGTTTCCGAAGTGAGGTTGCACCGACTTCTGCGTTGTTTTTATTCATGGTGCTAGTCCTTCCGACTCGAACAGCAGGAAGATGTAGCGAACACGCGATACGATGCTAAAGACACGCGCCCACACCGAGGCGGCACGGCCGCTGCGAATCCCGAATTTGCGGTATAGTTAAACAGCACACAGCCGAGTCCCCGCCCGGTGCTGTCCTGGGAATGCCCGTTCCGGTGCCAGCGGGTTACAACGATGTCCCTGGCGTCACCGCCGACAGAGCAGCGGGCAGCACGACGATGTTGGTGAAAATGTGCCCGAGCAGGCACACTCGCGATGCAACATCGGCACGCCCTCTCCGGTGGACGGTGAATAAGCGATGAAGCTACGGTGGGCCAGCTCCAGTATCGCCTCGCATCGGATGCGGTCGCGCGCAAACATCTGCGATCCACGGGTTCGACAACGATCGCTCCCCCTCATTTGGCGAGGTCTTTGCGGCGTTGAGCGCGGGCATTCTGCACCTCCGATCATATGAGGCTGGCTAGGCTGTCGTCACTGACCCGGGTGATCTTAGCGTCGAATTAGCTCAATTAGTAACGCTGCATCCCCCAAAGTCTCTCCAGAGTTTTCCTCTCGTTTGTCGCACGGCTCCGGCACCAGGTCCGTGCGGACCTGCGCATCGAGCACGTGCTTCGCCGGGAGCCGATCGTGCGGATACCCGCCAGCGTCACCGCAGCCGCTGGCGAGCCGGATGCAGCGATAGCCTCCTCCCAGAGGTGGTCCGCCACGATGCCCTTCACCGCGGGACTCGTACTGTGCCGGAGCGCCTGATTTCGCTGTGCGGAGTAATGTTCCGGGCATGCCAGAGTTAATCAGTGCACCGACCCGAATCCCGGTACCCGGCGGCAAGGTGATCGACGAGTACGTGGGGCGAGTGAACAGCCGGACCGAGCCGGTGTCAGTGGCACATATGGTCGCGCCTGCTGGTTGGGACGAACCCGCGCAGACTCCGGAGTTCGACGAGTACACGGTCGTACTGCGTGGTCTGCTGCGGGTCGAGCACAGCGGCCAGGTGACGGAGGTGGCCGCCGGACAAGCCGTGATTGCCCGTGCCGGCGAGACGATCCGCTACACCGCACCCGATGGCGCCGAGTACATCGCGGTCTGCCTGCCAGCCTTCGACCCGGAGCTAGCGCACAGGGACGACTAAGCCTGTGCCGTGCCATTATCCAGGGCTGGCACGCTGACCTGCCGTTTTACCTCTCCCCAGACCGCACCACTGCATCTTGATTTGTGGCGGACACGCTGGCCTGACAGTTTCAGGTCGACTGGCATGTCCGAGGGGATCAGGCGCGCCTGCGTACGACAGTCGCCCGAGGAATGGCCGCCTGGAGAATTGGGGTGGACGCGCAATGAGCTTGTGGGATGATGACGCCGTGGCAGAGCGATACCCGCAAATGGCGGAGGAAATACTCGCTGAAATTGATGTGGCACTGGAACTGCCCGCAGCCCAACAACCCGAATGGCCCAACCCCTCGGTCGTAGCAGAAGTTCGCGAACTCCTCAAACAGGTTCCTCCAGTGACGGTCTCCGGAGAAGTCGAACAATTGCGCAAGAATCTCGCTTCCGTTGCCCATGGCGAAGCATTCCTGCTGCAGGGTGGCGACTGCGCGGAAACCTTCGCGGGTAACACCGAACCGCACATCCGCGCGAACCTTCGCACGCTCCTGCAAATGGCGTTGGTGCTCACCTACGGCGCCAGCATGCCCGTCGTCAAGGTCGGCCGGATCGCGGGCCAGTACGGCAAGCCCCGGTCGAGTCCGACGGACTCCTCGGGGCTGCCCTCCTACCGAGGCGACTTGATCAATGCCCAGGATGCCAACGCGGCGGCGCGCGTTCCGGACCCCCACCGACTGGTGCGGGCCTACGCCAACGCGAGCGCGACCATGAACCTGGTACGGGCGCTGACTCAGGCGGGCATGGCCGACCTGGCCGAAGCGCACGCCTGGAACCGGGAGTTCGTGCTGAACTCCCCCGCCGGCAAGCGGTACGAGTCGATGGCCACCGAGATCGACTTCGCGCTGCGGTTCATATCTGCGTGCGACGTGGATGACTATAGCCTGCACACCACCGAGCTCTACGCCAGCCACGAGGCCCTGGTGCTCGACTACGAGCGGGCAATGCTGCGATTTGGCCACAGCACCGGCAAACCCCTCGCCTACGACCTGTCCGGTCACTTCCTGTGGATCGGTGACCGCACCCGCCAACTCGACGGCGCGCACGTCGCGTTCGCCGAGCGGATCGCGAACCCGATCGGCGTGAAGATTGGCCCCACCACCACGCCCGACATAGCGGTGGAGTACGTCGAGCGGCTCGATGCCCGCAACGAGCCCGGGCGGCTGACGCTGATTTCGAGGATGGGCAACGACAAGGTGCGTGACCTGCTTCCGCCCATCGTGGAGCGGGTCGAGGCGTCGGGCCACAAGGTGGTCTGGCAGTGCGACCCCATGCACGGCAACACCGTCACGTCCAGCACGGGATACAAAACCCGCCACTTCGACCACATCCTCGACGAGGTGCTGGGGTTCTTCGAGGTCCACCAGGACCTTTCGACCTACCCAGGCGGGCTACACATCGAGCTCACCGGCGAGGACGTCACCGAATGCGTGGGCGGTGCCCAGGGCATCTCCGACACCGACCTCTGCGGACGCTACGACACCGCCATGGACCCGCGGCTGAACACCCAGCAGTCCCTGGAACTGGCCTTCTTCGTAGCCGAGATGCTGCGGGACAACCCGGTACTGCGAGCGCGTGACAGCCACCATCCGACCAGTGCAGGACGAAACCCCTGAGGAAGGAGGGTTGCGAAGCCATGCACGGAGTTCGCCGACGCCGCATGCCTTGTCCGCGTGGAGTTTCGCGGGCTTGAAGCGGCGTGGCCCTCGCTGGGACCGGATCGCGGGAATGGCTAACACCAACGGCTTGAGCGCGGCGCTGTCGTGGGTGTTCGCAGCGGAGATCCCGCACCACAGGTCAAGGACCAGTACCGCCGGCGGCAGGTGATCGGGATGGCGGCGCTATGGCCGGACCGTCGTCGAGAACAAGATCAGAAACAGAGATCCAACTGATTGATGCACCACCGATGGTTAATCACAGCAAGACAAACGGCGAGACACGGGCACACTCGTTCTAGTGGTTTTTTCAACAAGTAGTACCGCGGGTTTTTCCGCCGCACCCCGTCTGGCGCAATAGGTTCACCTGATGGGTAGATTGTCAGCGCCACTACTAGGGCTACACTCCTTTCAGAAAACGATATAAAAAGGACATAAGGGCGGCACCCAAAAAAGACGTCCAGCCACGCTTGTCAATGTCGATTCCGTTGTAGGCTTGGGCGCCGATTTCGACGCTTTCGTGGGCGTGACCGAAAGACGACCACCATGCGCACCCGAGCGGGCCCGTTGCTCCCTAGGTTATTTGGCCAGACCGCTCCCTATCCAGGAGGTGAATCCCAGTCGAAATGCTGCCGATGGCTGGGGGTGTTCCGGATCGCACCGCTGGGTCGATCCGCAGGTTGGCGCTAATCGACAATGCCATAAGCTATCTTGAGAGGACAAGGATGCCTGAAGGTTCCACGGCGACCCGCGAAGGTTCGCATGAGAAAAATTCCCCCGAGCCGACCGAATGGCAACTAATTCGGTTGGATGAACTGCCGACCGCCATTCTGTCGATAAAATCTTTGTTGATTGATGGTTCGCCACGGCGAGCCGGTGCGAATGATGAGCACATCAGGCTGCTCGCCGAGTCGGAAGAACGATTACCGCCCATTATCGTACACGGTCGATCCGGGCGGGTCATCGATGGAGTGCACAGGGTTCACGCCGCAACCCTACGTGGCGAAGACAAAATTGAAGCAAGGGTGTATGACGGGACGGATGGCGACGCTTTCCTGCTCGCAGTGCAGATGAACATAGCGCACGGATTGCCGCTGACCCGTGCTGATCGGACCACGGCAGCGGCCCAGATTATTCAGTTGCACCCGCAGTGGTCGAACCGGAGGATCGCCACCGTTACTGGTCTCTCCGCAGGGACGGTCGGTAAGCTGCGCTGGCGTTCAAATTCGCACGACGCCCAGTCGACCACGAGGGTGGGTAAGGATGGCCGAGCGCGGCCTGCCAGCAGCTCCGCGGTCAGACCGAAGGTCGCCAAGCTGCTGGCCGAGAAGCCCACCGCGTCGATCCGCGCCATTGCGAAGGAGGCCGGTGTGTCGCACTCCACCGTGCATGACGTGCGGCAGCGCATGCGTGCAGGCCAGGATCCAACATTGCAGCGGCAGGGAGCCCAAGAACCATCGGCCACACCCCGACCGCCGGAGATCTGCGCTCCGCTAGAAACGACCGAGAAGCCGGGCCCCACATGTGGTGGTGACCTTGCCGCCATCCTGGACAATCTGAAGGCAGACCCATCGCTGCGGTTCAAAAAGGCGGGTCGGTTTCTGCTCCGGTGGTTGGACCAGCACCGGGTAGAAGTGACGGCACCCAAAGAGATCGCCGAAATGGTGCCCGACCACTGCGCGGGCTTGGTGGCGAAACTGGCACGCGGGTACGCACGGGTGTGGAGCGAATTCGCAGCACAGCTCGAAGAACGCTGACTCCTCCGGTTTTCGCGATTGCCCGTTTAGTACTACTCACGTGCACCGATGCAGTCGGCGAGAAGGTTTGGGAGCGGCCATGGGTCGGCCAGTGATTCGGACTATCACATTGGGACTCGCGGGTCCCCACCCGCTATCCGGGCCTAGACTCGCGGACGCTGCCACCCGGCTGCGGGTGGTGGAGGCCGCCTACCGGCAAGCCGGCTACGAGGTGCAGACCGTCCGCATCACCACCCCTCCGGTGTTTGACGACTTCCCGGGCCAACCCGACGAGCTGATCTCCTACGCCCACCGCTTACAAGCTGACCTCGATCGCCTCGGCATCGACCACTTCTCGTTAGGGCCAGTGCGGGCAACACGGCGGGATATCCTGCTGGAGCAGATCGCGGTGATCGAAGACCTGATACCGGACCTCCCTGCGCTGAACTGCGCCGTCCAGATTGCCACGGCACAGCACGGCATCCTGGTCGATGCGGTGATGCCGACGGCCCGCACGATGCTCCGGATCGCGCGGCGGACCGAGGCAGGAATAGGCAACTTCCGGTTTGCGGCTCTTG
This sequence comes from Saccharopolyspora antiqui, assembly GCF_052246905.1. Lineage (NCBI taxonomy): Bacteria > Bacillati > Actinomycetota > Actinomycetes > Pseudonocardiales > Pseudonocardiaceae > Saccharopolyspora > Saccharopolyspora antiqui. The sequence goes on from NZ_JBQQBO010000001.1 coordinate 822,393, forward strand.
CCTGCGTGCCGTCCGGCCACCCATTTTTTCCAGCCAGTTACCACCAGGGACCGGACGCACTCACAATCGGCCTGCAGGGAGCCGGAATCGTGACTGCTGCGCTCTCCCACAGCAATGGCCTCAACCCTGCGTCGATCACTGTGCGAGTGCGCGAAGCGATGATCACCGAAGCGACCCCAGTGGTGCGACTCGGCCAGCGACTGGCTGAGGAGTCCGGGCTGCGATTCGGTGGCATCGACCTCTCACCGGCACCGTCGGTCGACACCAGCATCGGTGCGGCCGTAGAACTCGGCCTCGTCGGCAGGTTCGGTGCTCCCGGCACGGTCGCGGTGGTTGGAGCGATCACCGAGGCCCTGCGCAGCACGAACCTGCCGACATGCGGCTACAACGGACTGATGTTACCGGTCATGGAGGACGCCGTACTGGCGCGTGAGTGGGCCGAGGGTCGCCTCAGGATGCACCAGTTGCTGGCCTACTCAACGGTCTGCGGAACCGGCTTGGACACCGTGCCGTTGCCGGGGAACACCCCCGTCAACGACATCTCCGGTCTGCTGCTGGACATGGCTACTCTCGCCATCCGGCTAGCCAAGCCGCTGTCCGCACGGCTCTTCCCGTTGCCCGGCAAGCAATCCGGTGACCACACCACATTCACTTCGCCGTACCTGATCAACCTGCGCCTGCCGTGACCTCGAAGAGACCGATTTTCGGGCCGGGTTCGGTTAATTCTTGTGGTGCAGCTGGCGCAGGAGGTCGTAGTTCGACGGCAAGTCCGCGACCAGCGTCTGCTGCTGGTGCTTCACCTTGGCGAACAGCAGGTCCGCGGCCTGGATGGACTCCGGTTTGTAAGTCAGCGCAGGCAGTGGCCGGTCGGGCAGCATCCCCATCCCGGTGAAAATGCAGTAATAGCTACCGTTGGTCCAGAAATTGTTGAACTCCGCCTCGAAGTTGCCGTAATAACCGCGCTCGTCGGTCAGCGGCGGGTTCACGGGCACACCCGCTTTGTACATGGCCACCTTCTGAAGGATTCCATCGGTCAGCGCCAGTTCCTTGTTGGCCCGCCAGAACGGCGTGTCGGTGCGCGGCGAGTAATAGAAGTGCGCCTGCAGGAAGTCGCGTGTCTCGTCGAAAGTGGTCTCTATCTGGTGGTTGAACCGGTCCACCAACACCGGGTCGAATCGGCGGTCCGGGAAGTGTTTAGCCAGCTGGTAGATGGCCGCGTAAATGAAGTAGATCCCGGTTGACTCCAGTGGTTCCAGGAAGCAGGAGGCCAGACCGATGCTCACGACATTGTTCACCCAGGCTCGGCGGTTACGACCGACCCGGAACCTGATCTGATTCAATGGCGTGGTTTCCGGGTCCAAGCCCCACAGTTTGCAGAAGTCCTCGGTGGCCTGGTCCTGGCTGGCGAATTTGCTGGAATACACGTAGCCGGATCCGAACCTGCCCAGCAGCGGGATGCGCCAGGTCCAGCCAGACGGCATCGCGATCGCCGAGGTGTAGGGTTCGACGCCGTTCGCCTCGTCGTCGTGCGGCACCGAGGCTGCTACTGCGCTGTCGCACAGCAGGTGGTCGTTCATATCGATAAAGGGTTCGCCGAGGGCTTTATTGATCAGCAGCCCTTGGAAGCCGGAGCAGTCGATGAACAGGTCGCCGTCGAGGATGCGCCCGCCCTCGGTGATCAGCGCCGTGACAAAGCCCCGATCGTCCTTCTGGACCTGCCGCAAGGTGTCCTGGACGTGCACGACACCCTGCTTTTCAACGGCGAAGCGGCGCAAGAAGTCGGCGACCAGCTGCGCGTCGAAGTGCCACGCGTAGTGGGTGGCCGGCTCGCCGTCCAACGAGCGCGGCGCCTTCTTCGCATCCATGATCGCTGGTTCCCGGAAGCAGGCGTAGTCAAAGGGTTCATCCGTATCGCCGCGCAGTCGCTTGTAGGACCAGTAGTGCGACAGCGGGATCTGCTCCTGCGAAGGCAGCAGCCCGAACGGGTGGTAGAAATGGTCCGGCTGGCCTTGCCATCTGCGGGCGGTGTGACTGCCCTCGCCCGGGGTGCGCCAGTTGATGAATTTGACCGCCGTCTTAAAGCTGGCATTGCACTCGCGCATCCACTCGTCCTCGGGGATGCCGAGGTAGTCAAACACGACCCGGTGCAGATTCGGCACCGTCGCCTCGCCGACACCTATCGTCGGTATGGTGGTTGCCTCCAACAGGGTGATCTCCACCGTGCGTTGCAGGGCCTTGCTGAGATACGCGGCAGTCATCCATCCCGCAGTGCCTCCGCCGAGAATCACGACCTTCTTGAGCCTGTGGTCCACTTGCTGTCTCCGATCTGCAGGCTGCCCAGGGCACTTTCTATTTCGGTACGAGTCGTACTGGTAATTTGCGAAGTCCCCACGTGAAGTTGGAGGCGTTGTACTGCGGTTCTCCGCACAGTTCGATCTTTTCGACCCGGTCGAGGAGAACACTGAGGAAAACGGTGAGCTCCAGTCGTGCCAGCCGGGCACCCAGGCACAGGTGGCGACCGGCGCCGAAAGTAATGTGGCGATTGGGCGAGCGATCCACCACGAACCTGTCGGCGTCGGTGAACACGGCCTCGTCCCGGTTGGCCGAGACGTTCCAGATGGTGATGCGGTCGCCGACTCCGAGCGGCTGGCCGCGGATGGTGGCCGGCCGGGTTACGGTACGCAGTGCGTGCACGCCCGGCACCGTCCACCGTAAGATCTCCTCGACGGCGTCCGGGATCGCGGCCGCGCCGCCGGTGCGTAGCGTCCGCCACTGGTCGGGATTTTCGGCCAACGCGAGCACGCCGCCGGCCGTCGAGTATCGGGTCGTCTCGTTGGCGCCGGCGAGCACGCCGTTGCAGTTGAAGACGATCTCCTCATCGGTGAGCAGCCGGTCCTGGTCGGGCACGTCGGTGGCCCGCCGATCGCGCGCTACCCGGCTGATGAAGTCCTCGCCGGAGCCGCCCCGGCGCTGCCGCAGCAGGTCGTCGAAGTAGAGGAAGATTTCGCAGTGAGCGCCGCTGCGGGTCTCCTCGTCCTCTCCCTCGAACGCGTTGGTGGTCGTCCTGCCGACCCAGGCCCAGTCCTCGCGGGGCAGGTCCATCACCGCACACACCACGTAGTTGGGGATCAGCTTGGCCACATCGAGGAAATCGATCTCGCCCGCCTCAACGGCGTCGGCCACCACCTCGCGCACCACGTCCCGCACCAGTCCTTCCAGCCGGGACATCTCGGTGGCACCGAAGGTTTTGGACAGCACTCGCTTGAGGTGGGTGTGGTCGGGTGGATCGGACACTATGAGCATTCGCTGTGACACCGCGGATACTGCGTCGTCATTGCTGCCGAGCCGCATGCCGAACCGGGAACTGAACGACTCGGCGTCGGCATAGACGGCGGTCACGTCGTCATAGCGGGTGACGACCCAGAAACCGGAACCCTCAGCGTCCGGATGCCAGTGCACCGGGTCATTGGCTCGCAACCAGGCCAGCACCCCCCAGAACTTGTTGCTGGAGAACAGTTCGGGGTCGGTGAGGTCCACGATCGGCGCTTCGATCACTGGGTGCTTCCCTTCGTGTCGATTGGCGACTGACAAGCCATCGAGCGCAGCAGTTCCAGCGCGGGACCAGGCGTCTCCAGACAGAAGTAGTGGCCACCGGGAAACAGCCGTTCCTGGAACTCACCGCCCGCATAGTCCCGCCAGCCGGCCACGTGCTCGTGCGAGACGGTGAGGTCATCCCGACCACCCCACGCCTCCAGCAGGCAGTCGACCACCGGCTGGTCAGGTTCGGCGAAGCTGAGCGACAACCGGGCGTCCTGCCGTAGGACTTCGAGCATCAACTCCCGGCTGTCCTCATCCATGTCCTCGGCGCTCAGCCCGCGGGCGTCAAGCAGGTTGGTCAGCTCGCCCTCATCGTCGGCCAGGCCGCGGCCCGCGCCGACCCACTCCCTGGGCGGCCTGCACGCCGCCACCACGAGGGCACGCGGCCAGGTTCTCCACTGCCGCCACAGCGATCTGGCGACCTCGTAGGCAAGCAGCCCGCCGAAACTGTGCCCGAAAAGGATGGTCGGGTGGTCGGTGGGGACTAGGCCGGTCAGCTCGGCCACCACCGCCCCGACTGCTTCCCCCATCGTGGACGGTTCTGGATCCGCCCATCGGGTTTCCCGGCCCGGCAGCTGAACCCCGACCACTGAGACGTCGTCGCCCAGCGCGGTTTGCCACGCTCCGAACTGCCTACATCCCGCGCCCGCTGGCGGCACGCATACCAGCAGTGGGTGCTTGTCGGGGCGTGGATGCCAGGGCACCAGCCAGGAGCCACCCATCACGAGTCTCCCAACTGGGCCAGCGCGAGCAGGTCCAACTCACGGGCCAAAGCGGCGACGGTCGGCTCGGCTAGTAGATGCTTCACCGACACTGGCAGTCCGGTGTGCCGGCGCAGGGCTCCGACCACACGTGCAGCCAGCAACGAGTGGCCGCCAAGCTCGAAGAAGTTCGCCTCGACGTCGTGGACGGGATGCGGCAGCAGGTTGCTCCAGACCTCGCAGACCTGATGCTCGCGTTCGGTGCCAGGGGCCCGTCCCGTGGTCACCACGCGGGAAGTCCGAGCCAGCTCTGCCCGGTCGATCTTGCCGGTAGGCAACGCCGGCAGCACGCTGACCACTTCCACCGCCGAAGGCACCATGAAGTCGGGCAACCGGGAGGCGCAATGTTCGCGGATCTGCTTCGTGCACTCGGCCTCATCCGTACCGGGCGCTGTGGTCACGGTCAGGCCCAGACTGTCCCCTGTGGACATCACGTACGCGGCGGCCGCCCGCACGACGTCGATGCCCAGGGCGGTCCTCTCAAGCTCGCCGACCTCGACCCGGAAGCCGCGCACCTTGACCTGCTCGTCGGCCCTGCCACGGAACTCCAGTTGCCCATCACGTCGTTCCCGGACCAGGTCACCGGTGCGGTACATGCGGGCGTCGCCGCCCAGGAACGGATCGGGCAGGAACCGCTGTTCGGTCAGACTGGGACGGTTGCGGTAGCCGCGCGCCACCGCGGGGCCACCAACGTACAGTTCACCCTCGGTGCCGCGGTCGACCGGCCAGCCGTTCTCGTCCAGCACATAGGTTAGGTAGCCGGGCAGCGCTCGGCCGATGGTCGCCGGGTCGTCGCCATGGCTGCTATCGGCCCAGGTGGCAGCGATCGTCGTCTCGGTGGGGCCGTACACGTTGAGCACGCGAGGGATGTGCGAGAGCCGGGTGAGCAGGCTCGGCGGGCAGGGCTCGCCGGCTACCACGACCACATCCGCGGCGGGGATCCGCTCCAGAGCCGACACCAGGGTCGGGGTGAGGCACACGGTCGTCGGTTCGTGCTCGGCGACGAGAGCAGACAGGTCGCCGGAGCCTGCTGCGGCCGCGAAGTCGATGACTGCCATGCCCTGTCCGTGCAGCAGGTACAGCAGTGTGCACCACAGCCAGCCGTCGAACGCGGGGGAGACCGCGTTGATGGCCATGCCGCCCGGCTTGAGTTCGAGGCTCGCGAGTGCGTCGAGGAAGATCCCGAGGTTGCGGTAAGTTACTTCCACACCCTTGGGCCAGCCCGTGGTGCCTGAGGTATAGACCATGTAGGCGCAGTCGTCCGGATTCGGCGTCACCGGGCCGGTCGGCCATGCACCAGTGACCTCTGAGCTGATCGTGCGGACCCGCCGCGGCGCCGCGCCTGCTGGGAGCTGATCGGCCAGCAGCAGCTGTGCGCCGGCGTCGCGCAGCATGAAGTTGATCCGGTCCACCGGATGCCGCTCGTCGACAAGCACTGCTGTGGCGCCGAGCGACCAGACGGCGAGCAGGGCGGGCAGCCCGAGCCGGGATCTGCCCAGGAACAGCCCGACGGAGGTCTGCGGACCAACCCCCTCAGCCGCTAACTTGCCGGTGAGCATCCGCGTCCGATCCTCCAGTTCAGCGAAACTGAGGACTCCGTCGAATGCGCAGACAGCAGTTCGCGCGCCACTGCGTTCTGCCCACTTCGACACCGCAGCGGCCAATCGGTCGGTTCCGGACACAGCCGAAGGATATTCCGCAAATTGCATCATTTGCTCTCCTTGCGCACGCGAGCGCCAGCGCACTGATAAGTTCGCACAACCGGAAGAAATCCCGCGAGCGGTCAATTAAATATACCGAAAATGCGAGTTAACACAAACCCGCCAGCATGATCCTGTCATCCGTTTCGGACGATCTGATTCAGTCGCGAACAAGGACACGTGGTTCGACGCAAGCGCCTTGACAACAATTGTTGGATACCCGACGGACGTTCACAAGAACCAGGGCGTGTCCAAGTGTGAAAATTCCGTGCTCGGTCAGCGGGAATCCAGCATTCGACGCGGACCGACCCGCCACCTCAGGTGACTGGGGTAGCCCAGAACGGGTTACGACCGACCAGACACAGCAGCCGATCGAAATCGCTGGCGTTGGAAACAGGCTCGACGACCGGGCCGAATGCTCCCCCGGGACCGCGGGCATCGTCGGGGATCCGGGACGCGATCCCGAGCGCGGCGCTGGACAGCTCAGCTGGCGGCTGGAACGGTACCCCGATGGACCTGGCCACATCCCAGCCGTGCACCAAGGAATCGGTGAAGTGGAAGCTGATCGCCACCAGCGCGGGTAGCGGTCCCGGCAGTTCTTCCAGCACCATCCGGCGGTCGGCGATGTCCTCGACCAGGTACGCCGCGACGGCCAAGTCAGCGGAGTCCCGGTAGATCGCCGCTGGATCGGCACCGAGCTCGCCGCCGTCCAACGGGCAGGCTGCGTCGGCCTCCTCGCCCCTGGCCGCGGCCGCGAATCGCTTATTCTGACTGATCATGTGGCGCAGCAGGTCGCCCACGGTCCATGCCGAGCACGGCGTCGGCAGGCCGAGTTGTTCTGGCCGGACGGCGGCAATCACCTCACTGGCCAGGGCCAGCGCCCGACGGTTCGACGGCCGCAAATCCATGCGCCGTCGAGTCCCCGCATCGTCAGGCCGCTTCAGATTACTCACCGACTTGGTTGTTGACGATGACTCCATCTCGCAGCAGGCGGGTGAGCTCGCGCCTGCGGACCTTCCGCGTCGCAGTGTAGGGCAGCTGCTCGTACCGGCACTGCACTACCGGAGCCATCGTCGGCAGGTCTCGGGTCGCCTGCTGCCAACGCTCCTCGCCCAATGGCTGTTCTCCCGTCGTCGCCACCACCGGAACCGGCTGGCCGTGGGCCCCGGCCACAATCACCACTTCGCGCAGTTCGTCCAGCCGGGACATGAGGAGGTCCTCGATCTCCAGGTTGCTTTTCATCGACTCGATCTGGTCGACCTCCCGGTCGCGCAGGTACAGCCGGCCCCATCGATCCAGGTAGCCCATATCGCCCATACGCCACCAGCCATCGTGCACTTCCCTGGCGTAGCGCTTCTCCTCGCCGAGGTAGGTCAGGATCTGGCTTGGGCCGCGCACCTCGATATGACCGGGTTGGCCGGCGCGCCGTCGGCGACCGTCGGGGCCGACAATGCGCATCGAGATGAAGCCGAACAGCGGGAAACCGACGCACTGGCCGATGGCGCTGGGGGCGCTGCGCCGCGTGTACCAGTAGCCTGATACCGGACCGATTTCCGACTGGCCGTAGAACCGGAAGAACAGTGGTCGGGACCGATTGGATGCATTCAGCATCCGGCTGATCGTCCTCGGGTGGATTGCGTCGAATGCTGCGTTGAAGAAGCGCACACTGGACAGTGGTGCGCCGGGCGCATCGGCCAGTACTTCCCAGTCGACGAAGGTGTTTGGGTGGGTCTCCAGGAATCCCGGCCGGGTCCGTACCAGCAGCGGGCCGATCTTCGCCGGGTCCGGGTCGACGGCCACCACCATTGAGTTTCCCCGACTGAAGAACATCTCCAGTGCCATGTAGAACCGGGCGTGCACCAGAGTCATGCTCAGTGCAGCCTTCTCCCGGCCGCGGATCGGCCAGGCAATGAGCTTCTGCGGGGCCTGCCGGTGCCAAAAACCCTCCGGGCAGTGCACGGCGAGCTTCGGTAGTCCGGTGGTGCCCGAGCTGTGCGTGATCACCATTGGGTCGTGCGGGCGCTGGCGCACCGGCTGACGCCGAGGTGCACCGGCGTGCGAGCTCAGCGAGACCGCGTCCGGGCGCGACGCTCCCGCGGACAGCAGGACCGCCCGAGTGATGTCGGCGACCGGCACCTCCCGCAGCTTGCCGTCCAGCGTGTCACCGTCCGTAATCAGCCAAGGCTGGCCGATCCGGTCCAGTAGCTTGGCGACCACGTCCCCATCCAGAGCCGGGGACAGCAAGGCGGGCACGGCACCGATCCGGGCAGCCGCGCAGGCCAGCAGCACGATGTCGAAGTTGTCGGTCTTGTAGATCGCCACCCGCTCGGACGGCCGAATCCCCGCCGCCCCTAGCCGCGCGGCCAGCTCGTCGACCAGCCCGGCCAGCTGCGTGACCGTGAAGTGCAGCCCGTCCTCGGCGAAGCACTGCAACGGACGGTCGAGCTCCACTTCGGTCCCGGGGTGCTTGCGCGCAGCGTCGCTGAAGATCTCGCCGAGCCAGAGACCTTTTCCGCTGAGAAGCCGCCGAAACGTGGAATGCCACAGCCCACCCAGCCGGATGAATCCGTCGTCGGCGCGGCCAGATCCGTTCTGCTTTAGGTTCATCGCATGTACTCCTCGAAGGCCACAGATATCGCGAAAGCCGCCGACATCGCCGTCGCAACGATCACGCAGATGGGGCCCCTCCCCCATCTCGGACGAAACGCGTTCGGCTCCGTCAAAGTTCATCTTGATGAGTTCGGTAGCTGATGCGCGCTCCTTGCGGTCGGTAGTACTCAGTGGACACTTGAGCCGTCGCTCGCCCGGAACTCGGCCAGCACGCCGTCCCACAGACCGATGCGGGCGCGGATCGCCTCGATGCTCACCCGCTCCGCCTCGGCTTCGCGGACCGGGTCGCCGTCGCACAGCGCCGCGAGCAGCCGCAACGCCAGCGGGCCGTGCTCGTCGTGGTCCAGCGCGATGTGACGGTCGAGGTAGTGCCGGAACACCGGGGCGTTCGCCAGCACATCTTCGACGTTGGCGCGCACCTCGGAGAACACGTCCGGCAGCAGGTTCTCCCGGCCGTGGCAGAACGACGAAGCTACCTCGTGGGGGGCGCCCTGCAACGCCACCTCCAGCGTGTGGCCGACGAACTTGCGCACGCCGTCCGGGATGCGCGGATCATCCAGCGCTGTCAACGGGTCGACCCCGCTGTCGAGCGCGGTGAGGAAGACATCGATCGGGCCGGTGTCGGCGCCGAGCTCGGCCATCGCGCGGAGGTACAGCTCGAAATGGCTGACGTAACCGCCATCGATGTCCTCGTCGGTCTCCTCAGCGAGGACGATCTCCATGATGAAACGGCCATGCTCGGCCTTGTTCCTCGGGCGCCACGGCAGGGTCACCGTGGTCACCTCGGTCTGCAGGCGCTTCAACAGCGTGAAGAAGTCCCACACGGCGAACACGTGGTGCTTCATGAAGATCCGCAGCTTGTCCTCGGTGTCGATCTGCGTGTAGAGCGGGTGGTCGATCAGCTCGGCTCGGATGGTGTCGAAATCGGTGACTGCGGTCATCTCTGTCCTTCTTCCCGAAATTGTCAGTCATGGCGGCATCGCTTTTCCCGCCAGTTCGTGCACTCAGCATCGACACCGGGACTGTTCACAGGGTTGGCGCGGTGGTCGCGACGGCGCCGAAGTTCAGATGGCGCTCAGTACCTGGATCCTGGTTCGCACTGTGGACAGTAGGCGCGGTCCACAGTGCGAACCAGCGTGACCACACCGTCTTCCGGTGCGGAGGATCGGTCATCATCTGCGCCGCAGCTAGTACAGCTTTTGTCCCTTGGCCCGAGCCTTGAGTGCCTCCTTGGCGTTGCCGATGATCAGTTCGCGCAGCTTGGGGTCACCTTCACGCATTGCCCAACGCACTGTCTTGATAAACCGCATTGGCGTGGGGTTGATGAAGCGCTGTCCCCGTTCAGCGAAACCGAAATGCTTGGGTATGAAGTCGGCCTCGCGCAGTTGGGTGTAGATGTTGTCGGCTGCCTGACTCGGGCTGAGCATGCCCTGCTCAACCGAGTCGCACTGGCTGACCATGGATCCGAAAAACTTCGCGAAACCATCATGGTCCGGCCAGTACAACCCCAGGTGCGGTGGTTCTTCCAAGGCCATGAAGTGTTCGTCGCGGCCGTCCTTGGTGAACCCGGTGATGGCCTTGGACAATCGATAGCTGCCGGCATTCGTACCACTCGCCCAGGCACGAAACACCGCGGTCCACAGGTCGTAGTCGCACCAGGAGATGAAGGCTGCGTTGACCAGCTCGTCGTTGTGGTCGAGTAGGCGCTGCTGCAACCGGTTGACGTACTCGAAGCGTTCGGCGGAGAAGTCGTCGTCCTTGACAGCGCGTATCAATCGCCAGGACAGGGAGTTCACCGCCTCTGCGGTGTTGGACAGACCGCGAGAGAACAGCGGGTCGATGAAGCCGGCCGCGTGCGCGAGCAGGCACCACCGGTCACCCACGGTTTTGCTTGACGAGTACTGCAGCCGAGGCGTCGAAACCCATTCTCGCGCCGGCTTGGCGCCGTCGTACTGTCGGGCGACATCCGGGAACCGTGCGGCGTGCCGGTAGAAATCCTCCTCGGGTGAGATGTCGGTAGGCTTGGGATACCGGCGCTCGTCGAGGGTCAAGCCCACGCTACACAGGGGGTTGCTCGACAATTTGTTGTTGTCGAAGGCAATGACCCAGAACCAGCCCCGTTCGAACATGTGGTGGACAGTGCCTTCATACCAGGGCACCGGCGGCTGGTGCTTGCGCGGGCGGTCGAGCACTTTGTCCGTTGGTGTGACGTCAAGCATGTGGTTCCACAGGGACCGGGAATGGTGCTTGAACCTGCAGGGGTCCTCCCGCAGCCCGAACTTCTCCGCTAGGGGGGAGCGGAAACCGCTGGCGTCCACCAGATAACGGGCGCGGAACTGCTCACCGTTGACCGTATCGATAGTCACGCCTGAGTCGTCGAATTCCACATCGGCCACTCGACAGTTCTGCCGCGCCGTGCAGCCATAGCGTATCGCAACGCGGAACAGGTAGGCGTCAGTGTCCTGCCGGTGTAGATGTGCGGCCTCGTGCAGCAGCCCGGGGGTGTTGAACTGGCTGACCTCTCGTGGGTCCTGCGGCTCGTTCTCGTGATGCAGCAGGAAGCCGAAGTGCTTCTTCACCCCGAAGGTGTTACCGATGGTGCGGCTCGTGTCGGTGAAGGTTGCCAACACTTTGATCTCTGGCACGTCATATCGATCAGCGAGGATCCGCAGGGTGAGCAGAGTGTAGGGAATGGTCGACTCACCGACGGCGAACCGGGGGTGCTGGCCGGCGTCGATAAGCAGTACCTTGACACCGTGACGGGCCAGGATGGCACCGAGCATCGACCCGCCGATACCAGTACCGAGAATCGCGACGTCGTAGGGTGTCTTGTTGTTACTGCGGCGTTGTGTGTTCACCGTTTCATTACTCCGTCCGCGATCGTGGTGCCCGGCCGAGAAGATGGACGCATTGACGTGTTGTTGGTATCAGGCACTGTTGGTTGGTCACCCCGTCCCCTTCGGAAGCGCTGCGTCCGGCCAATTGGAATAGCCACGATGCCAATACATGAGCGGACGACCGGCCAGTGGGGGCACGCCGCCTACGATCATGCCGACCAGGATGGCATGATCGCCGACCTGGAGGTCGGCCACGATGCGACATTCTGCGTGCACGAGTGCGTCGGTGGTCAGCAACGGTAGTTCGAGCACGGCGCTCGGTTCCCAGAAGACTCCGTCAAACTTGCTAGCGGAGCGGGAAGCGAACAATTGAGACACCCCGCTGCGATCCTCGCGTAGTACATTGACAACAAAGCCACGGCTACCGCGCAGCGCGCGCAGACTTTCGTTGAGCAAATTGACGCATACCAGTACCAGCGGTGGGTCCTGGGACAGACTGCAGACCGCGTTACAGGTCAGCCCACGCGGCTCGTTGTCCTCGTCAATCGCACTGACCACACAAACACCGGTCGGCAGGCTTCCCATAATCGCACGAAAGGTACCGCTGTCGACCGGTTGCATGTCGTTCCCCATCAAGGCGAGCGAGACAATGCTGGGCTGGACGGGGATAGCCGGGTGCGCTGACGGGTCGTCGAGCATTGACATGACCTCTCCTCTTCGGTACTAGGGGACGGCGATCGAAGAAGGCACCTGATATCAGTATTCAGCCACGCGTAGACCGTCGTAGGTGCTTCCCTATCTGTCCTTCATCGCTTCAGGTACCGGCGTATGGCTTGTGCAGCATCACAGTTCCCTATGGCACGCGAGCGCTGGCGACGCCAAACAACAGCTTCCGTACCGGCATACCATTTATGCTGATCGTGGCACCCGGATCGGCCCGAGAGTAGTCGGTAATGCGATCAACTCAGTACTCAACGAAAACCTAATTCCTGCTTTACATGTCGTCAAGCGTTGACTCGTCGTGACATCTCAGCTTCTTTCATGATCGGGCTGGCGGAAGGCTTCCGGCTCAGCAGTTCGCTAGCCTTACTCGACCCGCGCGGGGCTGTGCAGCGGCGGCGCTGAGCCGTCCTTGCCTACCTTGCGGGTGGTCGACTGGGCATTTTGCGCAGTCGACCACCCGACACCTCTTACCGACAGTCCTTGCTAAAGGGTCGGCGAAAGCGGCGGTCTGCTGGGTTAGATTACAGATCCCTCTCGGATTCTCCATGCTCAGACGTGAAGCGACGGACCCTAGCCGACTGGGGCCAACCCCAGAGCGACACGGCCGGTGAAGAGGTGCTGACGTTTCTCTTGAAGAGGGTGGTACTGGCTTCCGTGTACGTCGCGCAGCAGGCGCTCCAGTCCAACGCTGCGAAAGTAGGCGCCGCCACCTGCCACCTCAAGCGCCTTCTCCACAGTTTGGACGCAGGCATTGGCAGCGATTGTCTTGCGGACCATCACGGCGTCGGCAGTCGCGACGGTCGGTTCGAACGCGTAGTCGTTGCACAGGTCCACCAAGTTCTGCACCGCGAGCTGCGCCGTCACCAAGGTATTTTCCATCTCGCCAAGCAGGTACGGCAGGTTGGGGTCGAGACCTCTCTTGCTTTTTTTACGCGCGATGCCGAGCGCCATATTTGAGGCGGCTTCCGCGATACCGGCGTAAACCGACATGATCAGCGGCTGGGAGATTGCGGCGACGGTGGTGAAGAAGACGTGCCACTGGCCCTTTGGACGGCGCAGCCAGACGTCGCTCTCCGGCACGAAGACATTATCGAGCAAGATGTCGTTGGAGCCGGTAGCGCGCATCCCCATAGTTTGCCAGTTATTCAGTACGGTCATGCCTTCTGCGGCAATAGGTACTGGAAAGTGCAGCGCGGTCGGTCCATCCTCAGGATCCTCATACACCGCACTGGTGAGAAGCAGCGTGCCGGCGGGAGAGCCGCTGCCAAAGATTTTGCGCCCGGTGATGCGGTAGCCACCCTCCACTTCTTTGGCCGTGCCGGAGGAGTCGACCCAGTCTGAAGCCCCGGTGCCGACCAAGACGATCTCGTCTTGAGCGACACGTCGCAGCAACGGCTCCACCGGTTCTCCCTGACGCCAGCGCCACAGAGCCGTGCCGAGGAGGTGGGTGTGCATCGACAGCGCGAGCGCGGTAGAACCGCAGTGCCGGGCCAGCTCGCGCAGCATGGCACTCAGCTCCGGGTGTGAGGCACCGCCGCCACCCAACTCAGTCGGCACACCGGCGGAGAAGAAACGGTGTGCCTTCAGCTCGGCATAGTTCTCGGCAGCGAATGCGTCTCTCTGGTCATAGTCAACCGCGCGCGCCGCGAACGCTGGCCCGACTTCGCGTGCCAGGGCCACCCAGTCCGTGCGACGCGGCGCCGCCTGCGCTTCGTCCACAACGCGCGTTGATGAGCTCATAGCATCTCCAATCAGCATGGTTCTCCTTACGGCTCTCCCATTCCTCGCGGCTATACGTCGCAGCCGACACGTCGATGAAGAGCAGCACCGAGTTTGACGACCACACGGTCGCGACGTTGAAAAGATTGGCGTGGACAGTCCGAGCGCGCTGCGAACGACCCTCCGGGTCGGTCATCTGACCAGGCCGTCGAGCTCACGCACACTCGGCTCGTTCTGCGGGTCTTGGTTTGCCGGGCGCGGGGTGAACAGCTGCATCAACGGTCCGGTTGTTGCCGTGGTGATCAGTGCCACCAGGACGAGGACGGTAAACCCCAGAGTGTTGATGATCTGACTCTGTAGGCCGATCGTGGCCACGACGAGCTCGGTGACACCACGGCAGTTCATCAGGGTGCCGAGCCGCAACGCGTCACTCGACGGCATTCCCGCAAGCCGGGCGGCGCCAGCCGTGCCGGCGAACTTGGTGACGATGGCAACGAGCAGCACCACGCCGAACAGCAACCAGTGAGCCGGGGAGTCACCCAGTAGCCCGATGGACGTGCTCAGGCCTACTCCCGCGAAGAACAACGGCAGCAAGACGAGCACCGTGAATCCGTGCAACTGACGAATGATTTGCGTTACCACGGCAGATCTGCGGGGAACCGCGAGGCCGAAAAGGAAAGCCCCGATCACCGGGTGCAGGCCGATGAGGTGGGTGGCGGCGGCAAACGCGATCGCGCCGGACAGCAGCAGCGGAAGAAGAAGCTGGTCGGCGGCCGAGTACCGCGTCGTGTACCGCAACACCCAGGCCAGCGTCGGGCGGACGCAAAGCACGACAAAGGCCGTCAGCGAAGCGGCGAGGCCTACCGTGGTGATGATCTGTCCAGTGCCGCCGGTTCCGGTGGCGGCGAGAAGGACAGTCAACGCCAGCCATGCGATGCCGTCGCTAATGGCCGCGGAGGTCAGCGCGACCACACCCAACTCTTGGCCGTCCAACTTCAGGTCAACCAGGATCCTCGCTAGCACGGGAAGCGCCGTGATGGACACCGCTAGGCCGAAGAACAGCAGATAGGTCACCGAGTGCGGGACCGGCCCAGCCAGCACCGGCTGCGCCAGCACCGCAACGGCCACCCCACCGGCGAAGGGTAAACTGATGCCGCCGACGACGACGAATCCGACGGCCTTGCGGTGAATACGTGCATGGTGCACATGCAGCTCGCAGCCGAGCATGAACATGAAGGTCACCAGCCCGAGTTGAGCCGCCATCTCCAGTGCTGCCACCACTTCCGGAGGGAACATCCAGGCGCGGCCGCCGGGCCACAGCGCCCCGAACACCGACGGTCCCAGCACGATTCCCCCGAGAATTTCTCCGATCACGCCAGGCTGACCGAGCTTCCGCAGCAGTCCCCCCATGAGGTGGCAAAGTAGGACGATCAACGCCATCGCGATCAAGAACCGCGCGAGCGGGTCGATGTGGGCGACGTCCGCGACTACCCGCGGCAGAATGAGCCCCACCACGACCAGCCCGATCAGGAGCAGCGCTCCTCCAATTATTAGCAGAAGGCGCCGACCTCCACGATGGCCGCGGTAGCTGGTCGCGGCCTCATGCCCTGCCTGATCTTGCTCGTTCGCCAACACGCCGCTGAGCCCCCTCATTCTGGGCGAATGGAAATTTGACCTGTGTTGAATACGCGGAACCAGCAAAGGACTGGTATCCGTCTACTTACTCAGGCCCCTTGCCCACAGCTCCTGCAGCTCGAACTGGCCGAACTCGAATCCGCCGACGTACTGGCCGGCACCATGCTCATACCGTACTCGGGCAGCGCCTACTGGTCGATATCCGTGTCGACCAAGAATCCCAGCACGGTCCGCTTCCCCGTCGCGCACCCCCGCTGCGCATGAGCATTCCTCATGCGCTCGATCAACGAACAGGAAAAGAATACTCCGGCGGTTGCGCCCGAAGGCAGACACCAACCCGCGTTTGCCATGCCTCGCCCGATGGCGGGCCGGACTACTTCAGCACCCGGGCTACTACTTGACGCTCATCTTACCGATGTAGTCCGCGGCACCGTTCATTCCTTTCAAATTCCCGGTGGCCTGCAGGTAGCCGGACGCACCGGCCCATTTCCCGGTGCCACCGGTGATCTCGCAGAGGAAAACGAACTCCCCATCGCTTCCCGGAGCAGTGTTGAGCAGTGAATCCTCAAGGCAGGCCATGTCTCCGTGCTTGTCGTGAATGACGAAGTTTCCGTTGATCAACATCATGCCCGGCTGCGAAGTCTGCGTAATGCTGTTCCCGACGAACTCGGCCGATCCTTGGAGAGTTCCCTTGAAGGTGGCGACAAAGCATCTGCCAACCGGCGACGTGCACGCAGGCCCAGTGATGGTCTGACTCGTAATCGAACCGTGCGCCTGGACGGACTTGGGATCTTCCCCCGTCTGGTCGGCGACCACACCCACTCCCAGCACAACAGCAAGAACGGCTGTCAATGACACGTAGAGAATCGGACGTACCCGGTGAGAGCTCAATTTTGACATTACAGGTCACTCTCCCTGGTCCTGGCGTCGGTGATGCAGGGCACTCATGATTTGCCGGCTTGTGCGAGTAGGAACGTGACCAGCAAGTCCAGTTGATGCATCAATCAGTCGCAGTCGCAGTGCGCGGTCCGCCGTCTTATCCCTGTTCGCAGTCCGGAAGGGTGACGTTGTCCCCGGGACGCGCATCTCACCGACACGTGTCCACGCCCGGCCGTCGGCAATATCGTTGGCGATCCTGTTGTCGACGCGCACCTTATTGCCCATCGTCGTTCCCGCCATCGTTTCGCGCGATGTCGCCGTACCCGCTGTCGTTCGTCGCGGCATGACCATCGACCACACCAGGGTCTCGATCAAGGCCACCTCACCCAACCACAGTTGTCGCTCGCAATGCCCCCATTCGGCGACTCTGACTCCCTCGGTGACGCGATCGACGAGCACGACAAGCAATGTCGTCGGACCAGAGAAATACCTGGTCACGTGCTTGTATCGAGTATTGGCGCGGTACAGGGGATCGGCTCGTGGTACATCGCTGGTGCTACGGGCGGGCCGAGTAGCCCAGGAGAGCTCGGCATATCACGACTTTGCCGATGACCCGACTCGCGTCGCGCGCTTTAGCGCGTTCGTGACCCCGGGGATCAGTACGTAGACCATGGTGGGCACGAGTACGGCGGTCAGGATGAGCGTGCGCAGCGGCAGGGCGAGCCGCGACAAGCCGAAGTGCTCGAAGAGCCACAACGCGAGGGTCAGGGCCGGGTAGATCGACAGCCACATGGCGAGCATCTGAACCAGGCGATGCGGACCGCGGCCGCCGATGGTCATGTCGGGCCTGGTCGAGCTGTGCCCCGACTTCCCCAGCACGTCAGGCTCCGCCAGAGGACTCAGAATGGGCATCCCAGACTCCGGTTGCGGCGGTCTTCTGGACATACTCCGTGAAGTCGCGGGGCGGCCGGCCGAGAATGCGCTCGACGGTGTCGGTCGCGTTTTCCCTGCGGCCGTCGAAGACCTCGACCATTAGGCCGACCAGTTGCGTCGCGTACTCGACCGGCACACCTCGTCCGGTCAGCGACGAGACGAACTGCTCGGGCGTGACCGGCAGATAACGAACCTCCCTGCCGGTCACCCTCGCTATCTCGCCGACGGCATCGGCGAAGGTGAGCAGCCTTGGTCCGGTTACTTCGTAGATCCGGCCGGCATGGCCGTTCTCGGTCAGCGCCGCGAAGGCGACATCCGCGATGTCCTCCGCGTCGGTGAACGGCTCCACGACGTCGCCGACCGGAAGCGCGACCATACCGGCCCGGACCAGCTCTACGAGGAACGCCTCGCTGAAGTTCTGCGTGATGAACCCGGCCCGCACGATGGTCCACTCCGCGCCAGAGTCCTGCACTGCCTGTTCGCACCGCTCGGCCTCGGCAGAGCCGCGGTCAGCGAGCAGGACGAGGTGCCGGACGCCGCAGGCCACCGCGCGGTCTGCGAAGGAACCCACGATCCTAGCCGCGCCGGGGAACGCCGCATCAGGATAGAAGGCCACATAAGCTGCGTCGATGCCTCGCAGCGCGGGTTCCCACGTGGTGTCGTCCTGCCAATCGAAAGGCGGGTCAGCACGCCGTGAGCCAACCCGTACCGGCACGTCATGCGCTACGAGCCGGGACACGACCCGGCGTCCGGTCTTGCCTGTCCCCGCGAGGACCAACGTGGTGTGCGCGGTCGCTGTCATGATCCATAGTCCACCGGAATGCCGGGCTTCGGGCCATGGTCGAGGCTCGCAGTCCCATAATGGTGCGTCTTACACTGTGCCGATGGATCCTTTGTCGATCCTGCTCCACGGAGCCAGGGTCAGGGGCGGGTTCGTACTGCGGTCCATCCTCAACCCGCCGTGGTCGGTGCAGGTGCGGGACAAGGCGCCGCTCAACGTAGTAGCCATCCTGCGAGGGACGCCCTGGGTCGTACCCAGCACTGGCGATGCGGTGCGACTGGACGAAGGCGACATCGCGGTGATGCGTGGCCCGGACGAGTTCACCTTCGCCGATGACCCCCGCACGCCGATCCAGGTGGTCGTTCAGCCCGGCCCCCGGCGGACGACCGCAGCGGGCGCGGAACTGCCCGAAGTCGCGGACATGGGTGTGCGCACCTGGGTCAACGGCATGCGAACCTGCAACGACGGCGCGGACGACTCGTCGGTGCTGCTGATCGGCAAGTACCGGGGACCGGGCGAGACCGTCACGCGCCTGCTCAGCGCGTTGCCGCCGCTTCTGGTCATCCCCAGTGCCGCCCACGTCGAATCCGCGCTGGTGTCGCTACTCGCCGAGGAGACCGCACGGAACGAGCCGGGCCAAGATCTCGTGCTCGAACGACTTCTGGATCTCCTGCTGGTCGCCATCCTCCGCGAATGGTTCACCAGGCCCGATACCGATGCGCCGGCCTCGTACCGAGCCAACGGGGATCCCGTCGTCGGGCCCGTCCTGCGACTCATACACAGCGACCCGGGCCATCCCTGGACGGTGGCCGCGCTCGCCCGGCGGACCGGGGTGTCCCGAGCGACGTTGGCCCGCCGCTTCACCGACCGCGTCGGCATACCGCCAATGGCATACCTCACCGGGTGGCGAATCGACCTGGCCGCCGATCTCCTCATTGAGTCGGACGCCACGATTGACACCGTGGCCCGTCAGGTCGGTTATGGCAGCGCGTTCGCGCTCAGCGCCGCTTTCAAACGAGCCCGCGGGATCAGTCCACAACGCCACCGTAACCGGACATGACCGCCGGTCCTGGGACCGAAATCAAGATCATCGGCGTGGTGCGCCCGCGGAGACCCGGCTCTCGTGCGTAGGTGCCGAAACCCGCGTCGGACCCGGGCCGGGGTGAGCTTCTCGGGTTCGGCGGGTTTTCCCAGGGACGCCGCAGATCCGAGGCCAAGCCTCGGGCGAGGCGGAGTTGGGTGTAGGCGGCCAAGATCAGCCAGCCCCATCGGTCGGCAGCTTCGGGTGTGCGCAGTTTCGGGCGGGTCCAGCCCAGGGTCTGTTTGAACAAGCGGAAGGTGTGCTCGATGTCGAACCGGCGCAGGAACGCCTGCCAGAGCAGGTCGACCATGGCCGGGTCGAGGTCGATGCGGGAATGCCAGAGCCACACCGGTTTCGGGGTTGCTCCGAAGGGCAACCGGTGCATCTCCAGGCGGATCACCGTGCCCTCCAGGATGGGCAGGTTTCCGAGGCGAGTGGCCCAGGCGGTGCGGTGGGTCAGGCGGGGATGCAGCCGGTCCCAGGCCCGCGCCTGGGGTGTCCGTAGCGGGTGGTGTCGGTGCCGGTGGTGTGGTCCCGGGGGCATGCCAGCTGTTCTCCTCGGTGCACTGCTCGTACGCCACCACAAGTGGACACGCGCTGATAGGCGCCCGGATTTACCTGCCTCACGAGCAGATCACCGATGCTGACCGCCGGGCCGCGCTCGGCATCCCGGACACCGTGGAGTTCCGCACCAAACCCCAACTAGCACAAGACATTCTCGCCGAGGCAATCACCGATGACACGGTACCGCCATGGGCGACAGGCGACGAGGTCTACGGCCGTTCGCCCCAACTGCGAACTTTCTTACAAGACAACGGGATCGGGTATGTCATGCGCGTCGGGTGCGCCTTCACCACCGAGATAGCACCCCACCAGCGGATACACGCTGAGGCCGCCGTGACAACCCACTTGACCCAAGAACAACACCGGGAAAGGATCAAACCGGATGCGACCACAACTACCCCACAAACGAAACCAGCCGTCGGGACGACAGGATTTGAACGAGCTAATCGATAGTTTGCCCTGGCGTCACCAACAAATTCGAGCCCGTGAATAGCATCACAAGTCGGTAACGGTCGGGCCTGTGATCGACTTCGTCATGGGTTCCGGGCGGTTCGGAGTGCGAACGTGGGGCCGGACGGCTGGCAGCGAGAAACAGGGTCGGGACATGACGGATCGCGCAGGATACGACCGCGCTGGAGACGATCGGGCAGGCCCCCGGGGGCCGCGCATTCTGGTCGTGGAGGACGATCCGACGGTCGCCCAGGTGATCACCGGCTACCTGCACCGGGCGAACTACATCGCCGTGGTGGCGTCCGACGGCATGATCGGGCTGGAACTGGCGCGCCAGATGACGCCGGATCTCGTGGTACTCGACGTGATGCTGCCCGGACTTGACGGCATCCAGTTCTGCCGGGAACTGCGGACGCGGAGCCAGATCCCGGTGATCATGCTGACGTCGCTGGGCGCCGAGGAGGATCGGTTGCGCGGCCTGGAGGTGGGCGCGGACGACTACCTGACCAAGCCGTTCAGTCCGCGCGAGCTGGTGCTGCGGGTCCAGTCGGTGCTTCGCCGAACCATGGCGCTGCCGCCCGCGCGGTCGGGTGGTCTGCTGCGTGCCGGTGATCTTGTGGTGGACCAGAGCGCGCGGGTGGTCACCAAGGCCGGGCGGGTGCTGACGATGACGAACAAGGAGTTCGAACTTCTGGTGTACCTGCTGAACAATCCAAGCCGGGTGTTCAGCCGCGACGAGCTGATGCGCAAGGTGTGGCTGCACGACTTCGGCGACGCGTCCACCATCACCGTCCATGTTCGCCGGTTGCGGGAGAAGATCGAGGACGACCCGTCGCGGCCCACGGCCCTGGTGACCGTCTGGGGCGTGGGCTACCGGTTCGACCCACCCGGGCATGCGAACCCGGGCGGATCCCGATGAGCCCATCCGTGATCGGGCTGATCGCGGTGTGCGAGTCGGTGGGCGTCGGACTCATCGGCGCGGTCGTACTGCGTCAGCTTCGCCGTTATCCCACGGGGGTCTCGCTCGTCGCGGTCATCGTGATCACCGTGTGCGCGATGAACACGAGCGCGGTCACGACGGCGTTCGTGACGCGGTCGGCCCAACTGCCGGTCGCCGTGGACCTGGCGGTCAACTGGGTGGCCGGCGTCGTGTCCCTCGGCGTCGGCCTGCTGCTCGGGCGATCCGTGATGACGGGCGGTCGGCGGCTGGCCGACGCCACGCGGTTTCTCGGGGCGGAGCAACGGTTTCGGCTTCCCGACGATCCGCCGACCGGTGAACTCGCCGAGCTGGCACGCGAATTGCGCATCACCAGCGACAAACTCGCCGAATCCCGCAGACGTGAGCAGGCCGCCGAGGCGTCCCGGCGCAGGACGATCGCGTGGATCTCGCACGACCTGCGTAGTCCACTGGCCCGACTGCGAGCGCTCACGGAGTCCATTGAGGACGGTGTGGTGGACGATCTGCCGTACTACTGCCGGAAGATCCGCACCGACGCCGACCGGCTGACCGAGATGGTGGACGACCTGTTCGAGCTTTCCCGGATCCAGGCGGGAACCTTGCGGCTCACCCCGCGCGAGGTCGCGCTCAACGACCTCGTCAGCGACGAGGTGGCCGGGCTCGACACGCTCGCCGGAAGCCACGGTGTTCGGTTGCGTGCCAACAGGGTGGAGCCGGTCACCGTCCGCGTGGACGACCGGGTGATGTCCCGGGTCTTCAACAACCTGCTGGGAAACGCGATCCAGTACAGCCCGGCCAACACCACGGTGTCGGTCGACGTCCGGGCGGCGGACGGCTGGGCGATGGTGTCGGTCTCCGACGAATGCGGCGGAATTCCACCGGAAGACCTGGGTTCGGTGTTCGACATGGGCTGGCGGGGCGACGCACGCCGGAGTCCGGGCGCCGAACGGGGCGGTGGCCTCGGACTGGCCATCGTGCAGGGAATCGTCCAGGCGCACCTGGGAAAGGTGTCGGTGCGCAACGTCGCGGGCGGCTGCTGCTTCGAAGTCCGGCTTCCCCTTGCCGCCATGTGAACCACAGGTTTCCGACCGGGTGAGTTCCGTCCCGATCTTGTGGCGGATAGCATCCTGACCCACATCGCGAACATGACGTGGGAGGTCTCGGGTGCCACCGTCCTCAATACCCGATCCGCAAGGCCACTCCTCCAACGAATACGGCCGGGCGATGAACCAGCCTGGCGTGTCGTTCGGGCAGCCCACGGCCTGGGACGGACAGACGATGCCCATCCCCAAAATCCGCGAACGCCGCAATGACCAGAAGGTGCTGATACTGGCCGTCATCGGCGGACTGGTGCTGATCACGGCCCCGCTGGTGGTGTTCAGCCAGATAATCCCGCTGACCCAGTCCGCGGGCACAACCAGCCCGGCGCCCGCTCCCAACAAACAGGTGGCGGTACCGCGGCCCACGCAGTCGGCGCGGCCGGCTTCGCAGGCGCCGCCTCCGGTGGAGTCGCAGGTACCGGTCGCCGAGACGGCGGTGGTGCTACCGCTGCCCGCGGGACCGGCGAGCCTGGACCGGACCGGGCGGCTGATGATCCTGGCGCGGAGCCTGGACAACACGATCATGCGGAACTACCAGACCAAGCCCGCAGCGGGTCCGCCGAGCGGGTGGGGTCCCCTCGGCGGAAGCGCCGCGGGCGCGCCGATCGTCGCCGTCGACGGACGGGGCAGCATGGCGGCGTTCATGATCGGCACGGATGGCGCGGTATGGGTGAACCCGGAGACCGCGCCGACCGCCAGTAACGTGTCGCAGACCTGGCACAGCCTGGGCGGCAACCGCCTCGTGGGCATGCCCGCCGCCGCCCAGGACGTCCAGGGCAGGTTCGTCCTGGTCGCCAGGGACGCCGACGGCGCGTTGTGGTGCAACTACCAGAACCGGGCAGGCGAGGCCACCTGGAACGGCTGGCAGGCCCTGCCGGGCAACACCAGCGCCGATCCGGCGATCTACCGGGACTCCCTGGGCAGGCTGAGGATTTTCGCGCTGGGACCCGACGGGCTGATCCAGACGCACACCCAGACACAACCCGCCACGAACAACTGGGGCAGCGGCCAGATCCCGGGCGGGACCATGACCCAGCGACCGTCGGTGGCCATGGACGGACAGGGCAGGCTGCACGTCTTCTCGCTGGGACCGGACGGTTCGCTGCAGGAGAACGTCGAAAACGGCCCCGACGCGTGGCGTGGCTGGCAGAACCTGGGCGGCCAGTTGGTGGGCAAGCCCATCGCCGTCGCCGACGCCAACAACCGGCTCGCGGTCTTCGCACTGAGCCCGACCGGATCGGTGATGCAGACCTACCAGACCGGCCCAGGCAACACCAGGTGGTACGACTTCGCCGGAGCCGACGGGAATCTCGGCGGGAGGCATGGCGCGCGGAGGTGGACTTCGCCTAGCGGTTCGTGGCCGAGGCGCCCAGCCTCGACATCACCGGCGATGATCCGTTGAATCAGCACGGCAGCGGTGGAGGGCCGATGTCGCTGCGCGAGGTGCTGGTCGGAGTGATCGAGGAGTACGCCCGCCATATGGGTCACGTCGACCTGTTGCGCGAGCGGGTCGACGGCCGCACAGGCCAGTAACCCACCCACCCGAAAAAGGTCGTCAGCCAGAGCGATCCTCGCCGCCCTCCCCCACCGACCGCCTGATCGCGCTCGCCAGGATCCGCATCGACGCGGGCCCACCCGGGTTGAGCAGGACGTCGATGCCTTCGTCGGGCAGGACATCGGCGAGTTCGTCCACTGTGACGTCCCACCAGTCCCGCGCGTTCACCCTGGCACGACGGGCCGGTGAGGTGGTCACGAGCAGCGACAGCACGTCGTCCGGGGCCGGGGCGACGACCGGCACATCGCGTTCGTCCAGGGCGACTCCGAGGATCACCTCGGGCAGCTTCGACAGCACTTCGTCGCCGTCGGCCTCACCGCGGGCGAGGAGTTGCAGTGCCGCGTCGACCGGGTCGGTGGGCAGGTCCGGCAGCGAGGGTTGGTAATCCGGATTCGGCATGAACAGGCTGGTTTTCCCGTCCTCGGCGACGAACCAGCCACCCACCACCGCCTCGATCGGTGGCCGGTCGTCCTCGTCCGCGGGCTGCCATGCCGGGTCGACCATGAACATCCAGTTGTCCGTCGGATCGGGCCGTTCCGGCTCGTCGTTCATGACACCCTCCCTGGTTCACCGAAAACGGAACACGTGCAGTCCGAGGAGATCGTCCTCGAACGCGGGCCAGCCGCCGGCGGCCATCGAATCGACGAACCGTACGCCGTCGGAGCCATGGGTCGCGACCAGCAGGTTGCCCACGGTCTCGCGCCCTCGGCCGTCCCGGCGGCGGACCCACACCAGGACCTTCGTGTCGATGGGGAAAGTCGCGATCTCCCGCAACGCGCCGCCCCAGTGCGAGTGTGCGCTCTCGCTGACGATCGGCCCGAGTTCGCGCGTCGTCGGCTCGAACCAGTCCGCGGACGCGGCGGCCGGCGGCTCCGGAAGTCCGTCCACACGCTCGTCCCAGTCATGCAGCCAGGTCCACGGATCGTCGTTGGGCAGCCCGAACGGCACCTCCCCCGCCGCCTTGGGAACCACCAGCGCGGCGTCCAGCATCTGGTCGCGCCAGTCGCCGGTGACCTGAAAACGCTTGGTGGTGCAGGCGAAAAGCCAGCCACGCTCGATCTCGTCGTCCGCGTCCGGCTGCACCAGCGTCGCCTTGCCCTGATAGGTCCAGTCGAGCCAGCCGCTCGCCTTGTGGATCGCGGACGCCAGGTCCGGCGCGGCGATCTCCCAGGGCGGCGTGACGCTTTCCGCGTCTTCCCGGCGAGCACGGTGGAAACGCGCGAGCGTGAGCTGGCCGATCTCCTGGTCGTCCAGCCGGGCCAGCGAACCACGCTGCCCGTCGAGGACAACGACGTTGTCGTCGTGATAGAGCGCGTAGAGCAGATGACCGGTGACCTCGGCGCCGTTGAGCTGCCGTCGCAGCCAGACCACGCCCCGCGTTCCCGGACCGCCTTCCAGGATCGCCCCGCTCAGGTCGTCCCACGTCGAGCAGGTGGCCACCTCGGCGCCAGGGAAGCGACCGGCGAGCAACCGGTCCCACCAGCCCGGCGCCTCGTCCAGCGGATGCCACGGCAACGCCGAGGCCGGGTACTGATCCACCGCCGCGTCCGTCGCGACCACGCAGCCACGTGCGTTGACCCGCCAGCGCCATGGCTGCGCACCGGGGTTTTCCGGCCCGGTGGCGTTGAATTCCTCATCCAGCGGATCCGAGTTGGCCACCGGGAACGGTTCTCCGCCATCCCTGGGCACCGCGATGGTGGCGGCAAGCAGGGGCTCGGTGGAGCCGCCCGCGTAGTCGCAGCCGAACAGCAGC
This sequence comes from Saccharopolyspora antiqui, assembly GCF_052246905.1. Lineage (NCBI taxonomy): Bacteria > Bacillati > Actinomycetota > Actinomycetes > Pseudonocardiales > Pseudonocardiaceae > Saccharopolyspora > Saccharopolyspora antiqui. The sequence goes on from NZ_JBQQBO010000001.1 coordinate 848,029, forward strand.
GTCCGCTCGCCCTCGACCAATGGCTCCTTGCCGGCGAGGGTGACCAGTCCGCCATAGGTGCGGTCCACCCAGTCCCCCGCCCGGCGGCCGGGTTTGTCGTTCATCGTCACCTCGATCAGTCACCGGAACCTTCGGACTCCGCCGCGGCCAGCGCGTCTCGCACCGTGTCGCGCTGGAGGTGCATCGACACCGGAGCCCCCGGATTCACCATTAGGTCCACGCCTTCCGGCAGCGCGTCCGCGAGCTCCCAGATGAGCACGTCCTGCCAGCCCGGTACCTCGACGTGCTCGCGGTGCACCGGAGCGGTGGTCACCAGTACTGCCTCGACGTCGTCCGGCAGGGATGCCACCAATGCTTGCCCTTCGTCGTCGAGCGCCACGCCGAGGAGGACGCCTCGCAGATTGCGCAGCACCGTTTCGGTATCGGGCGGGTCCTCCATGACCGCCACCCGCATCGCCGCGTCCGCCGGGTCGGTCGGTGACGCCGGATCCGGCGGCCGGTAGTCGGGATTGCCCTGGAACGGCCCGGTCACGCCGTCGGCCGAGACGATCCACATGCCCACCACCAGCTCCAGCGGCGGCCGGTCGTCCTCGTTCTCCGGCCGCCACGACGGATCGGGCAGAAACAGCCACTCGTCCTTCGGCCGCGGTTGTTCGGTCTCCTCTGCCGTGGCGTTCTCGGCGGAATCGGTCACTGTGCACCTCGGGCTTCTTCGTTGCGGATCCGCTCGATTTCGGCGGGGGTGTACCGGGTTTCATGGCGGACTACCCTGCCGCCGCCCGGGTAGTAACTGACCCAGCCACGATTGCGGGCAACCGAGATCTCGGCCGGTGCCGAGTCGGACGGAAAGTCGGTGATGACCTCGCCGCGCCCGGCGTGGAAGGCGGCGTCGTCACCGTCGCCGCGTGCGGCGCCGACGAACAGATCGACAGCCTCGTCCTTGCCCATATAACAACTGACGAACGTGACGTCGGAACCCGGATTCTCCGCGCGCAGACGCCGATACTCGGGGAGCGCGCGGAGAGTTCTTTGGAATTCGTTACCACGGACATGGGCCTCGACGACGCGGCCCTCGCGCATGAGTCCGACAACGAACCCGCTTCCTCTTTGGCCGTGCGCGGCGACCCAGACAGTGTCGTTCCACGGCGCCCGGACGCGGTGGCCGGGACGGCCCCGGGGATTGGCCGGAGGGTACGACTCCTCGGGAAGCGTGCGCGTGACGAAGTCCATCCGCGCAAAGGTGGGAGTCCATTCGACCAGGGCATTCTCCCTATCCTGGGCGTCCAGGTCGAGGCCACGGGGTTGGCGGTCCCGGTTGAACGCCAGCTCACGGAAAACCTCGTGCGGGTAGAACGTGATGGGCCGGTTACGCCTGTCGAATCCGATGTGCGGTAGCGGCGCCGGAGTCGGATTCGGGCGAGGAATACCCGGGGTGACGGCCTGCCCGGACCCGCCGAGAGTGAGAGCGCCGAAAGCGCCACCGATCGCGGTGTCGACCTCGTCCGAACCGTCCACGGGCGCGGAGTAAGAACGCGATCGTCGATCCGCCCTGCCCTCCTCCCGGCGGATCTGCTCGATTTCACGGTCGGTGTACTGGGTTTCCCGACGGACGACCGTGCCGACATCGGGGTAGTCGCTGACCCAGCCGCGGTTGTGGGCGACGTAGATTTCGGCCGGCGGCGAACCGTCGTGAATCTCATAACTAACCACGTCTCGTCCGGCGTGGAAGACGGCATTGTCGCCGTCGACGCGTGCCTCGTCGACGAACAGATCGAAGGCATCGTCCGCGCCCACATGACAACTGATGAAGGTGACGTCGGAACTCGGATTCTCCGCGCGCAAACGTTGATACTCGGGGAATTCACGGATGGTTCGTTGGTACTCGTCACCCCGGAGGAAGGCGATGACGGGACGGCCCCGGCGCATGACCTCGACCATGAACCTGCGATTTCCGACGCCGTGCGCCTGAAGCCAGACAGGGTTGTTCCACGGCGCCCGAACGAAGTGGCCGGGGCGGTGGCGAAGGTCATCCGGAGGGACTTTCTCCTCGGGAAGCGTGCGCGCGACGTAGTCCATACGCGAGAAACTGCGGATCCATGCCCTCAGTGGCCCAACGGCCTCAACCGTCATGTTGAGGGCGCGGGGTTCGCCATGTCGATTGGTGATGAGCCAGCGGGGCACCTCATAGGAGTAGAAGCTGATGGGCCGGCCCTGGGTGTCGAATCCGGAGTGGCGAGCCGCCGGCGTCGTCGGGTTCGGGCGGGGAATGCCGGGCGCGGTGCGGGCTCGCCCGGACGGACCGAGATCGAGACCATCGAGGTCGTCCCTGATCTGGTCCTCCGTCGTGCGCTGAGCCGCTTCCGGCCGGGTCGTTTGCGACCGGAAGTCGTCCACCCGCCGAGCATCCGAACGGTGGGGGCGGCGCTCGCGTTCATCGAGCGACCTGGGAATGGCGGGATCCGCGGTCATGTCGTAGGAACGCAGTGATCCCGGGCGCTCGTCACGGCGTGGGGCATTCGACCTGTTAGCCCGCTGTCCGCCCCTGCCTTCGGCCCGGCGGATCCGCTCGATTTCACGCTCGCTGTACTGGGTTTCCCGACGGACGATCTTGCTACCGTCCGGGTAGTAGCTGACCCAGCCGCCGTTGTAGGCGACGACGATCTCGGCCGGTGGCAAGCGGACATCTCCAGTGCCGAAGGCGACCGGCTCGCGTCCGGCGTGGAAGACGGCCGGATCTCCATCGGCATGCGACGCGCCGACGAAGAGGTCGAAGGCGTCGCCCGCGCCCGCGTAACAACTGATCAGGGTGACGTCGGAACCCGGGTTCTCCGCGCGCAAACGTTGATACTCGGGGAATTCACTGATCGTCCGCTGGTATTCGTTACCTGGCAGGTATGCCTTGACGGGGCGGCCCTGGCGCATGATTTCGACGACGAACCGGCGGCTGCCTTCGACGCCGTGCGCCACAAGCCAGACAGTGTTGTTCCACGGTGCCCGGACATACTGGCCGGGGCGCCCGGGGCCGTCGTCCGGAGCGTGTCGCTCCTCGGGGAGCGTGCGCGGGACGAAGTCCAGGCGCGAGAAGCTAAGGATCCACTCGTTCAGATGCGCAAGGAGGTCAACCGACATGTTCAGAGCTCGGGGCTCGCGGTCCTTGTTGAACACGAGCCAGCGGGGAACCTCGTGCGAATAGAAAGTAATGGGCCGGTTGTTCACGTCGAACCCGAAGTGACGGGCCGGTGGCGTGGACGGATTCGGCCGGGGGATGCGCGGGGTGGTACCGGATCGCTCGGACCGGCCGAGATCGAGATCGCTCAGCTCATCGCTGATCTCGTCCTCCACCGCGGGCCGAGCCGCCTCCGGCCGGAGGTCGTCCACCCGCGGAACGGTCGAGTGGTAAGGCGTGCGCTCCCGTTCACGTAGCGGACCGGTGCTGGAGTCAGGCGTGACCGGTGTCGGCCCGGAGCTTGGCGGCCGGAGATCATCCACCCGCCGAACAGTCGAGCTGTAGGGCGTGCGCTCTCGTTCACCAAGAGGCTTGGGGACAGCGGGATCCGCAGGCATGGCGGAGGAACGCAAAGACCCCCGGTCCGGACGTGTGCCGGCGCCTTGCGAACGATCCGATCCCCCACGCTGCTCCGGCCGCAGCGGAGCGTTCGGACGCCGGGGTCCCTGTCGGCTGGGCTCGCCGTGTGGCGGATTCCCCGAAGTGGCCTCGTCGTAGGCGGGTGGCAGCCCGCGCGGTACCGGGTTCTGCCCGGTGTAAGCGGGCGGCGGCTCCCCTGGCACCGCGTCCGGCCCACCGGACGTGGACCCATCCTCGTACGCCGGGAGCGTGCCAAGGCGGTCGAGACCCTGGGCGCGGATCTGGCCGATTTCAGCCGGGCTGTATCGGGTGTGCTCGCGGATGACGTCGCGGCCGTCGGGGTAATGGGTGATCCAGCCCCCGTTATCGCTCACGACGACCGTGGAGTGGTCGCCGTACCCGCTGTCCGGGGTGAGGATTGAGGGCTGGCCGAGTCCGGAGTGGAAGGTGGCGGGGTCGCCGTTGGCGCGTGCCGCGGTGGCAAAGCGGCTGGAGACGCTTCCCGCCGTGGTGCCACCGGTGATGAGGGCAATGTGGGGATCCGGGTTGTAGGCACGGAGGAGCCGGTATTCGGGGAATTCGGAAAGGAGCCGGTAGAAGGTGTCGGCGGAGATGTGGACGGGAACGAGCCCGCCATCGACCGTGACTCCGATCGTGAATTCACTCACATGGATGGAGTCGACGACGAGCCATACGGGGTCGTTGTCCCAGGGGGCCTGGACGGAACCGTCAGGACGGTCCCCATGGAGAGTGGGATGGGCCACCACCTCTTCGGGAAGTGTGCGCATGACCTGGTTCATCCGGACGAACCCCTCAGCCCAGTCGCGCACCGCGCTCTGGTGTTGGGGCGTGGGCATGAAATTGAGCACGGTCACCTGGCCGTTCGCATTGGGCACGGCCTCGCGAACGACGTCGTCGGCACGGAAAACGACGCGCCCGCCGTCGTTGTCGCGTCCGGCGAACCTTGTCCGTGCGGCGGCCGGGGTGGGGTGCGCTCGTTCGATAGCGCGGATCTGGTCGATTTCGTCGGGCAGGTATTGGGTGTCACTGTGGACGAAGCTCTGGCCGCGGACGAAGCTCTGTTCGCCGGGGTGGTGGCTGACCCAGCCGGCGTTGTTGCTGACGCCGATCACGGGGAGGCCCTCGACTCGGCCATACGTGTACCGGCCGAGCGGCGCGAAAAAGACGGCGCGGTCGCCGTTCTGGTGTGCCGAGTCGGCGAAACGGCCGGATCCTTCGGCTCCCGGCACGCCGTGGTGGACGAGGACGACGTCGGAATCCCGGTTGTAGGCACGGAGGAGCCGGTATTCGGGAAAATCGCTGACGGTTCTTTGGAGTTCGTCACCCGTGACGTACACCGTGACCGGCTGGCCGTGACGCGTGACCTCCACGCGGAACAGGTCGGCGGCCGAGTTGACCATGAGCCAGACGGGGATGCCGGTACCCCAGGGTCCCGCGGTGAAGCCGCCGCGGCGGTACCGCCCGGCAGTCTCCGGCGGGAAGTCCTCTCCGGGGAGGGTGCGCACGACGTGGTTCACGTACCCGAACTCGCCGATCCAGTCACGCAGGTTGCTCCGCGCGTTGGGTTCGGACATGAGGTTGAGGGCGGCGGCGCCCACCGCGTCGGGCAGAACCTCGCGGAAGACGTCGCGGGAGTGGAAGCCGACGGACCGGCCCTGGCCGTCGAATCCGTAGTGGCGGGTGGATGGTGTGGCCGGGTCGCGGTGGGTTCGCGCCGTGCTCGTGGCGTCGGGTCGCGCCGTGCCCGTGGCGGTGATCGTGCCGGTGACCGTGGCGAGCGTTTCGCCGATGGCACGGCCGTTCATGGTGCCGCGCAGGATCGCGTCACGGATCTCGTACCGGCCGTGGAGAGTCTGGACGCCGCCCTCGAAGGGGGTGACCTCGCCGTCGATGAAGCCGGTGAAGTCGCCGAGGACGGTGCCGTCGATATCGCCGTCGACGACGCCCACGAACGGATCAGTGAAGGTCCGATCGCGGACGGTCTCGGCGCCGCCCTGGTTCGACGCGCGGTCGGTGTGGGACCCCAAGGGGCGGCGCGGAACGTTCGGACGCCGACCGGCCGCCGAGTCGTCCGGCCGCGAACCGGTGTCCGGGTGCCCGCTGCTCGCACCGGGGCTGTCGGTGTAGGTGACCGTGGGGATGTCGTCGCCGATGGAGGCACCCATCAGGTCGAGATACCGGGAACGCAACCCTACCTGCGGCAGACCGTTCGGGGCTTGCTCGTAGAAGTCGCCCATCAGCGAGCCCGGAATGCCGAGCTGCGCCTCGGATTCGGCACCGTGGCCGTGCTCGTCGGGCAGGCCGAACCGATGGCCGAGCTCGTGCGCGGCCTCCTCGGGCGTCAGATCCGCGGGCCAGGTCTCGTCATTGGCCCGGACCCCGGGTCGCGTGACCTGGACCGACAGGTGCGGCCCCGCTCCAGGCCCCACCCGCTCCAACCGGACGAACAACCGGTCGCCGTCCGGGCCGGTGCGGAACTTGTGCTGTGGCGCGTTGAAATACCGGTGCACACCTTCCTGCGAGGCCGCCCACACGTCCGTGACCTGCTGGTCACTGACACCCTGATCCGGCGTGAGCGACACCCGAACGGTCAACTCGGTCACGTGGTCGCCCCCATACGACATCCGCCGGACGTCGTATGCGGACTCGATGACCGTGTCGTTGCTCTCGTCGTGCCGGTTGCGGAACAACTCCCGCACCGCCTCGGCACGATTGACACCAGGCTTGTGCAACGAAGCCAGATGCGGGAAATGCACACCCGCCCTGCGGGTGCGGGGCACCGGATCGACGGAAGCCCGAAACTCCTCCCATCGATCCGGTGACACCGGGAACGGAACCCGCCCGGCACGAGCCTCACTCCGGGAAGCCTTCCGCTCGGAACCCTCGGGACGGCTCGGCGCGGACGGACGTTTCGGCGAGGTCGTCTCGTCGCGCACGCGCTCCGGGTCACCGTCCGGGGTGTGAACCTGGACATACGATTCCCAGATCGCCTCCGGCGAGGCGAACATGGCGGCCAGTCCGGCGAACCGCTCCCGATACCCCGGCGAATACTCGAAATGCCTCCCGTCCGGTGTCCGGGCCAGTTCCCGGGTGTTACGGAAGATGAAGTAGTCGTCGAAAGTCGACAGACCCTGGCGCGCCGCCCTCCCGCCTCGTTCCCAGTAACTGCTGCTCTTGGTGTAGGAGGAGAAGTCCGCCTGGTAATACTGATGGAATTCACCGAACAATCGCCCAATATCACGGGCGGCTTCGGCCGGGAGTTCCACGATGAAGCCGCCGGGCTCGGTCAGTTCTCCTCGGCCGGTCAGCCGCAGCGCCAACCCGGCGATGAACTTGAACGCGTCGTCCGCGGTGTGCCTGCCCTGCAGGTAGAACCCGAAGGGGTCCGAGTCGATGAGCGCGACGGCGGCGGCCAGATCGTGACCGGCGAAAATCCCCCCGTACCGTTTGACCATGTCCACCCCCAGCTCATGCTCGGGCTCCGTATCGTGCCGCGACTCGGCGGACTCCACCGTGCGGTTGATGTGGCGCACCTCGTCGTGGTAGTCGGTGACCGCGTCTTTGCCCCGGCTGTCGAAATCAGCGAAATCATCGCGATACTGCTGGAACCGGCCGATGTTCTGTCGCTTCGCGTTGTCCTTCTCGATGTCGTGGAACAGGATCGCCTTGACCATCGCGTCGACGGAAACCAGCCGGTCCGCGGCCGGCTCGCGGCGTGCCAGCGTCAGGTATTGGCCCAGCACCATCTGCGCGTGCTCGTAGTAGGTGTACCGCTCGTTCCAGACGGTGATCTCGTCGTACTTGTGCGACAGCTCGGGAAACTCCTGAACCAGATAGTCGATGATCTCCCGCGGCGACGCCTGCTCATCACGCCACAACTCGGTGATCCGCGCGCCTACCCGCCGCTGGTGGGCCTCGCGCACCGGTCGTTGTTCCCGCAGCGCGGCGAAGTCGTTGTCCGCGCCTCTGGCGGTGATGTTCAGATCGTTGAGCATTCTCCCGTAATCCTCGGCGACCACCTCGACGATCGCCGCCTGCTCGGCCCATGGCCGCACCGTGTGCTCCATGAACTCGTCCAGCTCGCAAGGTTCGTCCGGCGGGTGATCGTTGCATCGCACCAGCCAGTCGCCCTCGCCCAGGTGCTGTCCGATGAACGCCACCAACCGTCTCTGACGCTTGTCGATAGGGACGTACGGGTCGCCGTCCATCAGCGCCACCGCGGAGTTGTCCTCCGCGAGCGCCAACTGCCGCCAAGTCGCGTAGTGCTGCCGTAGACCCCGCGCGACTCGGCGCGCCCGCCATGAGGCACCGCGGTCGAGCTCGTCCATCGTGGGCCACGGCTGCCATTCCGGCGCCAGTTCGCGGGCGCCGACGCGGGGGACTCCGAGCCGGTCCCGCAGGCTGTCCACGTGCGCGACCGTGCCCGACCACTCGCCGCGCAACAGCTCCGCCCGGCCGAGGCCCGAGGTATAGGTCACCAACGATCCCGGTACCGCCGACTCGGCCAGCCTGCTGGCCAGGGGCCGTGGAACCGTGAACAGATTCGGCCCCAGTTTCGGCCAGACGTTGGCGACCCGGTCCGCCGCCTGATTCGGAAAGGCCTCGGGCGCCGCCGCGCCGCGGCTCAACTCGCGCACCGCGTCCAACGGCACGAGGTATGACCTGATCACCGGTGGAACCGACGACCGCCACGGCTGCGACGACGCCAACGCCTTCTCCGCGGCCGACAGCACCTGCACCGCCGACAACGGACGACCGGCGAACACCGACAGCGGGCGCCCCAAATGCGAGGTCAGGATCATGATCTTCCCGGTGCGCGGATTCTGCTGCACGTCACCGACGTGCGCGGCGATCGGCAGGCCCGTCTGGAGATCGAGCTGCGGGATCTGTGCCTTGGACACCACCGTGTAGAGCCGCACATGCGGTGCGTCGTTGATCAGTTCAACCTCGAACTCACCACGGTGCACCACCGGGGGAGGCAGTGCCTGCTGCGGTGCGCCTTCGGTTAGGAAATCGGGGCGGTTCGGTCCCGGATACGAGACCTGGCGCAACCCCACCGCCAGCTCCTGCGGATGCCCGGTATCCCGCACGGCCGGCGCGACCACGCTTTGCGGCGGAGTCGCCGGGTGCGGGCTGTAGTGCGGATTCTGGCGGAATTCGACCACCTTGCCATCGCGCACCACCTCGTAGCCGCGAACGAACTCCCGGCGGATACCTCCGGGGAACACCACCTCCTGCTGGAAAGGCATCGCCCACCGGCCCAACGTCGCCACCAGGTCGATCCCACCCGGTGCGTCGATCACAAACCGATTCCCGGAATGTTTCCAGCTGGATGCCATCCCCTTGTTCCTGGTCGTGGAGACGAGCCCGGTCTTCCCCAAAGTGTCCTGGTAATGCACCAGATCCCGGGGCACGTCGGTATTCCATGGCGGGAACCCCTCCTCGAAGACGACATCGTGATCCCGTTCGTCCGCCCGATACAGAACCGCACGATCGGTACGCCACAGCACGCCTTCCGACCTGACCGACAGTGAGAACAGTCTCAGGTCGTCGAGGTCGTCGACCTCCACCAACGCCGCCGCCAACGCATCCGCCGGACGAACCGCCGACACCTGGCGCCCCGGACGCTCCCACGCCGCGAAACCGAGACTGAAATTGCCATCCAGCCGGTCTCTTCCCAGGTCCGGAAGATATCGAAGGGCGCTCATCTCCCGGTTCGAACGGAGCAGCTCGAACTCTCGGCGATAACGCTTCACGAAATCCTGCATGCGCTCGATCCGGAAGACCAGCGACTCGAACTCGTCGGCGGGAACCCTGTTGTACATGCGCGCGCGAGCCTGGAAAGCGGCCACGTCGGTCGCGAGCCGTCGGAGATGCCGCTGCAGAAGCATGGACGCTCTCCGTGTCGCGGAGGCATCGCCCACATCACCAAGCGTGTCACCGAGCATGTCGGTGAGGAACTCTGGCAGCCGCGAGATCTCGCGGAGCGCGTCCCCCAACCGCGCCGTGTCGTCCAGCGTGTAGGGCTGCTCGGTCGGCAATTCGATTCTCAGGCGCCGAGACCGGGGCCTGTCCAGCTTTCCAGTCAGCCTGAGCCGGTACTCGGCCCGCAGAAGCATGATCGGACGCCCAGACCGGGGCCCGTCCAGCTTTCCAGTCAGCCCGAGCCAGTACTCGGCCCGCAGAATCATGATCCGATCGTGCAGCCGATCACGCAGTTGGGCGGCGCGTAGGAAACCGGGCGAGATGGGTGATATCCGTTCCAGGCGGTTGACGAGAGATTCCCCCCGCTGGATCCAGTCCAGCCACGCCTGCGGGTCGCCCGGCCGGTCCCGGCCATCGACGCCACGCCAGATAATCGACGACGCGTCGGGAGAACGCGCACCGACATACGCCTCGACCTCGTCGAAGTCCACATCCTCTTCGCTCCCATTCCCTTGCGGCTGGGGCGTGAACTGTCCCGCGGGGTGCACCGTCGGCTGCTCACCGGCGGCGATGCCGCTGTTCTCCGGGTGCGCAGATGCGAGCTCGCCGGAGATGATCCGGCCGACCTGCGACAGATGCCGGGACCGCACCTGCGGCGGCACCGTCAGGTCGTGGTGGCCGATACCCGCCATCACGCTGGTTCCGACGGCATCGATCCGCTGGACGCCGCCCTCCCACCGCGCCATGTGTTCGGCGATCGGCTTCTTTCGCGCTCTGATGGCTTCGGCCAGTTCCGCCGGGAGGTTCTCCGAGCGGAGGTACTCGTCGCGCAGCCCGAAATGGTGCAGCAGTTCGTGCAGGTACACCAGCGGCGACCTACCGGTCGCCCACTCCTCGTGATGCGACCTGAATCCGCGCTCGTTGTTGATCCGCACGCGGCGATGCGGATCGCCCGAATCCCGGCCACCGCGCTCGACTCGCACCAGGAACTGATCACCGGCCAGTTCCCCGTCCGGGAACAGCAGACCCTGGCTGTTGACGCCGAGATTCGCCCCGTACACCAGGGAACGCCACACCTCGTCGATCTCGTCCGGTGTGGTGCTCCCGGACGTCCCGAGATCGAACCGTACCGTGCCCTCCACGACGTTCCGTCCGCCGACCTGGAACCGCCGCCCGTCGAAATGAGCCCGCGGACCCTGTCCCGAGAAGGGATCCCTGATCTCGGTATCGACGGTGAACACGGGCGCCGCGTCGCGCGCCGCGTCGTATTCCCGGACATCGAACCCGGCGCTGCTCGCCGGATGCCCGTCCCACAGCCGTGGATCGGGGTCGATCGGGACATTCGCCTCGATCCTCGCGCTGATCCCGTCCAGTTCCCGCGGGCCGACCACCCCGTTCGTTTCCCGGCCGGGCTCCTTCGCGGGCGCCCCAAGGTGCCGCAGGACGGTCTCCAGATAGTCGTCGCCCGAGCCGTTGACGGACCACTGCCCGGTGGACAGCTCACCGCCGGAATCGTCCACGATCTCCATGTTCACGTGCGCCGATCCGGCCGGCCGGTCGTCCCGCTCGATGTCCAACAGGAATCCGGCGCCGACGAAATCCCCGTCCGGGAACACCTGGTTCGCCGCGTTGACCCGTTGTTCGATCGAGTTCCGCAGCCGCCGGTGAACCTCGTCAAGCTGTTCCTCGGTCACGCCTCGGCCGGCGCCCAGCCGCAGCCGCAGTGTCGCGCCCAGGAACTTCCGCTCACCCACCGCGAATCGGCGCACGTCGAACAACGACGTCCGTCCGTCTGCCGAGATGACGTGCGGCGGTGCCTCTTGCCAAGCGCGGTCCGCCCGCCGCACATCATCGGCAGGCACCGCCCAGTTCATCGGCGGGATCGCATTACCGGTTCCGGTGACGTGCGGCCGATCCGGTCGGGAATGCGCGGGCAGATCCCTGATCCGGTCCCCGCGGCTTTCCCGCTGTGCCGGTAATTCGGCACGGTCCGGGTGGTCCTGCTCCGGATCGCCGTCCCGGCTCTGGTCCTGTGCAGACCCGCCCGGCTCCGGGGCGCTCAGTCCGAGGTCCGCCAGCCCTTGCCGGTCGACCTCCAGCGTGATCGGTTCGTCCCGGCCGGTGCGGATCAGCCGGTTCCATTCGGCCGGCACGTTCTTGCCCCGGTAGGTCGGCCTGACGTGCCAGCGCGGAATCGCCGAGACCAGGTACATCGGCGACTCGGCACCACCGCCGGAATCCGACCGCTTCGTCGACACGGCGTGCTCGCGCTCTGTGCCGTGGTTGTCCGCCACGGTGTTGATGTCACCGATCTGCTGAAAGGGCCGGTAGTTCGCGTCGTCGACGTTCCCCTCGCGGAAGTCCAGGGTGAGCCAGGGACCTACGTTGACATCCCGCTGGAACGTCAGCTTCGAGGTGTCCTTGCCGGTCCGGTCCCCGCCGAGCGAGCCGTCGATCACCCGGATCAGCTTGCGGTGCGTCAGATCCACGGTGATCAGCGCCGAGGCGAGTTGGTCACCGATCAGCGTGACGACATAGCCGTTCGCCGCCAGTGCCGTCCGCAGCTCGGTCCGCAACTTGCCGAGGCTCGTGGCCGTGAGCAGTTGGTACGCGGCCTGCGGATGCAGTCCGGGACGCGGGGGGCTCATCTGGGCGTCGCCCAGGATGAGCCCCTTCAAGGCCGCGTGGAGTCTCGGCGCCGCGAACGGGCGAACGTGGACGATCGCGTTGCTTGAGAATCCGGGCGGCAGGCCCCGTTCGGCCCGCCAGATCCGCAGCGAGAAGCGTTGTTCGGCAAGCGGACCGGGCACCGAGCCGTCGAGCGGAAGCGTCTCCTCGACGGGAACCGTGGACCGGGCGGCCTCGGCCAAGGTGAACTCGTCGGGATGCCACGGGTCTCCGAACGACCGGGGCTTCAACGCGGAAGCCCAGTCCGGAAGAAGCCTGCGGTAGGTTCCCGGCCGCGCGTACGGATAGACGTCGAGCTCGATGGCCATGTCGTGCACGAACTGGTGACTTGTCTGCTCGGTGGACGCGGTCACGCCAGCCGTTTGCTCCCGCGAGTGTTCCGGTCCGGTCATCCTGTCGTACATGATCGCCGCCCCAGGGGCGATCAGGGACGCCGGTCCACCGGTTTGTGCCGGGTAACCCGCGCTGCCGGGGGCGAACAACGCGAAGATGTTGCGCTGGTCGTACTCGCCCTCCCGGTGGGTGGTCTCGTGCCCCGCCGATCGTCGCTCGTTGATCGTGTTGTGGTACTTGCCGTCGCCCAGCCGACCTCGCACCACCACCAGTTGCTCGACCTTGCCGAACGCGGTCTCACCCGACACGAACAGCGGCCATCCGCCGTTGATGACCTCCTCCACCACCGCGTCGGCTTCCGGTGAGCCGAGCACCGGCCCGGCCTCGTTGCGCACCAGCCGCTCGTTGATCAGGTCGAACCTGCGCACGCCCGTACGCTTGGCAAGCACCGCCGACTCGCGCAGCGCCTGGCTCACGTTGTCGACCAGTTGCTCCGGCGTGGTTTGCCGCCCGTTTTCCCGGGACCACTGGGCCAGTTTTTCCGCGATCTTCTCGGTGAGTTCGGTACCCGCGCCGGGGTGGTGCAGGCCGACGTGTCCGCTGCCGCGTCCGACGTTGTCCGGTGGTCGCACGGCCGGGGGCGAAGGCCGCGATTCCGGCTGTTGCCGGTCGGTCGGCTGAGGGTCGGGTTGCTCGGACGACTCGGCTTCGGCCGCAGGCTCCGGGTCGGCAGACTCCGGCTGGGCCTCGGACTCGGCTTCGCGCTGGGCGTTCGGCTCGGATTCGGAACGAACTTCGGGCTCCGGCTGTACCTCCTGGTCCGATCCGGCGACGGCCACCGGCTCGCGAACCTCGGACTCGGCCTCGGCGTCCTGCTGGGTCGGAGTCGGCGCCTCATCCTGCTCAGCGGGAGGGTGGGCCGCGCGATACCGGTTCTCGTCGACCGGCGTCAGCTTCGCGATGTCCCGTTCGGTCAGCTCGCCGACCTGGTGGATCTCGCTGGCCGGAACCCACACCCGCACGCCGCGCGGTACCCGCGCCGACTTGGTCGCGCCCGTGGAGCTGCCGCGGCGGACAAGTTGGAAGGCGTCCTGCCAGAGCCGCCCGACGGACGTCCGCAAGGTGTGCGACGCGTCGTACTGGACCAGGTAGCCACGTTCGACATGACTGGCCTCGCCGCCGGTCTTGGCCTCCTCGGTGCTGTCGGTGCCCTTGTGGTGCATGTACTTCAGCTCACCGCCGAAGACCGCGCCCCCGGTGAACCACTGTTTCACCGGGATGAACAGGACGAGTCCCCCCTTGAGCCGCCACCCCCTGGAGCGCTGGGCGCCGACGCTCCGCTTGGTCTCCAGCTCGGTCTTCTTGGCGAACCGGTGGTCGTCGTCGCGCCGGACGATCGTCGGATTGCCCAGGCGGGTCCGCAGATCGGCGTGGCCGAACAGTTCCCGGGTGCCGACGAGTCCGCCATGGTTGTGGGTCTTCAACCGCACCGTGTCCTGATGGAGCGTGGTCAGGTCGAAGTTGGCCATCCTCGCGTCCGGGCTCGCGAAGTTCTCCAGCCCGCCCAAAGCGGCGTTACGCTCGTTCAGCCGGTCCGGGCCGGGCCGCAGCAGGTGGCCGCGCTGTTCGTCGAACTCCGCGGGTCTGCGCCCTATCAACGGCTTTTTCAGCCACTCCTGCCAGCGTTGCGCCGGGGTGGTGCCGAGCATGGCCGCCGCGGTTCGCAACAGCTTCGGCGCCATTTTTTGCGAATCCAGCTCGGACCTCGCGGTCAGATATCCCTCGCGGCTCGGCGCCGTCGCCTCGCCGTCCCGCCACTCGATGACGTCCGCTGGACTGATTTGGGTTTCTGGGCTGGTCTCGGTTTCTGGGCCGGTCTCGGTTTCTGGGCCGTCGAGCGCGACTCCGGGGGATTCCGGCACCGCGACATCGACATCGCCGGTGAGCCCGGACGCACCCACGAGTCGACCCGGGTCCGACCAGGTGCCCCCGATGCGGACGGTGAAGTCGGTCGGATAGCCGTAATGCCGCACCTTCCCGTTGTTGCCGAAGGACTGCTCGTGGCCGACTTTCCGCGCGAACTTTCCGCTGTCGGATTTACCTTTCTCGCGGGTCAGCCCCCTGGCCGAGGGCCAGAGGATGTCCGCATAGCCCGTTCCGCCGATCCCCACGGAGTCGGACTTGTTCTTGGTGATCCCGGTGACGTTCTCGTGGCCGGCACCGAGCTTGCCGCCGATCGTGTCCCCCGCGTCACCATTCACGACCTCGGCCCGCGACGTGCTCATCGAGCCTTCGAAGAACACGTCCGGAGCCTTTTTGTACAGCGCGCTCAACGGGAATCTGGCGCCGCCGCCACGGGCGATCTCCCTGGCGTGGTCCTGGACGAAAGCCCGGGCCCACTGCGCCACGCGAGGCACGTCGCGGAGCGGAACTTTGCCCTGTACCGCCAGCTCGTGCAGGGCTGGGCCGACAAGCATGTCGACGGTCTCGTCCGGGAGCCGGTAGACGGCGTCGATCCGGTCCAACGCCTGATGACGCTCGTCGGCGTCGGCACGCCGGCTCCGGCTTCCCGCCCCGCTCTGGGGGACGGTGGTCGACCACCCGTGTCTGGCGGCATTGTCCGGATTCAGCCACAGGGTCGTCGTGCCGTTGACCCGGGCGGCCGGCCTTGGGCCGTCCGCGCGGTTTCGCGCCGGTTCCGCGGGCTGTTCCTGGTCATCCTGAGCGGTGTCACCGTCGGCCGGGGGATCGATGACCTTTCCGCTCTGCGGGTCGACTCCGACCAGGAAGGTCAGGTGCACGCGATGCTTGTCGAGGGGTCCGTCGTACCTCTCCACCGACTCGCGCTCGTAGCTTTTCGCCGTCGCGCTGTCGTTTTTCGTCGACAGCACCCACTCGCCCATCGGTCCGACGGCGAAACCGGTCAGCCCGCTGATGTCACCACCGCCGATGAAGACCCCGCCGCCGCGCCTACGGGTGACCGACCGATCGGAGGTCGTCCCGCCGCTTGTCCCGCGGGTGTGCTCCACGGTCCCGTCGACGGCCGGGAGGGGTTGCCGCCGGACCGCCCCGGCGACGGCGAGCGAGACCTCCACCGGGGACCGTGTTCCCTCGAAGGCGAAGGACTCGCTGAGCTTCCGCCCGCCCAGCAGTGGTTTCGCCTGATAACCCAAGGACTTCAGCCACCCGAGGAGCCGCCTGGCCTCGGGGTCGTGCACGGCGAACTCGCCGCCCAGTTCCCGCTCCACCGCACGGTAGATGGCGCCGATTCCGGTGAACCTGGCGTGCTCGATCGCGTCCGGATGCCCCAGCCTCGTCAGGCCACCCGACCCGGCGGGGTCGGGCCGCGGCCACTTCAACCGCAGGTCGATGGACTCTTCGCGGTCCGACGTCGCGGAGCGGTGGCGCAACAGGCTGCCCACCGAGCGCACGGTGATCCGGTAGGTATTCCGGTGGCCGACGCTGGTGGTCGGCTCGTCTCGCTCGGTGACCTTGGTCGAACCGGTGTACTCGGTGGTCGAGCTCAGGCCGGAACCGTGCGGATTGGCGAATCCGGAGACTCGTCCCGTCAGGATGACGAACGGCGTCGGGACCCGGAAGGACCACGACTCGGTGACCACCTTCGCCCGCTGACTCGACACCGCACGCACCACCGAGGTCCGGCTCTGGGTGTTCTCCGTATCGGCCTTGACGGCGCGCGGGGCGTCCGGATCGGACAGGTCGATCACTTCGAGGATCACCTGTGGGCCGTTCCGGCCGGTGTCCGCGCCGAGGTCCACGATGTGCAGTCCCTCAAGTGCGAGGTGCCAGTGCTCGGTCAGGTTCTCGTCCGAGAACGCGGTGTCGACCATTCTGTTCAGCACGTCGTCATCGGACGAGGTACCAGCGGCCAACTCCTTGATGGTCGCCCGGATCCGCGCGCCGTCGATTCTCCCTTCCACCGTGGGCTGAACGTTTCGGGCACGTCGGACCAGTCCGCCATCGGAACGCGTAGGCGGAGCGGGCGCGTCACGGCCGGCACTGCCGGACGAGCCGCCTGTCTGGGCCGGTGTCTCGGCAGGGGCACCGTCCCGACCATCCCGATATCGGCCCCAGTCCCGGGAATCGGCGGCGGTATCCCGCCCGGACCGACCCTGCTCCTGCCGCTGGATTCGCCTCACTTCGTCCGACGAATACCGGGTGTCCGGCCGATCCACGGCTTCGATGTCGTCGCGGCCATGCCCTCTCCGATAGGTGCCATAACCGGCGTTGTTCGAGACACCGATCAGATCGGGTTCGCCCCGGCCTGTGGCCTGGGAATCGCCGAGCACGACTTCGTCGTTCGCGAAATGAGCCACATTCGGGTGATAGCGGCGTGGCAGGCCGCGCATGAAGTCGAGAGGGAACGAGCTGGCGCCCACATGACACGCCAGCGAGGCGAAAGAGCCGTCAAGATTGGTCGCATAGACGCGCCGGAAGATGTCCGAATGGTGCACGATCTCCGCGAACGCCCCTCCGTCCACGACGATATGGGTATCCGCTGCGAGCGTGCTTCCGTCCCGGAGCACGGTACCGGCCGGAAGACTGAGCCCCGCGGTTCCCTCTTGGTAGCCGAAGTAGTCCAGGACTGTCGGACCCCACCCTCCGTTGCGGTAGTCCTTCGCCCACGGGGTGCTCACCCGGGCGCCACGGCGATCCATTCGCTGCGCGTCGTCCAGCTCCTCACCGGGCATCGTCCGCAACATGCGGGTGAGTGGTCCGGCTTTCGTATAGCGCTCGGTCAGGGCGTAGGCCCTATCTTTCATGATGAAGGACACACCGATTTCGATGTGCTCTCCGTTGCGACCTCGGACATGTCCATGCACGGGTCGTTGGAACACGTCCTGCGGCCTGAACCAGATCCGCTCGTCGGTGTCCTCGTCGACAGCGCTCACCCACGCCACGTCGCCGCCGCGCGGCGGCCTGAAATCACCCGGCCGCGGTCTGTCACCAGGAATCGGCCCACCACCAGGAATAGGCCCGGTGCCGTATTCGTACCCGGTATCCGGGTAACTGGGCCGCCTCGGTGGTGGATCGGTCCTCGGGGGCGGGGCCGTGGAATGTCGTGACGGCCGGCGCCAGGTATCCGGGCTGGGCGAGCGACGTTCGTACCGTCCGGTGTCCCGGCGCGGCCTGGTGTGGCGGTGGGACCCGGCTTGGCTCCTCGACTCCTCAAAGCGAAGTTCGTTGTCGTACCTCCGGCGCGCCGCTGGGTCGGACAGCACCTGGTTCGCCTCGTTGATCGCCGTGAACCTCTGAGCGGCCGCGGCATTGCCGGGGTTCTTGTCCGGGTGGAACTTCAGCGCGAGCTTGCGGTACTGCTTCTTGATTTCCTCCTCAGTGGCGCCTTCCCCGATCTCCAGCGCGCCGTAGTGGCCCCTGCCCACGGCGGCAGGCGGCGGATTCGTCGGCTGCGCACCGCCCTGTTCCGCGCGTGGCGGAACCTCGGTGCGTTCCTGGTCGCGCCGCGGTCGGTCGCCGGGACGCTCGCGCCGCGGCGTACCGCCCTGCTCCCTACGAGGCTCGGCCTCCGGCCGCCGACGGGGCGGAACCCCGGTTCCCGGACCGGTCTCGCCACGGCGCCAAGCGTCGTACCGGTCACGTCGGTCCCGATCGGAAAGCACCTCAAAGGCGTGCTCGATCGCCTCATACCGCCCTGCGGCCAGCACGTCACCCGGGTTCCGGTCCGGGTGGTTGGCCAAAGAATGGCGCTGGTAGGCACGCGTGATCTCGTCCACCATTGCGTCCGGGGATACACCCAGCACCCCATAGAGGTCCGCGCCGGCGGGCCGCTCGCGCGGGGGCGGCTCGGTGTCCGGCTGCGGACGCGGGGGCGGGCCGGGCGTCGGCCGCGTCTCCTGCGACCGGAGCGCTTCCTGTTCCGCGTCCGTGTACCTGGTATGGCCCCAGCGACGTTCGGTCACGATCGTCTCGGTCGTCGTGGTCGTCCTTTCGACGAAGCCGACGCGGACCGTTTTCCGCACGGTCCGCTGTTCCGGGGAATAGGTGAACCAGCCGGCATTGTCATCGGCGCCGATGTACCCATCCGGCGCCAACCCGATCGCGCCGTCGGTCGTATGCGCATCAATCGGGTATCCGCGTTTCGCCAGCGCCAGCGCCAGCTTCTGGGCGCCCGTGCCGCGCGCCGCATTCCCCGGCAAGACGAGCAGCGATTTGTCCCGGCTGGTCGAATACCACTGTCTGAAGTCTTCCGAATTGACAAGCGTGGCGGCGACGGCGGGCGGATCGGCCCAGACTTCGACGATCCGGCCGTCGGTTCTGACAGGCAAGGCGAACGTGGTGTCGTCGGACCGGATGGCCAGGAAATCGGAGGTCGGCCACGGCGAGTGCGTCACGCTGCCCGGACGCGTCGATATCTTCCGTACCGCTTCCCACACCGTCTCGCCGGTCCGGGTCCGCACCACGGAGCGGTTCCGGTCGGTGCTTCCGGCCCATTCGGCGATCGAGCGTTCGAGGTCCGAGTCGGTCAGGAAGCCGAATCCGGTAGCGTCGTTGCGACCGTTGCTGATCAGGAGCGTACGCGAGACGTCCTTGGTCCGGAACCGGACGCGATTGCCGTCATTGTCGCGGCCCTCGAACCAGGGTTGATCACCTGACTGGCCCGACGACTGGCGAGAACTACGCTGCATCCCGCCCATCCCGGACGGCTGTCCGGGCACGCCCTTCCCGGCCGTCCCGACCGGCGAGTACACCGGCGTGAGAACACGGTCCGACGGCGCCGGGCCGAACCAGACCTCCAGCGGATTCGTGTTCAGCCTCGGGAAAGACCACTCGGAGCCGTCGAAGTAGACAACCTGGTCGCCCCGCTTGTGCACGGTGAAGAAGTGACCTGTGCCGCCCCCCTGGTCCGCGTACCCCAGACCGTGCGCCCCGGAATCCTGCCCCCGCATGTATTCGGTCACGTCGTCATAACCGCGTGGCTGCTTGCCGAGATCGATGCCCGCCGCCTCCGCGACCTGATCCCGATGCACCATCCCGCTCGGCCCCGCCTGGAACTCCCCGGCCTCGGCCCGTTTCGGGAAGGAATCCGCGTTCAGGGTCTGGATCGCCGCCGGGCCGCAGTTGGTCCGATAACCGCGATCACCCCGGACGTCGCTGTCGTGATTGTCCTTGTTCACCGACCGGAAATGCGAGAAGTTGTCCCGCAGAAACGCCTCGCCCGCCGCCGGATCGTCGGCGAAGGTCTCAGCCGAGATCACGTTCGGCGTCGTCCGGCCGGACGAGCCCGGCGCGTCGGTCGACGCCGCGCCACCGAAACCAGAAGGACGATGACGGAAACGGCGGTCATCGTCCAGCCGCAGACCTCCGAACTGTGCTTCCAGATCAGGTCTGCCCTCGGCCTGCGGCAGCTGGTACCAGCTTTCCGGCAGGGCGAGATTTTCGAACTGCACGGACTGCTGCAATGTCCGCCCGCGCAGGTGCGAAGCGATCTGGTCCAGGTTCCCCGCGTCGTAGGTCAGCACGTAGGGGTCGTCCGGCTGGTCGCTGGCGGTCATCCGTACCCGCACCGAATCGGTGCCGTCCACCAGATCACGTCGAACGGTGACGGTCATGTTCCGCCGAGAACCCGGTCTGGTGACGACGAATTCCCGTCCCGAGCCGGTCCGGGTGACACGCTCGGCCACCCGCGCGTCGCCCAGGAGGTCCGGGTAGGCACGACGCAACGAGTCCTGGCGGAAGAAAGCGGAGAGCTGCCGGAAGGCATCGGCGACGCTCAGGTCCGTGCCGGTGTCCCGGATGAGCTCGTCGGCCCGCTGCGAGCCCAGTTCGTGGGCGTCGACGGAGATGATGGTGAAGCCATCCTCCGTGCGGCGCCCCGTCTCGGTCAGGCGGCTGGGCGCCAGGATCACTTCGGACTGGCCGCCGTTGACTTCCCTGGCGTTACCCGGCCGGCCTCGCTCCGCCGGCGGATAGGCCAGCGCCATGGTGCGGTGACCGGGTGGAACGGTGATCTCGAAAATGGCGTAGTTTCGCCCGCCACCCTGGTTCGATGTCCAGTCCAGGACAAAATCCAGGTCGTGCGAGGTCGATGACGGCAACCGTTCGAGAAATTCCCCGGCTTCCCGGGAATCCGGGCTCATCTGCACCGCCCGATACAACGTCACGGGACCGTGCCGGGCCTCGCGAGAAAGCAGCCGCGAGGAATGATCATAGAAATCCCGCACGTTCGCGCGCAGATTGTCGAGTCGCGCATCGCGGGCGGTGACACGCCCGCCGTCGCCGCGATAGCCGGTGAAGAGCCCGACCCGGACATCGCTCATGAACTCGCTCAGCGCAGGATTGCTGGCCGCCACGGTGAGATGGGAATGCGCCAGCCGGTAGCCGGCCACCGACCGGGGTGACACCGGGCCGAGTTCCGGCCGAGGCGGCGCCATGCGGGGCTCCGGCCGAGAGGGTGCCATACGAGGCTCCGGCCGAGGGTCCGGCCGAGGGCGTGTGGCGGAGGGCTGGTGGGATCTTCCGTCGCGCAGCAGGGCATGCTCGCGGATCAGGCCGTCGACCAGTGCGGCCCTGGTGTTCTTCGCCAGCGGGAGGAACAGGTTGTGCCATTTCGAAGGGTGCTTATCGCGCAGCACGGCCAATACGCGCCGGTCCTCCGCCGGCAGGCTTTGTATCAACTCCGGAGTGATCTCGCGCTTCGCCGCCGACGGCACCGCCCGCGGGTCCGCCGAGATCCCGGTGAAGGTCATCGTGGCCAGGTTCTTGGCCACCCGCGGTTCCAGCTCCGGGTGACTGTCCCTGATGTAGCGCGCGACCATACCGGTCCACACGCGTTGGTTCGCGTGGCTGTGTTTCAGGCCCGTCAGGCCGTCGGTGGCCAGATCCTTCGCGATGCGCCGGCCATCGGTGCTGATCGCCAGCCTGGAATCGAAGGCGGTCATATTCTTGAGATCGCGCCGGCCACCCGCCGAACCCCGCCATAACCCGCTGCGGTTGTCCAGCACCGAGTTGTAGAGACTCTTCCCCCCGCTGAATGCCGTACCGAAGGTGATACCGGATTCCAGGCTGTTGCCGTCGAGCCGCAGGAAGGTGTTCGGTTCCGGGAAGTAGACACTGCCCGGATCCACATTCGCCATCGCCTGACGGACACCCAGATCCAGCCGGGCGGCGCCCGCGTCGAGCTCGCCGTCCGGCGGCAGCCGGTAGCCACCAGTGACCAGTTCGGGCCGGTCCCTGCTCGGCGACCAGTCACCGAACGCGTCGAACACCCCGCCACGACCAGTGTCGAAGGACCGCACATCAGCGTCACCGACGTGCAGATAGACGTCGCCGTCGCGGGAACCGGTCGCCCGGACATCACCGGCCAACTGCCTGGTCAACGGATGCCGGACCAGTACCTCACGGATCAGACCGTAGGGAACCGTCCGCTCGCCGGCCCGCGCCCTGCCCTTGTCCACCAGATAGTGCGCCCAGGTGAAACCGACCACCGCCACCGGGAAGTCGCCGGAAAGCGCCCACCGCTGCCGGAAATCGGCGATGGCCCGGGTCACGTCCGCTTCAGAACCCTCGTAAGCGTTGACCCCGATCACCAGCCCGAACCGGCCACGCCGCGAGTCGGCGCCCGCGAAGGCGTCCCGGTACTGACTGGCCAGGTCGTACAACGACACATCCGGCGTCGCCGGAACCGTGGCCACGAACCCCACATCCGGCGTACCGGGGGACCGCCGCGAGCTGACCGGCGGCCCCACCAGTACCGGCTCACCGACGGGAGTGATCCGGCGATCCCGCAGGCCCTGCTGGAAACGCTCCGAACCACCGGAAACGATCGGCTCGGTGGTGGACGACCGCTCCTGACGGCCACCACGGGCATGGCGGTCTTCGGGGCGCAACGGCAGCCGTCGGCCGGGGCCTTCCCGGGACGCGCCCTGCGACGCTGGGCTCGGTTGGCCGATCGTGTCCGTGCGGATCTCGAACCACGGGTTCTGCACCCCCGCCGCCCGGGCGCGGGGAAAGCTCTCGCGGACGATGTCATCGAGATTTCCCTGTGCCTGCGCGGGATCCTGTGTCTCCAGCGGCACGAAGTGAGTCTTGCCGTCCACCACGGGCCGGCGGTCAGGCTCGGCGGGCCGGGCGTCCGGTGACCGAGCCCCGGAGACCTGCTGGGGCGCCCCCAGGTACGCCGATTCTCGCGCCAGGCCGTCGATGAGCGCATCGCGGGTGTTCAGCGCGAGGTCGTACAGCCGGTCCGCCACTTTCGGCGGTGTCGTCCTGTTGAAGTCCCGCAGCACTGTTCTGTCGCGACTGGACAGCTCGCTGGCGATGTCGCCGAGGTCCAGCTTGACCGGAGGCCTGCCGTCCACGGTGGGGATGTCGTGGAAGGCGATGCCCGCCAGGGATTTGGCCGTGTTCGGCGGCACATCGGGGTGGAGTGTCGCGATGTAGTGCTCGACCTGGTCGGACCAGCCTTTTCTGGACGCGTGGCTCTGTGTGAGGTCCAGCAACCGCTCCGGCCGCAGGCCGTCGCCGTCCCCGAGTTTCGCGGCAAGGCGCCCGCCGTCGGTGGTGACCGCCAGGTCGGCGTCGAAGCGGACCATCCGGTCCGGGCTGGAGTCACCGGTGTATCCCCACAGGTTCCGGCGCTGGGCCAGTACCGAGTCGATCAGGCCCCGGCCTTCCCGCATCCCGTAAGCGAAGCCGCGTCCGTCCGGATTCCTGGCGCCGAAGGTGATGCCACTTTCCAGGCGTCCGCCGAGGTCCGGGGAGATCCGTACGAACGTGTTCGGCTCGGGGAAGTAGACGCTGCGCGGGTCGACGGCGGACATGGCCCGGCGGACGTCGAGGTCCAGCCTGGCCGCCGCGGTGGCGAGCCTTCCGTCCGTCTCGGCGAGACGGTAGCCGCCGCTGATCGCCTCGGGCGGGAATTCGGCCTTGGCGTACCTGTCGCCGACCACCTCGAACAGCGGTCCCTCGTCGGTTACCAACGATCGCACGTCCGCGTCGCCGGTGTGAAGGTAGACCTCGCTGTTCGGCGCCGACTGGCGGATCTGCCGCGCGAGCGTCTCCGTGTCGGGATGGCGTACGACGGTTTCCCGGATCGCACCCCAGGGGATGTCCTTCGCGTCGGCGATCTCGCCCCTGATGGCCGGGTTGTCCCAGGTGAATCCGTTGATCGCGACCGGGAAGGTGCCCACTCGCGCCCACTCCCGCCGGGAGTTCTCGACCGCCCGGCGCACGGCGGCCTCGTCGCCCCGGGTGTTGACCCCGATCGACAGCGCGAAGCGTCCGCGCCTCGACACGGGATCGCGGAAGCCTCGCTCGTAGCTCTGGGCCAGCCTGACGAGGTCCACATCCGGGGTGGCCATGACGGTGGCCACGAAGCCCGGTCCACGGTTGCCGAGGTCGCGGGAACCCAGGGCGGGGCCGACGATCCCGCCGCCGGCGACGGGCCGGATCGAGTACTGCCGGAGAGCCTGCTGGAAGTCTTTGCCACCGCTGTCGATCCACGGCGCGACCTGGCCAGGACCACTGCCCGGCCGCCGGTCGCCGAGCACGAGGTTGTTACGGCGACGTGGGGCGCTTGGGCGTTGGCCGTCCGTGGAGTGGTCCGGCGGTGCGGCGACGTTCTGCTGATCGCCGTTCGCGACGGGATTGTCGGTGTAGGTGAACGTGGGAATGTCGTCGCCGATGGCGGCGCCCAGCACGTCGAGGTGATGGTCGCGGAGTCCGGCCTGGGTTTGCCCCTCGGGCGCGTCGGCGTAGAAGTCGCCCATGAGCGAGCCCTCGATGTCGAGCTGGACTTCCGGGCCGTGGCCCGCGTTGTGCTCGTCGGGCAGCCCCATTCGGTGCCCGATCTCGTGCGCGGCTTCCGTGGGCCTGATGTCCGAACGCCACTCGATGTCGTTGCTCTGGACCGGGTCGTCGGTGACCGTGACCGGCAGGTCCGGCTGTTCGTCGGGACCGACGCGCTCCAGCCGGACGAACAACCGGTCACCGGCGGGGCCGGTGCGGAAGGTGTGGCGAGGCTGGTTGAAGTGCCCGTCGACACCTTCCCGCGCGGCCGACCAGACGTCGTCGAGCTGCTGCCGGGTGATGCCGTTGCCCGGTGTCAGCGAGATCCGGATCGTCAGCTCGGTGACGTTGTCGGTGCCGTTCTCGGTGACGTGGGAGATCCGCCGGACGCCGTACCGGGACTGGATGACCGGGACCTCGCGGTTGCCGCGTTCGTTGTTGAGGAGCTCACGTATCGCGTCGGCGCGGTTGACATCGGTCCGGCGCAACGGGGCGAGCCCCGGAAAGTGGTTGCCCGCGTCGCGGCCCCGGTTGACGGGCCGGACAGACCCGCGGAACGCCTCCCACCGCTCCGGTGCGATCGGGAAGGGAACCTGCGAGGGGGCCGTGTCGGACTGCCCGAACGAGTCGCTGTCCTCGGGGCGAAGCGGCGCGGACGGACGTTGGGTGTCTTCGTAAGCGGGCGGCTGCTGGCTTTCATCGGTTGGCGGCCGCTCCTCATAGGGCGGGAGTTCTTCGTCGGGCGTGCCGAGTTGAGTGGGGTCGGCATCGCTGCGCCGCAAGGTGGGCACCGGCCGGTTGCCGGTCCGCCGGGGATGCGGGGGAGGAATGTCGGCATAGTCCTGGGCACCACGGGATTCCTCCGGCCGGTCGGAGGAATCCCGATCGTCGGGGCGCAGCGGCGCGGACGGACGAATCGGCACGACCGGAGGTTGCTGAGGAAGATCCGCGTAGGCAGGCAGCCCGTCGTGCTTTACATAGGCGGGCAGGCCGTCCTCTTGGGACGGGTCGGTCAGCGCGTCTATGGCCCGCTCGGTCGCTTTGTCCAGGTGGGCGGACTGTTCACCCGGCACCTGGACCGAGGGGAGCGGCTGCTTGGTCTCCGTGCCGACGGGCGCCGCGCGCTCCGTCGATACAGGCGGAAGGGCCGTGTCCGACTTCGGCCGAACGCCTTGCGCGGGTGCGGTGGTTTCGGGTTTGGAAACGTCCCCCTGGGGAGCGGGTGTGTTGGATGACGGCGCCGGGCTGGACGGAACCGCCGAGTTCGGAACGACCTGTGTGCTGCCGAACCGTCCCGTCGACGACGCTGTCTCGTCCGGCGAAGTGTCGGTGGACCGATCCGACTCCCGTGTCCGACCGGACTCCTGCTGGGTTGGATCCTGCTGGGTCGGATCCTGGCGTCCGAGATCCGACTGCGTCGGGTCCTGCTGGACCGCGTCGGGCCGATCGGGCTGCTGCGCGGGAGTCTGCTGCTCGGAGACCGCCTGATTGGGGATCTGCTGGCTCGAAGTCTGCTGGACCGAGGTCTGCTCTGCGGACACCTGCGGACCGGAGTCCTGCTGGACCGGGAACTGCGAAGTCGGTGTTGTTTGGGTAGGACCCTGTTGAGCAGGAGTCTGCTGGCCGGGGACCTGCGGGGGCGGCGTCTGCTGCGCCGGAAGCTGCTGCGGGGACTGTTGGGCACTGTCCTGGCGTCCCGTGTCCTGCTGCGCGGCGTCGGCGGGAGGCTGCGACGTGTCGAAGCCCGGCAGGCCCTGGTTCCCGCCGATGCCTTCGAGACCCGGCTGCTGTCCGCCGGTTTCGGGTGAACGCCCGGGGTTGGTGGACGGCGGCTGATCCACCGGGGCGGAGTCCGAACCCAAAGTCGGCGGGGTGATTCCTTGGGCGGGCGGCTGTGTTCCCGTCGCGGGTGGGACGAATCCGTTCTGCCCGGACTGCTGACCATCCACGGGCGATGGCGGGTATGCCACTTCGACGGGCGGCTGATCAACTGCGGGCGGCGCGGTCCCGCTCTGCTGGGGCGGCTGGCCGGGAACAGGAGACGGGGCGTTTCCGCTCGACGCGAATCCCCCTTGGGCGGGCGGCTGAGTTCCCGTCGGAGGCGGCGCGAATCCCCCTTGGGTGGGTGGCTGGGTAACCACGGGCGGCGGGACGAATCCACTTTGGACAGATGAAGAAGGCCCCGGAGAACCCGGCGGAACCGGCGAAGCGCCGCTCGTACCGTCCTGTACCGGATCGGGAACGACGTCCTGTTGCGTCCCGGTCGGCGTCTGATCGGCTGACCGACCGCCGCCAGGGTCCACATTGGACGGAGTGGTTCCCGGCGCCACACCACCGGGTCCGACCACTCCCGGCGGCGGGGTGGTGGGCGGCTGGGAGCCGGAGGGCTGCGGACTGGGCGAGAGCCCACCTTCCGACCCGCCTTCCGACCCCGGCACACCGCCGGGCGACGGTGTTTCCTCGCCGGGCACCGAACCACTTCCGACTGTGTCGGGAACGTCCTCGCCGCCCGGAACTTCGGTGCCCGGCGGTGGTGTCTCCGACCCGGACCGGCCGCCGACGTCGGGCACCTCCTCCGAACTGGGCAGTCCCTCGCCCTGCGGGATGTCGGGAGTCGAACTCGACCCGCCCGAACCGCCGGACTGCTCGGACTGCATCTCGGCTTTCTTCTCTACCGCCCAGTTGTGCGCCCCCTGCCCGATCGAACCCATCAGCAGGCCGGACATGTACGTCCCGAACAGGTCGAAGTTGCCGCCCAGAATGCCCGCGATCGCCCCCTCGACCGGCAACTCCGACAGGACGTCGACGTGCCCCGCGCCGACCGGCGTACGGATCATGTCCTTGGTGATGGGATTCTGCTTCGCCAGCGCGCGGATGCCGGCACCGTTGAGCCCGGCGCCCAGGCCCGCCAGGAACGAGATGTAGAGCGTCTGCGGGTCGAGTCCACCCTCGCGATTGCCGTTCATGTTCGTGATGACCTGCGGTACACCGGATTCGACGACTTCCTGGCCGCCCTCCTGGACTCCGTCGACCGCCGCCCGCATCCATCCGTTGATGGACTTCGCCTGCTGCTTGCCCAATTTGATGATCTCCCGGACCGCGTTGCGTCCGGCGGTGATGTACGACGGCAGCAGCGCCGGACCCCACGGCGTAAGCATGACGGCATAGATCTGCGCCGCGAAGAACGCGAGCGTCACCAGGATCTCGTACTCGGTCTCCTCCCCGTTCAGCCCGAACATGCGCGACGAATACGCCATGTCCCGAGCCATCGCCGCCTTTTGCGGGACGTCCCGGGTCAGCCCGTCGGTGTGTTCGGCGAAGGCGGTCGC
Source organism: Saccharopolyspora antiqui (assembly GCF_052246905.1). Classification (NCBI taxonomy): domain Bacteria; kingdom Bacillati; phylum Actinomycetota; class Actinomycetes; order Pseudonocardiales; family Pseudonocardiaceae; genus Saccharopolyspora; species Saccharopolyspora antiqui. The sequence goes on from NZ_JBQQBO010000001.1 coordinate 875,680, forward strand.
GGTCTGCCCCCGGATGTTCTGCAGCACTCCGGCGGACAGCGAGTCCACCCCTTCCACGGACCGCTCCAGGGCGGTCGCGCGGTCGTCCAGCTCGTTCGCCAGGGCGTACAGGTCGTTCGAGATGACCTGCGGGGGCCTGATCCCGGTCAGGGCGTACATCGAATAGTAGATAGGGCCCCAGAAACCGTCATTGGGAATCTGGATCTCGCCCATCACTCACCACCATTCGATCGAACCGGGGAACGATCCGCCGGACTGTGCCCGGAGTCCGGCGGCTAGCGACAGAAACCGGTCATCACCGGCGACTTCGATACGGAGCCGATCAGGCGGCCTGCTCCGGTCACCGGTCCGGCTCCACCGGAGGCGTCACACCACTACCAGGTCCCACCTCCGGCTCCACCGAAGGCGTCACACCACCACCGGGTTGGAGCGCCGGTGGGGGGTCGAACGGAACGCGGTCAGCCGCCCCGTCGGGCCACCCCGGCCGGTTCCACTCCCGAGTCGTGCTGGCCGCCTCGAACCCACCAACAGCAGGCCCAGTGGTGTCACCCGGTGGCTGCGCGGCGGTCTCGGTACCGTTCCGGAACTGGTGCGACAGTTCCTCGGCGTCCTCGTTGGCCTGCCCGTATGCCTTGCCGTTCTGGTGCACGCCGTCGCCGACGTATCCCACCTGGTGGCCCAGCAGGCGTACCCCGTCGGTGAAGTTCTCGTGGCCCTGGTAGAAGTTCCGCTGAAACTCCAGGCCCTCCTCGTCATCGCCGAAGCTGTCGGCATACCGGCTGGGGATGTCGGCGACGTCCTGCCGCAGGATTTCCAGCCGCTTCTCCGCCTCCGAATAACCCCCGCCACTCTGTGCCAGGCGTTCGGGGTCCACCCAGAACCTATTCATGACCCTCGTTCCTCCGGTCCTCAGATCCGACGGTTCATCCGCTCACGGATCAGGGGCGGCAGGCTGGCCTCCGACGGGGCGAGTTCCCCCGCGGTGAGAGCGCCGGTCAGCATGCTCTTCGCGTCCATTCCGGGAGGCAGCATCGGCGCCATGATCTCCGCGGTCTGCTCGGTGACCTTGTCCCGCGCCTCGGCGATCGTGCGCGTCACCAGGTCCGCCAGCTCGTTCGGCGGCAACCGACGGTAGGCGCTGGTGAGGAATTTCAGCTCGGTGATCACGCCCTGGGCGGCGACCGTCACCGACACCTCCCGCTTCGGGGACACCGCGGTCGCCGAGAGCGCGGTCAGCCGTCGCCGCATCTCGTTGATGCCTTCCAGTTGCCGTTCGTACTCCTCGCGCAGCATCTCCACGCCGCGCCGATCCACTTCGGACACCACGACCTCCTGAACACGACTCGTCTTCAATCAACAGCACGACGGCCCCGCGTCTGGACGACGAAGGGCCGATCGGAGTCCTCCGGGCAACGGGTCTGCCCGGAGGTTCACCCCACCGAGGCCAGCCCGCGGAGCGTGGACTCGGTCCGCTGCCCCGGCCCGACCAGATCGGCGAGCGTGAGCGTCCGGGAGGCGGCGGTCCTGGCGAGGTGACGGGACAACCGGTGGACGCCGTACACGGTCCGCTCGCCGGATTCCTCGATGTACGCACGCATCGCCGCGCTCACCTCGTCCGGGACCTCGTGACCGCGCTGACGCAGGTGCCGGACGGCGATCGCGGCGAGGTCGGCGGTCGAGTAGGGGCCGATTTCCCATTGCAGGCCAAAACATTCCCGCAACTGCGGCGCTCGCGCGAACAGCGCGTCCACGCTCTCGCGGGCACCGGTCAGCACCACCACGGGATCGGCCGCGTACTCACGCAACCCGACCAACAGCGCTTCGGCCTGTTCTGGCTGAACCTCGCCGTCCACGTCCGCGTCCACCAGGAGGACACCGCCCCGCGCGTCCTGGAATGCCCTGCGCACCAGGCTTTCCGCCTGCCCCGGCCACTCCGGGAACAGTTCCGCGGTCAGCGACGCGCCGACCATCTGGCCGACGTCGACCACTCTGAGCTCGGACAGCCCCTGCGTGTAGAGCCGGGCGATCTCCCAGCGCCCGCTGCCCTGCGGCCCGGCCAGCACCACATTGCCGTGCGGCCCCAGCGCCCTGCGGTGATTCTTCCGCTCGCACAACGAGAACAGCGTCTCGCCGACCGAGTGGCGCACGCTGTCCACGCCGATCAGCTCGGACATCCGTTGCCAGGCCCGGGTGGCGCGCACCGCCGAGCGCGGATCGTGGGCGGCGTCCGGCGCGGTGGTCGATTCCGCGGGCAACTGTTCCAGGAGCGCCATCTCCGGGGCGAGGTCCGCCGCGGTCAGCCGGCTCAGCTCGGAGTCCTTCGCCGGTGGCGACAGCGCGAGCCGCGACGCCTGGTTGTTGATCATCTCCTCGAACAGCTTGCGGGCGACCCGGCCGTTGCCGAACGTCTCCCCCTTCGGCACCCGGGTGAAGTAGGCGGTCAGCTCGTCCACCGCGTCGTCGGTGAGCTCGTAGTAGTGCTTGCGGCACAGGTTGCTCGTGATGGTGACCAGTTCCTCGACGCTGTAGTTGGGGAACTCGATGGTCCGGGTGAACCGGGAGGCTAGACCGGGGTTGGATTCGAGGAACTTGCCCATCAGCTCGGAGTAGCCCGCGACGATGACGACCAGTTCGTCGCGGTGGTCCTCCATCATCTTCATCAGCGCGTCGACGGCCTCCTGACCGAAGTCCGGGCCGACGCCACCGGTGTTCGCGGTCAGCGTGTACGCCTCGTCGATGAACAGCACGCCGCCGAGGGCCTTGGTCACCAGCTCGGTGGTCTTGATGGCGGTGGAGCCGATGTACTGGCCGACCAGGTCCGCCCGCGCCGCCTCGATCATGTGGCCCTTGGACAGGATGCCGAGCTCGCCGAGCACCGCGCCGTACAGCCGTGCCACGGTCGTCTTGCCGGTGCCGGGCGGGCCGGCGAACACCAGGTGCCGGCTCATCGGCGGCATCGGCAGGCCCATCTCCTGACGGACCTGGGACATCCGGATCAAGTTGATCAGGCCGCGGACCTCGTGCTTGACGCCCTGCAGGCCGATGAGCGAGTCGAGTTCGGCCAGCGGCCCGTCGAGCAGGGTCCCGCCCGCCTCGCGCAGCGTGGTGTCGCCGGGCTCGGCGACCTCGGCCTCGGGCTGCGCGACGTCGTCCCGCCGCGCGGGGCTCGCGCCGTCGGTCACCAGGTTCTCCACCGTGACCTGGTGACTGTCCTCGCGCTGCCAGACCGGGACGCCGCCGCTGTTCTTGACGACGCATTGGCTCAGCCGCACCACTTCAACGGTCTCCAGATGCGCGCCGTTGCCGGTGCTGTCCAGCACTTCGCATTCGGTCAGCTCGGCGCGTGCACCGTCGGCGACATGGACGCCGTGCCGGCCCGACCCGCGCACCCGGCAGCGGGTGGCCGTGACCGAGCCGCCGCGGGCGACCCGGATGCCGTCCGAGACCACGTCGACGATCTCGCTGTCCCTGATCGAGACCTCGCCCGGCCCGGTGTCCAGACCGCCGCCGCGTAGCAACGCCGAAGTCAGCGCCACCGGCCCGGAGCCGGTCAGCACCAGGGCGGCCTCGGCGCCCGTGGTGATCCTCGCGTCGGTGAAGGTGACCCGTGCGGACTCGGAGACTTCCACCGCGGCGTCGGTGCTTGTCTCGATCGAGACGTCGTCGAACGTGACCTTGCCGCCGCCGGTGACGACCAGACCGGAACCCGAACTCGCGGCGACCCGGAAACCCGAGAAGAACGCGGTCGAGCCGGTGGACACGCGCGCGATCGCCTCGGTCGACCCGCGCACCGAGGTGTTCTCGATCCGTGGCGACGCCTCGCCGTCCACGACGAATCCCACCGGCGAGTCCTCGATGACGCACTCGATCAGCCGGGGCGACGCCTGCCCGGTCACCTGCACCGCGCAGCGACCGGCGGAGGAGAACGTGCAGCCGCGCAGTTCCGGCCGCGCCGCACCGGAAATGTGCGCGGCCTGCGCGGCGGCGCCGGCGAACGTGGCGTCCGTGATGACGATCGAGTCGCCGCCGGTCAGGTAGAGATCGACGTTCGCGCTGTCGCTGACACCGAGTTCGCGGACCCTGAGCTGGCCCTGCTGTTCCACCACGACCGCGGGCTTGGCGGCCTCGCTGATCGTGCCGTACTCGACCACGCAGCGACCGCGGCCGTTGACGCAGACGCCGTTGCCGCCGGTGCGCCGCACGGCGAACCGGCGCAACATCAGCGAACCGTTCTCGCCGACCACCGCCGCGGACGAGGCCACGTCGCTCACCACGGTGTCCTCCACCGTGCTCGCGGCCGACGAGGTGATCACGATCCCGGCGCCGCCGGCGTTGCTCACCTCGCAATCGCGGGTGGCCAGCGAGCCCGTTCCCCGGGCCAGCAGCGCCGCCCACGACGAGCCGCCGACCCGGCAGCCGTCGAGCGCGACCTCGCCGCGGCGCACGTCCACCGCCGGGACCTGGCCGTCGTCGCAGGTGATCGTCAGGTCGCGGAGCTGGACGCCCTCGGTGTCGACCACCAGCGCGCTGCCCTTGGCGGCGTGTATCTCGACCGTCCCGGGGCCGTCCTCGGCGGCGATGCTGACCACCCGGTCGACGACGAGGTTCTCCTCGTACCTGCCCGGCCGCACGCCGATCGTCGCGCCGTTGTGGGCCGCCGCGAGCGCGGCGCCGATCGAGGGGAACGCGCCCGGCCGATCTCCCCCCACCACCAGCAGTTCCCGGTTCATCGCCCGTCCCCTCTCTCCCGTCCGCCCATCCACCGCACCGCCCGCCCGAGGTGACCGGCCCCCGTCATGTGGCCGCCACCGCCGCTACACCAGCCCCGGCAGGGCACCGAACCTGCGCCGGGCCGACTCCCCGACCGCGCCGCGCGGCTCGGCGCCCGACCAGCGCTCGACGCACCGCCGCAGCGAGTTGATGGCCAGTTCGTCCAGCGCGACCCGCGCGTTGACCCGGCCCGTCTCGTCCACTTCGGACTCGGCCAGTTCGCGCAGCATGATCCCGCCCCGGACGCCGCCGGGCTGCGGCTCGGCGAGTTCGAGGATCTTGAAGCTGGTACCGGGCGAGAACACCACGCGGTTCTCCGCCCGGTCGGCGCCGTCGGGTTCCAGCAGTCGGGTGCGGCGGCCGGTCATGGACCACACCAGCACGTCGACCTCGCCCCGCTGGTCCGGGCTGGGTTCGGTCAGCGCGTTGGTGAATCCCCATTCGGTCACCAGGCGGCGCTGCCGGTAGAGCTGCCATTCGCGTGCCGTCGGCGTGGCCTGGAACGCGGTCGCGCCGCGATGCGACGGCAGCCTGTTCAGCCCGGCGACGACGCACCGGGCGAAGGGCACGTGCGGTCCGTTCTCCGCGGTGCGCAGGGCCTGGTCGATCGCCTCGCCCTGGCCCAGCAGGTAGAGCCGGACGGCGACGGTGTCGGTGAGCACGTCGGTGGACGACCGCGAATCCGCGCCCTGGAAGCCCGGATGTTCCGAAAGGATCCGGGAAATCGAGTGCGACAGGGTGTCGAACTCCCGGCTCAGCGTCCGGCGCAGCCAGGCGCGTTCCTCGGTCAGGCCCTGGCCCGACACCAGCGCGGATGCCTCCGGTTTCGGCGTGGGCTGCATGCGCGTCGCCGATTTCGGCTTCACGACGGGGGTTTCGGCGGTCGTCGCCGTCGGGGCGGGTTCGGGTTCGGCGTTCAGGACGGGCTCGGGCGGTACGAGGTCCGAAGGCACGGCGCCGCCGGTGATCGTCGGCGCGGCGGCTTCCTGGCGGTGTGCCGACGGTTCGAAGGCGGTCGACACCGACGAGCTCTCCAGCCGGAGCGGCATCGCCGCGCCCTGGCGGGATGCGGGTCGTGACGACACAGTGCCTGCCGACATGATGCCGGCGGACACCGGGATCGGAACGGCGACATCGACGGAAGTCTCGTTGGCCGGGATCATGAAGTCGGCGGGCGCGTCCGGCAGTCCAGGCTCCTCCGCGATCCGCGGGTTCGCCTGCTCGGGATCGATCTCCACTTCGCCGCGCGCGGCGCCGACGACGCGCGGCGCCTCGCGTCCCGCCTCCGAGGCCGGCAGGAGCCGGCACCGGACCCGCGTGGCGGGATCCAGCCGGGCCAGCAGATCCTCGGAGAGCAGGCGCATCCGCGCCGCCCGCTTCTCGTCGGTGGAGTCGAAAACCAGCACGTTGCGGTCGGGGTTCCACTGCCTGGTACGCACCGCCGCCGCGTTCTCGGGGTCCTGCGGCGGCCGCATCCACAGCCCCGACTGCACGACCTCGACGACCGCGTCCGGGGTGTACCAGTAGACGGCCGGCGAGATCTGCTCCAGCCCGTCGACCGGGATGCGGTGGCTCAGCTGCGTGGGCATCTCCTGGAACGACGGGTGCGTCTTGGGCAGATACGCGACCTCCCGGACGAAGCTCTTCCAGCCGAGTTCGCCGTCCGCGCACATCGTGTAGATGTCCGGCGCCGAGGGCGACCCCACCGGCATGCCGGTGTAGCAGGAGACCCGCACGTCGAGCAGGTCCGCGAGCGCCTGGCCGAGCGAGTCGTCCTCGGGCAGGCGCACCGGGCCGTACTGGACGAAGCGCACCTTCTCCCGGACCTGGTCGCTGAGCCGCCGCCAGAACCGGGTCACGTCGTCGAGTGACAGCGGGGGCGTTCCGGGGCAGCCGAGCACGACGCTGAGCACGTCCGGCTGGCACGGCATGCCGCGGGCCAGCCGCGACCAGTGCCCGCTGGACCGGATGTCGTTGTTGACGGAGTGGATCCACACCCCGCCGGGAATCGGCTCGGCCATGCCCACGGCGCTGGTGGGCATCGGGTCGACCACGCCGGAATCCCAACTGGGGCGCGGAAAACGCTTCGCCTCCCATTCCGGGGTGCGGCCGGGCCGGAACCGGACCCAGCCGCTGCCCTTGCCGGCGTCGACGAACAGCGTCCCGCCGGCGCCCCGGAAGATCACGCCGTCCGGGGCCACCACCGTGCGCCCGAGGCGTTCCGACAGCCACTGGCCGGCCAGCGCGGTGGTCTCCCTGGACCGCCCGCCGAGCACCAGCCGGACACCGCGGCGGCGCCGGGGCAGCAGGTCGGCCACGGTGTCCCACGTCGAGATCGGCAGTCCGGCCGGCAGGTCGACGACCACCATCTCGTTCTCGGTGTCGGGGGCGACCGCCAGGGCCAGCGACCGCGCCTCCTCGGTCATCTTCTGCTCCGGACAGACCACCAGCGCGTTGCCGATGGTGTGCTTGGACAGCAGGACCGTCGGGTCGGCACGACGGCGCCTGATCAGTTGGGGCATCAGCGGTTTTCCCTTCTCACTCGACGCCCATCGCGGCCCGGCTGAGCTCGGGGCCGGGCGGCAGGGCGGAGAGCAGTTCGTTCGCGATCGGGTAGACCGGCGCACCACTGAATCCCAGTGCCCGGATCGAGTCGTCGTCCGGCATCAGGTACCTGATGCCCTGGTCGGTGATGAGGTACCGGTCCGGCACGCGCTGCCGGGGCGGAGCAGGCATCGACGCGACCACCACGCCGTGGCCGAGCGGCACCCGGACGCTCGGACTCGTCGCCTCCCACCGCGCGGCGAAGGCGACCTGGCTGGTCACCTGCGCGCCGACGGGCACCTGCCGCAGGCAGATCGCCCTGGCGCCCGGGTCCTCCCAACGCGCGCCGCTGAGGTCGGGAATCCGCTGGGTGAGCGAGCGGTCGGGCGAGCGCGGCGTCGAGACGACGGCGGCGGCGTCGATCGGCACCGGGTCGGGCGAGCCCGGGCGAGCGTCGAGCAACTGGAACTCGGTCCGGCTCAGCGGCGCCAATCCGTCCGCGCGGAGCACGAACAGCTCGACGGCGCCGTTGGCGGCGTGGTGCTCGAACAACTGCCCCACCGGATGCGGCCTGCCGCCGACCGCCGGTCCGGCCTTCCCCGCGTCCTCGATCTCGGCCACCGAGAGAACCTGGCCTTCCGGCAGCGCGTTCAGCCACGGTTGCGGAGCGGGGACGGGCCGCACGGCCGCCATGCCCAGCGCGGCCGTGACCGTCGGATCGGCCACCCGGTGCTTCATGCCGTTCGACAGCAGGTACTGCACTCCGCCGACGGCCTCCACAAGGGCGTAGCGGTCCGGCGGAAGCAGGTCGGCGGGCGTGGCCGGGTCGAAGTCGAGGTTGACGCCCTGCGCCGTGGGACCTGCGTCCGGCAGACAGGCCAGCCAGTGCGAGCCGACCAGGTTGTCCACCGTCGGCAGTGCCTGCGGCGCGTCCGGAATGCCGATCGGCACACCGCGCGGCGCATCCACCAGGGATGCCCGGGAGATCAGCTGGACCTTGGCGTTCGCGCCCTGCAGCAACATCGCGGAGGCGTAGTTCACGGTCGGATGCAGTAAGCCGTCCACGTTGACGTACCGCGTGCCGGTCTCCCGCTCGACCACGATGGCGCCACTCTGCCGCCAGGACGTGTTGCCGCCGGGGCGGATCAGCCCGTAGACGCCGAAGCCGATGGCGATCAGCAGCGCCAGCACGATCCCGATGATCAGCCCGGTCAACGCCCGGCGGGACGGCACCTCGGCGCTCGCCGGGTCGTTGACCACGAGCGCGGAGCTCATCCGGCCCATCAGGAACTGGTAGGCGTGCACATGGTCACGCTGGGTTTGCATGACCCGTCCTCACCCCGCCAGTCCGCGCGCCCAGGCGTATAGCCCGAGCAGGTGCAGCAGCAGCGGCACCACCGCGAGCGCCGTGCAGACATCGAAGATGTTGGCCAGATGGCCCCAGATCGGCAGCATGCGCCGGTTGGCGGGTCGCAGCGCGGCCTTCACCAGGGCGAAGAGCACCACGAGCAGGCCCAGCAGCAGGACGATCCGCCACGCCGGCGAAAAGACCTGGGCGTAGAACAGCGTCAACAGGGACAGTCCGGCGGTTCCCGCCACCGCCAGCGACACTCGCTGCCAGGCACCCAGGAAACCGCGTGATCGCAATAGCACCGCGCACGAGAACAGGGTCACCATCGTCCACCCGATCCAGCCCGGCTCGGCGAGGATGAACGGGAAAGCCCCCACGAAGACCGAGGAGGCGCAGACCATCGCGACGCTCAGATACCGGTCCGCGAAGGCGGTTCTGGAGGTCACCTCGCCGGCCGGCGCCGGGTCGATGTCCTGCTGGAGGTCGTCGGCGTTGCGCGGCAACTGCGGCCCGCGCAGGTAGGCGCCGCGGATGGCCAGCTTGGGCGCGAAGACCACCACGCCCAACAGCACGGTGGCCAGCACGCCCGCGACCTGCCCCGGCCGCAGGTCGAAACCGTCGCCCATCCAGATGGCGCAGATCGCCGTCACCGCCACCAGCAGGACCGTGTAGAACGGGGCGTACGGAATCTCCTCGGCCGCGAACCGCCACAGCACGAGCACGATGGCCGCCGCAACCGCCGCGCCGGCCCCGGCGATGAGGATTCCCTGGGGTGTCACCGCTGTCGCGTCCCGGACGCCGTCGAACGTGATCAACCCGGCCAGCGCGGCGAAGGCGCAGCCGGCCAGCCCGGACAACCTGGTCAGCGCGCCGTCCTGGATCTTCCGGGCGATCGGCACGGTGGCGGCCACGAACACCACGGCGAGCCCGAGGGCGAAGCCGGCGTGCAGCGCGGTCGGCCCGTTGCCCACCAGGACCAGTCCGATCACGCCCACCACTGCGGCCGACAACGTGCGGAACAGGGCGCCGCTGAACTCCGGCCGCCAGCGGTCGTTGTGCTGCGCAACGGCGGTCGCGATGCCGTCGGCGAGGTCGTCGAAGTCCAGGTCCGGCAACGGGAAGTCGGCTGGCCGCAGGTGCAGTTGCTCACCCTCCAGCCAGTCCAGCGTCTCCGGGGTGCCGTCCGGGTCCAGCGGCGGCTCGCCGAGCCGTTGCAGCACCCAGGAACCGGGCTCGTCGGCCTGCGGCTGCCGCCGGGTGTGACTCAGCAGCACCGGGAGCAGGTCGGCCACGGTCGTGGAGACCGGGACCGCGAGATCGGCCTTGCCGTCCGGCCCGAACACCGTGATCCGGCACAGCTCCGCGGCTCTGGTCATGAGCTCTTTCTCCTAGCTACGTTCGTCAACGGACTGCCGTTTTCTCGAATGGCCGCGCTTCAACGGCCGGACTGGGTGGTGAGGGTGGAGTCGACGGTCACCAGACCGGTCTGCATCAGCCGGACCCCGCGGCGGGTGACGAGCTGGGCGCGGCCGGGCGGCAGCTTGCGCGGCGCCGCCTCCCCGAGGAACTTGCCTTCCTCCTTGGGATACGACAGCAACACCGCGGGCGTGCCGAGCTCCCACAGCCTGCGCAGCACCGGGTCCATCATCGCCCGCATGGCGCCCGAGGTGCTCCGGGCGATCACCAGGTGGAGTCCGATGTGGACACCCTGCGGGATCATCGGCAGCAGCGGCTCCAGCGCGGAGCTGACACCGCCGCGGCCGAGCAGTTCGTAGTCGTCCACGACCAGGAACAGCTCCGGGCCCTCCCACCAGTCACGCCGGCGCAGCCGCTCGGAGGAGATGTCCTGGCCCGGCACCCGCTTGGTCATCGACGCCACGGACTGCCCGGCGAGTTCGTGCAGCGACTCGGCGGTGAACCCGTAGCCTACGCCGTACTCCGGGGGCACCTCCCGGTCGAGGTCGCGGCGCGCGTCCCCGAGCACGATCTTGGCTTCGTGCGGCTGATAACGCCGCCGGATCGCGCGCAACACCAGCCGCAGCAGGTTGGTCTTGCCAGTCGCGCTGTCGCCGAGCACCAGCAGGTGCGGGGTGGCGAAGAAGTCGTGCCACACCGGTTCCAGCCGCTGCTCGTCGTGGCCGAGGCACACCCGGAACTCCCGCTCCGGCGCCGGCAGGTTCTGCACCGGTAGCTGCGTCGGCAGCATGCGCACCGGCGGCGCCCCGCGACCCGGCCAGAACGCGCGGATCTCCCCGGCGACCGTCCTGGTCGCGTCGGCAAGATCCTCCACAGTGGACGATCCATCCAGCCGGGGCAGCGCGGAGAGGAAGTGGAATCCCTTCGGCGTCAGCCCGCGGCCGGGCTGGGTGGGCACGGTCGCCGCCTTGCGCGATCCGAACTCGGACTCCATCGAGTCGCCGAGGCGCAGCTCGAACTTGGTGCCCAGCAGGTCACGCAGCCAAGGCCGGATCTCCGACCAGCGGGTGCCGGTCAGCACCACGTGGATGCCGAACGACAGGCCGCGGGAGGCGAGTTCGCCGAACTTCGACTCCAGGTCGGAGAAGTCCTGTTTGACCGTGAACCAGCCGTCCACCACCAGGAAGACGTGGCCGTGCGGATCGTCGATCTCGCCGCGCGCACGGGCGCGCAGGTAGGCCGAGATCGACTCGAACCCGCGCTCGGCGAACAGCGCCTCCCGGCGTTCCATGAGCTGCACCAGTTCGGCGAGCGTCCGCACCACGCGGTCCCGTTCCAGCCGGGTCGCCACCGATCCCACGTGCGGCAGGCTGGACACCGACGTGATGCCGCCGCCACCGAAGTCCAGGCAGTAGAACTGGACCTCCTCCGGCGTGTTGGTCAGCGCGAGCGCCAGCACCAGCGTCCGCACCAGCGTCGACTTCCCGCTCTGTGGCGCACCGACGATGCCGACGTGCCCGTCGGCGCCGGTCAGGTCTGCGACCATCAGGTCCCGGAGCTGCTCGTAGGGCAGGTCCACGACGCCGACCGGAACGCGCAGCGCGCCCCGGCCGCCGGGCTCGTCGACGGTCATGCCGCGGACCGGGTCGGGCACCACGCTCGGCAGCAGCGTGTCCAGGCTCGGCGCCTCGGACAGCGGCGGCAGCCAGATCTGCCGGGCGGGCGGGCCGGAGCCCCTCAACCGTCCGATGAGGACCTCCGCGAGGGACGGCGCGTCCTCGCCGGTGTCCTTGTCCGACTGCTGTTGCGGCTGCGCCGAGGAGTCCGGCTCGTCGACGGGCCGGATCTGGTGCAGGCTCGGGTACGGCTGCGTGTGGAAGGAGACGACCTCGGAGAACGCCCGGTTCTCCGGCACGGCCGCGGCACCGGCGCTGGGCGCGCACGGCCCGGAAACGTAGGCGGCCTTGAATCGCACCAGGGTGGCGGTGTCGATCTTCAGGTAGCCGTTACCCGGCTCCGACGGCAGCTCGTACGCCTTCGCGGCGCCGATGACGGCCCGGGACTCCATCGACGAGAACGTGCGCAGCGCGATCCGGTACGACAAGTGGCCCTCGACGCGGTGAATCCGGCCCTCCTCCAACCGTTGCGACGCGAGCAGCAGGTGCACGCCGAGGCTGCGGCCGAGCCGCCCGATGGACACGAAGAGGTCCATGAACTCGGACTTGCTGGCCAGCAGCTCGCTGAACTCGTCGACCACGATCAGCAGGTCCGGGAACGGCACGAGCTGCGCACCGCCCGCGCGGGCCTTCTCGTAGTCGAACGACGACGAGAAGCCGCTGGCGCGCAACAGTTCCTGGCGCCGCACCAGCTCTCCGTTGAGCGCGTCCTGCATCCGGTCTACCAGCGGCAACTCGTCGGCCAGGTTGGTGATCATGGCTGAGGTGTGCGGGAGCTCGTCCATGCCGACGAATGTCGCGCCGCCCTTGAAGTCGACCAGCACCAGGTTGAGGATCTCCGAGGAATGCGTCGCGGCCAGCCCGCACACCAGGGTGCGCAGCAGTTCGCTCTTGCCGGAACCGGTGGCGCCGATCAGGATGCCGTGCGGCCCCATGCCGCCCTGGGCGGACTCCTTCAGGTCGAGCTCGACCACCTCACCGTCCTCGGTGACCCCGATGGGCACCTGCAGCCGCGCCCGCTGCGCCGTGCGGGGCCGCCACAGCGCCAGCACGTCGAAGGTGCGCGGGTCGCGGATGCCGAGCAGGCTGGTCAACTCGAAGTCGTTCTCCAGCGGCTGGTCGACGACGTCCACCGAACCACTCGTCCGCTTCGGCGCGAGCAGCCTGGCCAGCGACTCCATCTGCACCAGGCTGAGCTCGTCGCGCCGCGCGTACCCGGTGGCCTCGCCGACCGGATACTCCACCGTGTCGCCTTCGGTGGTCAGCCGGAGCACCTTCGGACCGCCCGGCATCTTTCCGGTGAGGTCCAGCAGCACGACGTTGCGCAGACCGGTGTCCAGCAGCCGCGACGACGCGGGGACCTCGGCCAGATGCGCGACCACCACGATGAACGGTTCGACGACTCCCGGCCGGCTGCCCGGATCGTGATCCGGCCGGTCGGTGACCTCCTGGCCGAGCACGTCCAGCAGTTCGTCGTGGTCACAGGCGAACAGCCGCAGCGGTCCCGCCGTGTCGTGCGCGGCCAGATGGGCGTTGTGCGGCAGCCACTTGACCCAGTCCCATTCCGGCTGGCCGGTCTCGGTGGTCAGCACCGCGATCCGCAACTCGTCCGGCGAGTGGAACGTGACGAGCTGGGCGAGGATGGCGCGGGCCAGCCCCACCGCGGCCTCCTGCTCGCCGGCGAACTCGACGCTGGTGAAGCTGCGCAGCCCCACCGACATCGGAATGCCGGACACCGTCCGGTACGTCTCCCGGAAACGGCGCAGCGAGACCGTGGCGAGCGGTTCGAGGTCCTCGATCGGCTTGGTCGACGGCGCCGCGTAGTCCACCGCCGCCGACTGCGTGCCCAGGCCGATCCGGGCGCGGGCGAAGTCCTCGTGGTTCGCCCGGCGCTCCCACAACCGCGATCCGGAGGCCACCGACCACAGCCAGGACGGCGGCGGGTTGTTCCACATGACCGCGCGACGCTGCTGGTCCGCCGTGTCCCTGGCCTTCGTGCGCAACTGCGCGATGTAGCGCAGAAAATCGCGGCGCTCGGAGGCCATCTTGCGCTTGCGTTCCGCGCCGGCGCGGCCGATCTGGCTCAGGCCCATGGACATCATCGCCGCGCCCATGACCCCGCCGGTCATGTACATCATCGGCGACCCGTTGGACGACGCGAACATCATGATCATCGCCGCCGAGCCGATGCCCATCGGCAGGAACATCGCCGCCGAGCGGAAGTCCAGCGCGGCCGGTTCGTCCATCACCGGCGGTTCCTGGAGTTCGACCTCGCCCTCGGGCATCTCCGGCCCGGCCGCCCGCGGCGGCCGCTTCACGGTCACGGTGCTCATGAATTCCCCTTGCGTGCGTTGGGAGACTGCCTCATCCGAGCCCTCCGGACGGCGGCGTGGGCCAGTCGCCCCAGGCAGAGGTGTCCTTGGCCAACAGGTCCGCGCTGGTGCGTTCCCGCTCCTCTTCCTCCTCGGCGGCCTCCGCCTCCGCCTGTGCCCGTTCCTCGGCGGCCATCGCGGCGAGCTGCGACGGAGTCAGCACCGGGCCACCGCACATGAGAAGCGGCTCGTCGACCGACGTGCGCTCGCCCTCGCCGAGCTTCGCGCGGCGCCAGACGGCGTACCCGGCGTCGGGTTCCGAGCCCTGCCACGGATCGCTGTTCCGGAGCGTGTAGTCCGGAGCCGGCCGATCACGCCCCCACTCCGGATCACCATCCCGCACCGGGAACGGAACCAGCCACGGCAGGCCCGTACTCGGCACGTTCCACGCGCTGGTGTCCTGATCGCCCTCGTCCCGCCGGACGACCGGGATGTGGTCTTCCGGTGGTTGCGGTACTTCCCCGGGCTCCTCGTAGCGGGCGCGAGGTTCCGGCGGCGGAGGGAACGCACCGGGAACGAACTGGACGCCCTGCGGCGATTCGGCGGGCTGACCGCCGGACGGCGACCACTCGGCAGGACCGGCGGCGACGGTGCCCTCGGGCGCCCGCGGATCACCGGCAACCTGGTCAGGACCTGTGCTCTCCCACGGTTTCTCGCCGGCGTCGAGCAGACCCGAGGAATCCGAACGCGCACCGTTCGAACCCGTGCCACCGGAGCCCGCGCCGGGCGGCACCATGGGGGGAACCATCGGCATCCCACCGGGAACCTGCTGACCGGTATCCGCCTCCGGAGCCCACTCGGGCGGGCCGACGGCGGCGATCGCGCCCTCGGGCGCCGCCGGATCACCGATGGCCTCGTCCGGGACCGCGGTCTCCCACGGCCTGCCACCGGCGTCGAGCAGACCCGACGAATCCGAACGCTCACCCGAACCGGGAGAGCCTCCACCACCCGCACCGGGCGGCATCATCGGCGGCACCATCGGCATGCCACCGGGACTCTGCTGGCCGGTTCCCGTTCCGGGAGACCACTCGGGCGGGAGATCCGACGCCCCGGGCGGAACCTGGCCCTCCGGAACCTCACCAGCACCGGGCGGAACGGTCTCGGGCGCAGCGTCCAGTCCGCCACCACCGGGAACAGCGCCGCTGGGAGACTGCGGCTCGCCCACATCAGGGCCACCGCCGGTGTTCTTCCAAGGACGCTCACCGCCGTCGAGCAGGCCCGAGGAATCCGAGAGCCCACCCGAACCGGGAGAGCCTCCACCACCCGCACCGGGCGGCATCATCGGCGGGACCATGGGCGGCACTCCGCCACGATCCTGGTCACCGCCCGGTTGACCGGTTCCCGTTCCAGGAGACCACTCGGACGGATCCGACACCTCGGGCGGAACCTGACCCGGCGGAACCTCACCAGCACCGGGCGGGGTGCCCGTACCGGGTGGCACGCCGGTTCCCGGCGGTTCGCCCACGCCGGGCGGAGCACCCGTCTCGGGCGGAGCACCGATTCCGGGGGGAGCCTCCGCCTCCGGAGGCGCACCCACCCCGGGCGGTTCGCCCACCCCGGGCGGCGCACCGACCTCGGGCGGAGCCTCGCTGCCGGGCGGGGCACCGACTTCCGGGGGAGCGCCGATGCCGGGAGGAGCCGACTCGTCCGAATCCTCCGGAGGGGGAACCTCGCCCTGACCGGAACCGGGCGGAGCGGTACCCGAACCACCGCCGGGCGGACCATTGACATTCGCCCGCCGGGTCGGGTCCTGGTTCCCGGCGCCGGTGCCGCCGGGAACCGGCGGGATGCCGACCGGTGTCACCGGGCCTCCGGAGGGGGTCTCGCCCTGCGACTGGCCTTCGGGTGTTCCACCACCGCCGGGCGGCATCTCGCCACCCGACGGTGTTCCGTTCGCCGATGGCGGCGGCTCCACACCGGGTGGGCCGCCCACGCCCGGCGGCGAATCCGCACCCGACGGCGCCTCGGCGCCGGGCGGCGCGTCGGTCGCGGGCGGCCCCCCGACGCCGGGCGAACCCTGGCCTTCCGCTCCGGGCGGCGGTTCGGTTCCCGGCGGTGGCTCGGCTCCTGGCGGCGGTTCGTTTCCGGGTGGCTGCTCGGCTCCCGGCGGGGGCTCGTTTCCGGGCGGCGGCCCGTCTCCCGGCGGGGGCTCCTTTCCGGGCGGCGGCCCCTCTCCACCCGGAGGCGGAGGCGCGCCGCGGCCTTCGGGTGGCGGGGGCGCACCGCCGCCCCCGGGGCCGCTGCCGGGGGTCAGGTGGGTCACGCTGTTGAACGTTTCCGCGTAGTTCTGTGCGACCTGGCGGATGACGTTGCGCATCTGCTCGGTCATGGCCTTCACGACTTCCGGGTCCTTGCTGACCATGACCAGGCCGTTGTCCATCACCGGGGCTACCCCGCGCTGGAGCGCGATATTGGCGTAGTGCGAGTCGATGGTGTTGACGGCGTTCTGCGCCCAGGCAAGGACGTTGCCGTTGTGATGAAGCCCCTGCGGGACCGGGTTGAGGCCCGCGTCACCGCCAGCGATCCGTTCCGCGTTGGCTTCGATGTCCTCGGCGAACTCCGTCATCTTCGCCATGAACGCGTCCGCGGCCGTGCCCTGCCACGGGCCGTCCGGGCCGGCCAGGGCGGTCGCCTGGTCACGGACGCTCTTCGCCACCACGGTCAGGGCTTCCCTGGCGTGCTCGAAATTGTCCCCGGCGATCCGCAGGGTCTGCGGATCGACGTATCCGCGAGCCGTTTCCCGCATCTCATCGCTCGACAGGGCGGACCCGCCGGTCAGGGCGGCCTTGATCTGTTTCCAGTCCCAGCTCTCGTAGTCGTTGCCCTGCGAACTGGCCCCTTCGGGATTGCCGTAAACGGCGTGCGGATCGAGGTCGTCCTGCATGAACGCGTCTTTGTCGTACTTCGCGTCCGGGTCCTCGGGGGTGGTCATCGCAGTTCGCTCCCTCTAGGAACTGACATCATCGCCTTGCCCAGAAACAGTGCCGCCAAAACAGTGCACCCGGATTATTTCGACCGAATATTTCCGGGCAGAATATTCGGGCAAAATATTTCCGGGCCAAAAAACCAGTGTGGCCCGGAAATCTCGCCTCGGCCCGCGAAATCGGGCCGGGCCGTTCCCGCCGCCGGGTCGGCCGCCCTACTGTTCGCCGCCCGCGTTCGGCGAATTGTCGATGGTGGTGAACGATTCCGCCATCATCTCCTCCAGTTTCGTTCCCTCCAGGCCGTTCAGATCCTCGGTGGTCGTGTACTGGCGCGCGATCTCCTGGATGTCGGTATCGATGTCCGTCAGGGCCTCGGTCGTGTTGGTCATGAAATCGAGCACCGAGGCTTTCAGCCCGCCGCCATCCTCCGCGCCCATGACCTTGCCCCGCAGCTCGTAGGCGTTGTGGAACGCTCCCGGCTTGACGTCGATGCCCTCGACAACGCCCCGCGCGCCGCTGATGATGTCCCGCAATGTCGAGACGTTCGTCCCGAAGGTCTTGAGCGCCTCGGTGTTGACCTCGACCTTGCCCTCACCCCCGCCGCCCTCGCCTTTGGCGCCGGGCACATTCGGGGCCGTCGGCTTCGCGGGCTTCTGCTCGTCGGACAGCTCCGTGTGGGGCAACCGCGGGTAATAGTCCTTGTTCTCGTCGAATCCGCCGCCGTAATTCGGCGCCGGGATCTGGTCGGCCGGAAGATCCTCGTTGAATTCGGGGTCGTCGCTGTGCTGCTCGTCCACCTGGAGGTACTTCTCCCAGGCCGCGTCGACCTCCGGGAACCCACCGGCGCCGCCGCCCGGGTTCAGCGCGGCCATGCTGGCCTGGGCCTGAATGAGATCCCGCTCGTGGGGCGCCATGTACCCGTTGTCGACGTATCCGTCGAGTTTGGGCCAGTCGGCGAACTGGGTGTCCTGCCACGCGTCGCTTTCCAGCCAGTAGTCGAGACCTTGCGGGTCGTCGGCCATGAGAACCTCCATGGATCAGGGTTTTTGCCCACTCGGGGTTTGTCACGTCAGGGTGTTGCGCCGCGGACCTCGCCCGCGGTCCGGCCGCCGGGACCGCTCTCCCGGCGGCCGGATCGCACATCCGAGGAGGGGCCGGTCGGTCAGCCCCGGCCGGTGTCCCAGTTCTGCCGGGCGCGCTGCTCGGTCGTGCCGTAGTTGTCGGAGATGGACATCAGGGTCTGCCGGCCGGCATCCAGGTGAACCGGCATCTGGTTGGCCGCCGCGTTCCATTCCGCTTTGTGGATCCAGTAAGCATTCTGAGCGTCACCGGTCCATTCGGAGAGGGTGGCCTCGACCTGTCTCTCCATTTCGGTCAGCGCGGTACGCACCCGGCCGTTGACGGCGTTCATCTCCTCGAAGGCCACGTTCGCCTGATTGAAGTCGAACCTGTAGTCGGACAATCTTCACTCCTTTTCGGGTCTCACCATGCCGAGTGCGTCAGACGCCCGGCAGCGCGGTGGCGAAGGACTGGGCGGCGGTCGAGGAGTCGTCCTCGGCGGCCACGTAGTCCTTGGCGTTGATGCCCATCAATTCCCTCATGTTGTTCAGCTTCTCGATGATGACCTGGAAGGATGCCGACCAGGCGTCCATCGCCTGGTTGAAATTGTTGGACGCGTTTCCGGTCCACGTGGACCGCAAGCTCGCCATCATGTCGTTGATACGCTGCGATTCCGTGGTGAAGTCGGCCGCCCGATCACTGAAGATCTGGCCGGCCTGCTGCATTCCCGGCTGCGATGTCTGGACTACGGGTTGCGCCATTCGCCAAACTCCTTCGATTTCGCTGAACCCGCGACCGCGAATGATTCACGGGCGCGCGTGTACACCAGTCTTGCGGCCGGTCCGCCAGCAAAACAGAGTCGCCGCCGGACCCCTGCCCGAAGGTCCGCCATGGTTACCCATTCGGGCGCGATGCGTCCGGAAAACGGGTTTTCCCGCGGGGATCGCGCTAAACGGGAGTGGTTGTTTTCCACCGGCACGCGGACTGGAGGAGGTGTTTCGGTCGATGGCTCTCGGCGCCAGTCGGGACGTGGTGCGAATGCGGACCGAGGACAAGGTCGTGGTGCTCGTCAACGCCGAACGGGCGAAACGGGGACTGTGCCGCCTGCGCATCGACGAACGGCTGCGGCGCGCAGCCCGGAGACACAGCGCCGACATGGCGCAACGCGGATTCTTCGCGCATCAGGGCCCGCGGAGCATGTCGCCGTTCGACCGGATGCTGGCCGAGGGATTCGAGGATCCCGGCGGGGAGAACATCGCCAGCGGCCAGGAGACCCCGGCCAGCGTGGTGCGCGCCTGGATGCAGAGCATTCCGCACCGCGCGAACATTCTGAACGGGGATTTCCGGACCATCGGCGTGGGCGTGCACTTCGGCGACGGAGGCCCCTGGTGGACGCAGAACTTCGGTTACTGACCGGGTTTATTCCGGCGGGTCGAAGCGATATCCGACGCCCCACACCGTGATCAGCATCTTCGGCCGGGACGGGTCGTCCTCGATCTTCTCCCGCAGCAGGCGCACGTGAACGGCGATGGTGGCGGCACCGAAGCCGTACGCCGCCACGCCGCGGATCAGCTCGTCCCGCCGGAACACCCGGCCGGGATTGTGCAGCATGAACATCAGCAGTTCGAACTCGCGGTTGGTCAGCGCGAGATCCCGTCCGCCCTTGCTCACCACGCGGGACGCCTGGTTCACCACAAGGTCGCCCACGACGAGTTCCGTGGCGGCCGGCGCGATGAGGTGGCCGCGCCGGATGACCGCCTGGATCCGCAGTACCAGCTCACGCGGGCTGAACGGCTTGACCAGTTGGTCGTCCGCGTCAACGGCCGGCTCGGTCAGACCGTCCTCCTCGACCGTGGGCGAGGTCAGCATGATCAGCGGGACGCTGGAGTCCTCCGGCATTTCCCACCGGAACCGGGATCCGTCGAATCCGGACAGCGCCATGTCGAGGACGACCAGGTCGGGCCCCCATTGGCGGACCAGTTCCAGGCCGGTCGCGCCGTCCGTGGCGACGACCGCGGTCAGTCCCGCGCGGTGCAGATAACTGGTCACCATCTCGACAACGGAGGAATCGTCGACCACCACGAGAATCCGTGGCCGTTCGTGGTCTGGAGTGCCGTCCGGCTGGGTCATGTCGCGTACCCGTCAGCGGCCTCGGGCGGGATCACGCCGCGGGCCCGTAGGCCGGGGAGAGGCCGCCCCACAATCGCCCCTCCATGCTCGCCGCGACCAGTTCGACGCGGGAGCGGCAGCCGGTCTTGGCGAACAGCCGGGTCAGGTATCGCTCCACGGTCTTCTCACTGACCCCGATCTCCGAGGCGATCCTCCGGTTGGTGAATCCCAGGCTGATCAGGTCGACGAGGCGGGTCTCGGCCGTGGACCAGACCTGACTCACGGCCGTCCGCGCGCTTTCTGCGACCGCGCGTTTTCTGGGCAGGTTCGCCGGGATTTCCGGTTCGGTCCGAACTTCGCTCACCGATGCCGTCATCGCGGCGCGCAGCCGCCGCACCGTGTCGCGCTCCGTGATCGCGATGGAGGCGGCCAGCGCCGGGCACAGGCAACCCAGCCTGCCCTGCGCGTCGGTCGCGAGCGCTCCGCATTCGACCAGCCGGTCCACGGTCCGGCCGCACTCGGTGAGGTCCTCCCCCAGGGAATCCGCGATGCGGGGCAGGTCATCGACGTCGAGCGTGCCGAACGTGGCCGCCGCCGCGAGCATTCGCGGGGCGAGGTCGCCGATCTGACGCGCCCGGCGAAGCAGATCGTGTCCGTCCGGCAATGCAATAGGCGAGGCCGGGTCGTTCAGGTGGAGCCGGTCGCCCACCTCGACAAGTTGGCGCCGCAGTGCTTCCAGCGTCGCCACCACGGTGCCGGGGTTTCCGTACAGGGGGCCGAGCGCGGTGCGCAAAGCCTGATGGAGGTCGTCATCCGCTTCGCCCGCCACCGTCACGATCTGATCGTCGGTCAGCGGACCCAGATCGATGACCTCGTCGGCCAGGTTGACCAGTTCGGTGGCCGCCCGGCTCGGCACGGTGTCGTGCCGCAGCGACGCGACGACCAGGCAGCCCGGGCGGCGGGCCGCGATCAGCAGCAGGGCGGGATCGGCGACCCCCAGCACGTCGTCGAAGAACACCGCCGCCGGACCGGGACAGCCGATCCGGCCGAACACTCTGCTCAGCTCGATCGCCATGGCAGGAAGCCAGCCGCGCGGATCCGTCGCCTCGCGTGCGCGCAACCGGGCCAGCAGGCTGACGCCGTCGATCAGTCCCGCGTCGCCGAGCCGATCGAAGTCATCGCGAAGCGCGTCGATGGTCGCGCCGACGCCGTAGTGGTCGCTCCCGGCCCGGCCGCCGACCCGCACCTGGGCCACTCGCACCCCTTCGGACCGCCAGCGCCGGGCCGCGGCCTCCATCAGCCGCGTCTTGCCGATTCCGGCGGGTCCGCGGACGATCACCAGCCGACCGCGCCGCACACAGCCGCGCAGCGCGGAGCGCAGTGCCGCCAGCGCACGTTCCCTGCCTTCGATGGACACCTGTTCCCGAGCCATGTCCGTCCTTTTCCACGACACCATGCGGTTTCCCCGAGCCTTCGACGCGGTTTCCGCACGTTAGCGCGGGAAGACCTAATTCAGCGGCCCCGCAAGAATCGCGGACGAGTCATTTAAGGACCGCGTAACAAGTCAGGAACGGTCAACGCCCAGCTAAGAAACGTGTAATGATTTCCTCATTGTTTGCCTACACCCTCGGCCGGGGGCGATGGCGATACTGAGCCCGTGTTCACTTCTCGATCCGCACTCCGCGGGCGCGACGAGGTCGTCACCCGAATCCTCGGGGTCTGCACGTCCCGCGCGGCCCGCCCGCTTGTCCTGGTCACCGGACCGCCCGGAATCGGACGCAGTTCCGTCCTGGCACGGGTGCGCGCGCTGCTGATCGAGCGGCGCGTGTCCACGGTGGATGTCCCGGTGGTCGGCGAGGTCCAGGACGTGGCCCATCTCGTTGCCCGGCTCGCCGACGAACTCGGCGTGGAGCCGGTTCGTGACGGATCCAGCGGCGCGCTGAGACGTCTGCTCGCCATGCTGGCCGAGCGCCGTGGCCGCCTGGTGGTTTTTCTGGACGACGCCGATCGGATCGATCCCCGATCGCTCGCCACGCTGGCGTCCCTGATCGGCACGCTGGCCGGTACCGAGGTCACGTTCGTCTGCGCGTTTCGCACGCCGTCGGCCGGGACCGAGTTCGACACCTTGCGTACTGCCGGACTGGTGCACGAGGAGCGCCTTCGCCCGCTCAGCATGTCCACGGTGAAGCAGTTTTTGGTTGATCTCCTGAACGCCCAGCCCACTCCGGAACTGGTTGCCGAGCTGCGGAAAACGAGCCGAGGGATACCCGCGGTGGTGCGCGCCGCTGTGGAGGGCTACCGGAAATCCGGCTGCCTGCGGATCGTCGACCGGCATGCCTACCTTGTCGGAGACCCCATTCCGCGATTGCCGGCCGATCACCCGCTTTTCGCGGACCTGGTCGATCCCGGCTCGCCGGTTTGGCCGGTGATCAAGGCACTGGCAGTGCTGCATCCGCTGCGCGGAGCCGTTCCCGCGCTCATCGCGGAAGTCGTTGGTATCAGCGAGAAACAGGTCGTCGGCGCGCTTGGCACACTGCAGGCGGCGGGCGTCGTGCTTTCCGGAAAACGACCGGGAAGTTGGCGGTTCCGGGTGCCCATGCTCGCCACCTTGCTGATGTCCTGTCTCGGGCCTTACGAGCGACGCAGGATCGCTGCGCTCGCCGTCATCGCGATCTGGAATGGCGCCGCATCCTGCCCGGACGACAACTATCTGCCGGAACGGCTGGTGGACGCGGGCAAGTTGGTGGATCCGGAACCCGCCGCGACCGAGTTGCTCGCTCGCAGCGCCTCGGTCCTGCCGGATGGCGGCGATCTCGCCGACCGGTGGCAGCGTGCGGCCGGCCGGCTGATCGCGGATCCCGCTCGGCATGCCACAGCGCTGCATCGTCACGCCGTGATGTGCACGCTGCACCAGGAGTTCAGGTCCGCCGGCGATGCCGCCGACGTCGTGCTGCGCACCTACCCGGATCGGCTTCCGGCCGATTCCCTGCAGGAGTTGGAGATCGTCTACGTCGTCGGGCTGGCCGGGAAGGTGGCCGAGCTGCGGGACATTGTCGCGGATGACTGGCGATCGATGCCCGGCGAGCAAGCGAACCGGATCGTCACCCGGTCTGCGGCGCTCTGCATGCTCAACCGGTGGAAGGACGCGCACGATCAGCTTGCCAGCGGTCGGGATCTGTGGAGCCAGGCCAACGCCGCGTCGGCCACGTTCGGGCATGTCCTGAGTCAGGCGGCGGGTGTGATGCTGGGGAGTGCGTCCGGCTTGGATATGCCCGTTGAAGGACTTGATGCGGCGGATTCCACTGTGGACTTGGCGCGGATGTTGTTGCGGTCGTTCACGTTGTGCTGCCTGGACTCGACCGAGCCTTCCCCGCGCCCTCGGAGTCGACCCGAGTTGGCGATCCAGGCGAGTTTTTCCGGGCAGTGGGATCGCGCTCTGGATCTCGCCGGGTCCGCCATCGCCACCGCGTCCGTTCGCGGTGGCGGTCATGAGCAGACCGCGATGCTCCGTGAAATGGCGACGATTCTCATTGCGCGCGGCCAACTGAACCGAGCTCGCAACGTGATCCAGCAGGCCAGATCGCAGCATCTTCTGCTGCCGCACCTGGTGACCGTCGCGGAAGCGGAGTGGGAGGACACGATCGGCGCGCACCATCGGTCGCGAGCGCTGGTCGAGCAGCGTCTGTCCGTGGCGGCTGAGACCGGAGTCATCGTGGGCACCGACGAGTTGTGGCTGCGGTTGGCCGAATGGGAGTCGCGTCACGGAAACCCTGCTGCCGCAGGACGATGTGCGGCACGGGTCGCGCGGATCGCCGAGCGGCTGGGCACCGCGAGTGCCCGACGCAACTGTCTGCTTGCCAGGGTGCTTGTCCAGCACGATCTGGACGCCGCAGATGAGGTCGTCCGGCTCACGAGAGAACGAGAGCGTCCCTTCGAACTTGCCGGCACGCTCGCCACCGTCGCCGAAAGCGGACTCGGCGAGGAGAACCTTCTCAGCGAGGCGTACGGGTTGTTCGGTGAACTCGGCGCCTTGATACCGCGAGCGCGGCTGCGGCTGGTGATGCGCAGACGCAACATCACCGTCCCTGGGCGCGCCGCGACCGTTGCCGAGAACGAGCGGCTGCTGGCCACCCTCGTCGCGGAAGGGTTGACCAACCAGCAGCTCGCCACCGTCCTGGGCACCAGCGAGAAGAGCGTGGAGGGCAGGCTGACCAGGTTCTTCCAACGGACCGGATACCGCTCGCGGGCCGAACTCGCGACGGCGACACTGAGCGGCGAATTTCCCGCCATACCGACGCAACGCACTCAGATGGCCCCGGCCCGCATCGCGTAGGCGACCAACTGCGGACGATTCCGGAGCTGCAGACGATTCGTCATGGTGTAGATGATGTTCTTCACGGTGCGTTCCGAATAGCAGAGCCGGTTTCCGATCTCCTCGGTGTCCCAGCCGTCGGCGATCAGCCGCACCACGTCGATCTCGCGCGGCGTGAGACCGGCCGAATTCAGCCCACGCGGCGCGAGAACTTCCTTTTGAAGAGCCTGCACCTGCCGCAGCAGTTCCCCAAGCAAATTCGGCGGCAGCGCCCCGCCGCCCGCAGCCGCGGCCCGGATCGTGCTCACCAGCCGCTCCTCGGTCGCCAGGCCGCGGTGCAGCACCGCGACCACGCGGCACTCGACCGCAGGGAGCAGGTGCGACCGGTCCAGTTCGCTGGTCACCAGAACCACCGGGGCGGCGGACTCCGCGGCCACCCTTCGCAGACTAGCCACCGCTTCCGAGGTCACGCGGTCGGCCGCGAACACCAGCACGTCCACCTCCGCCGCCTGGTCGGTCGGCGTCACGAACACCTTAAGCCTGCCCATCAGCGTCTCGGTCAGGCCGATCAGCGTGATCGGGTCCGAAGCCCACACCGACACGCGCAGCCGCTTTTCCGATTCCTCCGCGTCCTGCCGGACGATCGAGTTCGCTCCCGCCTCAGTCTTGGTAGTCATCCGCGCTCATCCTCCGAACATGCGCCACCAGCGGTTGGCCGACGAATCCGCGAATCCGCCATCGATCCACGGCCCAACGTGCGCCCAGCACAAATTCTCCGGTGTTGGCGGGAGAATTCCCGTCGCCCCAGCCGGCGCCTCGGGATTCCCCTCACTTGGAATCCGAGAATGCGTGCCCGATCACTATGGCGCGACGAAATGGATTGGCATTGCGGGGAACGAAGAAAGGCAGACAGAAACCCGATACTGTAGTCAGCGGACACCGACCTTCAAGGACCGACTCCACCACCGTCGGGAAATCCTTCGGGAACTCGGCGGTAGACGAGACCCGGCGAGATCGCTGTTGACCTTGTCGGCCGGGGCCGGACTTGATCACTACCAGGCTCGGAGCCGACGGGCTTGGTATGCCCACATCACCATGTCCATGCTCGCCCTAGCGTGGCTGCCAGTAACCAAAGCTCTTGCGATAAAAAGGGGAATCAGCAACAACGACGAAGACACGATCATCCACACCTCACCCGAAACCCGGCGCCTACTGATCAAACTGGCCCTGCTACCCCTACCGATCAAGGACAAGGTGAAGACGAAGATGTACAGGTCAACCCGTGATCAGGAACTGGACGAGGTGATCATTAGTCTCAACCGGATGCTGGCGGGGTGGGCGAACTATTTCCGATACGGGATGTCCAAAGCGGTGTTCCACTCGATCGACCAACACGCATGGGGTCGGTTGATGCGATGGACACGTAACAAGTATGCGGGCAAGAACCGTGTCGGGCTCAAAGAACTCCGCCGTCGCTCCTGCGACACCGGGTGGAGGTTCGCTCACAATGGAGTCGTCTTCACCGGCGCATCCAATGTCACGGTGACCCGCTACCGCTACCGCTACCGCGGCAGCAAAATCCCGCCCCCCTGGACTCCGAAACCGGCAGCCACAAACGGCTGACCAACGGTCAAGACACGTGGAGAGCCCGTTGCGGAGTAATTCGCACGGCGGGTTCGGCGGGCGGGTCGGGGAAACGGACTGGTCGAAAGGCCAGCACAGCGCCCCGACCCGACCCAGCGCACCGCCATCACGGTGGGAAGATCCAGGTCGTCTCCGCCCCGGACGGGTGGCCACTGTGGACCTCCGACGTGCGACCCGGCCGCGAACACGACACCAGCGCCGCCCGCGCCGACCCCGACCTGCTCGCGCGGATCACCAACCAGCAGACCTACAACGCCATCCACGGCGCCCTGCGCTGCCTCAGCGAACGCGCCAACTCGCTACTCAAGACCACCTACGAGGCCCTGCGCCGCTACCGCGGCTGCCCTGGCGCCTCGGCTGCATCGTCGCGGCAACCCTGGTCCTGCTCCACCACGAACACGGCCGAACCACGTGATCAACAAATTTGATCACGCAACACGCCACGAGAGATTACGCGGAAACCCTCAGGGGTAGGATGCGTTCCCGGGATGCAATGATCCCAAGAACGCATCCTACCGCTGGAAAAGGATTCAGTACGTAGGCTGCACCCACAGCAACGCCTGGCCCTGGTCGAGCCTCTCGCACCAGTAACCAACCCAACGATCCTGGGACAAGCCAGCATTTCCAGCATCCGCGCACGCTTGAATTGACGGATAAACCCCGGCGGGTACATCCTGCACGGCGGCGGCGCTACCTGCGGTGGCCAGGCTCGCAGCCGCGATGCCTGCGCTGATAGCGAACGCGGCCACACTCTTACGAATCATGTAGATCGCTCCTCGTTTCAAATACTGTCAATTACCTCCAAGAGTCTCGCAGTGGCGAGGCGAATGCGTTGGATCTCATGGCGACAATTGCCCGAAATATCGGCACAACTGCCCCGACCGCCAACCTGATGAGATCGTCCAGGAACCAGCGCAGCACCAGAACAGCCTGTTTGTAGGTTCCCAGCGCACGCCGCCCCTTGCGCGGGTACCTCGCCGCCGACGCTCGGCGTGCAGCAGACCTGCAGGAACAGGACGCTGTCCGCGGATGCCTCCAGGACAGCCGTGTATACGACACTCATCCACGGCAGAACTCTATGAAGTCGATCTGTGGGTAGGACCACCTTCATGCCGGGGTTCTGCGGTTTTCTCTTGCATGGCAACGGATCCAGCGTGTCAACCAACCGGCACCAACGACCACCACATTCAGCGCGGCACCGCCCTCCGGTGCGGTGCCGCACGATCACCGCTGACATGAAAGGGGTTGGTAACTGTTTGTGGTTCTACCACAATGCGCACCGGCCCCATCAGGCCATGAACCAGACCGATCACCGACTCCAAGCGGCTAACCGGCCTCAACATGCGCCGACACGATCGCCTGGGAGGAGTCATCCACGAGTATCAACATGCTGCTTGACCTGCACGGATGAGATTTTCGGCAGGCGCAGCCCTTCGGGACGAGCAGCCAAGATCCACAACAGTATGCAAAAAAGCCCGCTGACCTGCACTTACGTGCTGGCCAACGGGCTCTTCCGACCGTCGGGACGACAGGATTTGAACCTGCGACCCCTTGACCCCCAGTCAAGTCCTAAAAGGATTTACACCTGCGAAAACCGAGAAACCGCAGTACAAAACGCTTCCGTTCACAGCGGTTCCATGCAGTTCCACGGTATTACGGTACCCCGTGATCATCCAGCCGACCATTCCCGACTCGGAGCGAGCTGCGTGATTACCACGGCGTCTTGAACTTTGCCCTCGCCTTGAAGTCCACGTCCCAGTTGGAGCCTGTTGGTGAACGGTCTGCGGCGGGGCATGAGCGTGTCGTGAGGGCATAAGGCGGGGTGGCTACGCCAGCGAATTCCGACGTCGTTCATCGGTGAACTCAGGCATCGGGCGACCGGGTCCGAGTGTTGTCGTATCGATGGAGAGTGATGTCGCGGACTCGGCGTGTCCGGTGATTGGGTGTGTCCGACAAACGCACGCTCATGCCGATGTGTGGATCAGGCAACGATTGGTATCGGAGTGCCGAGCGATTGTCTCCTGGGTCAGCCCAGAAGGCGGCTCAGGCGTTTGAATGTCCGCAGAACGGGCGTCGTTTCCAGGTGGGTGATGGCTGGCAGGGCGGCGACCTCGCTGGTGAGGTAGCGGTAGATCTCGTGGGTGTCCTTGCAGACAAGGGTCGCTGTCAGGTTGGTGGGGCCGGAGGTGGCGGCGACGAAGCAGATGCCGGGATAGGACGCCAGTGCCGTGCCTGTTGCTTCCAGGTGGGCAGGCGAGACGGAGGCCCACAGCCGTGTTTCGGCCGTGTACCCGAGGTAGGAGAGGTCGAACTCGGTGTAGAAGTGCAGGGCACCGGTGGCGCGCAGAAGATCGATCCGGCGGCGGACGGTGGATACCGACCATCCGGTGGCGGTGGCTAGGTCGGCGAGGCCGATGCGGCCGTCTGCGGCTAGTACGTCGAGCAGACGCAGGTCGTCGGGGGCGCAGTGCGGGAGGCCGGTGCCGGTGATGTCCGGCTCGGGACCGAGCAGTTGCGCGTTGTCCGGGGGGAGCGCGTCGAGCAGCCGGATCCGTCCGGGCGAGCCGTAGAAGGTGTGCAGCAGGGAGTAGGCGGCGACGTCGAGCACCCGGCCGGTGCGTGGTAGGTGGTCCAGGAGGAGTTCGGTGGTTTCGTCCGGGACTCGGGCGCGGGTGATGCACTGCACTTCGGTGCCGTTGGAGACGATCTGCACCCAGGCGGTGTCCGGGCGGCGCGCTAGTGCGGTGGCGACGGTAGGTGCGGCGCCGGGGGCGCATCGCAGCCGCAGCATCCAACGTCCGTGTCCGTAGTGGTTGGCGGGCGGCGCGGCGACGACCCTTACCCGATCGGCTGAGCGGAGTCTCCGGTATCGACGCGCCACGGTCTGGTCCGAGACGCCGAGCGCCTCGGCGAGGCGGCTGAACGGGGCGCGGCCGTCGAGCTGGAGCGCATGGATCAGCTGACGGTCGAGCTCGTCCGCGATGTCGGTTTCCACTCAGGGAAACTTAGTCCATGTCGATTCGGCGTCAGAGATCGCTTGCTGACATGCCTGTCGGCCTCGTTTGTATGGAAGGTCGTCGAGAACCAGTCACTTCAGAAGGGATCTCGATGATGGGACGGTGGCGGCCGCTCACGGCGGTGTGCCTGGGCACCTTCATGCTGCTCATTGACGTGAACATCGTGACGGTCGCGCTGCCGGATATGGCGCGGGATCTCGGCACGTCGTTCG
Organism: Saccharopolyspora antiqui; assembly: GCF_052246905.1. NCBI lineage: Bacteria > Bacillati > Actinomycetota > Actinomycetes > Pseudonocardiales > Pseudonocardiaceae > Saccharopolyspora > Saccharopolyspora antiqui. The sequence continues at coordinate 905,086 of NZ_JBQQBO010000001.1, forward strand.
GCGGGCTGCAATGGGTGTTGGACGTCTACGCACTGGCACTGGCGTCGTTGCTGGTAGGTGCCGGCGCGATCGCCGATCGCATCGGTCGGCGGCGGCTCTACCTCACCGGGACGGTGGTGTTCGCCCTGGCGTCGCTGGCCTGCGCGCTTGCCGGGAATACGGCGCTGCTCATCACCGCACGCGCCGTGCAGGGTTGTGGCGCGGCGGCGATGTTCGCCACGACGGTGGCTTTGGTCAACGCCTCCTACCAAGGCCGGGATCGGAGCCTGGCGTTGGGCGTGTGGGTCGCCGTCAGCGGTGCCGCGTCCGGAATCGGGCCGATCTTGGGCGGATTGCTCACCGAGCTTGCCGGATGGCGGTGGATTTTCCTTGTGAACCTTCCGGTCAGTGCGGTCGCGATAGTGATGACACTGCGCTCGGTGCACGAGTCTCGCGACCCGTCCGCGCGTCCGGTAGATCTGCCGGGAGTGGCGCTGTTCGCTATCGCGGCAGCGGCGCTGACCTATGGCCTGACCCGGGGCGCCGAGGACGGCTGGGCAGACGCGGTGACCGTGGGGGCCTTCGCCGTAACTGTTGCAGCACTGGCCGCGTTCGCGGTTGTTCAGCTCCGCAGTGCCCACCCGCTGCTTGATATCGATCTGCTCCGGCAGCGAGCGTTTGTCGGTGTGCTGATCGCGTCACTGACGATGTCGGGGGCTGCGTTCGCTTCCCTTTTGTTCACATCGCTGTGGTTGCAGACGGTTCTCGGCCTGACCGCGATGGCGGCCGGGTTGGTGATGCTGCCACTACCGGCGGCGGCGTTCATCACGTCGCTGCTGGGCGGACGCCTGCTGCACCGGGTACCCGCGCGGTGGACCGCCGGAATCGGCCTCGCGCTGATCGGTGCCGGCGGGCTGGCACAAACGGCCCTTGACGCCGACTCGAACTGGCCCGTGCTGCTACCGGGTTTGGTGATCATCGGGATCGGCGCCGGGCTGGCCCTGCCCGCCGTGACCGGCGCCGCGCTGGCGGCGGTACCCGCCGAACGCGGCGGAATGGCCTCGGGCGCGGTCAACGCGCTACGCCAACTCGGCTACGCCCTCGCAGTGGCAGGTCTCGGCGCCGCTTTTCACTCCGGCGCCGCGGACACCTCCACGCGGTCGGGGTTCGCCACCGGGTTGGACGCCGCATACACCACTGCCGGAGTCATCGCCTTGGCCGGCGCCGTCGTTGTTGTTCTGTCCCGTCCCCGGCACGCACTTGTAGCCCAGACCGCAGGCGATCGGGCATACCCGAAGCAATCCTCGAAACCAACTGGTACACACGCGCCGACAGCAGTAGACGTGACGCCACGTCGCCCGTGACAACGTCGCGGGGCTTCTAATGATCTTTCGGCAATAGGGCGAGTTGTTGTGGGTGGTTCGTGTTGCGCGGTGGGATGATCTTGGTGTGCCGAAGTCTTCACACGTACTTGCTGCGATAGGCGTCGTCGATCACGGCCTGGGTGTCGTCGTCGGGGTGGTCGATGGCCACGTCGCGTTCGAGCCCTGCCGCCTTGATCCGAGCGCGGGCCTGCTGGGTTGCGGCCGGTACCAGGCACCGTCGGTGCCGCGGTAGGAGCGCACGTACAGCTTGTGGAGCCGGTGGTGGCTGGCCCGCTTCCGGTACGGACCCCTGGAATGGGCCTGGCGCTGCGTCACCTGATGGCGCCGCGTCGACCAGGTGAAGGCGGTGAGCGGCAGCGTCGTGGTCAGACACCAGGCGCTGGCGCGAAAACGTCGGCGTGGAGCACCTCGACATCGGGGTAGGCGCTGTTGTCGGCGAACTGCCAGGCTTCTTCGACATCCTCGACCGCCTGCGCTTCGATCGCCTTGAGCTGCTCTTCGGTCGCATTCCCGTTCGCGACCAGCGACTCGCGGAACCGCACAACCGGGTCGCGCCGCACCCTCTCGTCGACCTCACCCGTGGCGATGTAGGCCATGGGGTCGTAGCGCGTGTGCCCGCGGAAGCGGTAGGTCATCGCTTCGATCAACGTCGGTCCCCCGCCCGCACGGGCGCGATCGATCGCCGTCGTCATGACCTCCCACAACTTGGGGACGTCGTCTCCGTCGACGACCGTGGACGGCACGTTGTACGCCATGGCCCGATCAGCCACGTGGTCCACAGGCGAGGTCTTGCCGAATGCGGTGTGCTCGGCGTAAAGGTTGTTGTGGCAGACGTACACCACGGGCAGCTGCCAGAGGGACGCCAGGGTCAGGCCCTCGTGGAAGGCGCCCTCGTTCGCCGCGCCGTCACCGAAGTTGCAAACGGTGACCTTGTCGTCGCCGCGCAGCACAGAGGACAGCGCCCATCCGGCCGCGATCGGCACCTGCCCGCCGACCACACCGGAATTCATCACCACTCCCGATTCGAGATCGACCGAGTGGACCCAGCCCGACTTTCCCTGCTGGCTCCCGGTGACCTTGCCGAGTGCCTCGGCGAACAGCTTCTTCGCCGGAAAGCCCTTCGCCATCTGGGACATCCCGTCCCGGTAGTAGGCGACCAGGTAATCGTCGGCCCGCATCGACTTGCCCACCACAGCGCCGAGCAGCTCCGATCCCCGCCACGAAAACCAGGTCGTGTTGATGGTTCCCGCCATCAACAGCTGCTGCACCTTCTCATCGAGCTCCTTCGCGAAGAAGGAGATCTGGTATATCTCCCGGAGCTTGTCGTCGGTGATGTTCATGGAAACTCCAATCGGGGCAACGTGTTCAGGCGGAGGCCACCGCGTGCTCGGACGGCGGCACGGCATTCCAGGACTTGACCTCGCTGGCCCAGTCGTGCGTCTGGAGTGCGGCGCGGATCGCGGTCAAGGCACTCGTCGCATACGCGCCGTCGAAGGCACGGTGGTCCCAGGCTAGGGTCAGATTGCCGATCGGACGGATCGCCAGAGCGTGCGTGTCCTCGCCATCGGGAACCACGGCAGGCCGGGCGGCGATCGCATCCACGGTCAGGATCGCCACCTGATGCGGGTTGATGATCGGCAGTGTGGTCCGCGCGCCGAACGGACCCGGGTTCGAGACGGTGAAGGTGCCGCCTGTGACGTCCTGCCCCGTTAGCCCGCCGGTGCGCGCCCGCCGCGCGAGGTCGTCGATCGCCCTCGCGATGGCGGGCACATCCAGCTGATGTGCCCGCGGGATCACCGGAACGACCAGCCCCTCGAAGTCGAGGTCGACGGCGATGCCGAGACCGATCTCGTGCCGGAGCTCCAGCCCCTCCTTCCTGAACCGGGCGTTGAGCTGAGGGAACCGCTCGACCGCGAGCGCGACGGCACGAGCGACGAAGGGAAGAAAACTCAGGCTGTAGCCATGTTCCTCCCGCCAGCGCGGTCCGACGCTTCGCCGGACCTCGTCCACCGCGGTGTAGTCCACGTCGATCATCGCGTACGCGTGGGCTGCTTCGGCGCGCGAGGCGACCATGTGCCGGGCGATTTGCTTGCGAATGGTCGTATGCGGCACCAATGTCACGTCGCCAGGACTGTCCATAGTGTCTTTCCTCCTCTTGCTGTCAGCTCCAGATCCCGGTCGGGCGCGGCGGGGGTTCGGCGATCTTCATTCCGCGCTTGAACACGGTTCCCGGAGCGCGGGGGCGCGCCTGACAGCCCAGCCGCAGTCGGCGCCCCCGCTTCTCCTGGAACTCGCGCAGGGATTCAAGCGCCTCCTGTTCCAGCGATTCGGCGGGGTCGAAGTCCTCGCTGTCCGACATCACCTCGAACAGGCAGGCCGTGCAGAGCGCCTGCCCCCGACAGCGGGTCGGCCAGAAGTAGCCCTGCCGCTGCGCGGCCGCCATCACGGACTCTCCGGCCCGGACAGTCAACTCGACGTCCAGCGGTAGGACCCGGACCCGGATTTCAGACGAATCCACCGCCAGCGAGGACATCGGTGGTCCCGATGCCCGATCAGGCGGCTGGATCGCCATCGGCCAGCACGTAGCGGTCGATGAACTTCTCGAAGTTGCGCACGCCCGCCTCCTGCCGGTTCAGGCGCAGACCGGTGAACGAGCTCTGGTGCAGGCCCGCCTGCACGTGCCCCATGTTCCACAGGTCCTGCCCGATAGTCGGTCCCCACTCGTCGTGGTCCTGCCAACGCGAATAGAACTCGTGCTTGACGGTGGGAACTTCCTCGTTCTCCCCGAAGCGATGCATGAACATCACGTCGTAGAGGCAGGTGTCGGGGTCATCGCCGTTGGGCCGGAACCGGAAGAGGATCCAGTTCCCCGCACTGACCGGCCCGACGAGGTTCGGGTAGATGCAGTAGTCGATCGCGGAGACCATGTCCTCGTCGGGAATGTGCGAGTAGTCGACACCCCGGGCCGCGCCGACCGCGCGCCGCACGTCGGCGAAGAACTTGACCGACGGCACATCTCCCGGCACCTCGGACAGGGCTTCCACGTAGTCGACGTCGTCCTGGTGCGCCTGCGAGATCATCTGCTGGAGCCTGAGCATTTCGAGGGCGGCCTTCTTGGGATCGCCCATGTCGCCCAGGCGGGCGCTGTCGGTCAGCAGTTCCGGCACGTTGCGCATCTTGTTGTGGGTCGGGAAAGTCTCGTACAGGAACTGGTACGAACCGGGCGTCCGGCCCTGCGGGTCACGGGCGTTGATCCGGTTGTCGGTGTCCAGCCTGTCCGTGGCGGCAGCACTCATCCGCGCTGGCCGCCGCACGCCGTTCATCCGGCTTGCCGCGTAGCCGCTGAGGTCCCAGATGTGGGTGGCCTCGACGTGGTATGCCTCGTTGAACGCGGCGAGGCCGACCTTCCAGTTGCAGTCCATCACGGTCGTCCGGTAGCGGATGAGACGCATCTTGTCGACTTCGAACGGGGCAAGTCCTTCGACGACCGGGCCCAGGAAGTCCAGCAGCGGTTCCGGGGTCTCGGACAGGTTGACGAACACGAAACCGCCCCACTGTCCGATGTGTACTTCGGAAAGCTGGAGATCCTTGCGGCGGAGGCATTCCGGCGCGAAGTCGTCCGCGTCCGGGATCTCCAGGACCGATCCGTCGAGATGCCACGCCCAACCGTGGAAGGGGCAACGCAGCTCGCCTTCGGTGTTGCCGGTGCCGGAACAGATGCGCGTCGCCCGGTGTGGGCAGGCGTTGCGGAACGCCTTGACCGTGTCCTCGTTCTCCCGGACGATGAGCACCGATTGGGTACCGATCTGGTATTCGTAGTAGTCCCCGGGGTTCGGGATCTCCTCAAGTCGGCACGCCATCTGCCAGACTTTCGGCCACAGCCGCTCGTACTCGCTCGCGAGCCATTCGCGCGAAATGTAGCGTTCCTTCGAGATCAACGCGGATTCGGCGTACCGCTGGTGCATCGCTGTCATCGTCGTTCACCCTCCTGACGACACTGTCGAGCGTGGTGGTGGTCAACGCAGGGTCTGGCGGATCGCGGCCGCTATCCGCGGCGGCCCGACCATGAACTCCGCCTCAAGCGGCCGACTGGCCGGAACCGGTGTGAACGGCGCGCCCACTCGCTGAACGGGGGCGGCCAGCTCGCCGAAGAGCTCGTGGTGGATCTGCGCCGCGATCTCGGCGGACGGGCCAAAGGTCGTGCGCGCCTCGTGCACGATCACCGCCCGCTTGGTCTTGGCCACCGAGTTCAGCACCGCCGGGGCGTCGAACGGCGCGATGGTGCGCAGGTCGACCACCTCGACCGAGATACCTTCCCCGGCCAGCTTTTCCGCGACGTCAAGCGCGTCCGCGATCTGGGCTCCGTAGCCGATCACCGACACGTCGTCGCCCGCACGGCTGACATTGGCCTTGCCGAGCGGAATGCGCGTGCCCGGCACCGGGGCGGGCACGCGAACCGATCGGCCGGTTAGGGACGACTGCTCGATGAACACGACAGGATCGTCATCGAAGATCGACGCCGTCAGCAGCCCGTACGCGTCGACCGGGTTGGACGGCTGAACCACCTTCAACCCGGGGCTCGCCGCGAACCAGCCCTCCAACTGGTCGCAGTGCTGGGCACCCACACCACTGCCCGCGCCGCCCAGGGTCCTGATGGTGATCGGCACCGAACTCTTCCCGGCGGTCATGTATCGCCACTTCGCAGCCGTGTTGTGAATCGGGTCCATCGCCATCGTGATGAAACCCATCAGCATGACCTCGACGACGGGCCGCAAGCCCGCCTGCGCCGCACCGATCCCGGCCGCGACGAACCCCTCCTCGGCGATCGGGGTCGACCGCACCCGCTCGGTCCCGAACTTCGTCGACAGGCCCGCGGTCGCCTTCCACACCCCGCCGTCTTCCGGATCCGCGATGTCCTCGCCCATCAGGAAGACGGACGGATCCGCCGCCAGCGCGTCGTGCATGGCCAGATTGATGGCCTTCACGAAATTGATGTTCTTACCTGCCGTGTGACCCATCCAGGCCTCCTCCTACTTGATCGTCCCGATCTCCGTGCCAACCGGATAGGTCTCGCCCGCGGTCGCGGCTTGACGCAGGACACCACTGGCAGGAGCGGCGATCTCGTTCTCGACCTTGTCGCTTTCCAGCAGGTAGAGGGGTTCACCCGCCGTGACTGCGGCACCGTCGTCGACGAGCCACCCCGTCAACGTGCCCTCCTCCATGGTCCATCCCAGCTTGGGAATATTGATCGGCGAACCCACCCGTCACGCTCCCGCCAGCTCTGCTTCCCGCAGGAAACAATTCGACATCCATCTCTTCGGAATCGGATGAAATGCGCACAGGGCCCCGCTGGCCACCTTGACCAGATTATTCGGTCACAATGTGGCCGAATGATGTCGATATGGCGCCGAAGCCGAACCGCAGGACGTCCGAATATCTTCGCACTTTAGCCGCGATTTGCCGAATGTCAAACGCGGAACCACCGAATCACATTGTGACAGAACAGGATTCCGCGAATCACGATATGACCGAATGCCTGCACCGCCTTGTCTCCGACGTCCCGTCAGGTTATCTTTTCGACAAAGGACTTCGTCGCAAAGATAGTTTTGCGAGATGCGTTCAGCGCGAGGTGGACGGAGCGTAGTGACCCCATCCTTGTCTCGTTTCGAACCGGCGTGCTCATAGCGCCCCTGCGCCTCACCGGCACGGTCGTGGCGTGGGGCGCGGTGGCCGCCTGTCTCGTCGCCGCAGCCGTCGTCACGTCGGTTCTGGTGAGTGCACGACGGGCGGCACTGGATGAGCAGCCTGGCGAGGTGGGCCGTTGACGTTGCCGGGGCCGGTCAGTCCCAGGAGGATCCGTATTCGCTGGCGTAGACGTGGGTGAGCTCCGCGTCGAGCACGGTGGACATCCGGCTGAACGTCCAGTAGTAGCCGATCACGTGCAACAGCTCGACGATCTCCCGCTCGGAGAGGTGTGCACGGGCTTCCGCGAAGAGATCGTCCGGGACGCGCGGCCGGGTGACGACCGCTGCGGAGAACCGGATGACAACACTATCCACATCGGACAATGCCGAGTTCCGGTAGTCCCGGTCGCGGATGAGCCGCCGCACGTCATCTCCGATCCCGGCATCGCCCGAGATCGGCACGTGCTGGTTCCAGACGAAGTCGGACGAGACGAGGTCAGCGAGGGCGAGGATGGCGAGCTCCCTCGCGCGGACAGGCAGTTCGAGGGTGGTGTAGAGCGCCCGTGCCAGCCCGAGAAGCGGCTGAATGGTCGTGTTCGAGTGGCTGAGCATCGTGAACATCTGATCCGGCGGGAAGTTTGCCAGGAACTGACGCACGTCCTCAGGGATGGCCTTCGGGTCCGGCACGTTCAATCGTGGCATGGTTGCTCCTCACATCAATCGGGCTGGAAGGTGAGGCCGAGGAGCTGGCCCGCGTCCTCGACCCGGTCGAATATGTCTACTGTGGACACTATCGCCTCGGTGGCATCGGCCGACAGGATGTTTTCGACGTTGTCACGGAACTTCGCCTCGACAGCTTCCGCACGCCCCGGATTGCCGGGGTGACCCCGGAAGCCGCGCTGCAGGCGCGAAATCGCCCGACCGTCCCTGAACGTGATGTCGATCTGCGCGGTGAGCGACGGCAGGTCGGCGCCGAACTCGGCCCCGTAAGACTTCACACTGTCGACGACCTGCCAGATGTCGGGGTCAACCAACAGCTCGGAGTTCATGTAATCCTGCGGCCGGGTCGAACCGTGGACCAGCATCAACCCGATACCGAACGCGGTGCTGAACTGAGCCGACACCGCGTCGGCCGGATGCGTCACAGTCGCCCCGTGCCCGATCGCGATGGACGGAAGGCCGATCCGGATTTCGGTGATTTCCCGCCAGTTGAGATCGTTACCGTCCTTGAGGTACCGGATTCCGTCCAGCACGGTCGCCGCGGAGCCGATTGTGGGGTACGTCCGGAACGCGGTGTCGACGACGTGGAAGTGGTCCCAGAACACCTCGACGCGGGCCGGGTCCGCCCCCTCGGCGAAGAGGTGGAAAAAACCCCGCGTCCCTTCCACGATGGTGAGCGGACCGGTGAGGCCCCGTTTCGCCAGCAGCGCGGCCTGTGCGCCGAGACGGGCGGCAGAACCCGAGTGCATGCGCTTCACTTCGCCGCCGCTGAACTCGTACTCCATGCCACCGCCAGCATCGCTGGCCGCGATCGCCAGGGCGTGGGCGAGCTCGTCCGGCGTGAGGCCGAGCAGCTTTCCCGCCGTGGCGGCCGCGCCGAGGGTGCCGAGAATCTTGGAGCCGTGCCAGCCACGGCGCACCATCCGTTCGACCGACGCACCGCCCAGGACGGACATCACCTGCGCGCCCGCGACGACGGCCGTGATCACCTCACGGCCGTTCGCCCCCGTGGTTTCCGCGAAAGCCAGCGCCGGAGGGACCACATGAGAACCGATGTGTGCCGCGTACATGTGCACGTCGTCGAACTCGCTGCTTCCGGCGAGGGTGCCGTTCACGAATGCCGCGTACGGCGCGGCAGTGCGCATCCCGGACAGCGCGACGGTGCTCTCCGGGATGGCCTTCATCTCCTCGACGAGCTGGATCTCGGGCCGCACGTTGGGCAACGTGGCCCCGTTCACCTGCAGGCCCAACTGGTCGAGCACGAGCAGCTTCGTGACGTCCACGGCGGCCTGCGGGATGTCCTCGTAACCGAGGCCGACCACCCAGTCCGCCAGCTTCGTCGCGATGGTGTTCCCGGTCATGACTCCCCCTCTGCCGCCCACATGTGTTATCGCTGGATGGACTTGACCTCGGTGAACTCCTCGACCCCGAGGCGACCGAACTCACGGCCGTTGCCGGATTGCTTGTAGCCGCCGAAGGGAGCGAGAACGTTGAACTGCGCTCCGTTGACGTCGACCTGACCGGTCTGCATCCGCTTCGCGATCCGCAAGGCATGTTCCGGCTCGCCGAACACGGCGCCCGCGAGTCCGTAAATGCTGTTGTTGGCGATGCTGACGGCCTCCTCCTCGTTCTCGTAGGTGAGCACGGACAGGACAGGGCCGAAGATCTCTTCCTGGGCGATCACCGAGTCGGGGTCGACGTCGGCGAAGACGGTCGGCCGGATGTAGGCGCCGTGCTCAAGCCCGGGAATCCGGCCAGGGCCCCCGACCACCACGGTGGCGCCGTCGGCCACGCCACGCTCGATGTAGCCGTTCACCCGATTCCACTGAGCCTCGGAAGCGACTGGGCCGATCCGGGTGGTCTCGTCGGCCGGGTCCCCCACGGTGTACTGCTCGGCGGCCTTCCCGAGCAGGTCGACGACCTCGTCGCGGCGGTCGGCAGGCACGATCATGCGCGTCCAGGCGCCGCAGACCTGCCCGCTGTTCGTCCACGCGCTGGCCAGGGTGCGTTCGACCGCAAGCCCGAGGTCCGCGCCGTCGAGTACGACACTCGCCGACTTGCCGCCGAGCTCCAGGCCGACGCGCTTGACGGTTTCCGAGGCCAGCACGGAGATCCGCTTGCCCACCGCGGTCGAACCGGTGAAGCTGACCATGTCGACACCAGGATGGCCGACGATGGCTTCGCCGACGACGGACCCGCGCCCGTACACGACGTTGAACACGCCAGCTGGAATGCCCGCGTCACGAGCGGCCTCGGCCAGGATTCGCGCGGTCAGCGGAGCCAGTTCAGCGGGCTTCCACACCATCGTGTTGCCAGCCAGCAAAGCGGGCGCCATCTTGGTCATGATCTGCTGGAGCGGGAAGTTCCACGGCGTGATCGCACCGACGACGCCGACCGGCTCCCGGACCACGAGCGAGTTCGCGATCTCCTCGGACCACGGGAACTCGGCGGCGAGCCCGGCCACTGACGCCGCGACGGCCGGCGGCAAAGCGGCGTGGCCGAAGCGCGCCAGCGTGATCGGTGCACCGATCTCCGCGGAGACGGCGATCGCGACTTCCTCGGAACGCTCGGTGAGGCGGTCGGCAAGATTCTGCATCGCGCGCGCCCGGTCGGCAGGGGAGGTCGAGGCCCAGCCGGGGAGGGCCGCGCGCGCGGCGTCGACCGCGCGGTCGACGTCTTGTGCGGTGCCGTCGGGCACGCTTGCGACCGTGGTACCGGTGGCGGGGTTCACGATGTCGGTGACCGAATTACCGGTCCGGGCTTCCCGCCCGTCGATCCAGTGGCCGGTGACGCTGAGGTTGAGTTTCGTCTCTGTCATGCATTCCACGGTGCCCGGGTGCGCCGACGGCAACCATGTCAAGAGTGTCCGTGGATAACGGTGACCAGCGAACGAATACTGGGCCGGAGGGTCATCGCGCAGTCCGGAAAGAACGGAGGATACCGATGGATCGCACAGAGCTGGCCAACTTCCTTCGTGCGCGGCGCGAAGCACTCCAGCCGGAGGACGCGGGCCTGCGCCGGGGGCCACGCCGACGCACCCGTGGGCTGCGTCGGGAGGAGGTCGCCGCGCTCAGCGGCGTCTCCAGCGACTACTACAGCCGCATCGAGCAGCAGCGCGGACCGGTCCCGTCCGAACAGATCCTGGCCGCGATCGCCCACGGGATGCACCTCACCCTCGAAGAACGAGATCACCTCTTCCGTCTGGCAGGGCACGAAACACCGCAACGCACTGTCCGTGGTGACCACATCAACGCTGGCTTGATGCGCATTCTCGACCGGCTGGAGGACACCCCGGCCCAGGTCGAGAACATCCTCGGCGAAACGCTCAAGCAGACCTGGCTCGCCGTCGCGCTGCTCGGCGACGAAACGGCGTACACCGGGCTCGAACGCAGCCGGGTGTTCCGCTGGTTCACCGATCCGGCGGCCCGCGAACTCTTTCCCGAGGAAGACCACGAGCATCACAGCAGGACGCTCACCGCCCATCTGGCCGCCGTCCATGCGAAGACCGGCAAGAACTCGCCCGCCGGCACGCTCGTCGAGACGCTGCGCAAGCGCAGCCGGGAATTCGCCGACCTCTGGGACGAACATCCGATCGTCGGTCCCTACTGCGAGCCCAAGCGCATCCAGCACCCACGGCTAGGCCTGATCGAGGTCTACGGGCAGATACTGCTGGACCCCGACCAGTTCCAGACGCTGGTGATCTTCACAACCGTTCCCGGCACGGAAAGTCACGAGAAGCTCCAGCTTCTCTCGACGATCGGAAACCAGCAGCTGTAGCGCGACAGCTCACCAGTTGTCGCGCAGGGCCCGGCGCATGGTCGCCTCCGGGCTGGAAACACCGACGACCTGACGAACATGCCGCAGCTGGGTGAGTTCGGCGAGCATGCTCACGGCACCCACTCTACTTGACGCTCGTCAAGTCCCCGGCCACGGCAGCACGCCACGCTTGACGACCGGCGATCGCCGTCCGCCACTGCCGTAACGGCTTCGGTGGCATGTTCACGGCCACGACGCCGACCACGCGGTCGCCTTTCCGGTACGCGGCGAGGAAGCGGCGAGTACCGGGATCGCCATCGACGATGGCGACCTCCTCGGCCCCGCGAAGATGGCCGTACGCCTGGATCTTCAGGTCGTACTGATCGGACCAGAAGTAGGGCACCGGCGCGAACGGGCGACGGCCCTGATCGAGCAGGTTGCGGGCGACGGCCAACCCTTGCTCCGCCGCGTTCGTCCGGTGCTCGATCCGCATGCTCACGCCGAACAGCGGGTTGTGCCAGCGAGCGACGTCGCCTACCCCGTAGACGCCCGGCGCCGCCATGCTGAACTCGTCACAGAGCAGACCGTCGTCCACGCGTAGCCCACTGCCCGCCAGCCACTCGGTATTTGGGCGGACCCCGATACCGACGACAACATCCTGCCCGGCCACCTCGGTCCCGTCGACCAGACGGACGCCGGTGACTTCGCCGCCGCCGCTGCCCACCTCAGCGACGGCGACGCCGGTACGCAGATCGACGCCATGGTCAAGGTGCGCCCTGGCCAGCACCTGGCCCACCTGCGCACCGACGGCGTGCGCCAGCGGTATCGGCGCCGGTTCGAGCACCGTCACGTCCATCCCGGCGCTCCGCGCGGAAGCGGCAGCTTCGGCACCGATGAACCCGGCGCCGACGACGATCAGTTTCCGACCGGGCCGGAGTCGTTCCTTGAGCGTGAGTGCGTCTTCGAGCGTGCGCAGGAAATGCACACCGCGAATCCCGTCCGTGCCGGGGAGACGACGAGGCCATACGCCGGTGGCGACCACCAGGGCGTCATATCCGAGCACCGTCCCACCGGCCAGGGTCACCGTCCGACGGGAAAGATCCACGCCAGTCGCCCGCTCCCCCAGGCGCAGGTCCAGCCCCAGCGCCTCGATATCCGCCGCCGGACGGAGCATCACCTGGTCCGGCTCCAGCTCGCCCGTCAGGATCTGCTTGGACAGCGGTGGGCGGTCGTACGGGAGATGCGGCTCGTCGCCGATGAGTGTGATGGCGCCCTCGTAACCGAGTCGGCGCAGCGCCTCAGCGGTGGCAAGACCACCGGCGGACGCGCCCACTACAACGACCCGTTCCGGCCTGCCTTGGTCGATGCTCACGGCTGCGTGAACCTGATGGCCGCGGAGGGACAGACCAACGCCGCCTCGCGGACCCCGTCGTGGTGCTCGGGACCTGGCGAGTCATCGAGGAGGACGACCATTCCGTCGTCATCTCGCTGATCGAAGACCTCGGGGGCGATCAGGACGCACTGCCCCGAGGCGACACACTTCGGAACGTCTACTGCTACGTGCATTTCCGCTCTGCTTTCCTGTGATGCGGGTTCACTCACCAGATGACGGGCATGAACTTCGCCCCGTAGGCGGCCGAGGTCTGTTTGAAGGCGACTTCGCTGTCCGGGTCGATCCGCAGGGCCGGGAGCCGACGAAACACCTCGGGCAGCACGAGCTGCAGTTCCATGCGGGCCAGCGGCTGGCCCAGGCACTGGTGGATGCCGTAGCCGAACGCGACGTGCTGGCGGGCGTTCGCACGAGCGAGATCGACCTCGTCAGCATCGCTGAAGACGTCGGCGTCCCGGTTCGCGGAGTTGAGCAGGACGATCACTCCCTCACCGGTGCGGATCGTCACCCCGCCGATGGTGACGTCCTCGGTGGCGATCCTGCGTAGCCCCACGTGCGCGATGGTCAGGTAACGCAACAGCTCCTCGACGGCATTGGCCAGCTCAGCCTTGCCCGCATGCAGCCGGGCCAGCTGATCCGGCTGCTCCAGCAAGGCGAGCACACCGAGGCCGATCATGTTCGCTGTCGTCTCGTGTCCGGCGAAGAGCAGGAAGGCGCCCACGTCGGCGGCATCACGAACGGAGAAGGTGCCCGCATTGACGTGCTCGCCGAGCCTGGACACCAGATCATCCTTCGGCTGTCGCCGCCGCTCCTCCACCAGCCGTTGTAGGTAGTCCCCCAGTGCCAGGTGCGCAGCAGTCTTGTCCTCAGCCGTGGCGACGGTGTCGATGAGCACCTTCGAATGCGACTGGAAGAAGTCGTGATCGGCGTACGGGACACCCAGCAGCTCACAGATCACCAGGGACGGCAACGGCAACGCGACCGACTCGACGAAATCCGCCGGGGCTCCCTTCGCCATCATCGCGTCCAGCAACTGATCGACGATGCGCGAGGTCGGCGCACGCAGCATTTCGATCCGCTTCACCATGAACTCGCGCGTCAACGAGCGCCGGAACAAGTCGTGCACCGGGTCGTCGTGCGCGAAGAAGTATCCCGGTGGCATCGTCGGCGGATTCTCGATCGTGGTCGGGAAATCGGCCCGCGTGGTATCGGAGCTGAACGCCGGATGAGAGAGCACCGCGCGAACATCTTCCCACCGCGTGACCAACCACGGGGTGGCTTTTCCGCCCCAGATGGAGACCCTGGAGATAGGCGCCTCCGCACGCAACCGCGCGTACTGAGGAGGCGGATCGAGGGGAGCATCGCGGGGCCGGGTCAGGGAAAAGGTCAGCACGGAACTTTCGGTACTGGACATGGGGATCCTCCACACGAACGGTGGGCTGGTGAGCGCGCAATCGACGCTAGCACCCCCGGAACGAGCTCGGGAGGAAAACCGACGGGAACATCCGATTTTTCTGCCCGGAGTCCCCGTTCCAGTCATAATGTGAATACGCCCCTCATGTCGAATCATCATGTGATCGGAGTTGGATTCCCAACGCCACAAGGGTTTACGCTCCTGATGAGCACTTGACGGAAGACCTCGGGCCGGATCGAACAATCGTCGTTCTGGGACAGGAATGCTAAGTCCGAAATTGTTCGATCCCACAGCAGCAAAAGGACGGTCAATGGAGCCCCTACGTTTCGACGGACGAGTCGCGATCGTCACGGGCGCCGGTCGCGGAATCGGCAGGGCGCACGCGATGCTGCTCGCCGAGCGCGGCGTCCGCGTCGTCGTCAACGACCTAGGCAGCGCCAACTCAGGTGACGGGAGTGACCCCGACCCGGCCGGGCGGGTCGCCGCGGACATCCGCGCAGCCGGTGGCGAAGCCGTCGCGGACGCGTCCGACATCGCATCCGTCGAAGGCGCGGCCCGCCTCGTCCGCCGCGCGATCCAGGCATACGGCCGCGTCGACATCCTGGTGAACAACGCGGGAATCTTCGTCCCCGGAGAGTTCCCGGCCGTCGACCTACCGGAACTGCGCCGCTACTTCGACGTGCACGTCGGCGGCAGCTTCAACGTAACGCGCGAGTGCTGGCCGCACATGGCCGACGCTGGCTACGGGCGCATCGTCATGACGACCTCGCACGGCATCCTCGGCTCCGCCTCCCTGATCGCCTACGGCACGGCGAAAGGCGGTGTGTTCGCACTGGCCCGAGCCCTCTCCGTGGCTGGCAAGGACCTCGGCATCACCGTCAACAGCATCGCCCCTGTCGCGTCGACCCGACTTGCTGGCGGCAGCGACGACGGCGACTCGGGCCGGGGAACGTTGGACGGCAGCGCACCGACCCGAGTCTCGCCCCTGGTGGCGTTGCTCTGCCACGAATCCTGCCCGGTCAGCGGAGAGACCTTCCTCGCGGGCGGCCGCCGTCACGCCCGGCTGTTCGTCGCCGAGACCGAGGGTTACATCCACCCCGAATCCGACGTCACGCCGGAAAATGTCGCTGAACACTGGCGCGAGATCATGGACGAGTCCTACTACTACATCCCGCAGGACACCGACACGTGGCTCAAGGGGTACGCCGAGAGGATCGCGGCAAGCCCGATCGTGCCTTCCGCATGAGTTCGCCAAGCGGTCGTTTCTCCGGCCCGGATCATCGGCGGAGGAACGACCGCAGGCGGCTCGTCTCCTCTAGCAGGGCACGCGCAGCTGCTTCTCTCTCGCGGGGCCCGAACCGGGACTCCGGCGCGCTGATGCTGTAGGCCGCCAGGCCCACATCCAGCCACGCGATCGGTACCGCGATCGACACGGCACCAGCGATCGTCTCCCCCGTTGAGACGGTGTAGCCGCGCTTGCGGCTCACCTCAAGGTCAGCCAGGAACCGGTCGACGCCACCGACCGGCGCAGCCACGTCCGGCTCCGCGAGGAACTCCCGCACGGCGCGTTCGTCGAGCCCGAGCAACAACGCCTTTCCCGCTGCCCCACGAGTGAGCGGGTAATCCACCCCGACACCCGCTTCGATCCGACCGGGGCGCTGGCCCACCATCTCCTGCGTACACGTCCGCTGATTGCCCAGCCGCCAGAAGATCGCCGAGGTCTCACCGGTCAGCGCACGCAGACGGGCCAGGATGGCGTGCGTCTGAGCGACGAACGCGTCGCGATGCAACATCACACCCGCGAGGCGGATGATCTCCGGCCCAGGACTGTACTTGCGAGTGGTTCGGTCGAACACCAGGAACTGTTCGGCCTCAAGCGCCCGCAGCAAGCGGTACCCCGTGGGTTCCGAGTAACCGAACTTCGCCGCGACCTCGGGCCCCGTCAACGCGGGCTGGCGCGCGGAGAAGGCATGCAGAATCGACAACGCCCGGAACACGCTTTGGGTACCGCCGACTGTCGGCTCGATCGCGGCGCTCGCCCCGGCCTCCGATTTCGTCATTGACGTCGCTCTCCCTGGCAGCGTCCGCGGTGCGGCAAGATGATCAACTGCAATACGTGCCGAGGCTATCGCACGCCGTGCGACCAGACGGCGTTGGCGGGGAATTGTCGCTTTGGCGTATTCCCTGATATACCAACAGGTTCCTGCCGGACGACCTTCCCACACCATGACCCAACACATTACTAGGACGTCCGACTACCTCGTAGCTTAACCAGTGTTTCGCGGTTGTCAACGGAAAGAAGCCGTTATCACATAATGACCGAGCCTGGCCCGCCAAGTCACAATGTGATCGGATTTCTGCGATGCGGTACCCCGACCCCGAACTGGAGGTTAACGTTTGCAGGCTCGCTTCCCTCAGCAGGAATTCAACCCGCGGGGCTCATTCACTGATTCGGCGGCCCCTCACCCTTTCCACGCGGTACGCTCGGGCCGTCCAGGACGGCGAGCAGCGCCTACCGGCCTTTGTGGGTGGCACGGACACATTGGCAGCCAGCCCGCAGCCGGTTGCGCGGTCCTTCCAATCTCCCATGCAGGTCAGCCCCGCAGACGTCGAGTACCAGCGGAACCCGTGCCCCATTCTTCAACGACGGAACGTGACAGCCCTGTTCAGGACAAGCACCGAGCGGAAATTCGCGGTTTGCGGATGGCCGAGCGCTGGTTGTTCGCGACTTTCGAGCTGGTGACGCTGCTGACGAACGCATCTCGTAGAGCCGTTGCTGTCTTCGCCTGCAACCCGTGCCCGGATGGTTCCTACGGCTTGGTGCGCCTGGTCGGCCTCCGGGATCCGTCCGCGAGCAGGCGGTCGACGATGCGAACGAATCGCACGGCCCGCGCGGCGTCCACCCGGAAGCGCGGGCGGGCGCTCGCGGAGGTGGTCCTGGCGGGGATCACCTCCGCGGCACCGGTCAGACGTAGAACGGTGAGGGGACCTGCTCGTTGAACATGATCGACTTCAGCTGCGTGTACATGTCCAACGTCTCCCGCCCGACCTCGCGGCCGATCCCGCTCTCCTTGTAACCACCGAACGGCTGGCCGTCGACGAGGTTCACGTACTTGTTGACCCACACCTGTCCGGCCCGCAGCCGGTCGGCGGTCCGCATGGCGTTGCGCAGGTTGGACGTGTAAACCCCGGACGCCAAGCCGTACCTGACGTCGTTGGCCTGCTCGATCATCGTGTCGAAGTCGTCCCAGCGGATCAGCGAGAGGACCGGGCCGAAGATCTCCTCCTGGGCGATCCTCGCACTGTTCTTCGTCTCGAAGATGGTCGGCTGGATGAAGTACCCGTGCTCGTTCCCGGGTACCGTCACGCGCTTCCCGCCGGTGAGCAGGTCGGCCTCCGCCTTGCCTGCCTCGATGTAGCCCAGTACCCGTTCGCCTTGCTCCGCCGAGACGAGACCGCCGAGGCGGGTCTCCGGGTCGAGCGGCGAGCCGATCCGGATGTTCTCGTAGGCCTTGACGAGCTTCTCGATGAATGTCGGGTACAAGTCGTCGTGGACGAAGAGCCGCGTGCCCGCCAGACAGGATTGGCCGTTGCAGAACGTGGACGCGAAGGTGGTGTTGTCCACCACGGCGTCGATGTCGTCGATGTCGGGGAAGACGATGTTGGGGCTTTTGCCGCCCAGTTCCAGGGACACCGGCACGAGTCTTTCGGCGCCCGCGTGGGCGACGATCCGGCCGACCTGCGGGGAGCCGGTGAAGGCCAGCTTCGCCACGTCCGGGTGCGCGGTGAGCGCCGCGCCCGCCTCCTCGCCGTAGCCCGGCACGACGTTGACGACGCCGGGAGGGAAGACCTCGGCGAGCTGGCGTGCTAGCTCCAAAGTGGACAGCGACGCGTTCTCGTCGGGCTTCAGCACCACGGTGTTCCCGGCGGCCAGCGCGGGCGCGAGCTTGAACGCGGTCATGATGGCGGGCACGTTCCACGGGATGATCTGACCGACCACGCCGTAGGGCTCGCGCTTCGCGATCCCCCAGCCGCCGGGGTAGCTCATGCTCCAGCCGTCGTGGGTCATGACGGCGGCCGCGAAGTACCGGTACTGGCCGATGGCCTGTACGTAGTCCTGCGGAAGCTCGAACAGAGTTCTGCCGATGTCGTGGGCATCGATCCCGATCAGGCGCTCGACGTTCGCCTCGACCCAGTCGGCCACTGTGAGCAGCAGGCGGGACCGCTCCTCGCGCGAGGTGGCGGCCCACGCGGGGAAAGCCGCCTTGGCCGCGGCCACCGCCGCGTCGATGTCGGCCTTCCCGGACCGCGTGATGGTGGCGAGCCGCTCGCCAGTCGACGCGTCCACGGCGTCGAACGTCTCGTCGGTGTGCGAGCGGAACTCGCCGTTGATCAGCGGTGCGTAGTGGGACGCGAGACCCAGGTCGATGCTCATGACTGACTCCTCGGAGTGGGAGCGGGATTCAGGCCCAGGAAGGAAATGGCGTTGTCGCGGGTGATGAGCCCGCGCTGGGATGCCGACAGCTCCTGGCTTTCTCGCACGACGCGTCCGGCGGGCCGTTCGCCAAGCGGGTACGGGTAGTCGCTGCCGACCATCACGCGGTCCGACCCCACGGTGTCCACGAGCAGCAGCAGCGCGTGCTCGTCGAAGACCGCCGAGTCGACGTGGAAGCGGCCGAGATAATGCGACGGCGGGTGCTGCGAGACGCCCACGACGTCCCGACGGTTGTGCCAAGCGTTCTCTAGCCTGCCGAGCCAGAACGCGAACGAGCCGCCCCCGTGGGCGAAGCAGATCCGCAACCGCTCGTCGATGCGGTCGAATGCGCCGCCGAGGATCATCGAGATGATCGAGAGGTGGGACTCCGACGGCATCCCGACCAGCCACTGCGCCATCCAGCGGTCCAGCCGGGGCGAGGAGCGCATGTCCCACGGATGCACGAAAACCGGGACGTCCAGCGCCGCGCAATGCTGGAGGAAGGTGATCATACCCTCGCTGTCGAGGTCGTCGTCGCCGACGTGGTTGCCGATCTCGACGCCGCGATGCCCGTTGGCGAGGCAGCGTTCCAACTCGCGACAGGCGGCGTCGGGGTCCTGCAACGGGACCTGGCAGAACGGCAGCAGCCGGTCGGGCGCCGGGGCGACGATCTTCAGCGCGAGGTCGTTGAAGATCCGCGCGATCCGGACCGCCTCGACAGAGGTCCGACCGTAGTTGAAGAAGACCGGAGTCGGCGACACCACCTGCACGTCGACCCCATCGGCATCCATGTCGGACAGCCTGCGCTGAGCATCCCAACTGGCGGCTCCGATATCGCGGAACTCCCGCGATCCCAGCATGATCGTGGCGTCCGACTCGGATCCGATCCGCAGCCAGGGCACCGGTGGGCTCACGTCGGCCGACAGGTCGGGCCAGCCCTGGGGAACGTAGTGGGTGTGGACGTCGATGGCGCCCATCTCAGCCCTTCCCCAGATGGACGGCACCGCAGTTCGGGCAGGTGCGGGCGTTCTCGTCGGCGTAGAAGGCGGCGAACACCGGCGGGAGATCCGCCACGATGTCGCGGACCTGCAGTTCTGCCTCGTACACCAGTGCGGCACACTTCGGGCAGTACCACTGGAACTTCTCCAGCGTGCCCTCCTCCCTGACCCGCTCGATGACCAGCCCGATCGAGTCCGGATCGGGACGCTGCGGCGAATGCGGCACGTTGCCGGGCAGCAGCCAGGCGTCGCCCTCCAGGATGTGGACGGTCTCCGGCTTGCCCTCGTTCATGAGATTGACGTGGATGTCGCCCCGGATCTGGAAGAACCACTCCTCGTACGGGTCCACGTGGAAGTCGGTGCGCTGGTTGGGTCCGCCGACGATCTGCACGATGAAGTCCTTACCCAACGCCATAGTCCGGTTGTTCACCGGTGGCTTGAGCCGGTGCCGGTGCTCGTCGATCCAGCCGTGGAAGCTGAGCACCTCGGGGATGTCCGTCATTGGGAAGTCTCCTTCCGCCGCGAGCGTAGGACCGCGATCGCCTGGATCTCGATCAGCAGATGTGGATGGGGAAGTTGGTGCACGGCCACGGTCGTGCGTGCCGGTCCGGTGGCGTCGAAGTACTCGCCGTAGACGGCGTTGTAGCCGCCGAATTCGTTCATCGACACCAGGAACGTGGTGACCTGGACGACATCGGACAGCTCGGCACCGACCTCGCCGAGGATCGCACCGATGTTGTCGAGCACGGCCCTGGTCTGGGCCTGGATGTCCAGATTCGTGGTGCCGAGCTCGTCGACCTCCACGCCCGCGAAGGTGTTGTCCGCGCGGCGGGAACTCGTACCCGACACGAACACCAGGTCACCCACGACCTTGACGTGCGGGAACGGGCCGCGCGGGACGGCCAGGCCCTCGACCACGCGCGCGCCGCTCATACCCGGCCCGTCAACGACACCGACCCGAGGCCCGCGATGTCGCACCGGGTGGTGCCCGCGGTGAGCGGCACGGCAGCGGTGGCGGCACCCGCGAGGACGACGTGTCCGGCGCTGATGGGAATCCCGCGCGTCCGGCAGACCGCGAGGAGGGCGTGCAGCGCCCGCACGGGGTTCCCCAGGATCGCCGAGGTCGAGCCGACGACCTCGGCGGCGCCAGCGGGCTGGAACCGCACGGCGCGGTTCGCCACGTCCTGCATCCGCCGCCATTGGCCGATGACGAATCCGGCGGCCGAGGCGTTGTCGGCCACGACGTCGGTGTGGGTGAACCGGAAGTCGGCGTAGCGGGAGTCGATGATCTCGATCGCGGGCGCCACGGCGTCGACGCAGGACTCGATGTCGACAGTGGGGTCGTCGGCGTCGACGGCTCGGCTGATCCGGTAGGCGATCTCGGGCTCCGCCCTGGGATGCAGGAATCCGTCCAGTCGCACGAAGTCGCCGTCGTGCACGCGCATGGCGTCGGTAACGCGGCCGACGATCACCTCGGTCACGCCCATCTGGACCATCTTGGCCTTGCTGGTGAAGCCGAGCTTGACCCCCACGACGTGCTCGCCGCGGGATTGACGTTCGGCGAGCAACGTCTCCTGGATGCGGTAGGCGTCCTCGATGGTCAGTTCGTGGGTGTCCGCCAGGCTCGGGGTGGCCTGGCGGCTTGTCTGCGCGGTGTCGAGCCGTCGGGCGAGTTCGAGGAGGTCGGTCATGACGTGGCTCCGTTCACGAGGTCGAGTGCGACGTCGACGATGAGGTCTTCCTGGCCGCCGACCATGCCGCGCCTGCCGACTTCGGTGAGGATGCGGCGGGCGTCGATGCCGTACCGCCGGGCCGCGCGTTCGGCGTGCAGCAGAAAACTCGAATAGACGCCGGAGTAGCCGAGAGCAAGGGTCTCGCGATCGACCTGGACTGGACGTGGCCGCAGCGGACGGATCAGGTCGTCGGCGGCGTCCTGCAAGGCGAACAGGTCGCAGCCGGTCTCCCAGCCGTACAGGTTGGCGACCGCGACGAATGCCTCGGCCGGGGTGTTGCCGGCGCCCGCCCCCTGGCCCGCCAGCGCGACGTCGACCCGATAGGCGCCGTGCTCGACGGCCGTGACGCTGTTGGCGACCGAGAGCGACAGGTTCTCGTGCGCGTGGATGCCGATCTCGGTGCCGTCGTCGAGGACCTGCCGGTACGCGTCGACGCGCTCGGCGACGTCCGGCATGGTCAGGCGGCCGCCCGAGTCGGTGACGTACACGCAGTGCGCGCCGTAGGACTCCATCAGCCGCGCCTGGTCGGCAAGCGCGTCGGGTGGGCTCAGGTGGCTCATCATGAGGAACCCGGCCACGTCCATGCCGTTCTCGCGTGCCCACTCGATGTGCTGGGCGGCGACGTCGGCCTCGGTGCAGTGCGTCGCGATCCGCACGCTTTGCACGCCGAGATCGCGTGCCCGCCTCAGGTGTTCGACCGTGCCGATGCCCGGCAGCAGGAGCGTCGTCAGCGTCGCGTTCCGCACGGTCTCCGCGGCGGCGGTGATCCACTCCTCGTCGGTGTGGGCGCCGAAGCCGTAGTTGGCGCTGGAGCCGCCGAGCCCGTCGCCGTGCGAGACCTCGATCGCGGCCACCCCGGCTGTGTCCAACGCGGACACGACGCGGCAGACCTGGTCGACGGAGTAGTCGTGCGCCATGGCGTGCATGCCGTCGCGCAGGGTCACGTCCTGGACGTAAACGTTCACGCCGCCACCCACCCTCGACGCACGACGACGCTTTCGGCCGTGCGCAGCGCGGCCGACGTCATGATGTCGAGGTTCCCGGCGTAGCCGGGCAGGTAGTGCCCCGCGCCGGTGACCTCAAGGAAGACCGAGATCTTGGTGCCCGTCACCCGACGTCCGAGTGCCGGGACGGGGACGGCGTCGAGCACGTCGAACTGGACCTGCTGCTTGAGCCGGTAGCCGGGCACGTACTCGCGAACCGTCGCGGCCATGTCGGCCACGGACGCGGTGATCTTCGCCTGGTCGACCTCGCCGTCGACGACGCAGAACACCGTGTCCCGCATGACCATCGGCGGTTCGGCCGGGTTGAGCACGATGATCGCCTTGCCGACTTCGGCGCCACCGACGCGGCGGATCGCCTCGCTGGTCGTCTCGGTGAACTCGTCGATGTTGGCGCGTGTGCCGGGGCCTGCCGAGCGTGACGCGATCGACGCGACGATCTCGGCGTAGGCGACCGGGCCGATCCGCGACACCGCGGCGACGATGGGGATAGTCGCCTGACCGCCGCAGGTCACCATGTTCAGATCGGTTGCGTCGAGATGCTCGGCGAGGTTGACCGGTGGCACGACGAACGGTCCGGCCGCCGCGGGCGTCAGGTCGACGATGAGCTTGTCGTGCTCCCCCGCGACGGCGGCGTGGTGGGCGTGCGCCTTCGCCGACGTGGCGTCGAAGAGCACGCGGATGTCGGCGAACTCCGGCATCGCAACCAGCCCGTCGATGCCCTCGTGCGTGGTCGGGATGGACAGCCGCCTCGCGCGGGCCAGGCCGTCGGATTCCCGGTCAACGCCGACGAGGGCATCGACGTGCAGGGTCGGCGACAGGCGGATGATCTTCATCATCAGGTCGGTGCCGATGTTTCCGGAACCGAGCACGGCGACCCCGACGCTGCCCTCCGCTGGTCCTCTCACGGTGCTGCCTCCTCAAGGATGGTGGCGACCTCGCCGAGGCCGTCGAGCTTCAACCGGAATCGTCCGGGGCCCGTGATCGGCACCATGGGGCCGAGCGCCCCGGACATCACCACGTCACCGGCGCGCAGCGGGCGGCCGCGGCCGACAAGTTCGCGGGCCAGCCACGCGACGGCGACCGCGGGGGAACCAAGGCACGCGTGTCCGGCGCCGAAGCTCACCTCGTCGCCGTCTAGTTCGAGCGTCATGCCCACCGCTGCTAGGTCACGGCCGGTCACGCTGAACGGGGTGGCGCCGAGTACGACGACACCGCTGGAGGCGTTGTCCGCCACCGTGTCCGTGATGGTCAACTCCCAGTCCGCGATCCTGCTGTCGACGATCTCGATCGCGGGCAGCACGAAGTCGGTGGCCCGCAAGACATCCGCGATCGTGGGCCTCGGCCGGTCGACGTCGTCCTTCAACACGAACGCGATCTCGCCTTCCACGCGCGGTTGCAGGAGTCGGCCCAGCGGGACCGGTTCACCATGCGCGTAGACCATGTCGTCGAGCAGCACTCCGAAGTCGGGCTGGTAGACCCCGAACTGCCGCTGCACCGCGGGCGCCGTCAGGCCGATCTTCGAGCCGACGACCGTGGCACCGTCCCGGAGGCGGCCAGCGATGAACCGGCTCTGGGCGTCGTAGGCTTGGTCGAGGTCCGCGACCATGTCCCGGACCGGTGCGCACGGCGTGCCGGTAGCCGCGGCTTCGGTCAAGCGCTGTGCTGCCTCTTCCGCGCTCATAGCTGCACGCACACGTTGGTGGGTTCGGTGTAGAAGTGCAGCGAAGACGCGCCGCCCTCCCGACCGATGCCGGACAGGCCCATGCCGCCAAACGGCGACAGAAGGTCGCGCAGAAACCATGTGTTGACCCACGACATGCCGACGTTCATCGCCTGGCCGACCCGGTGGCCGCGCCTCAGGTCATTGGTCCACACGGACGCCGCGAGGCCGTACTCGGTGTCGTTCGCCAGCTCGATTGCCTGCTCCTCGGTGTCGAAGGGCACCAGGGCGGCCACCGGGCCGAAGATCTCCTCACGGAGCACCCTGTTGTCGTTGCCGATCCCGCTCCACAAGGTCGGCTCGATCCACGAGCCGTCGTCGAGCGCTTCGCCCAACCGGGGAATGCCGCCACCGGTGAGGACCTTCGCGCCCGACTGCTCCGCGAGGGCGAAGTAGCTCAACACCTTCTCGCGGTGCGTCTTCGAAATCAGCGGTCCGGTCGTCGTGCGGTCGTCGGTCGGTTCACCGAGGCGTAGTGCGGCCGCACGCGCAACGAGACCGTTCGCGACGTCATCGAAGATCGCCCGGTGGACGTAGACCCGCTCGGTGCACAGGCAGACCTGGCCGGTGTTCGTGAAGATCGCCTTCGACAGGCCGGTGAGCGCTTCGTCCAGGTCGACGTCGTCGAAGACCACCGCGGCGTTCTTGCCGCCGAGCTCGAACGACACCGGTCGGACGCGGGGCGCGACAGTTCGCATGACGTGGGAGCCGGTGGCCGATGAGCCCGTGAACGTGACGCCGTCGATGCCGGTGTGCGAGGTCAGGAACTCGCCCGCCGATCCGGCGCCGAAGCCGTGTACCACGTTGTAGACCCCGCGGGGCAGCCCGACCTCGGTCAGCACCTCCGCCAGGAGCGACGCGGTGGACGGGGTTTCCTCGCTCGGCTTCACGACGACTGCGTTGCCGCAGGCGAGCGCGGCGGCGACCTTCCAGGTGAGCAGGAGCAACGGCAGGTTCCACGGCACGATCACCGCTACGACACCGAGCGGCTTGCGCACGGCGTAGTTGAGCGCCTGCCTGCCACCGGGCAGGTCCATGAGGAACGACTCCTGGCCCGCGGCGGCGACGA
Organism: Saccharopolyspora antiqui; assembly: GCF_052246905.1. Taxonomy (NCBI): domain Bacteria; kingdom Bacillati; phylum Actinomycetota; class Actinomycetes; order Pseudonocardiales; family Pseudonocardiaceae; genus Saccharopolyspora; species Saccharopolyspora antiqui. The sequence continues at coordinate 930,412 of NZ_JBQQBO010000001.1, forward strand.
CGTCGGCGAACGTCCGGAAGTTCGCGACGGCCCTGGCCACGTCGAGTTCGCGTGCCAAGGCGACGGGCTTTCCGGTATCGGCGACCTCGGCCGCCACGAACTCCTCGAACCGCGCCTCGATTCGGTCGGCGACCCGGCGCAGCAGGGCCGCGCGTTCCCGAACCGGTGTGGTGGCCCAGCCGTCGGCCAGCGCCCGTCGCGCTGCCGCCACGGCAGCGTCCACAACGGACTGATCGGCCTCGTGGACCAGTGCCGACACCACTCCGGAGGCCGGATCGATCTTTTCGGACGAATGACGGTCGTCGAACTCGATCTCCGCGCCGTCCACGAAGTTCCTGATGGTGCACACAGCCATGGTTCGAGCCTCGCTGCAGGCAGCCATGTCCGACAAATACTCTTTCGGCCCCGAGCTATACCCAGATCGATCGCAAGTAGGCTTCAAAGCCGTTGTCCAATGCCTATTTCCGCAGAGCTGCACCGCGAGAAAGGCATGACTTCAGGAGTATCGAGACAGTCCGTCGTGATGCCAAGATCCGGTCATGACCGACGTCATGCCAACGCTCCCCGAGCTCCTCGCCCGTGCCAATGCGCTGCGCCCCGAACTGTGGGCCGCAGCGCCCGAGACCGACCGGAACCGCCGGCTGAGCGATGCCACCTATGCCAGGGTCCGCGCCGCCGGACTCCTCAAGCTGGGCACGCCACGCCTGCTGGGCGGCTACGAGGCGAGCCTGCGCACCATGGTCGAGGTCACCGAGGCCCTCGGCCGCGGCTGCGGCGCGACCGGTTGGGTCATCGGTGTCCTCAACACCGGCAACTGGTTGGCCGCCCAGTACCCCGCGGAGGCGCGGGCCGAGGTCTGGGGCAGCGACCCGGACGCCGCGGTCGCGTCCGTGGCGACGCCGAGCGCCACAGTCGAGCAGGTCGACGGCGGTTTGCGCGTCAACGGGGAGTGGGCCTACGCCTCGGGATCCCTGCACGCGGACTGGGTGTCGGTCGCCGTGCCCTTGGACGCCAACGACAAGAGCACGATCGGCATGGTGCTGGTCCCCGCGAGCGACATCAAGGTCGATGACACGTGGCACGTGACCGGGATGCGGGGCACCGGCAGCAATACGGTGGTCCTCGACGAGGTGGTCGTACCGCAGCACCGGGTGCTCGACGCCCACGCGCTGTTCTCCGGTGAGAACGCCCACGGACACCCGGACGAACCGCTCTACCGCGCCAACATGGCCACCGTGTTCGGTCTCTCGCTGATCGGCACCCAACTCGGGCAGGCGTACGCGGCGCTGGAGCATGTGCTGGCGAAGGCGCCCACCCGCGTGATCGCGACGACCAGGTATCCCAACCAGGCACGGTCGGTGCCGTTCCAGGTCGACGTGGCGGAAGCGGAGACGAAGATCCGGGCCGCCCGGCTGCAGGCTTTGGAGGCCGCGGACACCGCCGACTCGCTGGCTGCCGAGGGCGAGGCGCCGGACGTGGACACCCGCACCAGCATCCGGCTGGCACTCACGTGGGCGAGCAAGCAGTGCTGGGAGGCGGTCGACCAGCTGGTCACCGCGCACGGCACGTCGTCGTTCGCCGAGGTGAACCCGCTGCAGCGGATCTGGCGCGACCAGGCGGTCGCCACCCGGCACGTCGCGTTCAACCTCCGGCTCGTCGAGGAGATCCGCGGCAAGAGCCTGCTCGGTCTTGACCCCCGAGAAGTCACCGATCTTGTCTGACGCCAGGGAGTGCTGATGATCGACGTGCACGCGCATTGGTTCCCGCCGGAGTTCAGCGCGGCTTACGCGCGGACCACCGGGCGGCCCGCGTGGCCACCACACACCGACGATCTGACGGGCCGCATCGCGGACCTCGACGCCGCTGAGGTCGACCTCCAGATCCTGAGCGGCGGACACATCCAGCCGTATTCGACCGACCGGGATCGCGCCGTCGGATGCGCCCGGACGTTCAACGACCTCTACGCGGCGGCGGTCTCGATGTACGCCGGCAGGCTGGGAGCATTCGGTGCGGTTCCGCTGCCCCACGTCGACGAGGCGATCGCCGAGGCGGCACGCTGCCTCGACGACCTCGGCTTCGTGGGCATCGGGGTGGGGACCACCGTCGCGGGTCGGCCGCTGTCGGATCCGGACTTCGAGCCGCTGTGGGCCGAGCTGCACCGCAGGCGCACCACGGTGTTCGTCCACCCGGTGGTCACGCCCGACCGGTTCACGCTGTCCCCGGACCCGTACCTGCTGGGACCGAAGTTCGGCGGACCGCTGGAGGCCGCGATGGCGACGACGCAGTTGGTGGTGTCGGGCGTGCCGAAGCGCCACCCGGACATCAAGTGGATCATCGCCCCGATGGGCGGCGCCCTCGCGTTCCTCTGGCGTCGGTTCGAGATGGACAGCGAGATCCTCGGGCAACAAGAGCTCTTCGAACACGATCCCACTGCGGAGCTTCGGAAGTTCTTCTACGACACCACGTTGAGCGACGATCCTCGCGCCGTGCAGTGGATGACGGACCTCGTGGGAGTCGATCAGCTGGTTTTCGGCAGCGACGCGCCGAAGGTCACCGTAGTCGACTGGCTGAACCGGATGGAGAAAATCTTCACCCGCGATGATCTCGTGAAAGTGACCGGGGAGACGGCACGCCGGAGGTTGGAATTGTGAACAACGGTCTCGAACCCTTCCGGTTGGGTGACCGGACCACGACGTACTACGCGCAGCGGGCGAGTGCGGACCTGATCGTCACCGAAGGCATGCAGCCCTCGCCCGGCGGGCAGGGGGCGCCGTTCACGCCGGGGATGCACAGCCCAGCGCACGTGGCTGCCTGGCAACTGGCGACGTTCTACGCGGGGGGACGAGCGGGGCTACCTCGACTATCGCGCGCTGGTTTTCGCGGAAGGTCGGGTCCGATGAGGATCGTCGGGATCGGTGGATCGCTGCGGGCTGGCTCTCAATCGGAGCGGGCGCTGCGGATCGCGCTCGACGGCGCTGCTGAGGCAGGCGCCGTGACGCAGGTGATCGCGGGGGCGGTGACCGCCAGGCAGATTTGTCGCCTCGGGACGAATGCCGCTGGACCAGTTGGTGGACACGTTCCCACTGGACGAGGTCGAGCGGGCAGCCCACGCCACGACTTCCGGCGAGACGGTCAAGCCGGTGCTCCTGCCCGGCAGCTGACCTCCTGGGAACGTCAGATGCCGACGCACGCGGTGAGGTTGTGGGGGACGTCGGCGAACTGGTCGTCGTCGTGACCGGCGAGATGAGCGCGGATCCTGGCTGCACGCCGGTGCAGATGCTCCAACAGCAACGCGGCGCTGGGGGTAGGGGGACCGTCGGCCCGCACCGTCACCCCCACCTGGCGTTGCACTGAGGGCAGCGGGGTCGCCAGTGGGGTAAGGCGCAGGTCCTCCTCCGGGATCAGGCCGGGTAGCACGGCCACCGAGTCCGAGCTGACGATGAGGGCGAGCAAGGTCAGGATCGACGCCGACTCGACGCGGTCGTCCGGCAGTGGAAGTCCTTCATGCAGGAAGACCTCTTCGATCTCCCGCCGCAGTGTGGTGTGCTCGTCCGGCAGGATCCACGGGTAGTCCAGCAGGTCCGCGAGCGTGGGCGCGGTGGCGCCTGCGGCGGGATGGCCCGCTCGTACGACGAGCCGGACCGGCTCGGTGTACATGTGGATCTGGGTGAGCCGGTCCGCGTGGCTGCTGGGGGTCAGCCTGCCGACCACCAGGTCGAGCTCCCCGGTCAGCAGGTCCTGGACGAGGGCGTCGGGCGTGCCTTCCCGGACAACGACCGTCGCCTTGGGGTGTACATGCTTGAGCGCGGCGATCGCCTGCGGCAAAAGGACGTTCGACCCGGCGAGGTAGGTGCCCACCGTTACCGATCCGGCCTGCCCGGATTCGAGTTCCGCCAGGTGCCGCCCGACTTGCTGGACCTGTGCAAGCACGGCGTCCGCATGCTGCAGGAACGCCTCACCGTAGGCGGTCGGCTTCATACCGCGTGGTCCGCGCTCGAACAACGCGACGCCGAGCAACGCCTCCAGCTCGCGAAGTCCACGGGTGACGACGGGTTGAGTGATGCGCAGTTCCTCGGCGGCGTGGATGACGCTGCCCCGCCGCGCGATGGCACTCGCAAAAACGAAGTGCCGGAGCTTGAGGGTGCCGTCCAGCAGCTTCCTGGCCCGCACCGCATTCGACGTCAGTGGCCTGATCGGATCCGTTGCGTCAGGCGGCACGGTCGAGCTCCGCCAACTCCCTCGGCGACAGGGCGAGCGTCGAGGTGGCGACGTTCTCCACCAGGCAACGCACGGATGACCTGCCGGGAGTGAGCAGCATGGTGGCGGGCCGGTGCAGGAACCACACCCGCGCGACCTTCAGCCAAGAGGCGCCATGCCGGGCGACGACGACGTCCAGGGACGCGGTGTTGTCGGCGGTCAGCCGCTCGCGGAAGCACTCGCTTTCGATCATGTGAGGTCCCCTTTAATTGCTGTCCCAGGCTCGGCTGCACACCCGGCCTTCCAAGGACGGGAGGAGGTTCAACCGGCCGTATGCGGATACCAAGCTGGTTGACTTGCCACGCTATAGTAGCCGCGCCAGTTAGGCGATTGTTGTTCTCGCCGAAGGTCTTCAAGGTTCTCCACGCGGATGAGATCTGCCGCTTTCTCAGTGATTGCGTAGACGGTCGCGTTGGTATTGCCGGACACAATGGACGGCATTGCGGAAGCATCGGCTACGCGCAATCCGCTGATGCCGTGCACACGCAGTTGCGGTTGAGTGTCCACAACGTACAGATCGTCTGTGCCGATCCGGCAAGTCCCACCGGGTGGTTACACGGTCCAGCTACTTCGGCTTCACGGCATTTCAAGCCTAAGATCGCGGCCAAGCTGCAGAAATGCTTGACCGGGGTGGAAATCACACACCGGTCGTGCCCGGTCTCCACTGATGAGTAACCGCGGAAGATCCGGGATGGCCTGATCTCAGCGAACGTGCCGCCGACAGCGACCTCTGGGATCAGGGGCTCGCAGTCCTGTCGGACCTGCGCCGTCGAGCGCGCGACGCACGCAGGTTGACCGCGTTTCCACAGATCTGAGCGTTGTGCCACGCCCCGTTGTTGTTGTTGGTCGTGTCGTAGAAGGCTATCGAGCAAACCCGGTTGCGGCACAGTTTGAGTCGCTTCCAGGTATCGCGATCTTGTCCCAGGAAGACTTCGCGCAGAGCGACCGCGTTGATCCACGCCGCGCCTCGGCCCCGCGGGACGGCGGACAGCTCACCATCGCTTCCGAGGCGAAATTCGAGCGAGCACCGCACATCGCGCATGCGTCCGTCGATCGGTTCATCCCGCACCTCTCCGCACACCGCTCGTTGCAGCTGTGCGCGAAGAACCTGCAGCGCGTGCAACTCTTCGACGGTGATGGTGAGATCCGGAACAGGCAGGCCGGTCCGTTCCCCCCAGGCTTCGGCAGCTCCGGTCGCCCAGCCTTGAGCGGCGTCCGCGTCACGGAGAAGGTCCGGCAGCGCGGGCTTCCCGGCGGGGCGCGTGTTCAGGATCTCCTGGACAAGAACGAGACCGGTGGGCGCGATCTTGACCAAGTATCGTTCAGTCGCAAAAACTGACATAGGGATACCTTATATGGCCATGTCGAATCCTGCGCTCAAGGCTCAGCCCTTGGCCACCTGCACGGATCCCCACAGCGCGCCGCGGTTGATCCGCGCAGGGTAGCGCTCGATCATGTAGTGGTAGAGATCGAGCGCCGTGCTGGTATTCGCTACGCCCTCCTCGAACGTTCGGATGTACTGGCGGGTCTCGGAGATGATCCCCGGATCGTCGTCCGCCGACGGATCCTTGTGCCCCGCAACGACTGCACGCGGCTGCAGGCCTTCGATCCGGTCAAGCGCGTGAAGCCAGTCCCGGCGCCCGGCCTCGTCCGAACCCGCGAGATAGAGGTGCACGTTGTTGTAAGCCGCATCCCCGGCGACGACGAGACCTGCTGAGGGAACATGAAGGCACGTGGTGTCGTCGGAGTCGGTGTGTCCCAGCTCGATCGGCACGAGTTCATGGCCCTCCAATTCGAGGGTTCCTTCCAGCGGGTCAGCGAGCACGATGTGGCGGGGAATCTGTCCGGGGAACCGGGTCTCCCACACCTCCATCAATGCCGCGGGCGTTGACTGTGCACGCATCTGCTCGACAACCTTGGGCACCGCGACCGCGCGGGCGCCGGGGAATCGGTCGAGTACTGCACCCAATCCGAACCAGTGGTCGCCGTGTCCGTGGGTGACGTACACCGTTGTCAGATTCTTCCCGCTGATAGCGAGCCAGGCCACCAGATCCTCGGCCTGCTTCACCGTGAACAGCGGATCGACGAGCACGGCGTCACGCTCCCCAGCGATAAGGGTGGCCGCCGTAGGCGACCACATCCGCCGATCCAGGCCCGGCGGTAGATCCGTCACCGTCGTCGGGACGCTCTCTGCCACGTAGACGGCGTACGACAGCTGTGATGACCCCATGACGCCTCCTTGAGTGATAGTGGGTGACGTAGTCATACACTATAAGATTATGTCTTAATCACTACATCTGTGAAGCATCACACGCGAAATCACATGAGAATCGTCGTCTTGCGAGACATAGTCATCTGACCTAAGCTTGCGTCACCCTGAGTACCCCAGGCAAGGTCGAGACTCGACCGGCAGTCAAAGGAGACGGGATACACATGGACCTGCCGAAGACTCCGGCGAACGAGTCAGGCGATACCCAACCGCTCACGGTCGTGCTCGTTCACGGCTTTATGGACGACGCGGACGGCTGGAACGACGTGAGGCCGGGCTTGACCGAGAGGTCGCTTCCGACGGTGACAGTGAAGCTGGCCGGCATGGGCGATCGGTACCTCGAACAGGGCCCTTTCACCCTGGAGCGGTACACGCGGGACGTGATGGCCGAGGTCGCGAAACTCAAGACCCCTGTTGTCCTCGTCGGACACAGCATGGGCGCTCAGATCGCCGAGCTGGTCGCCGGGCGGCAACCGGATCGGGTCGCGGCGTTGGCACTGCTGAACCCGATTCCGCTCGCAGGTGTGAGGCTGCCCGACGAGCAGCTGGAGCCCTTCCGCAACCCCGACCTCAGCCCCGAGGCGCAGCGTTCGTTCCGCGCCCAACTGTCCACGCGGTTCCCGGATGACCATCTCCGTCGTCTCACCGATGTCGCCGCACAGGTACCGATGACGACGATCACCGCTGTCGCGATGGCCTGGAACGAAGGACATCCGGACGGGAACGAGCCGGCACGCTTCGCCGGGCCTGTGCTTCTCCTCCGCGGAGCCGATGATCCATTTGTCACATCGGAGATCTTCACCTCCTCCGTGGCGCCCCGGTTCCGTGAAGCGCGGATGGCCACCATTCCGGACAGCGGGCACTGGCCACACATGGAGAACCCCGCGTCGGTCGTCAGCGCGATCCTCGATTTTGTCGCGCGCGATGTCATCGCGCCGGCGAGCGGCTCGTCATCGGCGCCTTCGAACTCCTGGACATCCGCATTCTCAGACCGATCCGAGAGCTCGTTCGCCGACGCACTCGCGCCCGACGTGCGCCTTCAGGCGAGCACTCTAAGCAAGCCGGTCCATGACCGCGACACCATCAAGAAGATCATGGCGACTGTCAGCTCAACCTACGAGTCCTTGGAATTCGTTCACGAGGCCCGCAACGGCACTCGCACATACCTCGAATGGCGCGCCACAGCCTTCGGCGGCCTGCAGATGGAGGGCATTACTATCCTGACTCGCAACGACGCTGGCCAGATCGTCGATATCGCCATCCATCACCGCCCACTCGGCGCCGTACTCGAAATGGTCAAAAAGGTAGGCGCGAAGCTGGATGGCGTGCTCACTCCCGACTACTACGAGTACAGGCCGTGAGGCAGCTCCATGACTACGCGACACGACGTTGAATTTCCGGTGGACAACGGAATCACCCTACGCGGATGGCTCTATGTACCTGCAGGTGACGGCCCTCATCCGGCGATCACCATGGCGCACGGCTACGCCGGGACGCGGGAGATGGCGCTTGAAGCGTTCGCATGCGCATTCGCTGAAGACGGGTTCGCGGTGCTCATCCATGATCACCGCAACTTCGGCGCGAGCGACGGTGAGCCCCGCAACGACATCGATCCCTGGCAACAGATCGCCGATTGGCGGCGAGCCATCTCCTTCCTTGAGGCCAGGCCCGAGGTCGACCCGACAAGGATCGGCATCTGGGGCACGAGCTTCGCCGGCGGCCACGCGCTCGTGCTCGGCGCGACAGACCGCCGCGTGCGCTGTGTCGTCTCACAGATCCCGACGATCAGCGGCTACGAACAGTGGCAACGCAAGGTATCGCTGGAACGGATCGTAGAGTTCGACGAAGCGCACAACGAAGACGAGCGCGCACAGCTTCGCGGTGAGAAACCGCGCTATCAGACAGTGGTCAGCGACGATCACACCGTGCCAGCGCTTTTCCACTCCTCCGATGCCATCGAGTTCCATCGGCAGGCTGTCCCGAAGGGCGAGTGGACGAACACGGCAACAATGCGATCGAACCGTGCGTCGCGCATGTACGAGCCCGGCAACTGGATCGGGCGCGTCTCTCCCACACCGCTTCTCATGATCGTCGAGATGAACGACACCGCCATCCCTGCCGACCTCCAGCTGGCTGCATATCAGAAAGCCTTGCCCCCGAAGGACCTCCTGACGCTACCGGGCGGACATTTCGACGCCTACCTCGTGCACTTCGAGCAGTCGAGCGGTGCCGCGAGGGAGTGGTTCCGCACGCACCTCGCCGCGAAGTAGCCCCCGCCAGCGCCGAAAGGACAACCGATGCCACACCTCACTCTACAGTTCGAGGAGGACGTCGCCGTCCTCACGTTGACCAATCCACCTCAGAATCGGCTCGATGACAAGATGATCGCCGATCTCGCCGCAGCACTGGACGCGTTTGAACTCAGCCCGCCACGCGCGGTGCTCCTCAAGGCAGCCGGACCAGACTTCTGCTACGGCGGAGAAATCAGCACATGGCCGGAAAGCACGCCCACGCAGCTGCGCAACGGAATCAGCCGTTCAATCGCCGTGCTCAACCGGTTCGAGAATCTGTCCGTCCCGGTTGTTGCCGCCGTTCAGGGCACTTGTCTCGGCGGCGGGTTCGAGCTCGCCATCCGCGCCGACGTGCTCTTTGCCGGTGAGTCCGCACAGTTCGGGCACCCGGAGCAGACCATCGGGATCGTCACGCTCCTCGGCGGCATCTACCGCGTCGCACAGAGGGCGGGCCAGGGGCGTGCGATCGAGTGGGCTCTGACCTCCGAGCGGATACAGGCCACGGCGATGGCTCAGGCGGGCGTCGTCAACCACGTGGTTCCGGACGACGAGCTACTCGAAGCCGCGCGCTCGTTCGCACGTCGCGTGGCCCAAGGCCCAACACTCGCGCACGGAGTCCACAAGGCGCTTTTGCGTACTTGGGCGCAAGGCGGCATCGCCGCCGCTGACGCGGCCCTCCTCGACGCAGCGATTCCTTTGTTCGCCACCGAAGACGTCACGAACGCCCTCCCCATCGCGCGCGACGCGCTCGCCTCGGGAAAGCCGCGTCCCGTGATGAATTACCAAGGGCGGTGACCAGCGCCTGCCGGTCGCACTCGACGGCATCACATGGCACGCCGCCAGCTGCCATAAGTCGTCAGATGTACCCACCAACGATCCGAAGGAACACAATGGTCATCGACCCAGAGCCACTCGACGCGCGTTCGACGTACAAGCTGCTTATCGGAAGCGTGGTCCCCCGCCCCATCGCCTGGGTCAGTACCCAGTCGGCCGACGGCGTACGCAACCTCGCGCCGATCTCCTTCTTCACTGTCGTGGGCCGAAAACCTCCTCGGGTATCGCTCACCATGCAACCCCGCTCGGACGGAAAGACCCTCAAGGACACGTTCGTCAACATTCGCGACACAGGCCAGTTCGTTGCGAACATGGCGACGTTCCCACAGGCCACGCACGTCCATCGTTCCGCCATCGAATATCCCTCGGACGTCGACGAGTTCGACGTACTCGGCCTCGAAGCAGCTCCCTCGGAAGTCGTGCGCCCGCCCCGTGTGCGAGAGGCACCGATCGCACTGGAGTGCGAAGTATTCCAGATCTTTTCGTCACCCGATGGCCTCGGCAACATCGTCTGGGGCAACGTAGTGCGCTTCTACATCAGAGACGATCTATATCTGCCCAGCGGACGAATCGACACCGCTGCACTCGCACCGATCGGTCGTCTAGCAGCGGAATACAGCGTCACGGACAACGCATTCGTCCCGCCGCTGCCGTCCGAAACCCTCGCCGCCCGCCACGGTCGACGCATGGCGCGCCTCGATAGCCACGAGGACAGCTTCTCCCCGATCGACACTTCGACGTGGTCTCCCTCAGGATCCGTGCTCGAACCGTGAATTGCTCCACCAGTAACTGTTCGGCCGCAGGTCTCATGTTGAAATGGGCGCCAGTTTGGTTCCGCATACACGAGTACGCATTTCCGAATCGGCTACCAGAAAACTATATACGATAAAGTAGGAGACATTAAATGGTCTCAACCTCATCACATATGGATCAACACATGGTCAGGGTTAGCGAAGAAATGCTATACCGGCGGGAAATATTCGTTGGTGGAGAATGGAAAAAACCGGTAGGCGGGGGTCAGACCGACGTCATTTCAGCGAGCACGGCACAGCCCATCGGTAGTGTCCCGGTGAGCACGCCCACTGATGTCGACGCAGCCGTCGCCGCAGCGCGTCGCGCGTTCGACGACCCAACCGGGTGGGCCTACTGGCCGTCGGCAGAACGGGCCACGGCGCTCAGACGCCTGGCCACGGAACTAGCTTCCCGCCATGAGACCGTCGCCCGCCTGGTCAGCCTGCAGAACGGCATGCCCTACTCGACGTCCATGACGTTCGAGGCTGTTTCATCGCCTGCCCTCTTGCAGTACTACGCTGAGTTGGTCGAAACAACACCGACAGAGGAACACCGCTCCGGCATCCCTACCGGGACGACTCTGGTCCGGCGTTCCCCGGTGGGCGTCGTTGCCGCGATCGTGCCCTGGAACTTCCCACAGACCCTGACATCCTTCAAGCTCGCGCCCGCCCTTGCGGCAGGCAACACCGTCGTGGTCAAGCCGGCGGCCGGCACAATTCTCGACTCGCTCGTGCTGGCCGATGCCGTGGCCGCGGCCGGCCTTCCCGCCGGTGTCGTGAACATCATCTCCTCCGGACAGGGACTCGGCCGCTATCTCGTTCGGCACCCGAACATCGACAAGATCTCATTCACCGGTTCCACCGAAGTCGGCCGGGAAATCGCCAGCTACGCCGGAAGCGTACTGCGGCCGGTGACCCTTGAGCTCGGCGGCAAGTCCGCGGCGATCATCCTCGATGACGCGGACCTGGAGTCCAGCGCTGAGCAACTGTTCGTAGCCTCTCTGCTGAACAACGGCCAGACGTGTTTCGCCAGCACCCGGATTCTGGCGCCAAGTAATCGATACGACGAGGTAGTCGGTTTTTACGAGGCCCTCGCGAAAGGCGCCGTCGTCGGCGACGCGCTCGCCGACGACACCCAAATCGGACCGATGGTCAGTGAGTCACATCGGACAGTCGTCGAGTCCTACATCGCGAGAGGCACAGCGCAGGGTGCTCGGCTGGTAACCGGTGGCGGACGCCCGGATAACCACGAAGGCTGGTTCGTCGAGCCGACGATCTTCGCCGATGTCGACAACTACATGGCGATCGCCAGGGAGGAGATTTTCGGACCGGTGCTGTCGGTAATCCCGTACGACGATGACGAAGACGCCGTCCGGATCGCGAACGCATCGGAGTACGGGCTCGGTGGGACAGTCTGGAGCGCCGACGAGGACCGCGCGCGACAAATAGCGAAGCTGGTGCACACCGGCACGATCGGGATCAACCACTACGTGCCCGACCTCGCATCGCCGTACGGCGGGGTGAAGGCAAGCGGAATGGGCCGAGAACTCGGACCAGAAGGGTTGACGTCCTACCAGAAACTCCAGTCCGTCTATCTATGAAAATAGTCGATTGAGTGACCAGATGGCGCAGAATGGCGCCTAGCGGCGGCGATCTCCGGCCTTCTCCTCGGCCGCCCAGCCGGTTCACCCCGGCCGCCCAGCCGGTTTCGCCGGGCCGCACATCGGCCATTCGGCTGAGCTGCCGCACCCGCGTCCTTCCTCGGACTCCGGGAGTGGAATCCGACAAGACGAACGCGCCTGCCCCACCCTGGCCGGTTCGCGCTCGGCCAGGGTGGGGCAGGCGGCGATCGGGTGAGGTGGGGCCACCGTCTGGTTGGGCTGCGGTGTCGACCGCGCGGCGTCGGGGTGGCCGGTCAGCGCAGGTCGACGCGGCGCCACCAGGTGACGCGGCGCCAGGCCCATTCCAGGGGCCCGTACCGGAAGCGGGCCAGCCACCACCGGCTCCACAGCGCCTGCACGGCCAGGATCGCCACGGCGAGTCCGAGCATGGTCGGCCAGGCGCTCGACCCTTTCAGCCCGAGGAGGGGTCCGAAGGACACGATGAGCAGGGTCGCCGTGATGTAGTTGGTGAGCGCCATCCGTCCGAGCGCCTCCAAGGTGGGTGCGAACCAGCGACCGACCGGGGTGCGCAGGATCAGTAGGAGTCCGGTGGCGTAGGCGAGGGCCATGGTCAGCCCGGCCACGCCGGACGAGACAGTGAAGCCTGCGTTCAGAGGGTCCTGTTCCTGCCACAGCAACGCGGCCACCGAGCCCGCAGCCGCGAGTACGAACACGGCCAGCAGGTGCGGGCCGAGCCGGTCGAGGGCGTTGGGGAGACCGAGCTGGGCCAGCGCGAAACCGGTCACGAGTAGACCTGGCACTAGTAGGAAACCACTGCCGAACAGTGCCGTCGGCACCACGATCGCGGCCAGCCCGATTGCCAGGTTCATCCAGCGCGGTGCCCAGCTCAGCGGCAGCAGCACGACGATGCCGATCAGCGCATATCCCAGCAACGCCTCGCCTGGCTGCAGCCAATGGTGCGCGGCACCGAGTACGGCGAGCGCTGCCAGGCGGCGCAATAACAGCAGCCGCGGCCGCGGTGCCCTGGTCTGCGCCCGTTGCAGGAAGATGCCGAAGCCGACCCCGAACAGCAGCGAGAACAGCGGGAAGAACCGTTGATGTGCGGTCAGGTCCAGGACGTGCGGAATGGGCAGCTTCCGAAGGTCGACGATGTCGGCCATGTGCATGATCTGGCCGATATTGACCAGCAAGATCCCGCCGAGCGCGAACCCGCGCAGCGCGTCGAGCTGGCCGATGCGTGGACCCGAGCTGGACTGCGCAAACCCGGTCCTCCCGGTTACCGCGGGAGCGGTCATCATGCGTGATTCCCTTCTAGTGCGTGAGTTGTTCGTTGTTGGTTGGCTCGGCCTGGAGGCGTCGGAGCGTGGGACCGCTGGTGGAGGTGACTAACGCGGCGATGAGCCAGCTAAGGAGGACGGGCAACCCCGGCTTCGGGCCCGGAGCACCAGCTGTCCGCCGGAACATGCCGAGGACACCGATGGCGATGTCCACTTTAGCCAGTGCGTGCTCGGCGTAGCTCTTCCCCGGTACGTCGTCATACGTCCAGCATCGCCACCGCGTCACGGCGCTGCGTCAGGGAAGACCCTGAGAAACCCCCGACCCGGCCCAACACTGCAACAGCGCATCCGCAGGGAACCCCGAGCCGACATCCACGAAGCCTTCCTCTCGCCTGCTGCCTGATCACTCACCGGACAACTTGGCTGGTTGCAAGTGGTTTCCACACATGATCTTTCCGGCGTGGAGGCGCGTCGTCCGGTCGGTCGCCCACGCGCGGGCCAATCCGGCGAGGACGAAGGCGTGCAGGGCGCTATGCCGAGCATGGCGTGATGGACTCCCTTGCCTTCGAGATGGTCATCCCTGATGTTTCAACGGTGCGAGGACGTGCTTGACGTGGGCTCAGATTCACCGGTAACCGTCCGGTTCGACTCCGACGAGAGTTCACTGTGGACGGTTTGCCAAACGAGTGGATGCACGATGCGCCCAGGTAACCCGCCAGCCGGGCACGGTTCATGGCCTGCTCTACTCTCCGAACCGGGCGATCAGCAGCCGTGTTGCTCGGTCGAACCGATGGGAAGCAACACCACTGCGTCTAGCGCTGCGAGTTCGTTCAGCTCCGCGGCGGTGAGGTGGTTCCACCTGACCTCGTTCGTTTCGACCACGGCCGGGAACATAGACCCCCAAGGGCATGTTCGCGTCCGTCACATGACGGCCAGTGTGTACGTCACTCAGATCGTCTGAGCGCCGCGCCGAGTTCGGCACGGGAGCTGAACTGGCCTTGGCATCGTGAACCCGCTTACAGTGGACTGACGTCTCGTGACAGCAAGGATTTCGGGGCAGGTTCCGCAGACTGCTCGTCGAGCACTCTTTGTCTTCCTTTGGGAGAAAGCGTGCTCGCGGCCTGCCGCTGACTCGTGCGGAGCCACGGCCCCATGCTGGCTACCCGGTCGAGAGGAAGTCCCGTACGACGGTGTTGAAGAGTTCTGCGTTCTCCCGGAACATCAGGTGGCTGCCGAACTCGGCCGCGGAGAACGTCCTCAGCCGCGCGCCCGGGATCCGCGCGGCGACCCACTGCCCGACGCCGGGGCCGAAGACGCTGACCTCACCACCGATGACCAGCGTGGGCACCGTAATGCGCGGCAGCACATCGCGCCAATCGTTGCCGTAGTGATCCAAGTGCAAGCTCGCGGCATGCTCGCGCGGGAGGAGAAGGTTCTGCTCAACGATCCACTCGACCTCGTCCTCGCCCATCGCCGCAGTGCGCATCATGTCAACGATGGACCTCGTGGTGGCGACCGCATCGGTGCCACGCAGCCCAGCCGCGATCCCGAAACCCGCCTCCGCGCTGAAGATCGCACCCAACTCAGCGGCCCGACCTGCTGGCGCCAGATCCACCGCGGCCAGCGGCCCCTGGTCCACCAAAACCAGGCGGCTGATGCGACTGCGGTCGAACAAGTCCCAGTAGCACCAGATGACCGCGCAGCCCAACGAATGGCCAAGCAGCACGACATCCCGAAGATCCAGGGCCTCAAGGAGATCCCGCAGATCAGCAGCCAGCCGGGAAACCCGGTAACCGTGCCGCGGCCTGTCCGACTCGCCATGTCCACGATGGTCCACGGCAACCACCCGGTGGTCCCGGCTCAGATCGTCGATCTGCGCTCCGAACTCGGCAGCACTCTGCGAAAAACCCGGCACCAGCACCAACGGAACCCCGACACCGGCTTCCACATAGTGCAGGCGCACCGAATCGTTGGTCACGATGTATCCGTTACGACGTTCACCCATGGATTCTGCTCCCAGCGATGAGAAGGCTCCGCAGACCGCCTGGTCGGCGCTGCCGGTGAGGGCCGTGTGCCGACACCATCGCACGACAGCCGTTCTCGGGCAGTTTGACTGCGCTGCGGAACCTTGAGGGACCCCGACCAATCCCGTCTGCGCCCGGGTGCGCAGTGCGGTGACGTACATCGGCAGCGTCACTCGACGGGCGCGAAGATCCGCACCGGATACCTAGCGTGGCTCACTGTGCCACACCGGTTCACACCACAACCCTCGTCGAACAAGGTTCGCCACCACTCGTTCTCGCGAATGCGGGTGGCGGGATGCTGAACAGGAGAGCGTTTTCCCGCGTTGTCGCCGCCGCGTCGGCTTCGGTCGTGTCCGTTACCGGCTGTTCGCCGACTCCCAGCGCGGCACCGGTCGACGTCGCCAAGACCCGCGCACCGGAGTCGCCCGCTCTCGGCCCGCTCAAACACGTGCGGACCGATGTGCTGGACGTCGCCTACTACGAGGCCGGACCAGCCGACGGCGAAGTCGTGACGCTCTGGCACGGCTGGCCCTACTCCATCGACTGCTACCGCGACGTGGTTCCCGAACTCGTCGAACACGGATTCCGCGTGATCGTCCCCTATCTGCGCGGAAACGGCCCGACCCGGTTCCTACGCGCGGACACCGTCCGATCCGGACAGCAGGCCGCGCTGGGCCAAGACGTCATCAATCTGCTGGACGCACTGCACATCCCCCGGGCCGTTTTCGCCGGATACGACTGGGGCGGTCGCGGCTGCTGCGTCGCGGCCGCGCTGTGGCCGCAGCGGTGCGCCGGTCTCGTGTCGGTGAACAACTACCTGATCCAGAACCTCGACGCCGCGCTGACACCGGATCCTCCGGCGACCGAATCCGCCCACTGGTACTTCTTCTACTTCCTCAGCGAACGCGGCCGAGCCGGACTGGCCAACGACCCCGAGGAAATCGCCCGGGTCGTCTGGACCAGGAACTCGCCGACCTGGCATTTCACCGAGGGCGACCTCGACCGCGCGGCGGATGCCTTCGACAACCCCGACTACGTCGACGTCGTACTGCACTCCTATCGCCACCGCCTGCTGGCCGCACCTGGTGATCCCGGCTACGACCACTTGGAGGCGCGGCTGCTGGCGCAACCGCCGATCACCGTTGCGGCCGTCACCCTCGACGGCCTGGCCGACGGGAGCGTGCCCGCCACCGACGGCACCAGCTCGGCGAAGCACTTCACCGGACCCCGCGTACATCACCAAATCCCCGGGGCCGGGCACAACCTTCCCCAGGAAAATCCGCACGCATTCGCCGCAGCCATCCTTGAGGTGACCACGCTCCGATGAAACCGCAGACGAACCATCCGCTGACCCGCAGGCTGACCAAGAGCGCTGTTGTCATCGCCGGTCTGGTTCTCGCCGCGTCCTGTTCCGCACCGGGCCCGCCGCTCCCGGCGAACCCACTGAGCACGCACCCCGCATCCGCGGGCGAGCCGAGTTGGCCACCGGCGCCGGTGGTACCGCTGCCGTCCCAACCAGCCCCCTTTCTCGTGGTGGACACGCCACTGCCCGATCAACTGGCCATGGGACTGGTCGTGATCCGCTACCGCGCCGAGAACCTGCGCATCGTCGCGGTCTACGGCCCGAACGCGCTCGACGTCTCGCCGCGGATCGGCCACATCCACGTCACCGTCGATGACGCGGCCTGGCACTGGGCGGACGGCAGCGGCGAACCACTGATCATCCAGAGTCTGCCGCCCGGCCCGCACCAGGTCTTGATCGAACTCGCCGATCCCACGCACAAGATCATCGACCGCAAAACCGTGGACCTGGTCATCCCGCCGCGCGACGGCAACCACCACTGACCCCGAGAAACGCCATCCGATTGAGAAAGCAGATGAAGATCAAGAGTGCTTCCCTTGCGGTAGCTGCAGCGCTCGGTATCGCCGTGTTCGCCACCAGCTGTGCCGCTCAACCAGAACTAAGCGCCGCGGTGCCGAGTTCCCATCCGGCGGCAGAAGGCGCGCCAGCGTCTGCGAAACCGACCATCGTTCTGGTGCCCGGAGCGTTCGAGGACGCGTCAGCCTGGAGCAAGGTCACCAGAGAGCTGCAAGCTGAGGGTTTCCCGGTCATCGCCCCGGCGGTTCCGCTACGCGGCATCGCATCGGATACCGCCGCGATCGAAGGGGTTGTCGACGCCATCCGGGGACCCAAGATCCTGGTCGGGCACTCCTACGGTGGTCTGCTGGTCAGTGCGCTGGCGAGCAGGACGACCGACGTGACCGCGTTGGTCTACGTCGCGGCGTTCATTCCGCAGGCAGGCGAAACCGCCGGGCAGCTGAATGCCCAGTTCCCAGGATCCCTGATCGGCCCGGCGACCACTCACACGATCAGCGGGCCGGATGGCGAGGAACTCTACGTGAACCCGGAGAGCTTCCGCGAACTCTTCGCCGCAGGTGCTCCGGCGGCCGACGCGGCCGTGGACGCGGCTGGACAACGACCGATCCTGGCTGCGGCCTTCGAGGAAAAGGTCACCGCCGCCGCGCCCGCGGACATCCGCAAGTACGCCATCGTGGCAACCGAAGACAAGGCCATCCCGCCAGCAGCGGAACGTTTCCAAGCACAGCGCGCCGGTGCCGTGATCACCGAAGTGCGCTCGCCCCACGCGGTCGCCGCAACCAACCCGAAGGCAGTCGTCGACGTCATCGAGCAAGCGGCGGGATGATCGCCACCGGCGCGGATGCGGCCCGCTGGCGCGAGGTTCTGGTGGCCCTGGCCAGCATGACGAGACGCGCTGGCTGGCGACGTTCCCGGCACGAGGAGTTGCTCGAAAACGGGATTCGCCCGTGTGGCAAGGCGATCTGTCAGTCAGACGCGCACGAATTCCTACACCCCTCTTTGGAGCACCATGCGTATTCTGCTGTCCGGCACTCCGGCATACGGCCACTTGATCCCCTTCGGCCCCCTGGCGCGGGCGGCTCGCGCGGCTGGCCACGAGGTCGCCTTGCTGACCAGCGGTGGGATGGCGGGGACCGTCGAGCTCGATCTGCCTGTCCTGCCCGCCGGTCCCATGCCCGACGTGCTGTTCGCCGAAGTCGCGCGTCGGACCGGCGGAGCCGACCCGGCGTCCGATCCCGAACCCGAGTCGGTTGCCGAGTTCTTCGCTGGCACGCGAGTCGACCTGAGCATCGCCGAAGCTCTCGACGCGGCCGAGGCGTGGAAACCGGATCTGATCATCGCGGAACACTATGACTGCGTGGGTCCGCTGGTCGCGGCTCATCTGGGCGTGCCGTGGAACGTCTTGAACCTCGGGCCGAGCCCCGACGAGTTTCTCCAGGCCATGCACCGAACCGTCGCGTCGCGGTACTCCGACCGCGGACTGACTCCCACACCTCCCTTGGCCTCCCTCGACCCGTGCCCGCCGTCGTTGCAGGCCGATGGGTGGCAGCCGCCGGACAACCGAATCGCGCTGCGTTCTGAGCCCCATCGCATCGACGGAGATCCGTGGCGCGTTCCGGATTTCGTCGGGCGTGCTGATCGGCCGCTGGTTCTGCTCACCCTGGGCACCGTTTTCACCGATGTCGGTGTGGTGCAAGCCGTCCTGGCATCTCTGGAGATCGTGGACGTCAACGTCATCGCGACTCTGGGGCCGAATGGTGACGCCGACGCCGTCGACGTCGACCGCACCCGGGTGCGCGTGGTCGGCTTCGTCCCCCTGGAACGGCTGCTCGGGGGGGTGAGCATCGTGGTCGCCGCCGGTGGGTCCGGTACCGTACTGGCCTCGTTGAGCCGCGGACTGCCGATGGTGGTGTTTCCCCAGGGAGCCGACCAGGGGATCAACGGCGAGCGCGCCGAGGCGGCTGGCGCGGCCGTGGTGGTCTCGGAGGCCGCAGAGGTCGGCCCGGCCGTCGCCCGGTTACTGCACGACGACTCGTTCCGTGCTCGGGCCGGAGTTCTCGCGGAGGAGATCGCCGCGATGGAATCCCCCGCACGTGTCGTGCAGCGACTCGCAAGCCAAGTCTCGAACAGGGGCTGAACACCGGCCGTCGACGGTCCGTTTAGGACACCGGTGCGGCCGAGCTGATTGGACCAGCTCGGCCGGATTCCGTCGGTAGTCTCGATGTGCGGAGGTGTCAGCTGGGGTGGGGTTCGCCCCGCGCCCGGTAGTGGGTCGGCGGGTGGGCGGTGATCCGCTTGAAGGCGTTGCTGAACGCTGCCTCCGACGCGTACCCGAATTCGCCTGCGATGGACGCGATCGTCCGGTCCGTGGAACGCACCGCGCGGATCGCGGACTGCATTCGCCAGCGCGCCAGGTAGTCCAACGGCGGCACGCCGACCAATGTCTTGAACCGCAGCGCGAAGGTGCTTCTGGACATGCCTGCCGCGGACGCCAGCTCGGCCACTGTCCAGCGGTATTCGGGTTTCTGGTGGATCGATACCGGTGCGGCGCCGATGTTCTCGTCGTTCAACGCACCGAGCCAGCCGAGCTGGTCATCTGAGGCCAACAGCGTCCGAAGTATCTGGACGAACAGGTTCAAGGTGAGCTGGTCGCGCATGGTCGCCGATCCAGGAGTGTCGCTGGCGGTCTCATCGGCGAGCAACTGCAGGATCGCCAGGACACTCCCGCCCGCCCGGGATTTGGTCCCGGGCGGGAATCCGTATGCTCGGCTCAGCCTGGCGTTTGTTCAGCGGACTCCGGCTGGAGAGTAGACGTGGTTGTCGGCTGGAGCGAAGATGTGGCTGTCGGCTGAGGCCGTTGCGGGCAGTGCCAGCATCAGCGCTGTAATTGCGGCCGCCACTGCGGTCATCATTAGTCGTGGTTTCCGCACTTGTTCTCCCCTGTGTCATAACCAACCCCCACGCTCGGATGCAGTGGGATGCTTTCAAGGTGCCGGGATTCAGTCGGGGCGTCATTAGCAGAGCGTCCACAATTTCTTGACGCTGCGTCAACTCCGAGGTGTGGAGTCTTTGTTGGCGGTAGTCGCGGGGTGGGGTGCCGTAGACGGTGCGGAAAGCACGGGTGAAGTCGGTGTGGCCGGTGAATCCCGGGGGCCGCCGATAGGGTGGCTCGCCTGGTGGCCGCTGGCTTCGACGCAAATCGGCGACGAGGCATCGCTGGAGCCGGTACAGGTCAACGGCTACCCGGCTCTGATCATCCGGCTGGGCGGGGAGATCGACACCGTCATGACGATGCGCATCGACGACGGACTCATCACCGAGCTCTACGCCGTCCGCAATCCCGGCAAGCTGTCGCACATGCAGCGCGAGACCGTCCTGCGCCGCTGAGCCAGGGGCTCTGCCAGCGCTCAAGGCCCGCGAGATATACGACGACCACGGCAAACGCAAATACACCGTCGCACAGATCGGCCAAACCTTCGGCGTCTCCCGCAAGACCGTCTACCGCTACCTCGACCGCGATCAACCCGCCGCCGAAGGAGCGACGCCGGTTTCTGGCCACTGCGGGCTGCCGCATGACGGCGCAGGCGTTTGGTCGAGTGCACTGAGAATCATGCAGGTGTGTGGCTGTGGTCAACGACAGCGCACCTGGATCTCCGGAGGATTGATCGTGTCGGCTCCGTCGAGGCGACATATCCGGGGGGACAGGTGAAGGAGAAAACATGATCAGTGCATTCCGTCGCGGGTTGACGGTGTTGGGGGCCAGCGTGGTGATGGCGTCGTGCTTGGTGACGACGGCTGGCGCGAGCGCCGTGGTGGACGAGTCGCTCCCGACGGGCGAGCAGGTGGGTGGTGTTCTCGCCGAGTACAACGGGAGGACGATCAACCTCGCGCAGGACTGGGAGGGCGCCGACTACTGCATGGAGGAAGCGCCGTCGAAGTTCCGCTGCGTCGACCTGCCCGCGAAAGAACTCGGCATCACCGATATCGAGGACTGCCGGGACGGGTCGTTCTGCCTCTGGGACAACCGGAACTACCAGGCAAAAGGTGTCGAGCTGCGCAGTCCCGGACGCCACGATCTTGCCGACCACGGCCTTCGGGACCGGGCCAACAGTGTTTACAACTACCGGAAATCGCAATCGAAATTCATCGACGTGCGCACCGGGATCCCAGATGCGGAATACACGCTAACTGCTGCCGGCAAGCTCGGGGACCTGGGTCAGCTCGTCTACCCCCACGGTGGCAACTGGAACAACAAGATCGACGTGGTTGAGCTTTTCTAGCAGCCTCGATCCACGCATGAACAGCCAGCCCTAGGCCGGTTGTTCATGCGTGGTACCAAGCCGGATGACATAAACGTCCACACCCCGGAATGTCGATCAACCGTTGACGTCGAGACGAGCTCGGTTGAGGGCTTGATGGCGATACTCACCAGGCGGGGCGCCGAACGCAGCACGGAAGGCGCGGGAGAAGACGGCGGCGTTGGTGTAGCCCCAACGGGCGGCGATGTGATGGACCGGGGTGGCGCGTTGTGCCTCGTCCGCGAGGTCCTGGCGGGCATGTTCAAGGCGTTGCTCGCGGATCCACTCAGTCAGCGTGGTGCCGTGCCAACAGGAGCGAACGATTCGATGCAGGTAGCTGACGGAGATGTGGTGTGCGGCAGCGATCATCGGCGGCGTCAGGTCAGGGTCCTGGAGGTGATGGCGGATGAAAGCCCGGATGCGCGCGGCGAGAGTACGACTACGGGTCTCCGGCGGGAGGCTGTCCTCGGCATCGAGGTGGTGGGCCAACGTGGCGGCGAGCAGATCGACCAGCACCGTCTCCAACCGGACCCCGTCCGTGGCACGGAATGACCGGTAGTCACGCGCCAATTGCATGAGGGTCCCGGCCAACAGAGCACCCGGCCCCTCTCGCGCGGACAACCGATGCGTCACCAACCGGTCGACCCTGTCACCCGACAGCGGCAGCAGCCGCCGCGGGACTTCCAGGCTGACCAGTTTCGCTGAGGTGTTGGCGCACTCGAACGGCTGCGACGTGCCGACCACGTACATGTCCCAGGGACCATGAACGTCTTCCCGACCGGACTGGCTTATCCACAAGTTTCCGCGGAAGGGGAAGCTGAGGTGGTAAATCTCCGGATCGGACTGCCTGATCAGCTTCGACGTCCGCTGGAACGTCATCGGCTGGCACGTCGCCGGCCACACACTCACCGCGCCAAATCGCAGCAGTCGCATCTCCGCCCGAAACTGCTCCGGTTGGTCAGTGCCCATGTCCATGGGCGCCATTGCTTTCGCCAGGAGCTCACGCCACATATCGAACCGGTCCAACGCAGCAACGTCATCGGTTCGAAACTCCGCCTCGATCACACCCCAGCCCCCAGCGACCCAAAAGGTATATAGATCGCAATTAGGACAGAGGATACTGGCGTGCTGAGTCAAGTCAACGCGCCCCAGTTCGCCCACCTGCCAACAGGTCATCGCCCGTGTGCAGGATCGCGATCACGATAGAATGATCAACGGCGGGCGTCTGCCCGCCGAACTCTCCGTATGAGAAACCGTCGAAACCCGCTTGCGAGATCGTCCAGATACCCCCTCAGTGGGAACTGGTCTTGTCGTCGCGGAGTTCGACCCAGCCGTCCCGGCGGGCGACGCGCACGCACTCCTTGCTCGGATCGCTGGCGCTTGCCTTGCGGAAGTCGTGTTCGGCGAAGGCGGGCAGGGCGCTGGTCATCGGCAGTTCTCTCCTCGGGTGGTCGCTTCCTGAAGTCCTTGAGGACGGATCTCAGGAACTTGCGGGTCTCCGGAAACCGTAGCGCGGCATCGGACAGACGAACTCATGCCTTTTCGTGCGCCGCCAGCGCCTTCTTGTCGTCGAGGTCGCGGATCTCGCCTTCGCCCTCGACGTAGACCAACTCCAACGGGCCCGCAGCACCAGACGTGGGCATGCGGATCATGGTGAACCGGTTCCCGATGGGTGAGCGCCGACCGTGCGGCTGGTCGAAGGGCATGACCTGAAGGTGGATGTTTGGCCGGTCCGAGAGCTTGATCAAGTAGTCGATTTGCTCTCGCATGACCTCCGAGTCGCCCCAGACTCGTCGCAGGCACGACTCGGAGAGCACGAAGTGGACGACCGGTGGTTCCGGCTTATCGAGGATGTCCTGGCGAGCCAGCCTGGCCCGGATCTTGTCTTCGAGCGACACATCCTGGTTGTCCGGCTCATCAGCGTGCATGGCACGCACGTAGGACTCGCACTGCACCAGCCCAGGAACGACCTCCACCTGCACTGAGCGAATCTGATCGGCATGCTTCTCCGAGTCCACAAGCAGCCGAAGATCCTCCGAGTACACGATTGTGCCCGGTGGTCCAGAAGCCACGCTTGTGGTTGTCACGCCGCAGTTCGCGCAGTTCTTCCTTGTATCCCTCGTCGGTGAAGCCGAGCTTGTCAGCGAGCAGGACCAAGTCCCCAGGCGAGATGCTGCCCCCACCCTTGATCAACAACGCTATGCGGACTGGCTCGTTTCGATGAGCTTGGCCGCCTCACCCTGCGAGATACCCGCACTCTCGATCATGTGCGCGATCTCGTTTCCGAGCAGCAGCTTCTTGGCCGTACGAACCGTCGCGGGCATCGATGCGGACCTCCAGGTCAAGCGCGATAGGCGCGGGGTCAGATACCGACAAGCTGATTCGCTCCTGGACGGCCTTTTTGATCTCGATTCGATGATCATGACAAGATCCACACCGGAACACCAAACAGCCCACTGACCTGCGCTTACGCGCTCGGTCAGCGGGCTGTTGCGACCGTCGGGATGACAGGATTTGAACCTGCGACCCCTTGACCCCCAGTCAAGTGCGCTACCAAGCTGCGCTACATCCCGGCCTCACCTCTTGGGGTGTTCCGTTAGCTTAACGCACGGCCGGATGGGCGATCATCGGGGCCCTCGTTGCCCGGTTTGGCCTGGTCATCGGGCTGGTGCCAGGCGTCCACCGCTGCTGTCAGGGCTGTTGTCCAGGCTGCCAGGAGTTGGGTGCCCTCGGCCGCCGTCGCGCCTCCGGGGTTGCCCAGGACACCGTTCGGGCTGGTCGCGCGGACTCCCTCAGCGCGGAGCCGGTTGATCAGGTTCGGCAGCGGCGTGGTGTTGCCGGGCTCGGCGCGGTCGAGGCGGACGGCCTGCGGGCGGAGCGCGAGCAGCACCGAGGTTTCGGTGCGGCCCGCGTGGGTGTCGTCGGGTCGGCCGGTCGGGGCCCAGGCGAGGGCCCGGCGGCCTTCGGCTCGCGCGGTCGTGACGGCGCGGCGGACCGGCTCGGCGTTGCCGCCGTGGGCGGATACCAGCACGATTCCCGCGAACGCGTCGGCGGAGCGGATGAGCTCGACGAGCAGTCGCTCGACCGCTTCCTGGCCGATCGACAACGTGCCGGGGAATCCGGCGTGCTCGCCGCTGGAGCCGTAGGTCACCGGCGGTGCGACCAGGGCAGATCTGCGCTGGGCGAGTCGGGTGGCCAGCTCCACCGCTATCTCGGTGTCGACGGTGAACGGCAGGTGGGGGCCGTGCTGTTCGGTCGCGCCGACCGGGATCGCGAGGAGGCTGTGCCCGGCGATCCCGGCGATCTCGGGCCAGGTCAGGTCGGCCAGCCGCGTCATCGCTCCGCCTTGTCCGACACCGGGACGCTGCTGCGGCCACCGCCGTCGGACAGCGACGGCAGCAACGGCGCGAGGCTCCGCGACTTGAGGGCGCCGCGCAGGACACCACAGCCGTAGGCCACGTCGTCGGCGATGCGCGCCAGGCTCCAGCGGATCGGGTCCAGCGGCGGGCGTTCGCGGGTCCAGTCCAGCAAGTGCCGCAGCGCCACCAGGCCGAGCACGACCCGTCCTCGGCGGCTGAACAGCAGCAGCGGGACCGCAATCGGCGCCCAGGCCCGGCCGATGGCATCGGCGAAGATGCGCCCCGCGCCGATATTGCCCTGCACCGCCAGGCGCAGCGATTCGCGGGTTGGGACGCCGATCTTGCCGAGCTTTCGGGACAGCAGGACCGCCGCGCCGCCGACCACGGCGAGACCCGCGCCGGTCCGGCTGGTGAGGACGAGTGCCCAGGCCAACGCGCTCCACAGCGACGCTCGCACCGGCGCGACGGCTTCGCCGTGCCGCTGGCCGAGCGGTCCGGCTGATGTGCCGTAGTCGAAACGTTGGCGCAGCAGGGCACTCCACCGCGTGCGCGGCGCGTGTTGGACGACGGCGGTCGGCTCGTAGCGCACCAGGTGCCGCTGGTCGATGAGTCGCCAGATCAGGTCGACGTCCTCGCCGAAGCGCAGGTCTTCGTCGAAGCCGTCCAGTTCGCGCAGTGCCGCCACCCGGACGACGAGGGCGGCCGTTGGGACGTAGCTGATCCGGCCGCCCGGTCGCACCAGGCCCGGTTCGGTCCCCATGTCGAGGGGGGACTGCGTGCTCTCGTAGCGGGCTAGGGCCGTGTCACCCGGTGTGCTGCGGACGCGGGGGGCCACGGCCGCCACCGCTGGGTCTTCGAAGTGCCGCAACACCGGTTCGAGCCAGCCCGGTTCTGGCACCGTGTCGGCGTCCAGGAACGCCACGAGCGGCGTGCGGACCAGTCGCCAGCCCGCGTTGCGAGCGGCCGCAGGTCCTCGGGCGACGTCGTGGCGCCATGCCGCTCCGGCCACCGGCTGCTCGGATCCGTCATCGACCACGATCGCCCGGGTCGTGCCGAGTGCGGTGAGGAGGCTGGTCGGCGAGGCGTCCCGCACCGGGACAACCACCGTCACGTCGTCCGGACCGAACCGCGTCGCGTCGTAGTGCGGATGCATCATGCCCGCTCGGACGAGGCGTCGCGCCAGGGTCGCAGCGCTGCCGGATGCGGGTTCGCCCTCGATCCAATCGTTGACGAGGTCCGCTCCCCTGGTGCTCAGGCGCATCACTCGGAACGGCGATCCGCCAGCCAAGATTCGCCCGTTGTCCCAGCGGAGCAGGCCGGGGTCGGGCACCAATCGCAGGGTCATGCCGTGAAGCCTCCGTCGGCGTGGACGACGGTCCCGGTGATCGCCGAGGCCTGTTCGCCGCACAGCCAGCACACCGCTGCCGCTACCTCATCGGGTTCCAGCAGGCGTTCGACGAGCTGGTGTTGGCTGAACTCCTCGACATCCGGCAGGTCGTAGTAGGCCGCCGTCGCGGTCAGCATGTCCGTCCGGGTCGATCCCGGGGACACCGCGGTGGCCGTGACTCCGGTGCCGCGCAGGTCGGTGGCCAGGCCCCGGATCAGGCCGACCACGGCGTGCTTGGCCGCGTTGTACCCGGCGAGGTGGTAGAGGCCGCGGTGCGCGGCCGAGGACGCGAGGGCGACGAAACGACCGGATCGGGGTTGTGGGCGTTGCAGCAGCAGCGGGACGGCTGCGCGGGCCAGGTTCGCCACGCCGCGGACACCGACGTCGAACAGGGCGTCCCACTGGTCGTCGGAGGTCTCCCAGAGCGGCTGGCCACCGGCCATGACCGCTGCCGCCGCGACCGCCGCGTCGAGTCCGCCGAACTCGGTTTCGGCCACCGCGACGGCTTGGCGCAGGGCTGTCTCGTCGCGGACGTCCGCGACCACGTCTCGCACCGAGTCCGGCCAGCGCTCGGCGAGGGCCCGCAGTTGGGCTCGGGTGGCCAGCGGGTAGGAGGCGCCCGGGAGGTCCGCGCAGATGTCGACGGCGACCACCCGCCATCCGTCGGTGGCGAGGCGCTGCACCACGGCTGCGCCGATTCCGCGGGCCGCGCCCGTCACGACCGCGACTCTGCTCATGACCTCTCCACAGTGTTTTGCGGGACACCCGCACCCGAGGTGTTTTGCGGGACACCCGCACCCGAGGTGTTTTGCGAGGCACCCGCACCGGTGTCCTGCGGGACACCCGCACCCGAGGTGTCTTGCGGGACACCCGCACCGGTGTCCTGCGGGACACCCGCACCCGGGCGGCCCCGCAAGCGGGAAAAATTGTCACTCACGACGCCCTACCCCGGTGGTGTAGCCGTGGCGGCGCAGGTAGTTCAGCAGTTCGTCGACCGCTTCCGCCGCCGACAGCGGTCCGATGACGGTCGGCGGGGTGCGTTCCCGCAGCGCGCCGGTCAGTTCGAGCATCCGATCGTGGGCGGTCGTGCCGGTCGGGGCGGGCAGCTCCCTCGGGCGGGGGCGACGTGGTCGTGAGTGGATACCCCGCTTATCGGAATGTCCACTCGCGAGCTCCTCGCCGGGGATCGCGGGCACCGTCGCCTGCTGGGCGGCCAGCAGCGCGGGCAGGCTCGCCCGGCGCAGGCGCACCCCGGCGGCTTCGACCGACACGACCGCCGGTCGCGGCAGCCGCAGCAGCTCCCGGCTGCCGCCGTCGAGTCGGCGATGGGCGAGGACCGACCGACCGTCGGTTTCGAGCCGCACGACGCCGAGCGCCTGGGCGGCGCCGAGTCGGGCGGCCAGGAAGGCGGGCGTTGTTCCGGTCCCGCCGTCAGCCGATCTGTCCCCGCACAGCACGAGATCCGGGGTGCGATCGCGCAGCGCGGACGCGATGGCCGCGGCCGTAGCGGCACCGTTTTCGGCCAGTGCGCGGGGTTCCAGCCGGTCGTCCCGGTCGACTCGGATCGCTTCGTGGGCACCGGCTGCCAGTGCGGTTCGCAGCACCGCGTCCGCTGCCGCGGGTCCCACCGTCACCGCCAGCACGCGGCCGTCGAATCGTTCGGCGAGCCGCAGGCCGTGTTCCAGCGCGGCATCTTCGGCGGCGTTGCTGCCCCGGTCGCGTTCGTCGGCGTGAACGATGCCGCTGAGCGGATCCACCCCGACGCGTTGCCAGGACCAGCCCAATGCCACCACGATCTCCATGTCAGCCCTTCCGGAACACGACGCCGTGCCCGCCGTCGGGATAGGTCCAGGTGATGGCGCCCGAGGAGTTGCAGATCTGGTAGCAGGTGCCGCATTCGAAGCACTGCTCGTAGTTGAACAGGATTCCGCCGTCGCCGGTGGGCACGAACAGCTTCGCCGGGCACGCGTGCACGCATTCCTTGGTGGTGCACGACCGGCAGATGTCGGAGTCGACGGTGATGTGCGGGCGTTCACCGACGTCGAAGTCCACTGTGGTCATCCGGTCCTCGAACGACATGTCGCGGTATTGCTGCATGTTGACCCCTCAGCCGAAGACCCGGAACCCGGCCCAGGCGTCCGCGGCGAGCTCGCGCAACCGGACGCCGTGCCGGGTGGCCGCGCGGCGCAGCAGCTTGCCGAGTCCTGGTTTGGGTTCCGGGTTGCGGACCGTGAAGACCTCCTGGGCGAAGTCGCACAGCATTCGCGGGTAGCGCTGCTGCACCCGCTCGGAGAGGACCAGGTGCGGTGCGCCCCGCAGGTTCTTGTGGTCGGTCAGGACGAAGTTGCGTTCCATCCGCTCGCGGTAGCCGTCGAGCCGGTCGAGCTGGCCCGCGGTGATGGCCTCGGCGGCGGTGCGCCCGGCCGCCAGGCCGGAACCGATGGCGAAATTGACCCCTTCCAGCCAGATCCCGGCCGCCAGGCACATCGCCGCCGCGTCGCCGGCGACCAGCAGTCCGTCGGCTGCCAGCTTCGGCATGCTCCGGTAGCCGCCTTCCGGGATCAGGTGCGCCGAGTACTCCTTGAGCTCCGCACCCCGCAGGTACGGCGCGATGGCCCGGTGCGCCTTGAGGTCGGCGAGGACCGCCTCGGGCCGCCGCCCCGAGGCGGCCAGCCCGGTCAGCGACAGCACCACACCGACGCTGACGGTCTCGCGGTTGGTGTAGAGGAAACCACCGCCGGGGATGTCGCCGGTGCAGCCGAGGATTTCGAAGTCGGCGCCTTCGTCGCCGCTGAGGCCGAACCGGTCCTCGATGGTTTTGCGCGGCAGGGCAAGGGTTTCCTTCACGCCGAGGGTTTGGTTCGCGGCGTCGGTCGCGGGCAGCAGACCAGCCTGTTTGGCCAGGAAGGAGTTGACCCCGTCGCAGGCGATGACCAGTTTCGCCCGGAGGTCGCCGTCGGGTCGGTCGGTGCGGACGCCGACCACGCGGCCGGATGCGTCGCGCAGCAGTTCGGTGGCGACGGTGGAGGTCACGAGCCGCGCACCGGCGTCCACGGCCTTGCCCGCCAGCCACGAGTCGAAGTCCGCGCGATAGGTGGTCATGCCGTTGTACGGCGCGCTCCCCCAGTCGTCGGTGCGGAAGTCTACGGTGAGCGCTTGGGTGGGGGTCATCATCATGGTGCTGCGGCGGGTGACCCAGCGCTGCACCGGGGCGTCCTCCCACCAGGCGGGCAGCACTTCGTCGAGCACCCGGCCGTAGACGACACCGCCGTAGACGTTCTTCGAACCGGGGAACGGTCCGCGTTCCAGCAGGATCACGTCGCACCCGGCGCGGGCCAGCTCCAGCGCGGCGGACGAACCGGCCGGACCGGCCCCGACCACCACGACGTCCACATCGGAGTGTTCAGCCATCGGCGGCTCCGTTCAGTCGGCGTGCCAGTTCCCGCAGGACTTCGGGCGCGTCGGCGACGATGCCCAGGTCGGCCATCGCGGTCATCGGGCAGGACGGGTCGGTGTTCACGCTGACCACATGTGCTGGCCGCCCAAGCCCGCCCACGTGCTGCGCGGCTCCGGAGATGCCGAAGGCCACGTACAGTTCGGGGTCGACCACGACTCCGGTGGTGCCGATCTGCCGGTCGTGCGCCGCCCACCCGGCGTCGGTGACCACCCGAGTCGCGCCCGCGGAGGCGCCCAGCGCGGCGGCCACCGAGGTCAGCGTCCGCAGCACCGCCGAACCGTCCTCGCCCGGCCGGACCAGTCCGGCACCACCGCCCAGGATGCGCGTCGCCTCGGCCAGTTCGACCGTTTCCGGCTCCGGTTCCAGGACCTTCACGACCTCGGCGTCGAGGACGTCTTCGGGCAGGGTCACCGCCAATTCGACCGGGTCCGGCGCCGCCACCGGTTGCGGAATGCCGCGCACCCCCGGGATCAGCGTCGCCACCACCGGCTCGCCGAACGGGACCCGAACTTCCAGCGAATCGTCCAATCTGGACAGATCCGCTGCCTCGGACGTGCATCGGAGGGCACCGGCCAGCAGCGGCCGTTGGATCTGGAACGCCAACCGGGCGGCGAGGTCCCGCCCGTCGGGAGATGCCGGTAGCAGCACGACGTCGACCGGTTCGAGCAGCGGTGCCAGCGCCGCGGCCAACGCGCCGGGTGCGACCGCCGGAACCTCGACGGTCCAGATCCGCCGCGCGGCGGTGAAAGCGCGTGCCGCCTCCGGTGTTCCGGTTCCGACCGCGAGGACGGCTCCGCCGCATTCGGCCGCCACCTCGTCGGCGCCGCCGGGCAGCGCGCCGTCGCGGACGACCACCACGGCGAGCATCTTCGGCAGTTCGTTCACAGGTCCACCGCCACTCGATGTCCCTCGACGACGGCGGCGTGCGCGCGGCGCGGTGCGACGCAGTCGCCAATCCGGTGCACCTCGAACGGTGCCTGCTTCAACTCCTGCCACAGCTCGTCCGCCGGGCTCTGGTGCGTCGCGCACACCACCCAGTCGAACCGGGCTTCGGCCAAGGTTGCGGTGGTGTGCTTGAGGATTTGCAGCACGACCCCGGTCGGCTCGGCCGACGCTGACATCACGACCTCGTCGGTGCGCTGCTCGATGCCCTTCGCGTGGGCGCGGACGTTGAAGGTCTCCATGTCCAGCGTCACGCCCAGGTCCTGGCAAACCACCATGCCCGGTGTCGAGATCTGCACCCGGCAGCCCCGGTCGGCCAGCAGTTCGGCGACCGACGATGCCTGGTGGAATCCCAGTTCGTCGACCACCAGCACGTCGCCTTCCGGTGCGGCGCGGCCCTCCAGCACATCGCGGACGTCGACGACCCCGTCCACCGCCCAGTGCACCGGCTGCGGCCGGGCGCCGGTGGCGAGCACGACCGCATCGGGGTGCTCGGCACGCAGCATCTCGGCTGTCGCGGCGACTCCGGTCTTGACGTCCACCCCGTGCCGCTCGCATTCGGCACGCAGGTTGCGCACCACGTCGAGGAACTCCGCGCGGCTGGGAACCGTCGCGGCAACGGCGACTTGGCCGCCGGTGGCCTGCTCCCGCTCGAACAGGGTCACGTGGTGGCCGCGCTCCGCCGCGGTCGACGCGGCCTGCAGGCCCGCCGGGCCGCCCCCGACGACGAGCACCCGCCGCCGCTTGCGGGGCATCGGCAGTGACACGGACTCCCGTCCGGTGCGCGGGTTCTCGATGCAGCCCAGCCAGCGGTTCAGGCCCATCCGCCCGACGCATTCCTGGTTGCACGACAAGCAGGTTCGGATGTCGCTGCGGTACCCGGACCTGGCTTTGGCGGCGAAGTCCGGGTCCGCGATCTGGCCGCGCACGACGCCGACCAGGTCGCAGTGTCCCTCTTCCAGGGCGCGTTCGGCCTGCAGCGGATCTTTGATCCGCCCCACCCCCACCACCGGCAGGTCCACGGCGCGGCGGATGGCGTTCGAGATGAACAGCGCATAGCCCGGCGGTATCGCCATCGACGCCTCGATCATGTAGAGCGTCGAGGTCGCCACGCCTATCGAGGTGTTGATGTAGTCGACCTTGCCGGTGTCGGCCACCATCCTGGCGACCTCGACCGCCTCGTCGATGGTGGTGCCGCCCTCGATGAGCTCGTCGCCGCACAGCCGCACGCCCAGCGCCCGATCTGGGCCGAGCGCGTCGCGCACCGCGTCGATGATTTCCAGCAGGATCCGGGCGCGGTTGGCCAGCGAGCCGCCGTATGCGTCGGTGCGCTTGTTCGTCGCCGGGGAGAGGAAGCCGCGCACGATCGAGGAGTGCGAGCACTGCAGTTCGACGCCGTCGAATCCGCCTTCGGCGCAGTGCCCGGCGACCGTGCCGTACCCGGCCACGACCTCGGCGATCTCGCCGGTGTCGATCGCCTTGGGCACTTCCCGGAACATCGGGTCCGGCACCGCCGATGGCGCCCACACGGGCAGCCGCGAGTACATCGACGACGCTTGCCCGCCGTTGTGGTTGAGCTGGGCGAAGATCGGGACGCCGTGGGCGTGGACGGCCTCGGTGATCCGGCGGTACCCGGGGACGACCGACGGGCGGAAGCCGTGGATCAGCTTCTCGTACGGCCAGTCCGTCGGATGCGTCGAGTGCTCCTCGGTGATCACCAGGCCCGCGCCACCGGCGGCCCGCGCCGCGTAGTAGGCGGCGTGTTGTTCGCTGGGCAGCCCGTCCTGGGCGTAGTTCGTCAGGTGGGCCGAGAAGACGATCCGGTTGCCGACCGTGACCGGCCCGATTCGCAGTGGTGAGAACAGGTAGCGGTGACCGCTCACGGTGCCGCCTCCCCGCGATTCACAGTGCTGGTCACGTCCAGCCCGATCTCACGTTTCGTCGTTTCTTGTGGCTGGTTTGCGACACGGTCCCCTGAGGTGCGGTTCGGGAGAACTGAGGTTGACAGCGGATGTCTCATCGCGCCTCCGCTGCGAGCACCGGTGCTTCGGTGATCTGGTGTGCCACGCGGCGTCCTTCCAAGATGGCCTCGTGGATCGTCCGGGGCGCCACGCAGTCACCGGCTCGCGGCCACTGCGGCAGCGCCGGGTTCGGCAACCTATGTCCACAGTGGATAACTGTGGTACAGGGCAGGTTGCGGCGCTGGGCGGTGAAGGTGTCTTCCAGCACCACGTGATCCGGATGCACTTCGCGCAGCAGCGAGCGCTTCTCCAGCCGCACCCCGGCCTGTTGCAGGCGGGCGTTGGCATCGGCCAGGTCGCCGGTCAGCGCCAACTGCGTGCCCACGACCTGGTCTTGGGTGACGATCGCGGTGCTCCTGCCCTGCCCGGCCAGCAGTTCGGCGACGCCGACGCCGACGGCATCCCCGACCGGGTCGAACACCACCAGCGGGCCGTCCGGTACCGCGCCACCAGCCAGCAGGTCCGCCACGTCGACGACCGCGCCGCCGTGCATCTCGTAGCCGCGCGGCCCCGGCACCGATCCGATCGCGACCAGCACGTCCCGCCCGGAATCCACTTCGGTGCCGTCGGTGATCACGGTGCCGAGCGTGACGCGCACGCCGAGCCGCCGCACTTCCGCCGCCAGCCAGTCCACCAGCTGTCGCAGCCGAGCGCGTCCGCCGACTTCCGCCGCCCACCGCGCGGCGCCGCCCAGCCGGTCGGTCCGCTCGACGATCTCAACGGCGTGGCCGCGCAAGGCCAGCACCCGCGCCGCCTCCATCCCGGCTGGCCCACCGCCGACGACGAGCACGTCCCGCCGCCGGGTCGTGAGTGCGGAAACCGGCTCCAACCGGCTTTCGCACTCACGACCTTCGGTCTCGTGCCCGCTGGCAGGCTCGCCGATGCAGGACACGATGGGGTTGCGGTTGTCCCGCACCCGGCACTTCTGGTTGCACAGCACGCACGGTCGAACCCGCTCGGCATGCCCGGCCCGCACGAGTTCGACCAACCGGGGCTCGGCGATCTGGGCTCGGGTCATCTCGACCAGGTCGGCAACACCGTCGTCCAACGCCCGCTGGGCCTGCCGCGGTTCCACGACGCTGCCCTGCAGCACCACCGGAACCGGTAGCGCGACGCCGCGAATCCGTTGGCAGAGCTCGATGTTGAAGCCGGGTTCGGTGTGCAGGTCGGGGCGGGTCGCCGAGGTCGCCATCGCGGATCCGCGCACCACGACGAGATAATCGACCTGCTCCCGCACCGCCTCGACGATGCCGACGGCCTGCTCCGGGGTGATGCCCGCCCATGGGGCGAGTTCGTCGCAGGACAGCCGCAGCCCCACCACCCCGCCACCGATCGCGTCGCGCACCGCACCCAGGACCTCCCGCAGCAGCCGGGTCCGGTCCTCGCCGTAGCCGTCGGCGCGCTGGTTGGTGAGGCCGGAGAGGAACTGGCGCAGCAGGGAATGCTGACCTGCTTCGACCTCCACACCGTGCATTCCGGCCCGCACGGCCGATTCCGCCGCCGCCGCGAAGCCCGCGACGAGCTCGTCGATCTCGGTCTGCTCCAGTTCCATCGGCATCTCGCGGCTGGCCACGTCCGGCACGCGCGACGGCGCCCAAAGCGCGCCTTGCGAGAACGCCGAGGAGCCCTGCGAACCGGCATGTCCGAGCCCGGCGAGCACCACCGCGCCGTGCGGCCGACAGGCGTCGGCGACAGCCGCCCACCCCGCACCGCATTCGCTGGCCAGCGGCGCGCGCTCGTACGGCCAGTCACTGGGGTGCGCGCTGGCGGTCTCGGTGACGATCACGCCTGCACCACCGGCGGCCCGAGCCGCGTAGTAGGCCACGTGGCGATCGGAGATCTCCCGGCCACGGCCCAGGTTCGTCTCGTGCGGACCGAACAGCACCCGCGAGGGTGCGGTCACCTCGCCCAGGCGGACGGTGCCGGTCAGCGGTGAACTCACAACTGGCTCGCCAGCGGACTGGAATCGCACGGCTTCGCCGGAACCGACGGCATGCCCAACCCCACCCGCCGCGACGACCGGGAGTGGTCCTGCGTCGCCTTCGGCAACCCGGCGCGGTCCACAAGGGACAGTGCGGTCGTCCCGTGTCCCTGCACGCATTCCGGATCCGGCCCGTCCAGCGGCAGGCCGGTGAAGAACTTCGCCGCCATGCAACCGCCCTGGCACGAATCGAACGCCGAGCACGACCGGCACGCGCCACCGGACTGCGGCTGCCGGAGCTCGGTGAACAGCTCCGATTCCCGCCACACCCGGGCGAACCCGCCGACCTCGCGGACGTTCCCGGCCTTGAACGCGTCGTGGATGGCGAACGGGCAGGCGTACACATCGCCCACCGGGTCGATCAGGCACACCACCCGGCCGGCCCCGCACAGGTTCAGCCCCGGCAGCGGAGTCGACCCCAACGCGTTCAGGTGGAAGAACGAGTCACCGGTGAGCACCTCGTCGCCGTGCTCGACCAACCAGGCGTAGATCTCCCGCTGCTGCGCATCCGTGGGGTGCAGCTCGTCCCACACGTCCGCCCCGCGCCCCGACGGGCGCAACCGGGTGATGCGCAACTGGGCGCCGAACCGGTCCGCGATCGCTTTGAAATCGTCCAGCTGCGAAACGTTCTGCCTGGTCATGACGACCGAGATCTTGAAGTCCCGCATCCCGGCGGCGGACAGGTTCGCCAGCGCGCGCATCGCCATGTCGAACGAGCCGGGCCCGCGCACGGCGTCGTTGACCTCGCGCGTCGCCCCGTCCAGCGAGATCTGCACGTCCACGTAGTCGGTGGCGGCCAGTTGCGCGGCGCGCTCGGCATCGATGCGCAGGCCGTTGGTGGAGAACTTGACGCCCACCTGGTGTTCGATGGCGTAGTCGAGCAGTTCCCAGAAGTCCGGGCGCACCGTCGGCTCACCGCCGCCGACGTTGACGTAGAAGACCTGCATCCGCTGCAACTCGTCGATCACGGCCTTCATCTCGGCCGTGCTCAACTCGCGCGGATCCCGCCGCCCGGACGATGAAAGGCAGTGCTCGCAAGCCAGGTTGCAGGCGTACGTCCACTCCCAGGTCAGGCAGATCGGGGCGTCCAACCCGCCCTTGAACTGCTCCACCAGCGAGGGAACGGGCGCCGGTTCGCAGACCGCGGTCATGCTGGCCTCCACTTCGAGGTTGTGCGGCTCGATTGCCTCGCGGTGCTGATCGCGGCGGTTTCGCGCGAGATCGCCACCATTTCGCACTAGTCAGAACGCAGCCTCACCGAGGCCGGATCATGTCGGTGGCGGCCAAGGAGGCCAACGCCCGCCGGAACTGCGCCCGCCGGTCCTCCGGGACGTCCAACAACGCTTCCTCGACGCTGGTGTGCTCGCCGAGACCGCGCACCAGGTCCACCAGTTCGGGGACTTTCAGGAACGACAACTTGCGGTTGCCGAAGTGGTACGCGAGCGCCCCGAACGGCTCGGGGCGCAGCGCGACCTGCGGGTTCAACTGGTAACCCAGGCTCGAATCGAACTCCGCTGTGCCGGCCACGGTCAGTAGACCCCGCACATCCCGTCGATCGAGACCTCTTCCACGAGCAGTTCCTCTTCGATCGCCGGTTCGGCGACGACCGTGCCCACTTCGTGCTGTTCGTCAGCCATGCGATGCTCCTCCTCGGCGCGGGCCGAGTTTCCTCGACCACCGGAGCCACCGTATTTGCACCGAGTGCATTTTGGAAGACCTGGAGAGACATCCGTTGGGGCACAACACCGTTGGCGCAGTCCCGCGACCCGGCGGACGGCGGAAGGTGACCACCGCCGCCGAGCTGGAGCAGGTCGCCTTCGAGCTCTTCGACGAACAGGGCTTCGAACGCACCACCGTCACCGACATCGCCCGCGCGGCCGGTATCGCCCGACGGACGTTCTTCCACTACTTCCGGTCGAAGAACGACGTCCCGTGGGGCGACTTCGACCGGGAACTGGCCAGGATGCGCGCGGATTTCCACGCCCTGCCAACACGAACCCCGCTGATGGCGGCGATCCGGCACTGCCTGGTCGAGTTCAACCGGGTCGCCCCGGAGCAGGTCCCGGCGCACCGCCGCCGGATGCGCCTCATCCTCGGCGTGCCCGCCCTGCAGGCGCACTCGACGCTGCGGTTCCAGGCGTGGCGTCAGGTGATCGCCGAGTTCGCCGCGATCCGCCTCGGGCAACCCGCCGACGGCCTCGCCCCGCAGACCATCGCGCACGCCACCCTCGGCGTCGCCCTCGCCGCCTACGAGCGGTGGCTCGACGAGCCCGAAACCGAGCTCACCGACCTGCTCGACACCGCAATGCGCGAACTGGCCACCAGCTTCGAAGCCGCTCCCCAGCCATGACCGCAAAACCCAGCCAGCGCAACCCAACTCCGCCGCACCACAGGTGACGGGAACGAGGTGAAGGGCACCTTTTACCAACTTACTGGGTAAACGGTGCCCTTCACTCATCACCCGACTGGGGTCGTGAGTGCCTAAACCGGCTGGAGTCGGCTTTCGCACTCACGACCCGCGGTGCGGTCAGTAGTCGCCGTCGCCGTAGCGGATCATCCCGCGCAGGTTCTTGCCGTCACGCATGTCCTGGTAGCCGGTGTTGATGTCTTCCAGCTGGTAGGTGTTGGTGACCAGCTCGTCCAGCTTCAGCGTGCCGTGCCGGTAGAGCTCCAGCAGCCGCGGGATCTGGGTGCGCGGGCTGACGCCGCCGAAGATCGCGCCCTGCACCCGCTTCTGCAGCAACGTCAGTTCGTGCAGGCGCAGCGAGGTATCGACCTGCTTCGCATCGCCCATCCCGGTGACCACCACCTGACCACCCTTGCCGGTCAGCGCGAGCGCCGGTTGCAGCTGCTCGCCCTTGAGGTCGCCGATGGCCAGGATCGTGGTGTTGGCGTTCTGCCCCCAGGTCAGCTCGCCGATCGGCGCCGCCGCCTCGTCCATCGACGGAAACGCGTGCGTGGCACCCAGTTCCAGTGCCTTCTCCCGCTTGAACGCCACCGGGTCGACCGCGATCACGTAGCGCGCGCCAGCCGCGGCCGCGCCCTGCACGGCGTTGATCCCGACACCACCAACGCCCACGACCACCACCGTGTCACCGGCGCGGGTCCCGCCGACCTCGGTGGCCGAACCCCACCCGGTGGACACGCCGCAGCCCAGCAGTGCGGCCTTGTCCAGCGGGATGTCGTTCTCGATCTTGATCACCGACGCCTGGTTGACCGTCACGTACGGCGCGAAGGTCCCCAGCAGGCACATCGGCACGACCGGCTTGCCGCGCAGGCTGACCCGGTACGTTCCGTCGGAGATGGCCCGGCCGCTGAGCAGGCTGGCACCGGTGTCGCAGAGGTTCTGCATCCCGCGCGCGCAGGGCCGACACGTCCCGCAGCCGGGGATGAACGCCAGCACGACGTGGTCGCCTTCCGCCAGACCTGGAACCTCGGGCCCCACCTTGGTGACCACCCCGGCGCCCTCGTGCCCGCCCAGCGCGGGGTACGACGCGGCCGGGCTCGCGCCGGTGCGCAGGTGCTCGTCGGAGTGGCACAGTCCCGAGGCCGCGAGCCGCACCTGCACCTCACCGGCCACCGGGTCGCCCAAGTCGATCTCGTCGATCTCCCAGTCCTTGCCGGGACCGTGCAGCACCGCAGCCTTGGTCTTCATAGCCACTCCTCGTCGAATGGGCGAACCAGGTCAAGGTCACCTATGGCTTCCCGAGCATGGAAAACCGCGAGAATCCAGTCAAGGGGTGGATCTCCGGGGCACGAACAGGGGCTGTTCGCTACGGCTGGTCGTCGCGCACCACGATGACCGGGCACGGCGAGTGGTGGATCAGCTTGTGGCTGGTGGAGCCCAGCCGCAGGCCCGGGAACCCGCCCCTACCTCGTGCGCCCACCACCACGAGCTGGGCCTGCTTGGCGTGCGCGAGCAATTCGGCGGTCGGCGATCCGCGACTCACGAACCGCTGCACCTCGACGTCTGGGAAGCGCGAACTCCAGCCCGCCAGGGCCTCGGAGACGAACCGCTGCTCCCTTTCAGCGACCTCTTCCTCTGGCAGCCGGGTGCGCATCCACTTGAGGTCGATCCCGATCACTTCCCAGGTGTGCACCACGTGCAGCGGGACCGTCCAGGACGCCGCCACCGCGAAGGCGTGCGCGAGCACCGACTCGGCGGATCGGGGGTCGTCCACCCCGGCCACGACCGGACCGGTCACCGGAAAGGTCAGCGGATCACCGACATCCGGCACGACCGCCACCGAGCAGTTCGCGTACGCGGCGACCTTCACGGCCACCGCGCCGGCGAGCAGTCCGGTGAATCCGCCGAAACCGCGATCGCCCACCACCAGCAGCCCGGCCGTCTCGGATTCCGCGATCAGGACCTTGTCGGGGGTGCCCGGACTGGACGCGGTGCTCACCGGCAGTTCCGGCGCCTGCTCCCGGGCTGCTTCGGCGCCGGTGGAAAGCCACCGCGCGACCTGTTCCCGGATGTGCGCCTCGTGCTCCTTCGGCCAGTGCACGCCGGGGATTTCCGACAGCACGGGCTGGGCGGTCGGGTCCGCGTACACGATCCGCAGCTCGGTCCTCCGGCGGTCCGCCTCGCGAGCCGCCCACCGGGCCGCGTTGCGCGCGACCGCCGAACCGTCCACGCCCACGACCACGGGTCCGGTTCCGACACCGCTCATCCGGCCGTCCTCCTGGTGCTGCCCGTACGACACCACCAGGGTGGTCGCCCCCAGCCCAACGCGCTCGCCGATCTCGCGCGTGCGAAAGCGGGTTGGAGGCCGCCTTCGCACGCGCCACCGGTTTAATGTCGGCGTGAACTCCCCGATGAACCCGTCCTTCAGCGTGATTTCCGGCAGCCAGGTGCGCGAGGTGCTCAGCGGTCGGGAGCAGCAGGTGACGCGCGTGGTCGAAGCGGCCTACCGGTTGCACGGCGAGGGGCGGACGGTGAACCCCGATTCGTACTTCTTGCGGTTCCCGGACGATCCCGCGTCGCGGATCATCGCACTGCCCGCCTCGGTGCGCGGCGATGTCGACGTGCACGGCATCAAGTGGATCTCCAGCTTCCCGGCGAATCTGGACGCCGGGCTGCCCCGCGCCTCCGCGGTGCTGATCCTCAACGATCCCGGCACCGGTCATCCGTTCGCCTGCCTGGAAAGCTCCATCATCAGCGCGGCCCGGACCGCGGCGTCGGCGGCGCTGGCCGCGGTGCGGATCAGCCAGCGGCGCGGTGGCAAGCCGCGTCGGGTCGGTTTCGTGGGCACCGGGCTCATCGCCCGGTACATCCACACCTACCTGTCCGCCAACGGTTTCGAGTTCGACGAGCTCGGCGTGCACGATCGGTCCACGGCATACGCCGAGGCGTTCAAGGGGTATCTGCGGCGGACCGAGACCGGCACGATCACCGTGCACGACAGGCCGGAGGAGCTGATCCGCTCCGCCGACCTGGTCGTCTTCGCCACCACCGCGGGCGAACCGCACGTGACCGACCCGAGCTGGTTCGCGCACCACCCGTTGGTGCTGCACGTCTCGCTGCGGGACCTCTCGCCGGAGGTCATCCTCGCCGCCTGCAACATCACCGACGACGTCGAGCACTGCATGAAGGCCAACACGTCGCTGCACCTGACCGAGCAGCGGACCGGCAACCGGGATTTCGTCGCCGGTGCCATGCCCGAGTTGCTGGACGGATCGCTGGACTGGCCCGCTGACCGGCCGGTGATCTTCTCCCCGTTCGGGCTGGGCGTGCTGGACCTGGCCGTCGGCAAGTACGTCCACGACCAGCTGGCCGAAGCTGGCGAGCTGAATGCCGTGCCCGGTTTCTTCGCCGAGCTGAACCGCTACGCCTGATCGGCGGTTCAGCGACCGCCGTCCCGCTCCGTCACACGAGGGGGCGGCCGGTCCTGATGCGGCGGCGGAGGTCCCAGAGCACGAGGTTGAACGGGAATCGCCGCAGCACCGGTGGCAGGCGGCGCACGATCGCCGCGATCACCGACATGAGCGCGTCGAACCGCCGCTGGTCCCGGTCGGTCCAGCGCAGGCGCATCTCGGCCCGGAACCGTTCCGTGAGGAAACCGGTCGTGACGAACCTGTTGAAGCGGCCGAACAGCAACGGCAGCGGGCGCGGCAGCCAGGCCAGCATCGTCACGGCGGACAGGTAGTCGCGCACCGCGTCGTCGATCGCGATGCGGTTCAGGGACTCGGTCCAGTACTCCTCGAAGGCGGCGCGATCGACCGGCCACGCCTGCGGCGGCACCTGCAACGTGGTGCCCAGCACCGCACCGTCCCGGAAGAAGGCCTCGGCGGTTTCGGCGTCCGGCTCGCCGAAGAAGATCCGGTGCAGATCCTCGACGCCCCGGTACAAGCAGGCCGCCACCCACAGTTGCAGGTCCGGGTCGAACGCGTGGTAGGTGACCGGGCTCGAATCCGTCGAGCGCACCTGGGCGTGGACCCGGTTGACGCCCTGCCGGAACAGCTCCCGCTCCCGCTCGGTGCCCATCGTCGCGACGGCGAGGTAGGCCAGGGTGGTGCGGGTCCGCTTCGCCGGATGCCGGAACAGCTGGCCGCTTTCCACCCTGCTCTCCAGCACGCCGTAGCCCACGCCGGGACGGGCGAGCTGCATGATCACGTTCGCACTGCCCGCCAGCATTCCCACGCCGAGCACCGTGTTGATGCGCCAGCCCTCGTTCACCACGTCCACCGTCCGACACCCGCCCGCACCGAGTCAATTAGACGAGCCCGGCTGTTCCGGGCGCCCGCTGCCCAACGGGTGCGCGCTAGGCGTGGTCGGTGACGTCGAGGGCGGTGCGCACGATCGCGTCGGCGTCGATGCCGTGGTGGCGGTAGACCTCCGGCAGGGAGCCCGACTGGCCGAAGGCGGTGACACCGAGGTGGGCCGCGCGCACCCGGTTGATGCCCGCCAGGAACGCCAGCGCGTGCGGATGTCCATCGAGGACGGTCACCAGCGGATTCGCCCGGTGTGCGGGGAAGACCTGGTCGAGGATCCCCACCGGGCCACCACTGCCCTGGCGTGCCCGCAGCGCCTCGAACAGCAGACCGGGGCTGGTCACGCAAACCACGTCCGCGCCGATGCCCTGGGCGTCGAGGCGGTCCGCGGCCGCCAGTGCTTCCGGCACCACGGCGCCCATCGCCGCCAGGGTCACCGCGGGCTGGGCGTGTCGGCGCAGCGGGTAGGCGCCGCCGATCACCTGGCGGCGACGGCGTTCGCGCGCCGCTGGGTCGGTGGGCACCGCCGCGA
This sequence comes from Saccharopolyspora antiqui, assembly GCF_052246905.1. Lineage (NCBI taxonomy): Bacteria > Bacillati > Actinomycetota > Actinomycetes > Pseudonocardiales > Pseudonocardiaceae > Saccharopolyspora > Saccharopolyspora antiqui. Next base: position 972,347 of record NZ_JBQQBO010000001.1, read on the forward strand.
GCGTCTGATCGACCGGGCGGGTCGACAGCCGCAGGTAGGCGGACGTTCCGCCGGGCCTGCCCAGGCGCGACAGCGCGGCCAGCAGGCACCATTCGGTGTCGATGGCGAACGCCGGTTCGTAGCTGGTCAGGCCGGGCTGCTCCAGGCCGATCGACGGGGTGATCACGGACTGGTGCGCGCCGCCCTCGGGCGCCAGGCTCACCCCGGAGGGTGTGCCCACCAGGATCGACTGGCCGCCGCCGTACATCCCGAACGACCACGGCTCCAGCGCGCGCCCGACGAAGCAGTCGTAGACCACGCCGATCGGCAGCAGCGGCTGTCCCCAGCGGCTCCAGGTCGCGCCGAGTTCGCCGAGCAGGCTCACCAGGTTCGTCTCGGCGATGCCGAGTTCGATGTGCTGACCCGCCGGGCGTTCCCGCCAGTGCAGGATGGTTTCGGTGTCGTCGGCGAACCAGTCCACCCGCTCGGTCGGCGACCAGACGCCCACCTTGTTCAGCCAGCCGCCCAGGTTGGTCGAGGAGCTGACGTCCGGTGCGAGGGTCACGATCCGCCGCGCCGCTTCCGGCGCGCCGCGCTTGAGGTCGAGCAGCGTCCGGCCGAGCGCGGCCTGCGTGGTCGCGGTGCCGGTCGGCGTCCGGCCGATGTCCACCGGCAGTTCCGGCGGCGACACCTGCTCGCGCTCGCGTCGCCGCAGCCGGGCCGCGGCGTCGGCGCACCGCTGCCCCGCCGCGCCCTCCGCCGGGAACCGGTGCCACGGGTCGTCGAGATCGGCACCGACGTGCTCGGCGAGCAGCCGCATCTGATCGGCGCTCAGCAGCGAGCTGTGGTTCTGCGGGTGACCTTCGGTGGCGAGGCCGTATCCCTTGATGGTGTAAGCGAAAACGACCGTGGGGCGGGTGTCGTCGATGGCCCGGAACGCCTCGTCGAGCGCCGCCAGGTCGTGGCCGCCCAGGTTGCGGATCGCGGCGGCCAGCGTCTCATCGTCCACATCGGAGAGCAGCCGGGTGATCTCGGCACCGTCCGGACCGGGCAGCCGTTCGCGCAGCTGTTCCGGCGTGCAGCGCAGCAGCCGCTGGTATTCGGGGTTGCTCATGCCGTCGATGCGCGCCCGCAGCGCCGCGCCGCCGGGCCTGGCGAACAGTCCTTCCAGCAGCCGCCCGTACTTGAGGGTGAGCACCTGCCAGCCCGCGGCGGCGAACATGCCCTGCAGGCGGTTGGCCGCGATGTTGGGCACGACGCGGTCCAGCGACTGCCGGTTGAGGTCGACGATCCAGACCACCTCGCCGAGGTCGGCGACGGTCGGGTCCATGATCGCTTCCCAGCAGGCGCCCTCGTCCAGTTCGGCGTCGCCCAGCAGCGAGTACTGCCGCCCGGTGCCCGCGTCGCCGAGGTGGCTGTCGACGTAGCGGCGGGCCACCGCGCCCCAGATGGGCGCCGTGGCGCCGAGCCCGACGGAGCCGGTCGAGTAGTCCGCCGGGTCGGGGTCCTTGGTGCGGCTCGGGTAGCTCTGCAGGCCGCCGAATTCGCGCAGCGTGCTCAGGTACGACTCGTCGAGCTCGCCGAGCAGGTAGTTGATCGCGTGCAGCACCGGGGATGCGTGCGGCTTCACCGAAACCCGGTCCGCCGCGGTCAGGTGCTCGAAGTACAGCGACGTCATGATCGACACCATCGAGGCGCAGGACGCCTGGTGCCCGCCGACCTTCAGGCCCGAGGTGTTGGGGCGCACCCGGTTCGCGTGGTCGATGATCGCCGTCGACAGCCACAGCACCCGCCGCTCGACCTCGCGCAGGGGTTCGGCCGTCGCCGCCTGGACCGGCACCGCGCTGGTCATCAGGCCTCCTCGAAGAATTGTCACATTGCATTGAAGAGAACACCAAGCGCACAATCTCTGCACAAGTTCCGGATCGGATTTTGCGCATTCTGCACCGGCCCGCGTCGGTGCGAGTTGATGAAGGTGAGCATTGTGCCCAGCGCCCCCACCCTCGACGAGGTCGACATCCGGCTGTTGCAGGCGTTGAACGCCGAACCCCGCGCGACGGTGGTGGCGCTGGCCGAACGCGTCGGCCTGTCCCGCAACACGGTGCAGGCCCGGCTCAGCAAGCTGGAGCGCAGGCTGGGGTCCTTCCAGCGGCGCATCGACCCGGCCGCGCTCGGCTATCCGCTGACCGCCTTCATCACCGTGCAGGTCACCCAGCAGATGCTCGGCGAGCTCGCCGAATCGATGGCCGAGATCCCCGAGGTCGTCGAGGTCTTCGGACTGACCGGCGCGACCGACCTGCTGGTGCGGGTGGTGGCGGTCGACGCCGACGACCTGTACCGGATCGCCGGTCAGGTCCTCGCCACGCCAGGCGTGGAGCGGACCAACTTCGCCCTGGCGATGCGCAGCCTCGTCGACTTCCGCCTGACCCCGCTGCTGGCGAAGGCCCTCGCCGACCGTTGAGGATCACCTGCCGATTTCGCGCGAAACCGACGCCCGCCACGCGTGGGATCCGGCGATTTCGCGCGAAATCGCCTTCGGTCAACCGGAGCGGGCGATTTCGGCGCGAACGCCCAGCAGGCGCACCGGGCGGTCCAGCGGGAACCGGTCGAGGGCGACTTGGGCCGCCTGCTCGATGGCCGCCGCATCGCGGGTCCAGGTTCCCAGCGACACGCCGTGGGTGTGGGTGGCGAAGCGGGAGTCGCGCACCTTCACCACGACCCGGCGGGCCAGGACGTCCTCGGCGGCGAGATCGTCGGCGACGACGTGCGCGAGGCGGGTGATCTCCGAGCGCATTTCAGCGGTGTCGCGCAGGTCCTGCTGGAAGGTGACCTCGCGGCCGTGCGAGCGCGCCTGGTAGGGCTCGTCGGTCACCGGCGTCGAGTCGTAGCCGTGCGCGAGCGCCACCAGCCAGGGTCCGATGTTGGGGCCGAAATCACCGGCGAGGTCGGCCATCTGCGTTCGCGCCAGGTCACCGACGGTGGCGATACCGCGCGTCGCGAGCTTCTTCGCGGTCTTCGAACCCACTCCCCACAACGCCTCCGTCGGCCGCGAGGCCATCACCTCGACCCAGTTCGACATGTCGAGCCGGAAGACGCCAGCCGGTTTGGCCAGCCCGGACGCGAGTTTCGCCCGCAGCTTGTTGTCGCCGATGCCCACCGAACACGCCAGGGCGGTGCGCTCCCGCACGTGGTGCTGCACCGAGCGCGCGGTCAGCTCGGCATCGTCGGTGTCGACGAGCATGAACGCCTCGTCCCAACCGGCGACTTCCAGGATGCCGCCGACCTCCCGCAGCGCGGCCATCACATCTGCGGAGGCGGCGAGATAGGTTTCGCGGTCGGCGGGCAGGAACACCGCCGCCGGGCAGCGGGCCGCCGCGGTGCGCAGCGGTGTGCCGGAGCGCACCCCGAACTCGCGCGCCTCGTAGGACGCCCCGGCCACCACGCCGCGCTGCTTCGGGTCGCCGGAGCCACCGACCAGCACCGGTTTGCCCCGCAACTCGGGGTGGCGCAACAGCTCGACCGCGACGATGAACTGATCGAGATCCACGTGCAACACGACCCGCTCCACGCTGCCAGCATCGACGTGTTCTGCGATTTCCGCCAGAGCGGGCCACCCGCCAGCCGCGCCCACCTGGAGCAACCGCCACCGGCCGCAGCCGAGAGGACATTCCACATAGGACATCTCCAGCGGCTCGGTCGACCGCCGGTACCGCGACGACGTCGCCGGTGCGCGACACTGGCGGGATGGGCAAACGAAGCGCTGGCATCCTGCTGTTCAAGATCGAGGACGACGAGCCGCAGATCCTGGTGGTGCATCCGGGCGGCCCGTTCTGGCGGAAGAAGGACGCGGGCGCCTGGTCGCTGCCGAAGGGCGAGTACGAGCCGGACGAGGACGCCCGATCGGCGGCGGTCCGCGAGTTCGCCGAGGAGACCGGCATGCCGCTGACCGACCACGACCTCTCGCCGCTGGGCGAGGTCAAGCTGCGCAACGGCAAGCTCGTGACCGCCTGGGCCACCGAGGGCGACTTCGACGCGGCCACCCTGCGCAGCAACGAGTTCGAGGTGGAGTGGCCACCGAAATCCGGCCGCCGCCAGAGCTTCCCCGAGGTCGACCGAGCCCTGTGGTGCGATCCGGAAACCGCCCGCGAAAAGCTCAACCCGGCCCAAGCGGCGTTCGTCGACCGCCTGCTCGACCTGCTGCGGAGCACCGGCCGCCTGCCGCAACAGGTTTGACCTGCGGCAGGCGCGACGGCCGTTGGCGACAAGATCGTGGTCGACACCTGGTCCGAAGCCGAGATCTAGCGCACACTGCCCATCGTCTGACCGGGGAAGCCCAGGCGTGCCAACGAATTGTGCGTGCCACCGGGCGCGAATCGGCCCTCGCCAAGGCGTGCTGGCGCCCGCATAATCGCGAAGATGACCATTGCGGAGCTGCACGCCGAGTTCGATGCCCTGCGCGTCGATGAGCTGCGGTTGCGCAGCTCGCAGAAGTGGTCCCTGGTCGATCCCGACGTGCTGCCTGCCTGGGTCGCCGAGATGGACTACCCGTTGTGTCCGGTAGCGCGGCACGTGCTGCGGGAGTTGGTGGCGCGCTCCGACTTCGGCTACCCGGTGATCGACGAGCACCTCAAGGCGTTCGGCGACTGGGTTTCCCGGGAGCAGCGCTGGCAGGTCGATCCGGCGCTGGTCTCGCCCGTCGCCGATGTGATGGCCGGGCTGGACGCGGCGGTGCGCCGACTCACCGCGCCCGGCGACGGCGTCGTGGTGCTGACCCCGGCGTACCCGCCGTTCCTGGAAATGCTGGCGCACCTGGGCCGACCGATCCGGGAATGCCAGCTGGTGGACACGCCGGATGGTTGGCAGATCGATTTCGACGCGGTCGCCGACGCGCTCGCCGCCGGAGCGCGGGCGGTGCTGCTCTGCCATCCGCACAACCCGACCGGCCGGGTGTGGTCGCCCGCCGAGTTGCGGTCGATCGCCGAACTCGCCGATCGGCACGGTGCCTTCGTGATCAGCGATGAGGTGCACGCTCCGCTGCGCTCCGCCGACTTCGTCCCGTACGCCGCCGTCAGCGCATCGGCCGCCTCGCACGCCGTCACGGTGACCAGCGTGTCCAAGGGGTGGAACGTGCCGGGGCTGAAGTCCGCCGTGCTGGTGTGCCAGGAGGCCACGAAGCACATCCTCGACACCATGTCGCCGCACGAGAAGAAGCACGCCTCGGTGCCCGGGATCGCCGTGGCGACCGCGCTGTGGCGCGACGACGGCGGTTGGCTGACGGCAGTGCGCAGCTACCTGGATCGCACCCGCGACCGGCTGCGGGCCTGGGTGGACGAGCATCCGCAGGTCCGGTGGCATCGCGGCCAGGCCGGTTACCTGGCCTGGTTGGACATCCGCGAGCTCGGCCCGAACCCCGCCGAGGTGCTGCTGCGCGAGGCCCGCGTCCGGGTCGTCCCGGGAACGGACTTCGCCCCGCTCGGCTCGGCGGCCGGACGAGGCTTCGTCCGCTTCAACCACGCGACTTCGCTGCCGCTGCTCGACGAAATGCTGGCGCGGCTGGGATCAGTTCTCGATTGACGCCTCGCGGGTCTCCCGGCTGGCGAACAGCGCGATCAGCGTGATCACGCCCATCGCCGCCAGGTACACCCCGACCCAGCCCAGCCCGTAGGAGCTGGCCAGCCAGGTCGCGATGTAGGGAGCGACCGAGGCACCCAGCAAGCTGGCGAGGTTGTAGGACACCGAGGCGCCGGTATAGCGCACCGCTGTTGGGAACAGCTCCGGCAGCATCGCGCCCATCGGCCCGAACGTCATGCCCATCAGCCCGAGCCCGACGATCAGGAACGACACCGTCGCCACCTCGGACTGGGCACCGAACCACGGTCCGAGCAGCAGGCCGAACACGATGATCGCGATGGTGGTGAGGATCAGGGTGGGCCGCCGCCCGAAGCGGTCGGCCAGCCACCCGGCCAGCGGAACCGTCAGGCCGAAGAACACCACCCCAACCAGCAGCATGACCAGGAACGACGAACGCGGGTAGCCGAGGCCGGATTTGTCCGTGCCGAACGACAGCGAGAACACCGTCATCAGGTAGAACAGCACGTAGGTGGCCAGCATGATGAAAGTGCCGAGCACCAGTGCCTTGAAGTCGCCGCGGAAGACCCGGGTGAAGGGCACCTTCGCGCGCTCGTTGCGCGCCACCACCTTCGCGAACACCGGGGTCTCGTGCATGCTCAGCCGCACCCACAGGCCGACGACCACCAGCACCGCCGACACCAGGAACGGCACCCGCCAGCCCCAGGCCTGGAACGTCGCGTCGTCCATCACCTCGGACAGCGCCAGGAACAGCCCGTTGGCGAAGAAGAATCCGATCGGCGCGCCCAACTGCGGGAACGTGCCGAAGAAGGCCCGCTTGCGCGCGGGCGCGTTCTCGGTGGCCAGCAGCGCGGCACCACCCCACTCGCCGCCGAGCCCCAGGCCCTGCCCGAACCGGCACAGCGCCAGCAGCAGCGGCGCCGTGACACCGATCTGCTCGTAACCGGGCAGCAGGCCGATCACCACGGTGGAGATGCCCATCGTCAGCAACGAGGCGACCAGCGTGGACTTCCGACCGATCCGGTCCCCGAAGTGGCCGAAGAGCGCGGAGCCGACCGGGCGGGCCACGAAGGCGATAGCGAAGGTCGCCAGCGACTGCAGTGTCGCGGCAGTCGGGTCACCGGAGGGGAAGAACAGGTGCGGGAACACCAGGATCGCGGCGGTGGCGTACACGTAGAAGTCGTAGAACTCGATAGAGGTTCCTACCAGGCTGGCGAGCACGACCTGTCGAGTCGAGTTCCGCGGAACGGGATCCCCCGACGATCCGGAACCCCGCACTCCCGGTGCTGGGACATGACCGACAGCCATGGCGCCATGACCTCCTCGATAACACGAATGGGCTAAGGCACTCTAACCGCCGACCGACCACCAACCGAGACTCCAATCCCGCATAGTGGGCATCCTCACCACCCACCACCCCCGGCCCCGTTCGGGTTAAGAGTGAAGGGCACCTTTGACCGGCATAGTCGGTCGAAGGTGCCCTTCACTCGTCCTTGTGCCGGGTTGGTCACCCGTTGAGGAAGTCGGTTAGTAGGGCGGTTAGGCGGGCTGGGTTGTCTTCTTGGGCTAGGTGTCCGGCCTGGTCGATCCAGGTCAGGTGGGCGTGCGGGATCCGCTGGGCCAGTTGTTCGGCGCGGTCGGTTGGTAGCCATTGGTCCTGGTCGCCCCAGGCGATCAGGACTGGGCAGTCGACTTCGTCGTAGCGGTTCTCGATTTCGCGGGTGTAGCGTTCGTCGGCTTGGGCGATCTGGCGGTAGAACGCCGGTTGTCCGACCTCGCCGAGCCAGGGCGCGACCAGCGCGTCCAGCACCTCGCCGCGCAGTTCGCGGTGCGCCGCCGTCGTGATGTAGCGGCGGACCAGCGCCTCGTGCAGGTGTGGCGGCAGTGCCGCGAAGACCTCGGAATTGTCCTGCACCAGGCGGAAGAACTCCGAACCCCAGGGCCGCACGCTCACCGCGTCGACCAGCGCCAGTCGTCCATAGTGGACACCGTCCAGCAGGGTGGATCGCAGTGCCACCGCGCCACCGAAGTCGTGCGCGATCACCGCCGGGCCGCGCAGCCCCCAGTGCCGCAGCAGATCGGTGAACACCGCCTGCTGGGCGCCCAGCGAGACGTCCTGCCCGTCCCGCTTCTCGGACTGCCCGTAGCCCGGCATGTCCCAGACGTACACCTGGTGCCGGGCGCTGAGCGCACCGGCGATGTCCCGCCAGACGTAGGACGAGAACGGCGTCCCGTGCAGCAGCACCACCGGATCCCCTTGTCCGTGGCTCGCCCAGCGAACGGTTCCGCACGGCGTCTCGTGCCGCTCCGGCAGCTCCCAGTCCATCCCAACCTCCGTTACCGGCTCCGAGATCCTACAAGTAACGTTACCATCAGAATCGAGATGCCGGTAAACTGGATTCGTGGCGTACAACCGACCAGCCGCTCCGGGCGAGCTGGCATCCGTCGAGGCGTTCGGCAATTCCGCGCGGTTCCTCTACGACGAGGACGCCTTCGCCGACCTGGCGAGCACGCAGGCGTGGTTGCGGGAGCACGAACGGCAGGACGTCGCCGACGAGCTGGACGAATCCGCTCGTGGCGAGCTGGGGCGAGCGCGCGAAGCCATCCGCGAACACCTCGCCGGAACCGATTCCGCAGGGCTGAACGACTACGCGCGCCGCCTCCTGCGGCCGCCGCAGTGGCAGGACGGCGGCGTGCTGATCCCGGTGGCCGACGGCACCCCGGTCGAGCGCCTGATCGGTCGGCTCATCGCGACCCTGGCGGTCGACGGGCTGGCCGGGAAGTCGGGGCGCCTCAAGGTCTGCCACGCCGACGACTGCCGCTGGCTGTTCTACGACCGATCACCCGGCAACAACAGCATCTGGTGCAGCATGGACATCTGCGGAGCACGCCACAAGATGCGCACCTACCGAACCCGCCGCAAGAAGATCGTGAAATGAGTGAGGGGCACCCGTGCCCAAGTAACTGGGTCACGGGTGCCCCTCACCGGGGACTTCCAGAGGTCACACCACGGCTTCGTCGGCTTCGTCCGGGGCGTCCTCGGGGCGCACCGGCAGCGTGTCGAACGCCGCCGGCGGCTCCTGCCAGTACGTCGCGCCGCTACCGGCCTGGATCGCGTTCCACACCCGCTCCGGAGTGGCCGGCATGTCGATGTGCCGCACCCCGAGGTGCTTCACCGCGTCGACCACCGCGTTCTGCACCGCCGGTGTCGAACCCACCGTGGCGGACTCGCCGATTCCCTTGGCGCCCAACGGGTTGTACGGGCTCGGCGTCTCGGTGTTCGCCGTCTCGAACGACGGCAGGTCCGCCGCCGACGGGATCGTGTAGTCGGCGAGGGTGCCGGTCTCCGGGTTGCCGTCGGCGTCGAAGGTGACCTGCTCCCACAACGCCTGCGCGATGCCCTGCGCCGCACCACCGTGCTGCTGGCCGCGCACGATCAGCGGGTTGAGCACCCGACCGCAGTCGTCCACCGCGATGTGCCGCAGCGGGCGGACGTAACCGGTCTCCACGTCCACCTCGACCACCGACACGTGCCCGCCGAACGGGAACGTCGCACCGGCCGGGGCGAAGTCGATGTTCGCGGCCAGCCGATCGCCGTCGTCGGCAGCCGCACGGGCGAGCTCCGCCCAGGCCACCTTCGCGCTCGGCACCCCGGCCACGCCGAGCTCGCCGCCGTCGGTCAGCTCGATGTCGTCAACCGACGCCTCCAGCCGGGACGCGGCCAGTTCCTTGGCCTTCTGCAGCACCGCCGCACCAGCCTCCTGCACCGCGCTACCGGCGAGCTGCAGCGACCGGGACCCGCCGGTTCCCCCACCGCGCGGCACCTGCGCGGTGTCGGACTGCAGGAACTCGATCGACTCCATCGGGATGCCCAGCGTGTCGGCCACGATCATGGCGAACGAGGTCGCGTGCCCCTGCCCGTGCCCGGACGTGCCGACCTTGATCCGGGCGCCGCTCTCGTGCACCTCGACCTCGGCGTACTCCCCCGCGCCGCCACCGGTGATCTCCACGTAGGCGCTCACCCCGATGCCCAGCAGCAGGTGCTCGCCCGCGGCGATGCGGCGCGCCTGTTCGGCCCGCAGCGCGTCGTAGTCGGCCAGCCGCAGCGCCTCGGCGAGCGGACGTTCGTAGTCGCCGCTGTCGTAGCTGGCGCCCACCAGCGTCTGGTATGGGAAGGACTCCGGCGCGAGGAAGTTCCTGCGCCGCAGCTCGACCGGGTCCACGTCCAGCTCGGCCGCGGCCAGATCCATCAGCCGCTCCAACATCGCCGCGGCCTCCGGCCGTCCCGCGCCGCGGAACGCGCCGACCGGCGTGGTGTTGGTCAGCGCCGCCGCCGCGTCGTAGCTGATCTTCGGGATCCGGTAGACGCCCTGCGACATCATCCGCGTCGGGCCCATGGCCAGCGCGCCGCCGAAGCCCGCGTAGGCACCGGCGTCGCCGACGACCCGGCAACGCAGCCCGACGATGCTGCCATCGCGGCGCAAGCCCAGTTCCGCGTACTGCACCTGGGCCCGCCCGTGCGGCATGGCCTGCATGTTCTCCGACCGGGACTCGACCCACCGCACCGGCCGCCCCAGGTGCTGGGCAACCGCGATGGCCACCGCGTGCTCGGAGATCATCCCCGCCTTGCCGCCGAACCCGCCGCCGACGTGCGGGGAGATCACCCGCACCCGCTCCGGGGCCCAGCCGAAGGCCTTGACCACGCCATCGCGCAAGCCGTGCGGCATCTGCGTCGAGACGTGCACCGTCACGTCGTACTCCTGGTCCGGACCGCCCGGCTCTACCGCGATCGCGTTGCCCTCCAGCGGAACCACCGCGACGCGCTGGTTCTCGATGCGGGCCCGCACCACCACGTCCGCACCGGCCAGCACATCCGCACCGGCAGCATCGCGGTAACCAGCGGCCACGTTCGAGCCCAGCTCCGGGAACTGCGGTTCGGACGCCGAGTCCAGGGCGCGTTCCGGATCGGCGACAGCGGGCAGCGGGTCGTAGTCGACATCGACCAGTTCGATCGCGTCGGCGACGGCGGCGGCGCTCTCGCCGACGATCACCGCGACCGGCTCACCGACGAACCGAACCCGGTCGGTGGCCAGCGGCGGGCGTTCGCAGTCCGGGTTGAGCACGACGAACGGCGGCGCGACTGGAATGTCCAGATCTCCCGCCGCGAACGCCGCGATGACGCCCGGCGCGGCAGCGGCCGCCTTGACGTCGACACCCGTCAGCCGCGCGTGCGCCACTGGCGAGCGGACGAATCCGAGGTGCACCAAGCCCTCGAAGTCGAGGTTGCCGACGTAGGTGCCCCGACCGCGGAGCAGTTCCGGGTCTTCGACCCGTTGGACCTCGGTCCCCAGCAATGAACCCACCATGTTCGAAACCCTATCCGTCAAGCCGTCGACAAGCACCAGAAAACCCGTTGCGACCGAGGACCAACAACGAACATCCGGTAAAAATTCCCGCGCCACCGACAATAATGGCCGGTCCTGCGCGGAAAACCGGCCGGGCCGCACCGGCGCATGATCGTCGAGCCGGAACCAGTCCACTCCGGCCTTTTGAATGGGGCCTTTTGAATGGGGCCTGTCGATTGGGGCCTGGTGAATGGGGCCAGTTGAACACGTCCTGTCGAATGCGACAGCGCCGCCCCCTCGGACAAAACACTCTGTCGCCCGCACCAACCGGGAACCGTGCCCGGCTTGCCCGATTCCACCTCAATGACCGGTGGCGGCCCGATGCGACTCGGTCGGGCTGGGCGCCGACGTCACTCCACATAGGATGATGAAGCCCAGCACGGCCAGGCCCGCGTGCAGGAAGTTCTCGGCCGGATCCAGCGAGAACGGCGTTCGGTCTTCACCGGCGGTGCTTTCCGCCGTGCCGTAGACGAACAGCAGCACCCCGACGACCATCTGCGACGCCGCGAACACCACCACGCCACGCCGCCACCGCACGGCGACCAGCGCCAGCACCCCGGCGACCAGCAGCAGGATGCTGTGCGTGGTGTTGAGCTCGAAGATCACCAGCACCGCGACGTCGTCCGAAGCGCGCCAACCGGCGTTGGCCAGTCCCAGGAGGCCGAGCAGGATCAGCACCAGACCTTCCGCGGCGAGCACCAGCGGCCACGGGTTCCGGGGAACCATCGAGCACCTCCGCAGCTGGAGTGCCCGCCGCCGACCGATCGAAAACCTGCCGCCAGCGCCGTTGACCCGGGCCCGACGCGGCGGTACTTTCACTGATCAAGCGGCTGCTTCACGGATGTGAAAACCCTGGGAACTCCGCGCGATCCGGCTTGGCGCGGGGTCAGCACATCAGCACAAAGGAGTGCTCGATGGGAACGACTGTCGCGCCTGACGACGATCCATACCTGCTGACCGCGGACGGCGTCCGGGAGCCGCCGAAGGGCTGGCAGGCCAGCCTGCGCTACCTGGGCCCGGGGCTGATCATCAGCGCTTCGATCGTCGGCTCCGGAGAACTCATCGCCACCACCGCACTCGGTGCCGAAGCCGGATTCGTGTTGCTGTGGTTGGTGATCCTGTCCACCGCCGTCAAGGTCGCGGTGCAGGCCGAGCTCGCCCGCTGGACCATCTGCACCGGCAAACCCGCGCTGTCGGGCTTCAACGACGTGCCGCCGCGACTCGGCCGGATCGGCTGGATCAACGTCCTGTGGATCATCCTGGCCCTGTCCAAGCTGTTGCAGGCCGGTGGCACCATCGGCGGCACCGCGGTCGCGTTCAGCCTGCTGATCCCGGTCGGCGGCGACCCCATGAGCAGCACGTCCATCACGGTGTGGACCATCATCGTCGCGCTCGGCAGCATCGCGTTGCTGTACTCCAGCGGCTACCGCTTCATCGAGCGCGGCGCCTTCCTGCTGGTGGTGGTGTTCTCGGTGGTCACCGTCGCCATCGCGTTCGGTCTGCCGTTCACGCCCTTCGGCTACGGCGGCGGCGACGTACTCACCGGACTCACCTTCAGCATTCCGGCCGGTGCGATCGGCGCGGCGGTGGCGATGTTCGGCATCACCGGCGTGGGCGCCGACGAGATCACCTTCTACACCTACTGGTGCCTGGAGAAGGGCTACGCCCGCTGGTCCGGTCCCCCGGACGGCAGCCAGCAGTGGCGGCAGCGCGCCCAGGGCTGGATCAAGGTGATGTACAAGGACACCTTCCTGTCCTGGGTCATCTACACCTTCAGCACCCTCGCCTTCTACCTCATGGGTGCGGCGGTCCTGCACCCGCAGGGTCTGGTGATCGAAGGCAACGGCCTGATGGAGACGTTGTCGCGGATGTACACCGACGTGCTCGGCGAGTGGGCGAGCACGCTGTTCCTCATCGGCGCCATCGCGGTGCTCGGCTCCACCCTCTGGGCGGGCCTGCCGAGTTGGGCGCGGATGTACACCAACCTGTTCTCGATCGTCGGTTTCCTGGACTGGAACGACATTCCCGCTCGGCGGCGCTCGATCAAGGTGCTGATCGCGTTGCAGCCGATCCTGTGGACCACCGCTTATCTGTTCATCAGCTCACCGGTGGTCATGGTGCAGATCGGCGGCATCATGACCGGCATCTTCCTACCCGCCGTGGTCATCGCCACCTGGTACCTGCGCAACACCCAGGTCGACAAGCGCCTGCACGGCGGCCGCTGGTTCAACGGCCTCCTGGTGGCCAGCAGCATCGCGATCACCCTGCTCGGCATCTACACCGTCCTCAACGTGTTCGGCCTCGGCGTGGGCTGAGTGCTTCGCAGTGGCGTGGTGCTTCGCAGTGGCGTGGTGCTCCGCAGTGGCGCGGCCGTTTGCCGAGACGAGTTCGAAAGGCGTGCTGCGACACGTCGCGATCACGAGCCGTGGGTCCTATGGTTCCGCCTACGGTCGGCGCGCTGCGTCTCGGCTCGGTATCGCCCGTTGACCGGCCCCGTTCGCAACTGTAGCTTTCACATCCATAAGACATACTTCACAAATGTGAAAAAACTCCCGCTCAGCACAAAGGAGTGCCCGATGGGAACATCCGTCGCGACCAGCGACGATCCGTACGTTCTCACCGCGGACGGCATCAAGGAACCACCCAAGGGTTGGAAAGCAAGCCTGCGGTACCTGGGCCCGGGACTGATCGTCAGCGCATCGATCGTCGGGTCCGGAGAACTCATCGCCACCACCGCGCTCGGCGCGGAAGTCGGCTTCGCCCTGCTGTGGATGGTCATCCTCTCCACCGCCGTCAAGGTGGCGGTGCAGGCCGAACTGGCCCGCTGGACGATCATCACCGGCAAACCGGCACTGACCGGGTTCAACCAGGTACCACCGCGGCTGGGCCGGATCGGCTGGATCAACCTGCTGTGGATGTTCATGGCGCTGTCCAAGCTGCTGCAGGTCGGCGGCATCGTCGGCGGCACCGCGGCTGCCTTCAGCATGCTGATACCCGTCGGCGGTGACCCGCTCGGCTTCACCTCGTTGACGGTGTGGACGATCATCATCGTGGTCGGCAGCATCGCGCTGTTGTACTCGAACAACTACAGCCTGATCGAACGCGGCGCCTTCGCGCTCGTGGCGGTGTTCTCGGTGGCCACCGTCGTCATCGCGCTCGGCCTGCCCTTCACGCCGTTCGGCTACACCGGCGGCGACCTGCTCAGCGGCCTCACCTTCAGCATCCCGGCGGGCGCCATCGGCGCGGCTATCGCGATGTTCGGCATCACCGGCGTGGGCGCTGACGAGATCACCTTCTACACCTACTGGTGCCTGGAGAAGGGCTACGCCCGCTGGGTCGGCCCGGCCGAGGACACCGAGCAGTGGCGGCAGCGCGCGCAGGGCTGGATCAGGGTGATGTACAAGGACGTCTTCCTGTCCTGGGTGATCTACACCTTCAGCACCCTGGCGTTCTTCGTGATGGGTGCCGCGGTGCTCAACCCGCAGGGGCTGGTGCTCGAAGGCAACGAGATGATCACCACCCTGTCGCAGATGTACACCGACGTCATCGGCGAATGGGCGGCCATCGCCTTCCTCATCGGCGCCATCGCGGTGCTCGGCTCCACCCTGTGGGCGGCGATCCCGAGCTGGGCGCGGATGTACACCAACGTCCTCGCGGAACTGCACGTGGTGGACTGGACGAACGCGCGGTCCCGGCAGAAGTGGATCCGCGGTTTCACGGTGGCGCTGCCGATCCTGTGGGGCGCGACCTACCTGCTCGTCAGCTCGCCGGTGGTCATGGTCCAGATCGGCGGCATCATGACCGGCATCTTCCTACCAGCGGTGGTCATCGCGACCTGGTACCTCCGCAACAAGGAGGTCGACAAGCGCCTGCACGGCGGCCGCTTGTTCAACACCATCCTGGTGATCAGCAGCATCGCGATCACCCTGCTCGGCATCTACACCCTCCTGAACGTCGTCGGCGTCTCCTTCGGCTGAGCAGGTGAGGGGCACCCGTGACCCAGTAAGTTGGTCACGGGTGCGCCTCACTCTTAACTCCTGCGTGGATCATCTTCCGCGTGGTGGCCAGCCCGAGGGCGAATATCCGTTGGACAGGCGGATGAGAATCACGTCGTGGACCAGCACAGCTCCTACGACATCGCGCCGGTCGGCGTGGCCGAGCCCATCGCCCTGCGACTGCTGCGCGAGTACACCGACGAAATGGCCAGCCGGTACTACGGCCGCCCCGCGACCGACGCCGAGATCGACGCGGCGATAGCCGAAGATCCCAACGCTGGCCTGCACCCGCCGAAGGGCGTGTTCCTGCTGGCCAAGCAGGGGGCCGAGCTGTTCGGATGCGTCGGGATCCGCGAGCTCGAACCCGGTGTCGCCGAGCTCAAGCGGATGTACGTCAGACCGCGGGCGCGCGGTCTCGGCCTGGGCGCCCGGCTGCTGGCCGCCGTCGAAGCGCACGCCCGCGACCTCGGCTTCCAGTCGATTCGCCTGGACACCCGCCACGACCTCGTCGAGGCCCGCAGCCTGTACGCCAAACACGGCTTCCACGAGATCCCCGCCTACAACAGCGGCCCCTACGCCGACCACTGGTTCGCGAAGAAACTACGGTGACCAGCAGATCCGCTGAAGCGCGCACGCCCCGAAAGGAATCGTCGATGCCTCCCGCAGCTGGCGGTACCGCACTCCCGGTCCGCCTGACCGCCACCGACGCCGGTGAAGTGCTGACGTTGCAGCGAGCCGCCTACGTCACCGAGGCACAGGCGCACGACGATCTTCGAATGCCGCCGTTGACCGAGACCCTCGACGACATCCGCGCGCAGCTCGCCCGGCCGTCCTGCCTGGCCTGGGGCTACCGGGAGGCGGGCCGACTCGTCGCGGCGGTCCGCGTCGAACTCGGCGAGACGACCGCCGGGCTGGGCCGCCTGGTGGTCGCTCCCGATCGGCAGGGCCACGGTCTCGGCACCGGGCTGCTGGCGCACGTCGAGCGGCACCTCCCCGCGCGGATCGGGGTGATCAACCTGTTCACCGGCGAGCACAGCACCGCGAACCTGCGGCTCTACCGGCGGTTGGGTTACCAGGAGACGCACCGCACCCCGGAAGGGCACTACCAGCTCATCCACTTCCGAAAACCGCTGCGGCAAGCCAGTGCCCGGTAGCGCTGAGATTCGAAAGGCGGCGGCGTGAGTACCATCAGACCGCAGGTGATCCGGACCGAGCGGCTCGGGCTGGTACCGCTTCGCGTGGACCACGCCGCGGAGATGTCGAACGTGCTGGCCGATCCGGAACTTTACGGCTTCATCGGCGGTACCCCGCTGTCCGCGCAAACGTTGCGTTCCCGGTACGAACGGATCATCGCCGGTGCACCTGATCCCGCGGTGTCCTGGTGCAACTGGGTGGTCCGGCTGCTGGCCGAGGCGCGCCTGGTCGGTACGGTCCAGGCCACGATCGCCCCCGGCGAGCACGGACCGATCGCCGAGATCGCCTGGATCGTCGGCACCGCCTGGCAGCGGCGGGGCATCGCGAAGGAAGCCGCGCGGGGCCTCGTCGACTGGCTGCGCCGCCAACCGGTGAGCGGCGTCGTCGCGCACATCCACCCGGACCACCGGGCATCGGCGGCGGTGGCGACGGCGACCGGCCTCAAACCCACCGGCCAATGGCACAACGGCGAACTCAGCTGGCGCCTGACCATCACCCCCAGCGCCACACCCTGACGCACCAGCGGCAAACGCCTGTCCTTGAACCCGCGCCGCGTCGTGGAAGAACGTTCGGCTGGTCAGCGGGCGGCTTCGGCTGGGACCGCGCCGCCATCGGCTAGCTCCGCCAGCCAGCGCAGCGCTGCCGGGACGCGGTCTGACGGTCGCATGATGTGGTGGAGGTATGTGTTGGCCACCAACAGCTTTCGGTAGCCGAGGCCGGTGCGCGCCTCGTGGTCGGCCTGCTCGAAAAGCAGGGCAGCCGTGATCGTGTGCGCGGCGAGCGTGGTGAACTCGCCGCACATCGCCTGGGCGTACTCGTCGCCTTCCGCCAGCAGCGACTTGCCGAGGGCGCGCAGCCGTGCCACGTCGGCCAGCAGCTGTTCGGCACCTGCGGCGACATCGACGTCGCCGATGCGCTCCAGGCGGTGCTGCGCGGTGTCGGCCAGCAGCTCGTGCGCGTTGTCCTTGCGGATGCAGCGCAGCACGTCCAGCGCGATCACGTTGCTCGAACCTTCCCAAATGGAGCCCAGGTGCGCGTCGCGCACCAGCCGGGGGTTGACCCAGTCCTCGATGTAGCCGTTGCCGCCGCGGATTTCCATCGCCTCGCCGGTCACCACGCGCGCCAACTTGCACAGGTGGTACTTGCCCAGCGGCGTCAGCACCCGGATCAGCCGACGCGCCTCGGCGTCCCCGGCGTCCGCCCGGTCCAGCGTGGCCGCCGCCTCCAGGACGAATCCGAGCCCCGCCTCGGTGTGCAGCATCATCGGCAGCAGGGTCCGGCGCATCAACGGTTGGTCGAACAGCGGCTTGCCGAACACCACCCGCTGCCGGGTGTGCCTGATCGACTCGTGCAGCGAACGGCGCATCAACGCCACCGCGCGCATCGCGTTGGACAGCCGCGACACGTTGACCATCTCGGCCATCTGCCGGAAGCCGCGCGCCAGGTCCCCGACCGGCAGGGCGTAGCAGTCCTCCAACGTCACCTCGCCGCTGGCCATCGAGCGGCTGCCCAGCTTGTCCTTGAGCCGATCGATCCGGTAGGTGTTGCGGCTGCCATCCGGGCGCAGCCTCGGCACCATGAACAGCCCGAGGCCCCTCGTGCCTGCCGGGCCGCCGGGAACTCGGGCCAGCGTCAGGATCACATCCGCGTTCACGTTGGAGGCGAACCACTTCTGGCCGCGCAGTGTCCAATGTGCACCGTTCGGGGTGGCTCGGGTCGCGGTTTGTCCGACGTCGCTGCCGCCCTGCTTCTCCGTCATGAACATCGCGCCGGTCAGCAGCGAGTCGAGCCGGGGTGAGCTCAGGCCGTCGATCTCGGCGGCGAACAGCGATTCGTCGCCGAACTCGCGCAGCACCCGCGCCGCCGAGTCGGTCATCGAAACCGGGCAGAACAAACCGAACTCGGCCTGCACGAACACGTACGACAGCCCGTACTTGACCACGTGCGGGACCTTCGTCGGCCAGCCGAGCACCCCCGCGCGGTGCGACATCGCGGCGAGGCCGAACCGCTCGAAGGCCAGCCGCGACATCTCGGTGTAGGCGGGGTGGTAGACGACCTCGTCGATGCGCTCGCCGCTGGCGTCGTACTGGCGCAGCCGTGGCGGGTTGATCTCCGCGACCGCGGCCAGCTCGTCCAGTTCACCGGCCGCCACCTCGCCGACCTCGCGCAGGACCGGTTCGACGCGGTCCATCGAGTCGGCGTAGCGGGTCAGCAGCGGGCGCAGCGCCGGATCGAGGTCGACGAAGTTCATGTCCAGCACATTTCCACCGCCGCACAGGGCTGTCCAATACGGAATCGACGGCGCGCTGAGTCGTCCGGCGACTCAATGCGGGCGGTCGCCGCACCGGACCTTTACCGTGGAACCGGCAGTCACGGCGAGCAGGTGGGGCGACGAAGAAATGACCGATGCGCAGCGGAAACTGGTCCTGATCCGGCACGCCAAGTCGGCCTGGCCGGGCGACGCCGACGACGTGGACCGCCCACTGGCCGATCGCGGCCGTCGCGACGCACCCGCGGTGGGCGAATGGCTGCGCAAGCACGTCGCCGCGATCGAACTCGTGCTGTGCTCCCCGGCCGTTCGAACCCGTCAGACCTGGGAGCTGGTCGCCCCGGAGATCCCGGCCGAGCCCACGCTCAGCTACGACGACCGGATCTACGCCGCCTCGGCCCGGGAACTGCTCAACGTGATCCACGAATTGCCGCCCTCGGTCATGACGGCCGCCATCGTCGGCCACAACCCCGGCCTCGAAGACCTCGTCCACCTGCTCACCGGCGAACCAGCCGAACTCAAAACGGCGGCGATCGCCCTGCTCCACAGCGACTCCCCCTGGTCAACCGCAGCCGAATCCTGGGCAACCGACGCCACCTACGCCAAACCCCGCGCCTGACCCCACCATTCGAGCGACGAGTGAAGGGCACCTTCGACCGACTATGCCGGTCAAAGGTGCCCTTCACTCCTGCCACATCCGGTGCCACATCCGGGTGACGCCGCTTCGACTCTCCGCCAATTGGGTGGTGGGTGAAGGGCACCTTTTACCCAGTAAGTTGGTGAAAGGTGCCCTTCACCTTGGGAGTCAGGCTGGTTGGACGCCTGGGTGGTTGTGTTCGACGACGTAGGTGGCTCGGGTGGAGACTGGGGCGTCTGGTTGTTCGATGAAGGGGATGACTCGGTAGTCGCTGCGCCAGGTTTGCGGGGTTACCGTGCAGCGGACGTAGCCGCGTTGGGAATTGAAGAACTTCATGTGCGGGTTGGCCGCGAGCAGGGTGCGGCCGTCGTCGGTCATGTCCGCGCCGTTGCCGCCGCTGGTGATCGAAGTGCCGACGAACTCACTGGCCACTGTGGACGAATTCGGGTCTTCGAAGTCCTTCTTCAGGTCCCAGGCGTAGTTCTGGTGCCGGTCGCCGGTGATCACCACCAGGTTGCGCACCCCGCGGTCGACCGCACCGGTGAGCACCGCGTTGCGGTCCGCGACGTAGCCGTCCCACGGGTCCATGTACAGCTCCTTCGCCGGGCCCGCGTCGAGGTCGGTCTCGCCCATCGGGGCCTGGTTGCCGAGGATCTGCCAGCGCGCCCGGGAGTTGGCGAAGCCGTCCAGCAGCCATTGGCGCTGCTGCGCGCCGAGAATCGTGCGGTTCGGGTCCAGCCGCTCCGCGCAGTCGACCGCCGTGCCGTCGCCGCAGGGCTGGTCGTCGCGGTACTGGCGGGTGTCGATCATGGTCAGGTCGGCCAGGTCGCCGAACTGCAACCGGCGGTGCAGGCGGATGTCCGGGCCCTGCGGTATCGCCGAGCGGCGCACCGGCTGGTTCTCGTACAGCGCCTGGAAGGCCGCGGCCCGGCGCTGCCGGAACAGCGCGGGGTCCGCGTTGTTCTCGGAGATCTCGTCGGCCCAGTTGTTCTCCACCTCGTGGTCGTCCATCGTGACCACCCACGGGAACAGCGCGTGCGCGGCCTGCAGGTGCGGATCGGACTTGAACAGCGAGTACTGCAGCCGGTAGCGGCCGAGGGTTTCCGTCTCCGGCTTGAACTCGTCGCCGAGCGCCACGCCGCGCTTGTTGGCCGTCTGGTCGTCCTCGTAGATGTAGTCGCCCAGGTGCACGACGAGGTCGAGGTCCTCGGCCGCCATGTGCTGGTAGGCGGTGTAGAAACCGGCCTTCCACTGCTGGCAGGACGCGAACGCGAAGGACAACGACGCCAGCGCGGCACCCGCCGCGGGCGCGGTCTTGGTCCGGCCGACCGGGCTGAGCTCACTGCCGGTGCGGAACCGGTAGAAGTACTCGCGAGCCGGTTCGAGGCCGGAGACCTCGGCGTGCACCGAGTGGGCGAGCTCCGGCGTCGCGGTCGCCGCACCACGCCGCACGACGTCGCGGAACTGCTCGTCGGTGGCCACCTCGTAACGCACCTGCACGGGCCGGTCCGGCATGCCACCGGAACCGTCGGCCGCCAGCGGCTCTGGCGCCAACCGGGTCCAGAGCACCACACCGTCGGGCAGCGGGTCCCCGGAGGCGACCCCCAGCGAGAACGGGTATCCGCCGCGCAGCCGGGTATCGGCCGCGGCGGTGCGCCACGCTCCCGTGCCCAGCAGCACGGCTGCCGCGCTCGCGCCGCCGATCCCCAACATCATCTTGCGGCGATTCAGTTTTCCGGACATCCGTCACTCCCTTGGCCACCTTTGGACAATCGAAGCGATCCTGCGCACCGCGAGCATCCGAAAAGCCTCCACCAACCGTCGCGGAGGTGAACGGCAGGCAAGCCGCAACCCGAACCTGCCCGCCAGATCACCCCGGCGTCCGCGCATGCGTCACGGCATGCTGATCGCCACCACGCTCTGCCGCAGCGCCGCGACCTGGTCGGCGAGCTGCCGCGCCCACGGGTGCTCGTCGGCGTCCAACCCGCCGAGATCGATGCGGAACCGCACGACATCCGCGCCGCGCATGACGTCGGCGACCCCGCCGTGCTCGGCGATCAGCCGCTGCACCTGCTCGGCGGCCTCCGGGCGCACGCTGATCACCATCTGATCCGCGCTCGACACCGCCGACACCACCTGCGACCCCGCCGCCGGGGCGGCGGCCTGCGGCGCGTTCTCGGGCCTCGGCCCGGTCATGGCGTTGTACAGCAGCTTCGCGGTGCCGCCGGTGAACGCCCGGTAGTTCGGGTCGAAGCCGAAGAGCACGACGCGTCCGCTGCCGACCTGCTCGTCCACGACCGCGCTCTTGCCGTGCAGCTGATCGGCTCCCTCGGCGAAACCGGAGATGTACCAGTCCGGATCGCCGGCGTCCGGGAAGCGCGCCACCGAGGACTCCGCCGGGGCCGTCCACACCGAGTCGTACTCGTACATCCCCCACGCGGTCGGGCCGACACCGGCGGCCAGCGGGCTGTTCGGGTCCAGCTCCATCCGGATCAGCGCACCCGGGATGTCGGAGGTCGGTTCGGCGAACGTGGCCGAGGTGAGCCCGAGGCGGGCGGCCAGCCGCGAGCTGTCCCGCAGCGTGATCAGCGTTCCGCCGCCGCGCACCCACTCGGTGAGCGCCGTCTGCCCCTGCTCGCCGAGCGAGTCAGCGGCCTCGGAATCCGATCCGTTGGGCACCACCAGCACGTCGTAGTCGGACAGCGCACCGGAGCCGATCTGCGCGGCGGTGAGGTCACCGAAACCCAGTCCTGCCTGCTCGTCGAGCCACCAGCGCAGCCACCCGGACGACTCGATCGCGTCGCTGTCGGTCGCCGACACCTGCCAGACCGCCGTCCGCGGCTCGTTGGCGAGCGGTTGCGCGGCCGGTTCGGCCTGCTGCGGCAGCGGCATCGCCAGCGGCCGCAGGTCGGTTCCCGAGTGGCCGCCGCTGATGTTCTCCAGCAGCGGCCCGCTCCAGGCGGTGACGTCGTAGAAGTACGGGAACGGCACGTAGCTGTTCTCGTTGAGCATCGCCTGCACCCAGTGCTTCTGGCCCTGCGCCATGGGAATCCACAGCGTCCCGGCGGGCAGCACGGTCTGCTGGGCGGACCGGCCGTACTCGGTGTAGTCCGGGACCGCCAGCGGCGCGACGAGGCGGTGCACCGCCACGTCCATCTGCTGGAGCCGACGCGCGAGGCGCTGCACCTCGGTTGCCTTGGCCGGGTCGTCGGTGCGCAGGAAGTAGTTCTTGACCTTGATGTCGGGCACCGGGTTGGAGATCTCGCCGTCGTTCCAGTAGAGCTTGTTCGGTTCCAGCTCCCCGGCGACGCCCTCCCGGTAGGCCGTGAGGTGCTCGGTTCGCCACTCGGCGAGCAGGTCGTCATCGCGCGCCCCGGCGGCCATCAGCGTCGCCCAGATCGCCGTGTAGTGCTCGCCGACCCGCTCGGGCGTCGGGTCCTCGGAGTTCTTCTCGAACGTCATCCCGGCCGCGTTGAACCCGGTCAGCGGCACGGTGTCGCCGTAGCCGATGTACATCAGGTCGTAGGAGCGGCCGTTGAAGTAGGGCATGCCGAACCGGCCGAAGGCCTGCTGCATGGCCGGGCCGTACATGTTGTAGACCCAGTTCAGCGGTGTCTCGCCGATGTCGTGGTAGACGGGGTCGGCGTTGGGCGGGAAGAAGAAGTCCTCGCTGCCCATCTCGTGCGCGTCGATGAACAGCTGCGGCGGCAGTTCGCGCAGCTTTTCGAGTTTGCCGTCGGTTTCGGGTTGGGTGCGGGCGAACCAGTCCCGGTTCATGTCGAACCCGTTGGCGTTGCGCCGGGTGTCGGCTTCCCGGCCGTCGGGGTTCTGCGTCGGCAGGACGACGACGATCGCATCGTCGAGGATGGTGCTCGACGTGCAGTCGGTGCGGGCGGCCAGTTCGTAGAGCACCCGCAGCGCGGCGTCCGTACCGCTCTCCTCGCCGCCGTGGACGTTCCCGGCGACCCACAGGATGGCCGGGGTGTTGCGGACGATCTGCTGGGCCACCGGTTCCGGCGTGTGCGGATCGCGGAGGCGGTTGAGCTGCCGCCCGATGTTTTCCAGCGCGCCCGGGCGCACCCACTTCTCCTGCCCGACGACCGCGTAGCGCAGCGGGCGGCCCTGGGTGGAGGTGGCCAGCACGCCGTCGACGACCTTGGGACTGGCGTCGGAGATCGCCCGCAGGTAGGTGTCGGACTCCGCTGTGGTGACGTCCCGTTCGCCCAGGTCGATCCCTAGAACGTCAGGTGCTTTCGGCACCGAGTCGTCGACCGCGGGCGCGGTGAACGGGTCGCAGGACGTGTTCGCCGCGGCGTGCGCCGTCGGCACGACGAGCAACGGCAGCGCGGTGAGCAGCGCGATCGCGCCGGAGGAGAATCTGCTGCGATTTCGAACCTTCGCCATGCGGCCCGCCAATCACTGGTTTCCGAAGCAGCGAAAGTTGATCAGCGGGCCGTTGAAAAGTCAACCGCCGCACGGTCTCGGGTGGTTCCTTCGGGGGATAGCGCAATTTCGTGGGATATTCGCCATCCCCGGGGGCGACGACTGGCGCGCTCGCACAGGAGTCGTGCGATTTCACGAGAAATTGACCTTCACCGGGGCGAAGTGCCGTGCTGCTGCCAGGTCACCAGGGCGTCGAGGGCTTCGACGCGGCTGCCGTCCACCAGCAGCGGATTCACCTCCAGCGCTGCCAGTCGCTCGCCGATGCCCATCGCGAGCTGACCGATGCGCACCACGACGTCGGCAACCGCGTCCAGATCCGCTGGCTTGCCGCCACGCGCCCCGCGCAGCAGCTCGGCGCCGCGAAGTTCGCCCAGTGCCTGCCGGACCTGGTGGTGGTCGACCGGCAGCAGCCGCAGCGCCGAATCGCGCAGCACCTCGACCCACACACCGCCGAGCCCGATCGCCATCGTCAGCCCCCACACCGGGTCGCGGACGACGCCCACCAGGAGCTCCACCCCGCCGCTGCGCTGCGGCTGCACCAGCGTGCTGATCCCGCTGGCCGCGCTCGCCCGCAGCGTCGCGCACACCTCCTGGTGCGCTCGGCGCACGTCCTCCGGACCGGACAGCCCCAGCCGCACGCCACCGATGTCGCTCTTGTGCCCCAACCCGTCGGCGACCGCCTTGAGGACCACGGGATAACCGAACCGCTCGGCGGCGGCGACCGCGGCATCCGCGTCCGGCGCCAGTTCGGATGGGACCACCGGAATCCCGTGCTCGGACAGCAGAGCCGCCGCCCGGTGCTCACCCCAGATGCCCGAACCCCGCACGTCCAGCGGTTCCGGTTCCGGAATGTCCACATGGGACTCCAGAGATTCCGACCAGCGCACCGCGGCACCCAGCGCGCTCATGCCGTGTTCTATTCCTCCTGCGACATAAGGAAAATCGGCCTTCTCCTGGACCATCCGGCCGAACTCGGTGACGTCGGCGCAGACGTTGCCGAGCACCGCGACCGGTCGTGGCGCGCCGCGGATCCGACGCGCGTTCGCCGCGAACGCCTGCACGCTCAACTCCGGGTTCGGTGGGGCAATCCTCGGCAGGTCGGTGAGCAGCAGCACCGCGTCGATGCCCGGATCGTCGGCCACCACCTCCAACGCGCGGCCCAGCAGCGTCCGGTCGATCAGCACGTAACCGGTCACGTCCAGCGGATTCTGCACGGTCGCGAACTCCGGCACGATCTCCTTCAACCGCGCCACGGTTCGCGGCGCGAACTCGGGAAGTTCCAGCCCTTCCTCGGCGGCGCGGTCCGCGATGATCTCCGACGCGCCGCCGGATGGGGTGACCACGCCGATGCGCCGCCCCGGAAGCCGCCCCACCGAGGCCAGCAGCCCGGCGGTGATGATCAAGTCTTCCAGCGAGCGCACCCGGACCACACCGAGCTGCCGGAACGCGGCGTCGACCACCGCATCGTCGCCGACCAGCGCCCCGGTGTGCGCCTGGGCGGTGTGCGAGGCGAGTTCGCTGGAGCCGATCTTCAACGCCACGATCGGCTTCCCGGCCCGCGCGGCACGCCGGGCGACGCGGGCGAACTCCGCCGGTCGGCGGACCTGTTCCAGGAACAGCGCGATGACCTCGGTCGCCGGATCGTCCACCAGGTAGTCGATCACGTCGGTCACCGACAGCACCGTCTCGTTGCCCATCGAGGTGAGCAGGCTGATGCCGACGTTGCGGGCCTGCGCGAAGTTCAGCACCGCGCTGGCCAACGCCCCGCTCTGCAGCACCACCCCGATCGGACCGCTGCGCAGCGGAGCGGGGATCGGCAGCCCGTACGGGGTGATGCCCGCCGCCGCGTTGATGTAGCCGTTGCCGTTGGGGCCTAGCACGACCAGCTGGTGATCGCGGGCGAATTCGGCCACTTCCCGTTCCAGCCGCAGCCCTTCGGCACCGGTCTCGCCGAACCCGGCGGTGAGCACGACGTAGCAGCGGATGCCCAGCGCCGCGCCCTCCCGCAGAACCGGCAGCAGGGCATGCGTCGGCACCATCACGTACGCCAGGTCGACCGGCTCCGGGATCGCCGACAGGCTCGGGTAGGCGCGCTGGCCGTGCACCACCTCGGTGCGCGGGTTGACCAGGTGAACCGGCCCCGGGAAGGAGTTGCCGCGCAGGTTGTCGAAGGTCGCCAACGACCAGCCCGACTTGTCGGTGGCGCCGACCAGCGCGATGGAACGGGGGTTGAACAGCGCCCGCACCGCCGCCGCGGTCACCGCCCGACCACCCGGAAGCAGGGCACCTCGGGGGAATCCGCACCGAGCCTGGCGATCACCAACTCGACCCGGTCCCCGATGCGCACCTGGTCGCCGTCGACGACGCGGGTCATCATCCGCGGCCCTTCGTCCAGGTCGACCAGCGCGACGGTGAACGGCGCCTGCTCGGCGAACTCGCCGAACGCGCGGTGCGCGACCGTGTAGGAGTAGACCGTGCCGCGGCCGGTCGCGGTGAACCACTCGATCTGGTCGCCGAAGCAGTTCGGGCACACCGAGCGCGGGTAGAAGATCGCCGATCCGCAGTCGGTGCAGCGCTGCAACCGCAATTCACCGGCGGCGATGCCGTCCCAGAACGGGCGCGTCTCGGCGTCCTGGATGATCTGCACCACTGGTCAGCCCCTTCCCAGCACGATGGTCGACGTCGACGACAGCACCCCGCCGGTGCCGTGCGCCAGCGCCAGTTCGGCGCCGTCCACTTGCCTTGGCGTTCCGGCGAATTCGTGCCGCAACTGCCGGGTCGCCTCGATCAGCAGGAAGATCCCGTACATCCCCGGATGCGTGTAGGACAGGCCGCCGCCGTTGGTGTTCATCGGCAGCTCGCCGCCCGGCGCGGTGCGACCACCTTCGACGAACGTGCCAGCTTCGCCGGGTTTGCAGAACCCGAGCGATTCCAGGGTCAGCAGCACGGTGATGGTGAACGAGTCGTAGATCTCCAGCACGTCGATGTCGTCGTGCCCGACCCCGGCCATCCGCAGCGCCGCCGGGCCGGAGCGGGCCGCCGCGGTGACGGTCAGATCCGGCATGTTCGCGATGGTGTTGTGCGTGGTCGACTCGCCGTGGCCGAGCACGACCACCGGTCTGGTGACCAGCTCGGGCCACCGGTCCTCGGCGGCGACGACCAGCGCGCCGCCACCATCGGTGACCAGGCAGCAGTCCAGCTTGTGCAGCGGCTCGCAGATCATCGGCGAGGCCAGCACCTCGTCCACGGTCAGCGGATCTCGGTAGTACGCCTTGGGATTCAGCCGCGCCCATTCCCTTGTGGATACCGCGACCCGGGCGAGTTGTTCGCTGGTCGCCGCGTATTCGTGCAGGTACCGGTTGGCCGCCAGCGCATACGCGCCGACCGGTGTCGGCAGGCCGTACGGCCGCTCGAACTGCTCGGCCAGCGTCGCCGGGCGCGACTGGTTGCGGGACCGGTCGCTGCGCTGGGTGCTGCCGTAGGCGATCACCGCGACGTCGATCACGCCCGCCTCGATCGCGGCCGTCGCGTGGCCGAGGTGCGCCTCGAACGACGACCCACCGATGTTGGTGCCGTCCAGATATTCCGGTCGCATGCCGAGGTATTCGGCCAGGGCCAGCGCCGGGGCCCAGGACCAACCGCCCGCGACGAACAGCGCGTCGACGTCGTCGCGCTGCAATCCGGCCTCCGCCAACGCCGCCTTGGTCGCCTGCGCCTGCTGGGACAGCACGGTCAGGTGCGGCGTCTTGCCCAACTCGGATTCGGCCACCCCGACGATGGCCGCTCGACGCCGTGTCATTCGGCGATACCTCCCAGCCGGACGTGGCCCTTGAGCAGGTTGCGGGCGATGGTGCGGCGCTGGATCTCGTCGGTGCCCTCGTAGATCCGCAACAGCCGAAGCTCGCGGTACCAGCGCTCGATGGGCAGTTCGCGCGTGTAGCCCATGCCGCCGTGGATCTGCAGCACCCGGTCGACGACCTGGTTGGCCATCCCGGCGCCGTGCAGTTTGGCGATCGACGACCAGTGCCGCGCGTCCATGCCCTGCTGCACCCGCCAGGCGGCGTGCAGGGTCAGCCACTTGGTGGACTCGATCTCCACCTGCGAGTCCGCGATCTGCCACTGGATCGCCTGGTACTCGGCGATGGGGCGGCCCATCGAGTGGCGGATCTTGGCGTAGTCGATGGCCATCTGCAGCATCCGCTCCGCCGCGCCGATCGCCCGCGCCGGGATCATGT
The DNA here is from genome assembly GCF_052246905.1 of Saccharopolyspora antiqui. Lineage (NCBI taxonomy): Bacteria > Bacillati > Actinomycetota > Actinomycetes > Pseudonocardiales > Pseudonocardiaceae > Saccharopolyspora > Saccharopolyspora antiqui. Next base: position 1,000,093 of record NZ_JBQQBO010000001.1, read on the forward strand.
ACCGGCCCTGGCCGATCCAGCGCAGTGCCAGCGGAAAACCGCGGCCGATCTCGCCGAGCACGTTCTCGGCCGGTACCCGCACGTCCTCGAACACCAGCGACGCCGGGCCCCACTGCCCCATCGTCGGGATCGGCTCGGACTTCCAGCCCATGTCCCGATCGACCAGGAAGCAGGTGACACCGTTGTCGGTGCTGGCGTCCGGGTCGGTGACGGCGAAGACCATCACGAAGTCGGCTTCGTTGCCGCCGGTGATGAAGATCTTCTCCCCGTTGATCACCCAGTCACCGCCGTCGCGGACCGCGCGGGTGCGGATGTTGCGCGCGTCCGATCCCGCGCCGGGTTCGGTGATGGCGAAGCAGGATCGGCGCTGGCCCTCGATGGTCGGGATGAGGTAGCGCTGCTGCTGCTCCGGATTGCCCGCGTAGAGGATGTTGTCGGCGCTGCCGCCGAAGGCGAACGGCACGAAGGTGCGGCCGGTCTCCATCGCCAGGATCGCCGACATGACCGCGCCGAGGTTCATCCCGCCGTACTCCTCGGGCGTGTTGACGCCCCAGAAACCGGCCTTCTTCGCCTTGAGCTGCAACTCGCGCAGCACGTCCGGGTCCACCGACGGTTTGCCCGCGCGCTCGTTGCGCAGCACCTCGTCCTCCAACGGCCGCACCTCCCTGGTGATGAAGCTGCGGACGGTGTCACGGATCTGGCGTTCCTCTTCGCTGAGTGCGAAGTCGACCATCGCGAAGTCCTCCCGACTCAGGCCGCGCTGCCCGGCAGTGCGATGACTTTCTAGAACCGAACTCTATTGACCGCTGCTCCCCACGCCTATCGTCCGACCGTGGTACACCAACACACGCTACGCCCGGTTCTAGAATGTGATCCCAGTACTCGGACCGGGGTGAGGGGCACCCGTGACCAAGTAAGTTGGGCACGGGTGCCCCTCACTCCGACGAACCAGACGAAACCGACGAGAAGGTGTGCATGGTGCGCAGGACGAGCCGCTCGAACGCCTGGCAGTGGAGCCGGACCGCAGAGACGCGCCGCGTGCTGCTGCAGGCCGCGCGCGAGGTGTTCACCGAGAAGGGTTTCGCCGAGGCCAGCGTCGCCGAGGTCGTCGAGCGGGCCGGATCCAGCGTGGGCAGCCTCTACCACCACTTCGGCGGCAAGACGGAGCTGTTCCTGGCCCTCTGGGAAGATCATCAGGCCACCCACGAGCAGAGCGCGATGAGTTCCGTCGCCAAGGCCCGCACGGGCGGCGAGGAGGACCCGCTGACGTTGTTCAACGTGGGGGCGCGGGCGTTCCTGGAGGGCTCGTGGGCGCGCCGCGACTTGGTGCGCCTGTTCATGGACGGCGACGGCCCGCCCGGCTTCGAGTTGATCCGCCGCACGCGCGGCCGCGAGTGGGTGCGGCAGAACGCGGTGCTGCTGGGCGCGGGCACCGATCCGGTGGATCGGGTGACCGTCGCGGTGCTCACCACGATCATCGGCGAGGCCGGTCGGGAGATCGCGACGTGTTCGAGCAAGCGGGAAGCGAACAAGGTCCTGGAAGCCACGCTGCGGCTGATCCGCCGACTGGACCCGCTTCGCGAAGAAGACGAGGAGGCTGTGTGAGTGACGATTCTTCCCGCTCGCGCAGCCGACCCGGGTGCGGGTGTCCCGCAAAACACCGGGTGCGGGTGTCCCGCAAAACACCGGGTGCGGGTGTCCCGCAAAACATCCCGGGTGCGGGTGTCCCGCAAAACACTGGTCCGGGTGCCCCGCAAGACACTGCGGAGGCATCATGAGCGGCGGTTTCCGCGTCGCTCGTGGCCGCCTTCCGCAAGATGCGAAGGAGATTTGATGGCCGAGACCAACGGTGCGGCGGCGTTCTTCACGGCGTCCGACGGTCAGCTCGTGCCCAGCGCGGACGCGAGCAGCCCGTGGGCGCCGGACATGATGCACGGGCGGCTGTTCGGCGGACTGCTCGCCCGTGCGCTGGAATGCGAGCAGGCCGGGCCCGAGTTCCACTTCACCCGGCTGACCGTCGACCTGTTCCGCAACACCAAGCTGGAGCCGGTGCGGGTGGAAACGCAGCGGGTCCGCGACGGCCGCCGCATCCGGGTCGCCGACGCGACGGTGTTCGCCGGGGATACACCGGTGGCGCGGGCCAGCGCGGTACTGCTGCGCCGGGGCGAGCAGCCCACCGGCACGGTGCCCGCGACGAAGGGCTGGGACGCTCCGACACCCGCCGAACTCGGCCCGGCGCGCGTCGACTTCACCGGCTGGTCGCCGCCGTTCGACGTCTGGCTGCTCAACGCCGAGGGCGAGATGACCGACGACTGGCGAGCCAACGGCACGCGCCGCTCCTGGGTGCGCGACCACCACGAACTGGTCACCGGTGAGTCCATGTCGCCGTTCGTCCGGGTCGCGTTGGCGGGAGATTTCGCCAGCCCGCTGGCGAATTACGGCGACAAGGGACTGGAGTTCATCAACGCCGACTACACGCTGACGCTCAGCCGCCTGCCGCTCAGCGATGCGATCGGCATGCAATCCTCCGGCCACATCAACGAAGACGGCATCGCGGTGGCGGAGTGCACGGTCCACGACACCAGCGGCCCGATCGGCTTCTGCACCGTGACAGCGGTCTGCAACCCGATCACGCATTGACCCACCGGGCTGCTTCGGCGACCCGAAAGCGGCAATCCGCCGAAGCAGCCCAAATTGTCCCCGAAAACGTCAGAGCCTCCCGGAACGATCTCCTCAACGCCTGCTCGCGGCAGCGAAGGAGACCGGCGTGTCAGCCCTCAGCGACCTCGACCAACTTCTGGCCAACATCGTCGACAAGCTCACAACCGCCCGCACCACGCTGACAACAGCTCAAGACGCGTTGGACGCCAGCGAACGATTTCTGGCGGTCCTGCACGGCACGAACGACCTCGAAGCGCAGGGGATCCTGTTCACCCACCAACAGAAAAGCGATCAACTGTTCGAGCAACGGCAGCTCGTGGACGAGTGCAGGCATTTTATAGAGAGGTACCGACTACAACTCGCCATCAGCCAAGCTGAGAAAACATCACCGAGCGTGCCCCACCCGTCAACCACACCCAGCACAACAGCGGATCCGGCAGTCAACCCGCGATGGGCTAACGCCGCGCGCCAGCGTTTGCCGAAGTGGAAGATGGGCAGTGCGACCAAAGGCGTGTTCCTCGATTCCGACGGACACGAAGTTGAGATCGTAAGCGGCCGGGACGAGCAGCGCGATGACGTGACGGCTCGGGCCGCGTTGGTACTCCTCAATTCAAGCAAATTCCCTCGACATCCACTTTCCGCACAAGCTGGCCCAGAAGTGGCCAAGCACGTGGAGGTCAAAGCCGCGCAACGGATGCGTGAACAGGGTATCCCCTATGGGGTGATTGCGATCAACAACTTCGTTTGCGAAGAGGAATACGGCTGCCGGTCGGCGATACCTGCGATACTGCCTAGGGGGTTCACGTTGGCCGTGTGGGAACCCGACGCTGATCAACCCATCATTTTCGAGGGAGAGGCGTAAGCATGGCTACTAAGACGCGGATGGTGGTCACCGCGCTGTTCGGGAGGGAGCGTCGGTTCGCCGCTGACACGATTGGCATCCGTGAGTTGATTCGAGATGGCCTCCGTGCAGAGCGGGCCCGTGGCGTTTGCTTCTACGTGTGGGACCGTCCGCACGACAGGTCCGTTGACGATCGGCCCGGCCACCAGCTCCGGGTGAACGTGGACGAATCCGTGACCTGGGGTGCGATCAACTTCGTGCAGGAAGGCGACGGCGGTGGAGTTTGGGACACCCACAATCCCGAGCCGCTCGTCAATGTGCCCACCGTTTGGTTCGATGCGACGACGCCGACCCCCTTCGAATGCTCTGCGGTCCTGCCGATCGAGGCAATCCACCAGGCTTTGGTGGAGTTCTGCCGGACGGGTAAGCGGCCGCGGTGCGTGCAGTGGCAGGACGGTCGGTGGTTCTGAGGTTCGAGCGGGAGGACACAGTGGCTTCTAGAGCGAAGTTCTAGAAATATCCTGCGAGTGATTCCCGCCACTGCCAAGGGGTTTTGCGCCGATGGGCGCTTCCGCCGTTGCAGGGCTTGCGAATACGGTTCTAGTATTTGCCGCTTCGACGGGGAGGCTCGGACGTGGACGATCAGCTGCGCTACGCGTGGCGCGTCTTGTCCGTGGTCAGCATCGCGAGCGTGCTGACCGCGCTGGGCACCAGTTCGCTGAACGTGGCACTGCCCGAGGTTTCCCGGCATTTCGCGGCCAGCGCCACCGCGGCGAGCTGGATGCTGCTGTCGTTCATGCTCACCACGACCACCCTGATGGTCTTCTTCGGTCGCCTGGCCGACCTGTTCGGCCGCCGACGGATGTACCTGTGCGGGCTGGCCGCCTACACCGCCGCGAGCCTGGCGCTGGGTTTCGCGCCGACCGCGTGGACGGTCGTCGCGCTGCGCGTGGTGCAGGCGGCCGGGGGCACGATGTTGCTGGCCAACAGCGCCGCGCTGCTGACCACCGCGTTCCCGCGCCAACACCTCGGTCGCGGGATGAGCATCTACATCGCGTCGTTCTCCGTCGCACAGCTGCTCGGACCGACGCTCGGCGGTTTCCTCAGCCATCGGTTCGGCTGGCAGTGGGTGTTCTGGAGCACCGTCCCGGTCGGGCTGCTGTGCCTGGTGTGGGGCTCGGCGGTGTTGCGCACCGACAAGGGGCGGACCGCCGAACGCGGCGTTGACGTGCCGGGCAACCTGCTGATCCTGTTCTGCCTGGGCAGTTTTCTGCTCGGGCTTTCCCAAGTCGGCGAGCACGGCTGGACGGACCCGCTGGTGATCGGCTCGTTCGCGCTGTTCGTGGTGCTCGCACCGGTGTTCCTGACCGTCGAGCGGCGTCGCCGGAACCCGGCGGTGGACATCGACCTGTTCCGCGATCCCGGATTTTCGTTCGGCCTGGCCGCAGGCCTGCTCAACACCGTTTCGCGAATGTCCGTGCTGCTGCTGGTCGCGCTGTTCTACCAGGCGGTGCAGGGCGACGACCCGGTGGCGGCGGGGTTGAAGGTGCTGCTGCTGCCGTTGACCACCGTGATCGCTTCGACCAGCGCGGGGCTGCTGCACGGCCGGATGTCGAACCGCGCGATCGCGGTCACCGGAGCGGGGCTGACCGTCGTCGGGCTGGTGGTGCTGGCGATCGCCGTGTCCCCCACCGTCCCCTATGGACCGGTCGCGGTCGGGCTCGTGCTGATCGGTGCCGGATCCGGGCTTTTCATGCCCGCCAACGCCACCGAGGTGATGAACGGTCTGCCCCGCAACCGGGTGGGCATCGGCAATGCGATGCGGTTGACCGTGCAGAACGTCGGGGTGACGATCAGCACCGCACTGGGGCTGTCGATCATCACCAGTGCGCTGCCCGCGGAACTGCGCGACGAGGTGTTCGCCGGAACCATTTCCGGTGTGTCCGGGCAGGCCGTCGACCAACTCGTCCTCGGTTACCGGATAGCACTGCTGTGCATGACCGCGATCGCGTTGTGCGGGGTGGCGACGGCCCTGGTCAAGCGGCGCGACGCCGAGCGGCCGGAACCAGTGGGCGAGGCGGTCGTCGATGGACCGAGCGCTGGCCAGTCGAGGCATCCGGACGGCCAGCGAGCGGCGCACGGCCGCTGACCCGGCCGCCGTGCGGTGACCAGATCGTTCCGGCCCGCGCCGCGATCATGCCTTCCCGGTGGACTCGCGGGCGGCAAGACTCCCGAGGTGTGAACAGAGCACTCATCGTCGTCGACGTCCAGGAGTCCTTCCGGCAGCGCCCGCTGTGGCAGGTCATCTCCAATCCCGGGATCGTCGAGCAGGTCAACCGGCTGGTGGCGCTGGCCCGCGCCGAAGGCGATCTGGTCGTCTGGGTCCTGCACGGCGAACCGGGTACCGGCAACGTGTTCGACCCGGTCAACGGGCACGTGCGCCTGCAGGACGGGCTCGCCGCGGCGGACACCGATCCGCTGCTGACCAAAACCGCGCACAACGCCTTCACCACCACGAACCTGGACCAGATCCTGACGCGACGGGGCATTCGGGAGCTGTCGGTCGCCGGGATTCGCACCGAGCAGTGCTGCGAGACCACCACCCGGATAGCCGCGGACCTCGGCTACGACGTGACGTTCGTCGTCGACGCGACCGCGACCAATCCGATCGCGCATCGCGATGCTCCGGCCGATCAGACGATCGCGGAGTTGCTGGCCGATCCCCGAACCCTGCAGTCCGCGGACATCATCGCCCGCACCGAGTACGCGCTCTCCGGCCGCTTCGCGACCATTCGCACCGTGACGGAACTCACCGGCACGCCAACATCCTGAGACCCCAGGTCCGCCGGACGATCAACACGCTGCGCAATCCACGATGCTGCCACGAGAAAAAGGGAATCGGACCGATTGTCAGGCAATTTGATCCATTTCCGGGCAATTGGTCCTCAATTCTTCGGGACTTTCTTCCCTGTGCAGACAACTCGATCCGGAGTATTGGACCAAAGCGATCGACCGGAGATTCCCAATCCTAGCAGGAAGGTCCATGCGGGAATACTTTGATTCCCTAACTGCGTTGACTACGGTGGATATCGGACGAGCTCCCATTCGACGAGGATCAGAGCTCGCATCCGGTAAATGATCTCCACTCGCAGGACAGGGGAATCGCGATGCGTACAAGTGCACGAGCAGTGGCCGCGTTGGCGTTGGCCGCGCCACTCGCACTGGGAATCGGCGGCGTCGCCTCGGCTGCCCCGCTGGGGGCTCCGACGACGTTGTTGCTGGCAGATCACCCGGACCACGATCACCACGGTGACCACGGCTCCCACGCCGACCCGGGACATGACCACCGTCCCGGCCACAACCAGAGCGGATCCGACAGCAGCACCGGCTCCGAAGGTCACAGCGGCGTGAACGGGCCTGTTGGCGGCACCACGGACTTCGATTTCCCAGGGATGTGATAAACACGAGCAGTCGGTCCGCACCGGCTGCGGTTCTACCGCATCCCATGTCGTGCGCGACGTGGGGATGCCCGTTTGCGGCGGCCCACATCCGTTCGACGATTTCGCCGCCGCGTAGGATGAATACGAGCGATTCGGCCAGCCGGTTCGAGATTTCTCCACCACCCGCTGCGACCTGACGTCTCGCACGAAAAGTTCGCTGGCCGCAATCCGCGTCAGCAAGTTCCCAGTTCCAGGCCGAATCGGGAACCTCGGCTCTCCGGTGCGCGAGCCGGGTAGGCTGATCAGATCGTGACCCGTATCGTCTTCCTGCTGCTGCCGAAGCTGCACCTGCTCGACCTGGCCGGTCCAGCGCAGGTGTTCTCCACCGCAGCCAATCTCGGCTACGACTACGCGCTGTGCTTCGTCGGCCAGGACGAGAACGTGGTCAGCGCACAGGGCCTACCGATTCGGTCCGACACGCGGTGGCCCGAACTGACCGGAGACGATCTCGTCCTGGTGCCCGGCTCGCGCATTCCCGACCCGCCGCGCTGGCCGCGACTGCACGCCGCGAGCGCCGATCGCCTTCGCGCCCACCACGCCGCGGGCGGCATGGTGGCCAGCGTGTGTTCCGGAGCGGACGCACTGGGCCAGGCCGGGCTGCTGCGGAATCGGCGCTGCACCACCCACCACGATCTGCAGGACGAACTAGCCCACCGGTATCCGGCGGCGACGGTGGTGCGCGATGTGCTGTTCGTCGAGGACGACCGGATCATCACCTCCGCCGGAATCGCAAGCGGTATCGATCTCGCCCTGCACCTGGTCGCGACCGAGCACGGTCCGGGTGCGGCGGCGCGGGTGGCTCGCGGCATGGTGGTCTACGCCCGCCGCAACGGCGACGAACAGCAGGCCAGCGTGATGCTGCGGCACCGCTCGCACCTCAACGACGCCGTGCACCGCGTGCAGGACCTCATCGACGCGCGCTTCACCGAACCGCTGCCGCTGGCCGCGCTCGCCACGTCCGCCGATTGCAGCCAACGCACCCTCACCCGCTCCTTCGTGCAGGCCACGGGGCTGACGCCGCTGCGCTACCAGCACACGCTCCGCGTGGAGCGCGCCGAGCACCTGATCGGCCAGGGCACGACGGTCGAGGCCGCCGCGCACGCGGTCGGCTTCGCCGACGCCCGCATGCTGCGGCGGCTACGCGCCCGAGGGCATTGAGGCGGGGATGCGTCCGATGGCGGCGACGGATTCCACCACGAAGTAGATGCCGCGGAAGAACAGCAGGACATCGCCGTGCACCAACCGCATCCGCCGGTACATCAGCAGTCTTCCGGTGTCCTCGCCGGTGAGGATGTCCCGCCACACGTCGGCTTCGGCGGTCAGCACGTAGTCGGCGTCGGGCTCGTCCCGGATCGATGCGTCGACGCATTTCCCGTCGGACCACTGCAACCGCAGGTACTTCCCGGTTTCCCGCAGGCCCAATGCCCAGGACGACGAATAGGACTCGCGGGCCCGGTCGATCCACTCCCAGTAGCTCGCCAGCTTCGTCGCCCGGATCGCCTCGTCGGGGCCGCGGTCGACGACCTCCCGGGCCTCCTGCGCCCACTGCGGACTGAACAGCTGCACGCTCATCCCCCTGCCAGTTCGGGTTCGATCCGTTCGATCATCCGCTCGATGTCCGGCGCCAGGTCGATGCCGACGTCGGAGAGCTTCATGTTCAGCTGGCGGATCATCAGCCGCCGCACCTCTTCCGGTGACCAGCCCAGCGATTCCAGCGCCACCCGTCGGCTGGTCGCGCCGTTGATGGCCAGGATGGTGCGCAGCGTGTCGTGGATCTCCAGCAGCAGCCGCGGATCTTCGCGCACCGAGTCGCGCAGGAACCGCATCCCGAACTGCACGTGCCGCGCCTCGTCCCGGCAGGTCGCCGTGAATCCGGCGTAGTAGCCGGGCAGGAAGCCGCGGTCGCGGCAGTAGGTCAGGGTGATCTTCATGACCGACAGCGCCAGCACGCCCTCGATCCACAGGAAGTAGTTGGTGCCGTAGCGCACCCGCAGCGCCGGGTTCTCCGGGTCCCTGCGCAGTTCGTCGGCCTGGTAGGCGAGCAGGCCGAACGGCCCGACGAAGGTTTCGGCCACGTGGTGGAAGGACGCGTCCAGCACGTCCTGGATCGACTCGCCCGGCAGTCCGACCACCTCGCGGTAGAAGCGGTCGAAGAACACGGTGTGCCGGGCCTCGTCCTCGATCTGGCTGGACATGTAGATCTTCGACTCTTCGCTGCCGCCGAGCATGAACACCGGCAGTTCCACCTCGACCTGCCGTTCGCCGTGGTGGAATCCCGAGGAGATCGCCACGAACGCGTCCCGCTCGACCTGGGTCATCCGGTCGGTCCAGTCCACCACGTCCTGGGTGAAGTCCAGTTCGTAGACGTTCCAGCGCTGGCGCAGGTAGCGCCGGTAGAGGTCCAGGTAGCCGGGTAGTCGTTTGAGGTCGCGGTGCAGGTAGGCCAGCACATCGTCGATGTCGACGCGGCCGATCCCGGTCAGGTCGGCCCGATCGACGGCGTCCTGGGAAAGTTCGGTCATCGCCTCACCCTTCGGCCTTCTCGACGGCGGGCGAGGCGGCCACTCCGGCCGCCGGGCGCCGCCACGGTCCACGGAAAAGCAGCATTACCGGCAGGAACAAAACCATGCACCCCAGACCGATGGACAGCCAAACCGACCAGCTGGCGGCCTCCACCACCCTCGGCAGCAGGAACAGCACCACCACGGCCATCGCCCGGGTCAGGAACGAGTAAACGCCCCACGCACTGCCCTGCAACCGCGGATCGATGTCCTCGGTGTTCTCCGAGTAGTTCGCCATCCAGGGCCCGTACGCGGCACCCATGCCCGCGCCCAGCAGCGCCCCGGTGACCAGCAGTTGGCCGATCGAGATCGAGTCCTGACCGATCAGCACCACCAGATATGCGGTCATCAGCACCGCGAGGCCGGTGCCCGCGGCGGTGATCGGTTTGCGCAGTTGCAGCCGGTCGGAAATCCGGCCGACGACGATCAGCGTGCCGAGGTTGAGCACCCAGAACCCGCTCATCACCGCCGATGCGGAGGCGGCGCTTAGGCCGAAGCTGTCCGCCAGCATCGTCTGCCCGAACAACGACAGCGTCAGGTAGAGCACCAACCAGAACGAGATGCCGGTGACGTGCGCCCACATCGTGGCGTGGCCGAACAGGTCGCGCATCCGCAGCGGCTGGGCGACGTCAGCGGCGGATAGCGAGCGGTGCTCGGTCTGCTGGATCTGCGCCCGCAACCGTGGCGAGAGGTCCGCGATGTTGAACGCGATCACCAGCGAGATGACCAGCGAAACCGCGCCCATGATGAGGAATTGCGAACGCCAGGAGTTGTCGAACAGCGGCAGCGTGAGCCCGGCGATGGTGGCGGCCAGGAAGTTCGCGCCGACCGGCCCCCAAGTCCAGAAGCCGAAGGCCTGTGCCCGGCCCATCCGCGGCGAGAAGTCCCGCACCAGCGGCGCGGTTGCGGCCATCACCACGCCATCCAACACCGACAGCACCGCGCGCGCCAGCAGCAGTTCTCCGGGCGAACTGACCAGGGTCATGCCGAAACACGCCAGCGCGGTCAGCAGCATCAGCGGGATCAGCACCCGGACCCGGCCGAACTGGTCGGTCAGCCGCCCGCCGACCATCGCAGCGACCGCCCCGAAGATCAGGGCCAGCGCCGACACCGAGCCGTAGGTGACCAGGCTCATCCCGAGGTCGTCCAGCAACAGCGGCACCACCGGCGCGATCTGCCCCTCGTAGGAGCCGATCAGGCTGGCCAGCACCGCCATCGCCAGGATTCGCACCCGGCGGGATCCGGTCGGGTACTCGGAGAGTTCACGAACGTACGAGAGCCCCATTGCTCCGCCCTTCCGCGACCGGCTCTCGGCCAACCTCCACAACGGCCCGAGCCCGACTCTAGAATTCCCCTCTAGAAATGCACGGGTAGCCAACAGGGTCTTGGCCGAGCTCGGGAAGTGTCAAGTGTTACCGGCACATTACGCCCGAACGCAGCCGAGGACGATGCGCACTTCGCAGCGTGACCGGCTCACCGCCGTTCATCCGCGCCGTCGTCGCGGATGGTGCGGATCAGGTGGTCGACGAACAGGCGGACCGGCGGTGGCAGCTCGCGCTGAGCCATGGTTTGGATCTGGAGATTTCGTTGCAGCAGCTCCGGGTTGGTCAACGGGATCGCGACCAGGCCCTCCACCTGAAGCCGTCGGCGCACGCTGAGGCGGCCGGTCAGGGTCACCCCGCCGGACAGGCGCGCGAAGCCGTGCAGGGCGATCGAGTGGTTGCTGACGAAATCCGGGTCGAACGCCAGACCTTCCATGCTGCAGCAGATGTCGAACAACTGCCGCAGCGTGGTGCCCTCTTCCATCAGGGCGAGCGGATAGGGCAACAGGTCGGCCAACGAAGCCCGCGAGCGGTCGGCCAGCGGGTGATCGGCGCGGACCAGGGCCTGGATGTCGTGGCGTTCGGAATATTCGACGCGGACCCCCTTCTCCGGCGCCATGCTGAAGGTGACCGCGATGTCCGCGATCCCGTCGCAGACCTCGCGGGTCGCCGCGGCCGGAGTTATGACGTTCAGCCGGAACCGGACGCCGGGATGTGCCGCGCGGAAGGACACGATCGCCTCCGGCAGGAAGTCCTGCGCGAATCCCTCCGAACTGGCGACTTTCACCGTGCTGCGGTGCGATTCGTGCAAATCCCGCATTTCGGCGAGGACCTGTTCTTCCTCGCGCATCCGCCGCCGCGCGTACGTCGCCAGCATCTCACCGGCCTCGGTGAGCACCATGCCGCGCGGCTGCCGCTCGAACAGCGGCATGCCCGCCTCGTGCTCCAGCTTGGCAACCTGGCGGCTGATCGCCGAAGTCGCCACGTGCAGCCGCTCGGAGGCCTCCCGGATCGAGCCGGTCTGCGCCACTTCCAGGAAGTACCGCAGCGGTCCCCAGCTGGACTGCATCCACCACCTCCCGCCGCGCTGGCTTCGCAGCCTACTCGGCGCGCCACCGCCAACCCGGCGGCCGTTGCCGATCCGGCAACGGCGCATTGTCTTTTTTCTGCTGGTCGACCGGTGTTCGGTGTGGTTGAGTTTGCGAAATCCAATTCGCGCACCGGTTGTCGAAAACCCTTGGCGCGCAAGCGATTGCGGGAGGGGCATCGCAATGACCCGAGAGGCGGCCGTCGAGCGGGCGGCGCAGTACTTCGACTCCGGTGCGTTCCGCGCCGACCTCGCGCGCCGGGTCGCCTTCCGCACCGAGAGCCAGGACCAGCAGCGTGCGGACGTGCTGCGGCAGTACCTCGTCGATGAGATCACCCCAGCCGTTCAAGGCCTCGGCTGCACCTCCCACATCGTCGACAACCCGGTGCCCGGCGGCGGACCGTTCCTGCTCGCGCACCGGCACGAGGACGACACGCTGCCCACACTGCTCACCTACGGTCACGGTGACGTCGTGCTGGGTCACGACGCGCAGTGGCGCGCCGGGCTGGACCCGTGGCAGCTGTCGATCGAAGGCGACCGCTGGTACGGGCGCGGCACCGCCGACAACAAGGGCCAGCACACCATCAACCTCGCCGCGTTGGAAAAAGTCCTCGAAACCCGGGGCGGCAGGCTCGGCTTCAACCTCAAGGTCCTGCTCGACATGAGCGAGGAGACCGGTTCGCCGGGTCTGGGCGAAGTCTGCGCGGAGCACGCCGACGAACTCGCCGCCGACCTGCTGATCGCCTCCGACGGCTGCCGCCTCTCGGCACCGCGGCCGACGCTGTTCCTCGGCTCGCGAGGCGCGGTCAACTTCACGCTCCGCCTGAACCTGCGCGACAACGGCTACCACTCGGGCAACTGGGGCGGGCTGCTGCGCAACCCGGCCAGCGTGCTGGCCAACGCGATCGCCAGCATGGTCAACGATCAGGGAAAACTCCTGGTCGAGGGGCTGCGTCCACCGGAGATCCCGGATTCGGTGCGCGCCGCGCTGGCCGATGTCACCGTCGACGGCGGCCCGGACTCCCCGACCATCAACGCCGACTGGGGCGAGCCCGGCCTGACCCCGAGCGAACGGGTCTACGGCTGGAACACCCTGGAAGTGCTGGCGTTCACCGCCGGAACACCGCAGGCCCCGGTCAACGCCATCCCCGGTAGCGCCGAAGCGCACTGCCAGCTGCGCTTCGTGGTCGGCACCGACTGGCGCGACCTTGAGCGGATCGTGCGCGAGCACCTCGACGAGCACGGCTTCTCGATGATCGACATCGAGGTGCGCAGCAGCGTCGCCGCCACCCGGCTGGACCCCGAGAACGAGTGGGTGCGCTGGGCGCTGGACTCGCTGCGGCGAACCACCGGCACCAAACCCGCGCTGCTGCCGAACCTGGGCGGCACCCTGCCCAACGACGCCTTCGCCGAAGTGCTCGGACTGCCCACCGTCTGGGTCCCGCACTCCTACCCGGCCTGCGCGCAGCACGCCCCGAACGAGCACCTGCTCGGCTCGGTGGCCCGCGAGGCGCTGCGGATCATGGCCGGGCTGTTCTGGGACCTCGGCGAGCTCGATCGCTGATTCACCAGCCGCACAACGGGTTTGCGCGGACGTTGGCGATCTCGCGCTTGTTTTCACCACCCCACCGCGCAAGCCCGAATCGCGCGCTCGCAACCGAAAACGGAGACGGTGATGGCCACTTCCACTGCCCCGGCGGCACCGCTCAAGCCCTTCCGGGTGATCGCGGCCGCCTCGATCGGCAATGCGCTCGAATGGTACGACATCGCCGTCTACGCGATCTTCGCGACGGTCCTGTCGAAGGTGTTCTTCCCGGCGCAGGACGAAACGGTGTCGCTGCTGCTGACGCTGGGCACCTTCGGCGTCTCGTTCCTGATCCGGCCGATCGGCGCGGTGGTGCTCGGTGCCTACGCCGACCGCGCCGGGCGCAAGGCCTCGCTGACCCTGTCGATCCGGCTGATGGTGCTGGGCACCGCGATCATCTGCCTGATGCCCTCGTACCAGACGATCGGCATGATCGCGCCGATCGGCATCCTGCTGGCCCGGTTGATCCAGGGCTTCTCGGCGGGCGGCGAATTCGGCAGCGCCACCGCGTTCATGGTGGAGCACGTCCCGGGCCGACGCGGGTTCGTGGCGAGTTGGCAGTTCGCCAGCCAGGGCCTGAGCACGCTGGTGTCGGCCGGTGTCGGGGTGCTGCTGACCACCACGCTGAGCCCGGCGCAGTTGGAGTCGTGGGGCTGGCGGATCCCGTTCGCGATCGGCCTGCTGGTCGGTCCGGTCGGCTACTACATCCGGCGGTTCATCGACGAGGCACCGGAGTTCACCGAAGCGGTGCGGACCCCGCAGTCGCCGGTGCGCACCGTGCTGCGCACCCAGAAGGTCCGGATCCTGCTGGTGATCGGCGCGCTGCTGGTTTCGACGGTGCTCAACTACACGATCACCTACATGCCGACCTACGCGATCAAGCAACTCGGACTGCCCGCGTCGACCAGTTTCACCGCGACCCTGGTCACCGGGGTCGTCCTGACCGCGGTCACACCGCTGGCCGGGCACCTGTCGGACAAGATCGGCCGGGTTCCGCTGATGAGCGTGTTCGCCGTGCTGATCCTGCTGCTGATCTACCCGATCTTCGCGTTGCTGGTCGCCTTCCCCGGCTTCGGCGTGATGGTCGCCATGATGCTGCTGATCGGGTTGTTGAAGGCGTGCTACTTCGGCGCGCTACCGGCGCTGATGGCCGAGCTGTTCCCCATCGAGACCCGGGCCACCGGGATGTCGGTCGGCTACAACCTCGGGGTCAGCATCTTCGGTGGGTTCACACCGTTCATCAGCACCTGGTTGATCGGGTTCAGCGGCACCAGCCTGGCGCCGAGCTACTACCTGATGTTCGCGGCCGCGGCGAGTCTCGTCAGCCTGCTGGTGATCCGCCGACGGATCGGTCTTCGGTGACAAGCTGGGCATTCGACGACTACCATCGGGTTCACCACGCAGAAACGATTTCATATTCGTGAAACGAGGGTGATCCGGTTTGTCGTCGCCGAACTTGGACCAGTTGGGATTCCGCCTGCACGCCGATGATTCGGTCCTCATCGCCCGCAACGACATCGAACCCGGCACCTACGCCGGTGTGCCGGTCGCCGACCCGGTGCCGCGCGGCCACAAACTGGCCACTGTGGACATCGCCGAGGGCGCGCCGATCCGCAAGTACGGCCAGATCATCGGCTTCGCCGCCCAGCCGATCAAGCCTGGCGAGCACGTGCACACGCACAACGTGGTCTACCAGGAGTTCCAGCGGGAACACGCGTTCGGTGTGGAAGTGATGCCCACCGAGTACCTGCCCAGCGCGCAGCGGGCCACCTTCGAGGGCTTCGTCCGACCCGACGGGCGGGTCGGCACCCGCAACTACCTCGCGGTGCTGACCTCGGTGAACTGCTCGGCGACCGCGGCGAAGATGATCGCCCGCCGGGTCGAGGCATCCGGGGTGCTCGACGACTACCCCAACGTCGACGGCGTCTGCCCGCTGACCCACACCCTGGGCTGCGGGCACAGCGGGCGGGGCAACGAGGGCTTCGAGGTGCTGCGCCGCGCGTTGCAGGGCTACGCCGGGCATCCCAACATCGCCGGTTTGCTGGTGATCGGGCTGGGCTGCGAGGTCAACCAGGTCAAGAGCCTCACCGAGGACCTGCGGCTGCCGCCGGGCATGCCGGTGCACGCCATGACCATCCAGGAACTCGGCGGCACCAAGAAGACGGTCGCCGAGGGCGTGCGGCGGATCGAGGAGATGCTGCCGATCGCCAACGCCTACCAGCGGCAGACGGTTTCGGCGGACAAGCTGATCCTGGCGATGGAGTGCGGCGGTTCCGACGCCTACTCCGGCATCACCGCGAATCCCGCGCTGGGCGCCGCGGCCGATCTGCTGATCCGCAACGGCGGGACCGCGGTGTTCGGCGAGACCACCGAGATCTACGGCGCCGAGCACCTGCTCACCAGGCGCGCGATCAGCCGCGAGGTCGGCGAGAAGCTGGTGGACCGGATCTCCTGGTGGGAGAAGCACGTCCAGATCGACGGCAGCTCCATCAACAACAACCCGTCGCCCGGCAACAAGGCGGGCGGGCTGACCACGATCTTGGAGAAGTCGCTCGGCGCGGCGGCCAAGGGCGGCACCACCAACCTCGTCGACGTGCTGCAGTACGCCGAGCCGATCAACGGGCACGGCCTGATGTTCATGGACACACCCGGCTACGACCCGGTCAACGCCACCGGCCTGATCGCTGGCGGCGCCCAACTGCTGTGCTTCACCACCGGGCGCGGTTCGGCGTTCGGCTGCAAGCCAGCACCGAGCATCAAGCTGGCCACCAACACGCCGCTGTACGAGCGGATGACCGACGACATGGACATCAACTGCGGAGTCATCGCCGACGGCGAGCTGACGGTCGCCGAAATGGGCCAGCAGATCTTCGACCACATCCTCCGGGTGGCCTCCGGCGAGGAGACCAAGAGCGAAGAACTCGGCTACGGAGAAGAAGAATTCGTCCCCTGGCACCTGTCCACAGTGCTCTGACGTTCCGAGTGAAGGGCACCTTCGACCGGCTAACCCGGTCAAAGGTGCCCTTCACCCATCCCACATCCAGGTGATCTGGCTCCGCACCGGTCGTGGCTGCGCA